>JBLHTZ010000050.1:0-17195 GCA_047627915.1 Vicingaceae bacterium
TTGTTCAAAGACTAAAAGGTGTGGAATTGGTAGAATCAGGCTATACAGGAGGAACTGTACCTGGCAAGCCAACCTACCGAGAAGTGTGCTCAGGTTTAACCGGTCATGCAGAAGTGGTTCGAGTAACTTTTAACCCTGAAGTAGTAAGCTTTGAAGATTTGATTACCATTTTCATGACCAGTCATGATCCTACTCAACTGAACCGACAAGGAGCAGATCGCGGAACGCAATACCGCTCGGTTATTTATTATCAGAACGAAGAGCAAAAACAAACGGTAGAGAAGGTGTTTGAAACCTTGAAAGGTGTCTATTCGTCACCAATAGTTACAGAATTGACAGCGGCTCAAGAGTTTTATGTTGCAGAAGCAGATCACCAGAACTACTACAATGAAAACTCAGAAGCAGGCTATTGTCAAGCTGTAATAAATCCAAAAATTTCAAAATTGAGAGCAATGTATGCTGATCGATTAACAGACTAACATGAAGCAGCTTTCAGAACTTAAAAATAGTCCACAGTTTTCAAAGGAATTAAAACAGGATGACGAGAAAAAGAATTTTACTCGACAGGTAAACCAGGCTCATTTTTCACTAGCCGATTCGGTAAAACCAAGTAACCCTGAGTGGGTGCATCTTTCTTCTTCCTTTTTAGAAGACTATGATTTGGAAGTTGGAGATAAAGACAAATTGCTTAGACAATTGAGCGGTGCTGAAAAGATTGACGACTTTGAAAGTTATGCCATGTGTTACGGAGGTCACCAATTTGGACATTGGGCAGGTCAACTGGGAGATGGCAGAGCCATAAACATTGCAGAGATTAATCTGAAAGGGGAGAACCTCAAATTTCAATTGAAAGGTTCAGGTCCAACCCCATATTCAAGAAGGGCTGATGGATTTGCTGTTTTACGATCTTCTATTCGTGAATATTTATGCAGTGAAGCAATGCACCATCTAGGTATACCAACAACAAGAGCGTTATCCCTAGTTAAAACAGGAGCGTTGGTAACAAGAGACGTACTTTACAATGGCAATCCGGAGGATGAATTTGGTGCTGTAGTTTGTAGAGTTTCTCCTTCCTTTATTCGATTTGGAAGTTTTGAAATATTTGCTTCTCGTGGAGAAAAAGAGGAGTTGAGGCAGTTGGTAGATTATACCATCAAGCATCACTTTTCAGAATTAGGAGAACCTTCGAAACCAACTTATTTATCCTTTTTTAAGGAAGTCGTAAACCGAACCAAAGACTTAATGATTCATTGGCAACGGGTAGGGTTTGTGCATGGAGTCATGAATACGGACAACCTTTCTATTCTCGGACAAACCATAGATTATGGACCTTATGGTTGGTTGGAAAACTACGATCCTCACTGGACACCGAATACCACCGATTTACAGCACAAGCGCTACCGTTTTGGGAAACAGCCTAACATTGCGTTGTGGAATTTAACACAATTGGCAAACGCACTGTATCCGCTTATTGAAGACGTGGAGCCTTTGCAACAAATTCTACAGGAGTACAAAAGAGATTACACGTTGGGCTTTCATAAAATGATGTGCGAAAAATTGGGGCTTTCTGTTCAAGAAGAAGTGGTGGATGAATTCATCACACAGTTGGAAGATAATTTGGAGAAATCGCAAATCGACATGACCTTATTCTTTCGTGAGTTGAGCGATGACAAGTCGTTCGATTTTAAGGTATTTTGGAGCATTTTAGAGCAATCTACTTATTTGCCGTTGAGCGAATTGGAGGAGCAAAAGGCGCATTGGGAAATGTGGTTTGAAAACTATGCCTTTTTGATTGAAAAGGAGAAGATTGACACTGCTGCCCGCAGTATAAAAATGAAAGCAAAAAATCCAAAATACGTTCTTAGAAATTACATGGCGCAATTGGCAATCGATGCCGCAGAAAAAGGCGACAATAGTGTGGTGGATGAGTTGTATACGTTATTGCTAAACCCATACTCGGAGCAGCCTGAAATGGAAAAATGGTATGCTAAACGACCGGATTGGGCCATGAATAAAGTAGGATGTTCCATGTTATCGTGTAGTTCTTAAAATCATGGGAGCAGATAACATTATTCTTTACGGTGCTGAGCAATGTCATAAAACTCAGTTCTACCTTGACTTTTTAAAAGAGAAGAAGGTAGCTTTTGCATTTTTTGATGTGACGAAAAACAAAGAAAAGCAGCAAGAACTAAGAGCGTTGTTCGCCTCAGGAAAAGCTAATTTTCCAACTTTCTTAATCGGTCACAAGAGACTTAGAAATCCAAAAATAGGGTTACTTGAAAAGTGGTTGGACAGGGCAGAGGCTGCGAATTACGTCACACCAGATATTCCAAAATACGATAGCGCTGCTTTTCAATTCACCTGTGGAATTGTTAAAAAGAATGGTGATGTGAGCGACTCAATTGAATATTGACGTTAGTGCCAGATAATCCGAATTCCTAAACCGTGATTAAAACCATAAGGTTGAAAGGCCTCGTTTAAATTTGTTTGAGCATACGACAAATTGTAGTAGAAGTCGGTAGTGAGGTGATCCATAATTTTATACTTAAAACCCAAACCCGTGCCACCACCATAACCAATGCCGCCTAAGCGTTGGTTAGGTCGGTCTATAGCAACATGAAAGATTTCATACTCTCGGTTGTTAATGACAAAATAGTTTCGGCGCATTTGGGTATTGTTTAAGCTTCCAAAAACTGCAAAGTAAAAATTTGAATACTCATCGTGATACATGCTAATTTGTGCACCAAGGTTTAAGTGAAAGCGGTTTTCTTCACCAAAAAGCGGGATTTGCTCAAACGTATCGTCTAACCTTCCCGTGTTGGGTTCCACTATACCTACCGTAAAAAATTGTTCAAACTTGAGTTGGGTGATGTTTACATCGGCATAGAAATCAATAACATCACTTAGGTTGTATTCAACGTGTAATCCGATTTCTGACGCCGTTCTGTATCTTGTTTGAAGTGGATATTCTGCAATGTAGAAATCATACCTAAAATAATCACGAAGCGCTTGTTGGTTGAAAGGCTGAGCAAAAACAAAGGGAATGTTAAAAGGTGTAACGCTTGGTATTCCTGAATAAATTTCAGCGGTTTTGTGGTTGGAAAAATAAGCGCCAAAGTTAATCCCGAAAGAAAACTTAACGGTATCTTCTACCTCTTCGTCATAGTCGTAATCATAGTCGTCTTGAGCTTCAGCAACAAAACTAATAACGATGCAGGTAAATAGACTGAATAGTAATTTACATTTCATGAGTGCAATTTAAAAACAAAAAGTCAGTATTGAGAAGTTCAATGAATCTGATTGTTATAAAAAAAGCAAATAAGTAAACGAGACAGTGTTGAATGCTAGTAATTTTAAACCATGGCAAACCAAGATCAGCACAAAATATTACTTCAACTGGTAAGCATGGAAATGCCATTTGGTAAATACAAAGGCCGTTTATTGTGCGATGTGCCCGAACATTACTTGGTTTGGTACCGTCAAAAAGGTTTTCCAAAAGGAAACCTTGGGGTTTTGATGGAAACGCTTTACGAGATCAAATTGAATGGGTTAGATGATATTTTATACGGGTTGAAAAAGTTGAATAGAAAGTAAATTGCATGATTTTTCGATGGGATTCTTTTTTTTAAGAATTATTGTTATTTTGCACCTTTAAATTTCACTAGTCTAGGCACAGTTGCTGGCGCGGTGCATTAATCCTTTGAATGGAACATATTGCTTTAGAAAAAATTCCGCATAAGCGCATCAGGGCTTTTATAAAAGAGCAATTGAACAACGATGTGCAATCTGTAAAAGAATTGGAAGTTTCATTTCGTCACGGAGACTCAATTGATGAGTTTAACAAGCACGAGCGGTCCTATGAGGCGCAACATAAATTAGAAGATGTTTGGAGGGCATACATAAAAACCGGACCCAATAAGGTGTTTAAAGACAAGCTTGTTTCATTTGCTTTAATGCTCTCAAAACAGAATGAAAGTGAAGTTTTGTATAAGGAAGGAGACTTTTCCAAGGCTGAAATAGGTCAGGTATATTTCATGAACCTGAGTATTTTAAAAGGCTTATTTCAAATGGCAGTCTCTTATGAAATTATTGAAATTAACACAGACAAAAAAATAATTGACTTTGCCTACATTAAAGGAGGTAAATCTATTGGATTCCAAAGAATTAGTTTTGTAGAAGTAAATCCAAATAGAACTCAAATCAGACACACTACACACTACAAGAGCAAATCAAAATTCAGAGACCGGTACATGTATCCTTATTTTCACACCAAGGTGTTGGAGGAGTATCACCTGAACATGATTAAGTACATGGGACGTAAATTAGCAGGCTAATTGCGATTTCGCTTTTTTAATCAAGCATAGCGAAGTACGTTTTGTACTTACCGTGCTTTTTTTATAATTCAAAAATCAAGCTTGAAAAATAACATTCCTCATCTTTTAGAGAAATTGTTTGGTGTTTCTGCTAATTCAGAACCTCAACTCATTCAAAATCTTTGGAGTGGATACGGGGAATTAAACAGGTATTTCCTTTCTAGCAAAGAACGGCCCTCCATTATTGTTAAACACATTCGCTTTCCCTCTCAACCCAAGCATCCGAGAGGTTGGAATACCAATAGATCTCATGTAAGAAAAGTAAAGTCGTATGAAGTGGAGCTGGAGTGGTACCGAATTTGGTCGGAGAAAACGAATCTAAATTGCAAGGTTCCATTTTGTTTTGCCATTCAAGCTGAAGAAGAGGAACAACTATTGGTGTTAGAAGACTTAGATGCTGAAGGGTATCATTTGCGCCGAAGTTCTTTAACTGTAAACCAAGCGAAAGTAGTTTTAAAATGGTTGGCTCATTTCCACGCAACATTCATGCATAAAAAGCCTGTTGGCTTGTGGAAAGAAGGAAGCTATTGGCATTTAGAAACTAGACCAGACGAGTGGAAAGCCATGCAAGAAGGGTGGCTAAAATCGAATGCCGCAGAACTAGATAAAAGGTTGAAGAATTGCCAATTTCAAACCATCATTCACGGAGATGCGAAAGTGGCTAATTTTTGTTTTTCAAGCGATACGAATTCCGTTGCAGCTGTTGATTTTCAATATGTTGGCGGCGGATGTGGCATGAAGGATGTGGCTTACTTCTTAGGAAGTTGCCTATCGGAGTTGGAGTGTGAAAAGAACGAAGACGAATTGTTAGCGTACTATTTTAAAATACTAAAACTGGAAACTACGAATGTTGATGCAGATGCCTTAGAAAAGGAGTGGAGAAGCATGTACGCAATTGCCTGGGCAGATTTTACCCGTTTTTTGTTGGGTTGGATGCCAACGCACCAAAAGGTGAACGGCTATAGTTTAGCAATGGTGGCATCGGCTAAGAAATCGCTTTAGTATTCTTAAAAATCGAATAACACCTCCTTCTTAAAATAAAGAAGAGAGCGATTAATTTATTACTTTAGAAAACAATTTGAACAAAAAACGACACTCAATCCTTTAAGAAGTATGGAATATTTTATAATCGCTTTAAAAGCAATCGTTGGTCTTAGTATTTTGAACGTATGGTTGGCAAATCCTAAAAAACCTTCCAAATGGAGAGGAGGGAGCGCACAAACGATAAAAGAGGAATTTGAGCTGTATGGTTTACCGTCTTGGTCAGTGTTCCTGATTGGAACTGCCAAAGTAGGTTTAGCGGTTTTGCTTTTGGCATCCATTCAATTTTCACAAATCGAGGAAATTGCAGCACTAGGACTTGCTTTTTTCTTAAGTGGTTCTGTGTTGATGCACATCAAAGTGAAAGACCCACTTTTTAAGTCTATTCCGGCGGCAAGTTTTTTAATTCTTTGTTTAACTATTGTTTACCTTTCTTAAAGCATACTAAACATAAAGTAAGTCAAGATTATATTCAGCAGCATAAAAAGGAGAGAAGGTAAGGTTTCAGCAACGGAGTCTTTGATTCTGAGTCGTGTTATAAAGCCTGCAAGCATTAATACTGAAAGTCCAAGGGCTGAAAGGATAGCGATGCGTATATCTAGGAAATAACCTATAATGAGTCCCAAACCGCCTAGAACCTGTGAGATACCTGTGATTTTCCGCTGAATGTCTGTTAAACCAAAACGAAAGAACTCACTTTTCATTTTTTGCCCTACAAGGCAAGAGATACCATAAGATACGAATGCAATGCTGTTGAATAGAATGAGAGCGAATAGCAGCGTCATGGCTTGTTCTTCATAATAACACGGTAATAAGCACAAAGTTTAAAGAAGTGTTCTACTGGAGTGGCAAATTAAATCGTTCTGCTAACTCAATGGACTAGACTACCAAAGTTTTAAAATGGCGCCTATACTTCCTTTACAAAAAGATTTCGGTCAAATCGTATTCTAGGACCGTAAATTCCGTTTTCTCCTCTTTTTCCAACACTAATTGCCATGCAAACTTCCGCCTTTCCATAAGGTAAGTTCAACATGCGTCGAATTCTTCGTTGGTCTAGGCCTTCTATTGGGCAGGTGTCGTAGCCATAGGACCTAAAAGCTAACATCAAGTTTTCGCAGGCTAGGGCAGTAGACTTGTTGGCCCACACCCGCATATCTGCATACGACTTCGGCTGTCGAACCATGGGTTTACGAATGCCGATTACTGAAAAAGCAATTCGTTTTATAACACCCATCCACCCTAAAAAACCTTGATTGTAGGCCAACGGAGTAATCTTGCTGTAATACTGTAAGGCCGATTTAGGCGGCTCTACTTCTTGCTGATTCAGTTCTTTCAGCATCAACTTGGAGTTTCTTTTCCAGGTATCTGTTCTGGAAACGACAACAATCATTTCGGCTGCTGTTTTAACGGTATTTTGATTCAAGCAGAAATGAGTGAGTTTCTCTCGTTTTTCTTTCGAGCGCACCCAGTAAAACTCCCAAGGCTGCATGTTGGAAGAGTTCGGAGCCAGCAAAGCCAAATCCAAACACTTGTTCATAATTTCCTCCGGTATCTTTTCGTCTGTGTATAGTCTGCAACTGCGACGATTGGCAACCAATTCGGTAAACGCGTCAGGGTTGTAATAATTCGAACTTTCAGTATACTTAAATTCTGGTTTTTCAGATAAAATGCTTTTTGCCATGGATGATGTTCTTTGTAAGAAAGGAAATTTAGGGAATAGATGTTACCAGCAACACTTTTTGCTAAAGATAGAACCTAACGAGATACCCCGCAATGTTGGTGGTCGTGATCATCACCTTAAAACAACCAATCCCTTTTTGTGTTTTTAATTTATATTCCAAATTAATAACGATGCTTAAAATGAAACATGTTCTATTTCTAGTTCTATTACTTTCAGGCGGCTTGAGTAGCTGCGAGGCACAAGAAAAAGAGACCACCGACCAAACCTATACCTACCAAAAAGGAGACCCAAATGGAATTGGGAAGTGGTACATGGGACGAGAAATTGCCTACGTTATGGGCTTCCAAGGAATAGAGTGGCTCAACCGAAGTGAAAGGGAGCAAGAGGAGCGTACCAACTTGCTGATAAAGAATATGGACATTAGCCCGAATGAAACCCTAGCCGATATTGGCGCTGGTTCTGGGTATCACGTTTTCAAAATGGCTCCTTTAGCCAGAAATGGCCTTGTTTACGCAGTTGACATACAAGAGGAAATGCTGCAAGCCATAAAAGAACAGCAACAAGAAGAAGACATCCAAAACATTCGGCGAGTAAAAGGAGGGGAGCAAAGTGTCAATTTACCTGCAAATAGCGTTGACAAAGTGCTAATGGTAGACGTTTACCATGAGTTTAGCTTTCCGAAAGAAATGCTTGAGTCAATACACAAAGCCCTTAAAGCAGATGGCAGAGTATACTTGATAGAATACCGAAAAGAAGACGAAAGCATTCCCATTAAAACCATTCATAAAATGACGGAGCAGCAGGCCGTGAAAGAGTTTGAAGCCAATGGTTTTGTATTAGAAAAAAACCGTCAAAACCTACCGTGGCAGCATTGTATGGTTTTTCGGAAGAAAAATTCTAGTAAATAGATTATAGATACCCAATAGCCTGTTTAATAATTCATTATTTCAAGTACTTATAGAGCTTAACACGTTTTTTGAGCGTGGAGGTCAGTCTATTCAATAAGACTACATTTATTACATAATTCAATTTCTAATAAATTAACTTAGTCGACCTTAAGACATTTTTATACTACTTAACGAGTTACCTTGCAACAATGTTGATTAAGTTAATCAATTGCTGTATAAGTAGATAGTAAATTTATCTAATCACTTAGGTTAGCTCCAGGTAATGTCACAAGTCAGCTAAGAAAAGAAATGTCTTTCGTTAAACCGAAATAAAGTATAATTATACCCTTTAAAGGTTTTGAAAATAAAGAGTTAAGCTATGGAATTAATTAAATTAGTAAAGGTAAGTGAGCTCGAAGATAGAGTTCCCAAACATGCCTTGGCAAATAATACAGATTTAGTAATCGTAAAGTACGACGATGAATTTTCGGTGTTATACGGAAGGTGTTTGCACCGAGGTGCATTGATGTCAGACGGTCATGTACAAGGAGATAGTCTAATTTGTGGCCTTCACGGTTGGGATTATCGATACGATACAGGCGTTAGTGAATACAACAACAAGGAAGTGCTCGAAAAATTTACAACTCATATTGATGGAGGTTATATCTGTGTAGACAAAAGTGAAATCGACCAATTTGAAATAATCCACCCACAACCGTTTAATAGAAAAGAGTATTTGGGAGCTTATGCCGATACACATCCAGAAGCAACGGAGCCTTACACTGGTTATATTAAACAACTTTCAAAACACGGACTAAAAAATTATGGACATCACGGTCCTTCTGCTTCAATGGGAGTTGACAGAACTACTTTGCCCAAATGGGAGAACATTCAATTTTTACCGGCTCAATTGGCAAGCAGACCTTTGTTAGATGAAGAATCGGTTGAAACCAAAGTTGTAATTGGGCCAAATGCTAAGAAACCGCTAGAATTAGACATTCCTTTGTTTGTGTCTGACATGAGTTTTGGTGCCTTATCAAAAGAAGCAAAGATCTCTTTATCAAAAGGAGCTGAACTATCCGGTACAGGAATTTGTAGCGGTGAAGGTGGAATGTTACCGGAAGAACAAGCAGCAAATTCGAGATACTTTTATGAATTAGCGTCAGGAAAATTTGGATTTTCGTGGGACAAAGTAAAAAAGGCACAAGCCTTTCATTTTAAAGGGGGACAAGGAGCTAAAACAGGCACTGGTGGTCATTTACCGGGAAATAAAGTAACCAAAGAGATTGCAGCAGTTCGGGGATTGAAAGAAGGGGAAATGGCTATTTCTCCAGCCGCCTTTCCAGATATGAAAACTGCTGAAGATTTTAAAGCATTTGCAGCAGAAGTTCGAGAGAAAACGGGAGGCATTCCAATTGGGTTTAAAATTGCTGCGAGTCATATTGAAGCAGACCTTGATTTTGCACTCCAAGTAGGAGTAGATTATATTATTTTGGACGGTAGAGGTGGAGGAACAGGCTCGGCACCAACTATTCTAAGAGATAACATTAATGTACCAACCATTCCTGCCTTAGCAAGGGCGAGAAAGCATTTAGATAAAGTAGGAGCAACGGGAGTAACATTGGTGATCACCGGTGGGTTAAGAGTAGCTGAAGACTTTGCAAAAGCAATGATGCTAGGAGCAGACGCAATTGCGGTTTCGAATGCGGCCTTACAAGCCATAGGCTGTTTAGGAATGCGAG
The DNA here is from genome assembly GCA_047627915.1 of Vicingaceae bacterium. Classification (GTDB taxonomy): domain Bacteria; phylum Bacteroidota; class Bacteroidia; order Flavobacteriales_E; family Vicingaceae; genus NORP294. The sequence goes on from JBLHTZ010000050.1 coordinate 9,725, forward strand.
CCTGTAGCTCTAACAATTGCCCTGTCGGCATTGCAACTCAAAAGGAAAGTCTAAGACAACGAATTATAATTGATCAGTCTGCGAAACAACTAGCTAACTTCTTTATAGCAACCAATGATTTAGTAAAAGTCGTTGCACGTTCTTGTGGGCATGACAACATTAGCAAGTTTAATGCGAATGACTTGAGCACACTAAATTACGAGATGCATAAATTGACAGGAATTCCTTATGCAGGAATAAATTAGGCTTAGTTTACAACTATGAAAAACTACATCGTCATTCTTCTTTTAGTTATTCTCGCTAAAAGCGCTTCTGCTCAAACAGCTGCGGAAAAAGAAGAGGAGCTAAATCATCATTGTCTTTTTGATGAAAAGTCAGTTACCTTTGGTCTTGGGTCGTCTTATGCATTTAATGTAGAAACTATTGGAATTAATTCAAGAATATATTACAATTTAGGGGAGCAACTTTGTTTTGGGCCGGAGTTTTCATTCTTTAAGAAAGAAGAAGAAAAGGTCTATGATATAAATTTTATAGGACATTATATTTTCGAAACCAAACTTGCCGGAATTTATCCTTTGGCAGGCATTAATTATTCGATAGAAGAGAATTCAACTCGCACTGAAAAAGCTACTGGTTTTGTAGTTGGTGCAGGGGTACATCGGAATTTTAAAGGGTACACTATATTTGGTGAATACTCGCATGTTGAGAGTGATTTACCAGACGATTTTATAACGATTGGACTGATGTATACTTTGAAATAAATAGGCTGAATGAAAAGAACAACAAACGAAAGAAGTTAAAACTATGGAATGGTATGTACCCATAACGATTATCCCAGGCATAGGTCTAATCATTTCATCTACATCGAGCATTATGTTATCATTAAACAATGAGATAGGAATGTTGGAAGGACAGAAAGATAAAAATATTCAGATTATAAAAGCAAAACTGTCTCAATTAAAAAAAATAAGTATATCAATTGTATTTCAATACATTGGAATGTTTTTATTTCTAATTTCAGGCGCAATACAAGCTCTTTTTATGAGTGCTGATACACTAACAAAAGCAATGCTTATTGCAGGAGTATTATCCGTCAGTTGTTCCATTGCCATTTTATTAATTTATTCAGTGAAGGCTGTAAACATCAGACAAAAACACTTGAAGTTGTAATCTCTCTTTCAATGTGGGTAAATAGGTTTAAAACCAATTAAAAGACAAATAACATGATCCAATCGTTTAGTATCCTCTTTCTTCTTGCAGGCTTATTAAGCTACCTGAACTACAAGTGGATTAAATTACCCAATACCATCGCATTAATGCTGTTTGGAGTGGCATTCACATTCCTATTAATACTATCAGAAGACATTGCTCCAGCATTTTATAAATTCTTTTGCGATTTAGTTGTAGATGCAGATTTTAAAACAATTTTACTGGACGTAATGCTAAGTTTTTTGCTGTTTTCTGGTGCCATGAACATTAACATTAATGCACTCGCAAAAGAGAAGAAATCTGTTTTTTTGTTTGCCACCTTAGGGGTCTTAATTTCTACGGCACTTGTTGGCGTATTAATTTTTGGAGCAGCTCAATTGTTAGAAATCCCATTAAGCCTCATCAATGCCTTCTTGTTTGGTGCATTGATCTCCCCAACAGACCCCATTGCTGTCATTGCCATTCTAAAAAAAGCTGGAGTGAGTGAAAGTTTAGAAATGAAGATAGAAGGAGAATCTCTGTTCAACGACGGAATTGGAGTGGTTGTATTTTCAGGGATTTTATTGTTATTGAAAAGTGGAACAGAAGGGAATGACGCAATTGGAGGCGAAATAGGAATGCTTTTTTTAGAAGAAGTAGTAGGCGGAATTCTATTTGGAGGGGTGTTGGGTTTTGCAGGATATTACCTGATGCGATCTGTAAAAGAGAATGCACAACTCGTTGTGATTTTAAGTTTGGGCATCGCTATGGGCGGATATGCAATTGTCTCCATGTTGCACATGTCAGGGCCATTGGCCATGGTGGTAGCAGGTTTAATCATTGGTAACAAGTTTAACCTAGCAGCCAATAAAGGAAAAGCTCAAAAATCATTGCAAGAAATATGGGAAGTATTAGATGAGTCTTTTAATGGAATTTTATTTTTATTGATCGGTGTTGTTGCTCATTTGTTGGTGTTTAACGGAAAGTATTTAACCCTTGGAATCATTGCATTTGTAGTGGTTTTACTGTCTCGATTTATTTCTGTGATACTTCCTTTTTCCCTATTAAAACATGAAGCACACACCACGTTAAAAACAGTTTCTTTACTGACTTGGGGAGGATTAAGAGGAGGGATTTCCTTGGCATTGGCCTTGTCTATTTCAACAACAGAAGATGGTGCAGGTGAATTACTGTTTTTTATAACCTACACCGTAGTTCTAATGTCAATTGTATTGCAAGGGTTGAGTATAGGAAAATTAGTTGCACTTTTATATCCTAAAAAAATAAAAGAAACATAATAGGTTTATACGGCGCTATTTTAGTTTCCAGATTTTTAAAGGCCAAAAAATAATCACTTTTAATCAATACATTCATCTCTAATAGAGGAATTAATTACCCCAAAATAAAGTTTTAGAAAAAATGATAAAGGAAATACACATTGCAGCACAATATTTAGCTACAGCAGGCATAAGTTTTATAAAGAAAAGAGACGACGATAGTCATACCAACATGGGTTGGTCAATAGAGAAGCAAGAATTATCTACTTGGCCATTATCTGAAAAAGAAGGACAACTTTCGTTGAGTTTAGAAACGTTCTCACTTATTTGGACAAAAGGAGATAAAAGAACGAAATTTTCATTGAATGGAAAAACGCATTTAGAGGTTAAAACTTGGCTAAAAAGTGAAGCGAAAGCAAGTATATTCATGTTTTATATTTTCCATTTGCATTATGAACTTCCTTATCCTTCTATTACTGACGATTATATTTTTAAATTAGAAAGCAAGCCGGAGATGAGCCGAATTGCAAAACTATTTGATGTGAGTCAAGCTGCTTTTGAAACGGTGTTGAAAAAACAAGAATTAGAATCAGAACTTAGAGTTTGGCCGCATCATTTTGATTTAGGTGCTTATGCCACGGTCAGCGATTCTTTAGCGTTGGGATTTGGCTTGGCAATTCCTGATGAAAATAGTGACGATTTCTATTATTATGTAAGTGCTTACGAAGGAAGTGATTCAGTTGAAACAAAAAACTTTAAAGCCTTGAGTAATGGAGAATGGCAAATGGGAGAGTGGAAAGCTGCAACCTTAAAAGCAAGCGGAACGACTGAGAAAGAAGCTGTGAAATTTTTAGAGGAAGCGATTGGAATCTTTCGTAAAGGCTAAGCATCTAGAAAACCAAATAAATGCTCAAAGTGAGATTGTGCAGTTAATTGGAAAATTTAATTTATAAGAATTATGGGTAAGAAACAAGTCTGGTACAAAGTACTAGATGACAAAAATGAATTGCCAAACGGAAGAGTAATGACCGTAACCGCAGGGCATAAAGGAATTTGTTTAACCCACTTTGAAGGAAAGTATTACGCACTAGAAAATAAATGCCCTCACCAAGGCGGACCTTTAGGGGAAGGTAGCATAGAAAATGGGAAATTACGGTGCCCTTGGCACGGTTGGGATTTTGAACCTTGTGGCGGCTCTTCTGAAGGTTTTGACGATGGATTACCAGTTTTCGATTTAAAAATTGAAGGAGATATCATTTTTGTTGCTTTGGAAGAAGAAGTGCCTCATGAAACGACCGTTTCGGATGTGATGGCAGAAACCATGGTGAATTGGGGAGTAAATAGAGTTTTTGGTATGGTAGGACATTCTAATTTGGGAATGGCAGATGCCTTGCGAAGACAAGAAGAAAAAGGGAACTTAAAATTCATAGGAATTAGACATGAAGGCGCAGCAGCATTTGCGGCATCTGCTTATGGAAAATTAACTGGGAAACCAGCAGCTTGTTTTGCAATAGCGGGTCCGGGATCTACCAACATGTATACCGGGCTTTGGGACGCTAAAGTTGACCGTGCACCAATATTAGCTTTAACAGGTCAAGTAGCTACCCAAGTTGTCGGTACAGGCAATTTTCAAGAAGTAGATTTGGTAAGGGCCTTTGATTCAGTCGCTCATTTTAACCATAGAGTAGAGCATCGAAGCAAACATGGAGAATTAATGAGTTTGGCCATTAAACATGCTATAATCAATAGAGAGGTATCACACCTTACTTTTCCAGACGAAGTACAAGAGTTAGCTGCAGCTGAAAATGAAGCAATTGGTTCTCCTGAGGAAAGAATTACGCCAATGACAATTGCTCCACCAAAAGAGACCTTTGAAAAAGCATTGAAACTGCTAAATGAAGCCAAGAGACCCGCAATTATTGTTGGACATGGAGCACGCTTTCACATGAAGGAAATTATAGCCTTAGCAGAAAAATTGAAGTGCCCAGTAATGACCACCTTTAAGGGCAAAGGTCAAATCTCAGATCATCATCCATTGGGTTGTGGCGTAATTGGAAGAAGTGGAACGCCAATCGCATCGTGGTTTATGAACGAGGCAGACCTCTTGTTGGTGATAGGAGCTTCATTTTCTAACCATACCGGAATTACATACAAAAAAGCAACCATTCAGATCGATTTTGACCCCTTGGCATTAAGCAAATTTCATAAAGTTGATGCGGCAGTTTGGGGAGAAATCTCGGTAACGGTAAACATGTTGAACGAGCAACTCTCCAATTTTGAAAACAAGTTTGATCACACTGCAGAAGTAGAAGCAAGAACTTCAATTTGGAAAGCTGAAAAACAAAAACGATTAACAGAAGAAAGAGGCAAAGGAATTAGTTCTATTGCAGTTTTTGAGGCGTTAAACGAAACAGCTCCAAGCAATGCGGTAATGTGTGTAGATGTTGGAAATAACGCTTATTCCTTTGGAAGGTATTACGAAGCAAAGGAGAACAATACCTTCTTGATGTCTGGTTATTTAGGCTCTATCGGATTTGCTTATCCGGCAGCTATAGGAGCATGGGCTGCAGTAGGAGAAGAGCGACCAATTATTGCAGTAGCAGGAGATGGTGGATTTTGCCAATACTTAGCAGAAGTTACAACAGCTGTGAAGTACAACATGCCAATTAAGGCCATTATTTTAAACAACAATGAGTTGGGTAAAATTTCAAAAGAACAACGAGCAGGAGAGTTTGATGTTTGGGCAACAGATTTGGTAAACCCGAACTTTGCAGAATATGCGAATGGTTGCGGCGCTTTAGGAATTCAGGTAACAGAAAAATCAGCATTAAATGCTGCATTAAAACAAATCTTTGACCACGATGGTCCGGCTCTACTAGAAATTAAAACAGACGTTGGGTTAATTTAATAAAACAAGAAAATAATGTCAGAACAACACATCGAAACATTTAAAGCAATTGCAGTAGGTAAAAATTGGCCAACAACTGTTGCCATTACAGATACTGAGTTTACCCTACAAATTGATGAGCCAGTTGAAGAGGGTGGAACCAACAGCGGCCCAAATCCAATGCAATATTTTGCTGCCTCATTGGCAGGTTGCCAAAATGAACAAGCACAAGTTGTAGCAGAAGAGCTTGAGGTAAAATTGAGCAGAATCAACATCGATTTAGAAGTAGATTTAGATTTAGCAGGGTTTATGGGAATGGCAGATCACTCCAACGGCAGTTACAAGCAAGTGCGCATGAAAACCGAAGTTCATGGAGATTTAACCAATGAGCAAGTTCAAGAGTTAGGAAAAAGAGTAGATGCTCGTTGCCCCATTTTAGGATTATTAAAAACAAGTGGATGCGAAATCAATAGCAATTGGACGTTAAGTAAGTAGGAATAATTTATACTATACTTTGTGAAGTTTATGCTGAGAGATAGTCGAAGTATTATATAACCCTTCGGCTTGGACCAGGGCAGCGCATTTAGCTGCCCGCCAAAGTGCAGCCCATGCACGGCAGGCGGATAGAAGCTTTCACTTTTTTTGAAAAGCTATGTTTCGACTATATCAAAGTGCAGGCAGCTGCCTACTACAGGCATGGGTTTTTAGATTGTGCTTGCTTCGCTGAAGGCACTATACCAAAGCAAGAAATGTGCAATTGTTGCAAGCATGCCTAATTTTTTATACCTTAGAAGCCCTTAACTTATAAAAATTAACACTATGGATTGTCCTGTCTGCCAAAATAGCCAAATCGAGGAAGGAGCTAGCCACTGCTCCAACTGCAACTCCGACCTAAGCGCATTTACTCTTATTAAAGAAGTTGAAAGTAATCGTTCCGGCCTTCGCAAAAGCCGAATGATTGTAGTAATCCTATTGCTGCTTGTTGTTGCCGCTTGGGGAGGAACTTATGCCACAGGATCACAATCCGTGGCTCAAGAAGAGGAGCAGCTTGATGGAACAGCGGATAAAACGGATACCAAAGACGAGCAAATTAGTACGCTAATGGCAGAGGTAGCACAACAAAAAGAAAAGATTGAGCAACTTGATGGAGAGCTTGTAGAACTATTGACGACAATAGAAAACGAAGCTGATGAGAGCGGTAATTTTACAGTGCATGTAGTGCAGAAGGGCGAATCATTATGGAGGATTGCCGAACAGTACCATGGAGATGGAAACAAGCATGAACACATTGCTGATCATAACGAAATTGATCAGCCCCATTATATAAAGGTAGGGGATACCATCATCATCAAACACTAACGGCCATGTCAGAAAAAATAGACCCCATTGCAGCACTTACCATTACAGTGCAAAAACAGCTTATGGAAATTGTATCGCTGAAAAATAATTATGCGAAACAAGCTGTTACCATAGCTGAACTAAATGGAAAGAACAACCAATTAAAGGCAGATTTGGCCACAGCGAATAAAGAGAACAGCAAGCTTACCACCACAAACATGCAGATTACAAAGGATTTAAAGGAAGCGAATTCAGAAATCACAAAGTTTAATGAGCAACTAGCTCAACCAAAAGATGTAACGGATGGAAAAGCCGCAAAGGGTGAATAATAGTGTGTAAGCTGCTCATAAATTGTGGTTATTACCATTTAAATCAATACATCATCTTTTTTCTTACAATACACCTCTAATTGCTTGATTTAAAATGATTTTAACTGGTAGTTAGCCTAAGGTATTGTAAAAGGGGATTGGCTTCTCTTACTTTTGAAAGAAAAATTAAAGTGCCGTTGCAACAACTGTTTGCATAAATAATTAATAATGACCAATTTCTAATGTGCAATTAATAATTACTAATAAATAATTTAAAAATGCCAGCTGTTGCGCATGTATTTATTTAAAATTATGCGCATGTATTTTGTATTTAGCGCCTGTTTTTCTCGTAAGAAATTTTCCAGAAGAAGGACATGTTGTTGGATATGCTTCAATAATTAATAAAGTCGAATTCAAAATTCCGATTCCTGATCAAATCGCAATGATTTTGTATTGGAAAAGAACGGTCAATT
>JBLHTZ010000051.1:0-16871 GCA_047627915.1 Vicingaceae bacterium
CAAAAACATAGCCAAAAAATAATCGAACTGCATTCGAACCAATATCAACTGCCGCAAACCGTAAACTCTTATCCATCATAGTAAACGAATTTACTGTTTTTTAGCTTCGGCTTTTATCAATTGATTAGAGAAGTAATTATAAATTTCATATTGAGATCGAACTTGTTCCCCTGGTGTGCGAACATATTCATTCGATAATTCAGCATTCCATCTTCTCGCTTTCACATTATCTGCCAATTGAAAACCGATAACTTTGAGTAACATTTTTTTAATATTCTCGTCTAAAATCGGAGTCATTACCTCTACTCTGTTATCTAAGTTTCTGCGCATCCAATCTGACGAGCCGATGTAAACTTTTTCTTCTCCACCGTTGCAAAATACAACAACCCTAGCATGTTCCAAAAGTCGATCAACAATGGAAATAGACTCAATATTTTCACTCATCCCTACAACTCCATTTACAATGGAATTTACACTTCTTGCAATGATTTTAATTTTAACGCCTACTTCGCTAGCTTCGTAAATCTTTTTCGCCATTTTACGGTCGTGCAAACTATTCACCTTGATAATAATATATGCCTCTTTCCCGCTTTTAGCGTTCTTCATTTCATCGTCTATCATATTTATAAATCGCCGACGAGAATTAAATGGAGCAACGATCAAATGCTTGAATTGATATCGTTTGTAATTGTCTTTAAAAAATTTAAAAATCTTATTCACCTCATCACTAATCTCCTCTCGGCATGTTAGCAAGGAATGGTCACAATATAGCCTCGCTGTATTTTCATGAAAATTTCCAGTACCAATATGGCAATAACGAACTGACTTTCCATCTTCTTCTTTTCGCTTTATTACCAATAGTTTGGTATGCACTTTTAAGCCTGGTGCTCCAAAAATCACCTTTACACCTTCATCCTGCAATTCATCGGTATAATTCATGTTTGCTTCCTCGTCAAATCTCGCCTTTAACTCCATAACAACGGTTACGGTCTTTCCATTTCGAGCTGCATTTATTAGAGAATGAATCACTTTTGAATTTTTGCTCACTAAGCGATAAATGGTGATTTTTATAGACGTAACCGCAGGGTCAATAGCCGCTTCTCTCATTAAATCAATGACGTGCCGGTACGATTGATAAGGGTAACTCAAAAGTATGTCCTGCTTTCGAATTTGTTCAAAGACACTCACCTTCCCCTTTAAAATGGGGTGCGCTAATGGCGGCATACTTTTATAGCGTAATGCTGAAGATCCAATTTTGGGGAAATTCATATAGTCTTTAAAGTTGTGGTACCTACCACCGGGAACCAGCAAATCATCATCCTCAAGACCTACCTTTTTTATAATAAATTTTAAAAGATCAGCATCCATTTCCGAGTCATGAATGAAACGCACAGGATCTCCTTTTTTACGATTCTTTAATCCTTCGGTTAACTTTTCAATAAAGCCTGTAGTTACATCGTTTTCAATATCTAACTCTGCATCTCTAGTGATTTTAATGGTATAGGCTTCGATGTGGTTGTAGTGAAAAATTGCAAAAATCTCGGGCAAGCAAGTCCGAATTACATCGTCTAACAGAACCACATTCTTAGAACCATCTTCCTCATTAAGAACAAAAAAGCGACTAACAATTGCTGTTGGAATTTCAATTAAAGCATACTTAACTTCCTGTTCAACACCATCTTCAGTCTTACACAGTTTTATTGCTAAATAAGCGGCCTTTCCATTTAATTCAGGTAAGCTGCGATCTTCCGAAAGCATTAATGGAACCAGCGCAGGTTGAACAGTAGATTGAAAGTAATCTTTCACTTTTATCAACTGATTTTCATTTAATTCTTTTTCGTTCAAAAAGAATATGCGCTCATTTTCTAATTCCTCTTTTACGCTTAAGTATGCCTTTTCAAACCTTGTTTGAAGTGCTTGATTCTTTTGCGAAATCTTCATGAAAGTTTCAGCCGGATCGTAATCCAACATCTCTTTTTCCTTCGGTGAAAGGTCTAACATTTTCTGGACAGTAGGAACTCTGACGCGAAAAAATTCATCCAAATTGCTTGAAAAAATACCTAAAAACTTGAGCCTTTCTAAAATCGGAACCAATTTATCCTCTGCCTCTTGCAGCACTCTTTCATTAAAAGACAACCAGCTAATTTCTCTGTCGTGAAAAACGTAATTCTTATTACTCATGCGCTCAAAGATAGGGGAATGATCTAAATAGTTTGATTAAAAAATAGTTAAGAATTACTGCTTTAAAGACTGTGCAATTGTTTTGTCAATAGATCAATTTTTTCTTGAGCATCCGCCATCTTTTTTCGTTCAACTGCCACGACTGCTTCAGGAGCATTTGACACAAACCTTTCATTAGACAACTTCTTTTCAACCGATTTTAAAAAGCCCTCGTTGTACTTAATCTCTTCTTGAATCTTTACCTTTTCTGCTTCAACATCAATTGCTCCTTCTAGCGGAATGAAGTATTCGTTACCGGACAATACAAAGGAAATGCTACCGTCTACCTTATCATTAACGTATTCAATTGAAGATAAATTAGTCAACTTAACTACTGCCCCGTCGAAACGTTTACTTGGCGTTTTAGCAATTACTTTTAACTCAATCTTATCCTTAAAAGAGATGTTTTTCTCTTTTCGAACTGTTCGAATTTCTGAAATTAACGTTTTTGTCAACTCAAATTCGTCTACTAAAGCTTCGGTTTTCTCAGCTTGGGGCCAATGGTTCACCATTAAACTATCCTTCTCATTTCGGTTGGTTATATTCTGCCAAATTTCCTCTGTAATAAAAGGCATAAAAGGATTCAATACTCGTATAACATTTTCTAAATGTTGAATTACTTGATCATAGGTTTGTTTTGACATTGGCTTTCCATAAGCTGGCTTCACCATCTCCAAATACCAAGAACAGAATTCATCCCAGGTCAATTTGTACCCGGTCATTAATGCATCAGACATTCTGAATTTATCGTAATGGTCATTCAATTCAGTAAGGGCCAATTGAAAACGATCGGCAAACCAAACGTTAGCTTGCTCTGCAACTTCATCTACCTCAACTGTATCAGAAACTTCCCAACCTTTAATCAACCGGAAAGCATTCCAAATTTTATTCGAGAAATTTCTTCCTTGCTCGCAATAGCTTTCATCAAAAAGCAAATCATTTCCAGCCGGAGAACTGAACAACATTCCAACACGCACTCCATCAGCTCCATGCTTTTCTATCAACTCAATTGGATCTGGGGAATTACCCAGAGACTTGCTCATTTTTCGACGTTGCTTGTCGCGAACAATTCCTGTATAGTATACATTTTTAAATGGCTTTTCTCCTTTGTATTCATACCCAGCCATAATCATTCTGGCTACCCAGAAAAACATAATTTCCGGTGCAGTTACCAAGTCATTCGTTGGGTAATAGTATTGTATATCCTTGTTATCCGGATTTTTAAACCCATCAAAAACTGAAATAGGCCATAACCAAGAAGAGAACCATGTATCTAACACATCTTCATCTTGTCGTAAATCTTTTACCGTCAATGCTGAATTTCCTGATTTTTCTTTGGCAATTTCTAGTGCTTTTTCAGCTGTATTAGCGATTGCGAAATCTGAAGGACCTTCACCATAATAATAAGCTGGAATTCTATGACCCCACCATAACTGACGCGATACGCACCAATCTTTGATGTTCTCCATCCAATGCTTGTAGGTATTCTTTGTGTTTTCAGGATAGAATTTTATTTCATCATTCATTACGTTGTCCAAAGCCGGCTTTGCCAACTCGCCCATTTTCATGAACCATTGTAAGGAAAGTTTAGGCTCAATTACAGCATCTGTTCTTTCTGAAAAACCAACTTTATTGGTCAACTCCTCTACTTTGGTTAATCGGCCTTGCTCCTTTAAATCTGCAGCAATCTTTTTTCGAACTACAAAACGATCTTCACCAACGTAAAACTGAGCAGCTTCAGAAAGAGTTCCATCGTCATTCAAAATATCAATAGAAGGTAAATTATGCTTTAAACCCAATTCGTAATCATTAATATCGTGTGCAGGAGTTACTTTCAAACAGCCCGTACCAAACTCTAAATCAACGTACTCATCTTCAATAATTGGAATCTCACGATTTACAATCGGTACAATTGCCTTCTTCCCTTTTAAATGGGCCCATCGCTCATCTTTTGGGTTAATACAAATAGCAGAATCGCCTAAAATAGTTTCGGGTCGAGTAGTTGCAATCGTTAATTTTTCATCAGACCCTACAATGTCATATTCTACATAATACAATTTCGACTGAACTTCTTTGTGAACAACTTCTTCATCAGAAAGGGCCGTTTGCGCTTTTGGATCCCAGTTCACCATTCGGACACCTTTATAGATCAACCCCTTGTTAAACAAATCAACAAATACATCAATTACAGCATCAGACAAATCATCTTCTAAAGTAAAGCGTGTTCTTTCCCAATCGCATGAGGCACCTAGGCGTTTCAGTTGTCGCAAAATTGTACCGCCATATTCTTCTGTCCACTCCCAAGCATGTTTTAAAAACTCTTCTCTAGATAGGTCGTTCTTTTTAATTCCACGCTCTTCCAAACGCTTTACCACTTTAGCCTCGGTAGCAATAGATGCGTGATCTGTTCCCGGCACCCAACAAGCATTTTTGCCCAGTAATCGGGCTCTTCGAACCAATACATCTTGAATGGTATTGTTCAACATGTGTCCCATGTGGAGAACCCCTGTAACATTTGGTGGAGGAATAACAATGGTATACGCCTCTCTTTCATCCGGTTCCGAATGAAAGAAACCCTGCTCTTGCCATTTATTGTAACAGGCTTCGTCTTTGGCTAAATGATCGTAATTCTTAGGAAGTTCCATGGTAAAAAATTAAGTGTTCAAAATTACTTAATTGTCAATGCTTAATTTTTAGTTTTTATGCTTTTGATTTTAATAACCTCCATATAAACGTTAAAGACTCTTGATTAAAAATTAATTATTTGGGAATGTTAAATATCTGTTAACAGCTTTTTCTCACCCTTTTTGTTTTGTTATCTTTGAATTGTATAAAATTTAAAACAATCCAAAATGAAAAAATTAAGCGCAGTATTAGGAATATTTTTATTCTTTGCAGTTGCAGTAAATGCACAAGAATCATCAAAAGCAGAAACTGCAGGTGGTGCAGAAATGACTTTTGATTCAGAAGTTATCGATTACGGAACCATTGCTCAAAATGCTGACGGTGTTAGAACTTTTCAGTTCACGAACACAGGCAATGCTCCATTGATTATTTCAAATGCAAAAGGATCATGTGGTTGTACTGTACCTACTTGGCCAAAGCAGCCTATTAATCCAGGCGAAAAAGGAGAAATTAAAGTGAAGTATGCAACGAACAGAACAGGTCCAATTAACAAATCAGTTACTGTTACTTCTAACGCTTCTACTCCATCAAAAGTTTTAAGAATTAAAGGAAACGTTTTGGTGACAGAAACATCTCCTGTAATGAAAGATGAAAATAGCCTTTCTCCGAAAGCCGTTAACTAAAGCTATTTAGTAAATAAATAGAAAACACTCATCGAGTTATCGATGAGGGTTTTTTATGTCCAAAAAAAGAAAGAGGTTAAGTAGAATAATAGCTATCTTTAGCTAAAATCAACTCGTTAAAAATAAAGAGCTCATCCAAACATTTTATACTGCTTTTTTTAACGGAGATGCGGATGCTATGACTGCTTGTTATCACGACGAAGTAGTTTTTGAGGATCCTGCCTTTGGAAAGCTAGAAGGTGAAAGAGCAAAAGGAATGTGGAAAATGCTTTTAAGCAAGAAAGCAGAAAGTGAACTTACAATAACTTTTAAGGTCTTAAATAACGAGCAATGTGAATGGATTGCAAACTACAAATACGGTCCAAACAAAAGACCTGTAGTAAATAAAGTGAGCGCATCTTTTGAATTCCAAGATGGAAAGATTATTGGACACACAGATCATTTTAGTTTGTGGAAGTGGTTACAACAAGCACTTGGTACAAGCGGTTTGGTGCTTGGTTGGTCTACCCTTATGAAAAAAAAGGTTCAAGAAACTACGCGTAACTTATTGGCGAAGTATATAGCTCAACAAGGAGGTTAGTCTGTTAAAAAATCAGTCAACTCCGTCCAGTACAAATCATACTCGGACTGATTGTTGTGCCCTGCTTCCGGAATACTGATCGTTTTTACTGTATTGAATTTTTGAGCTAATTTTAATCCACTTTCGTACGGGACAACTTCATCGTTACCCGATACTAAAATCAGAGTAGGGCAAGTAACGGTATTCGCTATTTTGTGCGACTCAAAACGATATTTCAACAACCAATCTACCGGCAAAAATGGAAACCTCTGTTTCGCAACGGAAGCGATGCTGTAAAATGGAGTTTCTAAAATAAGCTTTGAAGGATTGTTTTTTGAAGCAACCGAAGTTGCAAAAGCAGTTCCCAAAGAACGACCATACACAACAATTTGATTTTCTTGGTATAGTGCTTTGGTGTAATTGTAAAAAACTTGGGCATCAACATACATTGAAGCTTCGGAGAATTCTCCCCCGTTTTTCCCATACCCTCTATAGTCCATTACAACGATATCATAATCATACTTCAACAGTGGTTGAACTATTTTGCCCCATCTACTTAAATCGCCTGCATTACCACGAAAGTAGAGTATTACGCCTTTGGAGTTTTCCACTTTAAAATGTAATCCGTTCAATATTACACCGTCATTTTCGAGGTTCAACTCTTCCACAGGATTAGCAAAATCATACTCAAAATTCTGCTCTAGTTTGGACGAAAGAAAAATGAATGATTCTTGAAAAAAGTACAACCCCCCTGCAATTAGAATGTACCCACCTAACAAAATCAGAGCAGCTTGTTTTATTCTTTTGGTCATTCCCTCGAATTATGCTTTACCTTATGACTTGTTGTTTCTAAGTCAATTGTAGTAGGTTTTGTGTTTATGATCTCACTCAGCATTTTATGATACGATTCGAAGGTGTTCAAATTCTTGTGACCACCACCTATCACCGCATAAAGCCTAGTAAGGTTTGGTTTTATTTTAGAAAGTTTCACCGAACTTTTAAAAGGTATGAGTTTATCGTTCGTTCCATGAATAATATGAATGGGACACTCCACATACTTTAACCACTTGTAGGTAGGTATTGGGTATTTCAGTATGACCGACATGGGCATGAACGGTGCATAACGAGCCGTAACTTTGCGCAAACTATAATAGGGCGCATCGAGAACTAACATTCGAGGTTGGTTGGTAGAAGCCAATTTTGTAGCAAAACCGGAACCTAAGGACCTTCCATAAAGAATGATGTATTTCTCATCTACCTTTTCCTTCATTTTATTGTAAATCAATTGAAGGTCATTTTTGATTGCTTTTTGCGTTCTTCTTCCAGTGCTTTTACCAAAACCTCGATAGTCAATCATAAAAACATCGTAGTCATGCCGGGTAAAATCTACAGCAAATTTGCCCCAACCCTTCATACTTTTAGAATTCCCTTTCAAATAAAGAACCACTCCTTTTGGTTTTTCAACTTTAAAGTGTAACCCGTTGATTAACGCCCCATCCCTTGTCTCAATGTTGTACTCTTCAACCTCTTGGTTTTCATAAAAATATTGAAAGTCTTTATCTAATTTTTCGGGTTTAAATAACATGTAATCTTGTAAATAGTACAATGAAATACTAATAACAATATAAATGACGAGAACTACTATACTTACATATAACCAATGAGGCACCATGGTTCTAAAGTACAAAATTTTAAAATAGTCTATTATTAATTTTAATCAACTCTTCCTTGAAGTCTGTGGATACTTTCAAACTGCATAGCTTACTTTTGCCGAACTTAAAAACAACAGCATGTTCAACTACAATTATTGCGAAATAGAAGAATTAGCAACTCACCACGTTGGCAATAAAAACAACGAGGGAAAATTACAATTATCAAATACCACGTTAGCACCTGATGACGAGGGATTAAAAGAGTTGCTATTGCGGTACTTTTTGAAACCTTTTGCAGCTCATGAGTTGTACAACTTCACCTTTTCTGGAGGTGATTTTCAGATGAACCCAGTTTTTAAGTACTGCGAATCCATTTTTCAAGATTCTATTCCGTTCCTAGAAAATAGTATAAAAATTGCGCAATACTTATTCGACTTAAGCATTCACCCTAATATTAAACCAGGAGATTTATTTGTAGTCCGTTTTTCGAATTTAAAGCTGAACGATGAAACGGTAGAAGCTATTGGGATCTTTAAAGCTGAAAATGCGCATCCTTTTTTACTCGTAGAAAATGATGATGAAGACCCCAATATTTATGCAGTAAATGGCATTAACGTTGACAAGCTTGACAAAGGGTGTATCATCTTTAACCAAAGCAGAAACGATGGTTACAAAGTTGCTATTGTTGACAAAGCAAATAAGGAAGAAGAAGCAAAATATTGGAAAGACAACTTCTTAAAACTAAAACCTTGCAGCGATGAATTTCATCACACCAAAACTTTTTTAAACATTGCCAAAACCTATGTTACCGAAAAAATGGATGAGGATTTTGAAATGGGGAAAACAGACAAAATTGACATTCTAAATCGTTCGGTTGAGTATTTTAAAACCAACGAAAGTTTCAACAAAGAAGATTTTGAGGAAACAGTTTTTCAGAATGAAGAGGTGATTAATTCTTTCCGTTCTTATGACAATAATTACAGGGAAACAAACGAAATTGAAGTTAAAGACGAATTTGACATTTCAGACCAAGCTGTAAAGAAGCAATCGAAATTCTTCAAAAGCATTTTAAAGTTAGATAAGAACTTTCATGTGTAC
This sequence comes from Vicingaceae bacterium, assembly GCA_047627915.1. Lineage (GTDB taxonomy): Bacteria > Bacteroidota > Bacteroidia > Flavobacteriales_E > Vicingaceae > NORP294. The sequence continues at coordinate 8,838 of JBLHTZ010000051.1, forward strand.
ATTCATGGAAACAAAGACATGATTGAACGTGGGGTTGAAAGTGATGGTAGGAAATTTTATAAAATCTATTTTGAGAAAGAAGATTAGAATCAGTAATTTGCATATCAAATAACAAGTTAAGAATGGAAATAGAACAAGACTTCAGAGGAATGTTGGAAGAAAAAGAGATCTTTACAAAAGCCTCAAAATCGTACTTAATGGAAACCGCGAAGTGGTCAAGCTTCTTTGGAATTTTAGGATTCATTGGCACAGGATTAATGGTGATTTTTTCAATCTTTGCAGGAACCATGTTTGCATCTATGAGTAAGATGAACCCTGCATTCCAAAATATTCCTAACTTTGCGAGTTCAGGCTTCTCAGTTCTTTTCACCATCTTATATTTAGTCATTGCCTTACTTTATTTCTTTCCTAGTTTATACCTTTATAAATCTGGTAAAGCCTTAAAAGCAGGATTGAGAATTAACGATGCAGATCAAATCGAAGAGGGTTTTAAAAATCTAAAGTCGAGTTTTAAGTTTTGGGGGATATTGTCCATCATTTTTATCTCAATTTACATACTGACATTTTTAATAGGGATACTGGCTGGTGCAGCCTTTGCAGGTTAATTTAAATTAAATGGGAGAAGCAACTCAAGAACAACTTAACAATCCACTTCATGGAGTCAAGTTGTTAGATATTTTAGAATATTTAGTAGAAAAAGTTGGATGGGAAGAAATGGGTCAAATAACCGGAATTAACGCCTTTCAATACAGACCAACCGTTAAATCTAGCCTTCGGTTTTTAAGAAAAACGGATTGGGCGAGGACAAAAGTTGAAGAGTTGTATTTGGATACCCTTCCCGCTCCTGCTCCAAAATCGGTAGTTGAACTGTGGGAAGCATTCATTGGTCAGAACCCTGAATACAAAGACAAAGAATTAGGTGAATGGTTTAATTTTTGCGACAATGAAAAAGAAGCTAAAGTTTGTGCCCAATTAACTAAAGACGGCATTAAACAAGCCTCTTCTACTTCACTTTGGTGGTTTGAAAAAAACCATGCAGACTTGCCAGAAGTTGGCAACATTTACGTTGTAACCGATTGGTATAAAATTGCTAAGGCTATTGTAGAAGTAGTCAAAGTGGAACAAATTCCGTTCAATAAAATCACTGAGGAATACGCTGCCATTGAAGGTGAAGGAGATAAAAGCCTCAAGTATTGGAAAGATACTCATTGGGCGTATTATACCGGAGAGATGGACGAGTTTGACGAAAAGCCAACAGAAGACATGCTTATTGTCTGCGAGCAGTTTAAAACAATATTTACGGTAGACAATATTTTAAAAGAGGAGTAGTTTAAAGGCTGTGAAACGTTTACTCCTTCCCATTTTATTAATCAGTGTTCTTATATTCTCTTGTAAAGACGATGATGTGGTTGAGGAACGCGTTTACTTAGAGAAGGATACCGACTTTGACAAAACCTATGGCGGAACTGCCAACGATGAATCTAACTCAATAGTTGAAAAAGACGGATTTCTATATCTTTTTGGCTACAGCAATAGTTTCGTTGATCCAAATGGAGATCACTACTTGATTAAAACAGACCTTGAAGGCAATGTAGTTTGGGAGAAAACTTACGGAAGTAGTTCTTTAGAGCAAGGATTTAAAATTGTTAAATCGACTGATGGAAACTTTTTTTTGCTAGGAATAACTGAACGCCGAGGTGGAGGAGATAGAGACATTCACTTGCTAAAAGTAAATACAGACGGCACAGTTTTGTGGGAAAAAGTAATAGGCGGCGCAATGCAAGAAATTCCCTCTACTTTGATAGAAACTTCAAGTTCAGAAATTTTAATAGCAGCAACAACAGAAAGTCTTGGCAATGGTGCTCGTGACATGTATTTAATCTGGCTAGACCAGCAAGGCGCTGTTTTAAAAGAGCGCACTTATGGTCAATCTGGTGGTGATGGTGGTACCGATATTTTAGAAGTGGAAAACAGCAATTTGATATTTTTCGGCTACACCAGCAGTTATGACGCCGTTTCAAGAGACTTTTATTTGCTGAAACTTACAGCAAATGGAGATTCGATTTGGGGAAAACGCTATGGTGGAAATGGTTATGAAGAAACTCATAAACTTTTGCAAACTGCCAATGGCAATTTTCTTCTACATGGACATACAACACTTACTGATCCAAATCACAACATGTATTCTGTATTGGTAGATAGCTCTGGTAATATTATTTGGGAAAGAGAATTTGGCGGAAGTCAGCATGATGGTGGAATGTCAGCCCTCATTAACTACGTAGGAAACTTTATTTTATTAGGTCGCAGTATGAGTTTTGGAGAACAGCGACAAATGCTATTTGCAGAATTAGGCCAAAACGGAAACCTTATTGCTCAAGAAGACATTGGTAATCCTAAAGATGATTGGGGAAACGAAATTATTGAGGTTGGTAACTCTTACTACATTATAGGTCACACAGACAATTTTAGTAGCGGCGATAATGATTCTTACTTGATTCGAAAATTAAAGTAACACCTAACGGTTTTCCATAAAACGTTGTAGAATTAACGTTGCACTAATTTTATCAACCAACGCTTTATCTCTTCTTTTCTTTTTACTGAGTCCTCCATCAATCATGGTTTGAAAAGCAATTTGAGAAGTAAACCCTTCATCTTGGCGCTCGATTATTAAGGATGGAAATCGTTTTTTTATAAAGTTGATAAATGGGACAATCTTATTTTCAATTTCAGACAACTCACCGCTCATTCTTTTTGCTTGTCCAACAACAAGTACTTCAACATCCTCTTTCTCTAAATAGGCTTTCATAAACTCTTGCAAATCCTTAGTTTCGACAGTGGTTAACCCACTTGCTATGATTTGCAATGAATCCGTTTCTGCAATGCCTGTTCGTTTTGCTCCGTAATCTATGGCTACTAGTTTCGACAAATTGTTTTTCTGCCAAATTACGAATGCTCTGATATAATTTTAAAACTTGGCAAGTAGACAATTTGCTATGCTTATTTTTGAGTTTCAAACTAAGAAAATGTATCCAACTATATCTGATATGCTCCGAGATTTACTCGGAATAGATATCCCTCTCCCTTTTCCAACTTTTGGTTTTTTTGTTGCCTTAGGGTTTATTGCAGCTGCTTACTTCTTCACGGAAGAAATGAAAAGAAAAGAAGCCAACAAACTATTATTCTCGAGATTAGTTGATGTAAAAATTGGAGAAAAAGCAAGTACATGGGACTTAATTTCCAATGGCTTTTTAGGCTTCTTAGTCGGATTTAAATTTATTGAAGCCGTTTTAAATTACGGAGACTTGGTAGAAAACCCACAAATATTCCTTTTCTCAGGAAGGGGTAATTTTATTGGAGGACTTTTAGGAGCGGCCCTTTTTGCTTGGATGAAATTCAGAGAAAAGGACAAAGAGAAGTTAGCAACGCCAAAAATGGTAAAACAAAATGTTCGCCCTCACGAATTAGTTGGCAACATGACCATGATTGCCGCTGTTGCAGGAATACTAGGTTCCAAAATATTTCACAACTTAGAAAATTTATCTGAATTTGCTGCGGATCCAATTGGAGCTTTGGTATCCTTTAGTGGATTAAGTATTTACGGCGGTTTAATTGTTGGTGGTGGAGCAGTTCTATATTACGCTGTAAAAAATGGGTTGACTTGGGTGCACGTAGCAGATGCCTGTGCTCCGGGGCTTATGGCTGCTTATGGAATTGGTAGAATTGGTTGCCAACTTGCAGGCGATGGAGATTGGGGAATGCCAAATGATGCTCCAAAGCCCGAATGGATGAGCTTTCTACCAGATTGGATGTGGTCGTTTGACTATCCTAATAATGTTTTAGGTATTAATTTACAAGAAGACTTTCACAGAATGGGCTTGGAAAGTATTACAGGTAATGCATGGCCTACTCCATTTTACGAGACTGTAATGGCATTTATTATTTTCGGAATTCTTTGGTCACTCCGAAAGAGAATTTCAGTTCCTGGAGTCATGTTTAGTTTATACCTAGCATTTAATGGAGTAGAGCGTTTTTTCATCGAAAAAATTAGAATTAATCCTGACTATCACTTTTTAGGAATTGAAGCTACTCAAGCAGAGATTATTTCTGTAGCGCTTTTTATAAGTGGCATTGCAGGTATGATTTTCTTTAGCAAAAACAAAAATAGATTTATTCCAAAAGCTTCAGAAACATGATTTCATTAGAGTTACTTTGTCACGATGTAGTTGAATTATGCCGAGAGGTGGGCATTTTCATTAAAATGGAAGAGCATAAAGTTCACCAAGAAGACATTGAAACAAAGTCAAAGAACTCATTAGTGAGCTACGTTGACAAAACAGCTGAGGAAAGATTAGTAAAAGACTTAGCGTTGTTTCTTCCTGAAGCAGGTTTTATTGCCGAAGAAGGGACTTCTGATAAAGTAGGAGACATTTACAATTGGATTATAGATCCCCTAGATGGAACGACCAACTTTTTGCATGGTATACCCACTTACTCTGTTAGTGTTGCATTAAAACGAAATGACACAATTGTAATTGGAGTTGTTTACGAAGTCAATAGAGACGAGTGTTTTTATGCTTGGGAAGGCAGTGAAGCTTTTTTAAACGGAGCAAAAATTGAGGTAAGTTCGACTAGTAAATTAGAAGATTCATTACTAGCTACAGGATTCCCTTATTACGATTACCAGCATTTGGATAACTATTTTGAACTTTTAAAAGTATTGGCAAAGAATACTCGTGGAGTTCGAAGAATTGGCTCAGCTGCAGTAGACTTGGTTTACATGGCTTGCGGGCGGTTTGATGCCTTTTTTGAATACAGTTTACATGCTTGGGATGTCGCTGCAGGTGCATTTATTGCTCAACAGGCAGGCGCTACAGTTATAGATTTCCAAGGTGGTGATAATTGGTTATTTGGCAAAGAGATTGTAGCTGTAAATCCGCAATTAGAAAATGAATTCGCCATTCTAATCAAGAAGTACTTAAGCTAAAAAAGCCCCTCTGGTAATCTCGACTTCGCTCGACAACCAAAAGGGCTTTTCCTAAACCAACTATTTATTAACCAGGATAACTTTCCCTTGTTATTTAGAAGACATTTCAATCTTCTGTTCATAAGACCCTATTTATTCTAAATGGTTGCCTGGGGTTATTCAACTTTTACTTAACTAGAGACTACTCCACTCCCTAATACTTAAACTTAAGTGAGATATGCAACCTAATATACAAAATAAAATTTCTTACAGAGAATTCTTAGTCCATTTTGCAGTTCTTACATTCTATTCGCTTTCCACTTTGATTTTGAAGAACTCACCGTTATTTCTGATGAAGTAGTTGTAGAACTCCCAACTAAACTTGCAGCAACTAAAGCAGCAATTTCTTGTTCGTCGTCGTTTTTGCTTTCTAAGTATTCCGGTTTGAAATGATCTTTGACAAAATTGGTATCGAAGTTACCTGAAACGAATGCCTCATGCTCTAGGGCAAATCGACAGAAATCCATTGTGGTTTTTACACCTTTAATATCATACTCATCTATTGCTCGGAGCATTCTTCTTCTCGCTGTCTCTCGGTCTTTTCCAAAAGTGATCAACTTCGCAATCATCGGATCGTAATAAATAGGAATTTCCATTCCTTCCTCGAATCCATCATCTACTCTAACGCCTAGCCCTTGAGGTCGAACATAGGTTTCTAACGTTCCAATATCTGGCAAGAAGTTATTCATTGGGTCCTCGGCATAAACCCGAACTTCAAATGAGTGACCCTGAATTTTTAAATCATCTTGTGTGAAGCTCAATTTCTCTCCACGAGCAACATTAATTTGTTCTCGAACCAAGTCAATCCCAGTAATTTGTTCTGTAACCGGATGCTCAACTTGCAAACGTGTATTCATTTCTAAGAAAAAGAAATCTAAGTTTTCATCCAGTAAAAATTCAACAGTTCCTGCTCCTACGTAATTACAAGATTTAGCTACCAAAACTGCTGCTTCTCCCATTTTCTTTCTCATCTCAGGCGTTAAAACTGCAGATGGTGCTTCTTCAATAACTTTTTGATGCCTTCTTTGAATAGAACATTCTCTTTCGAATAAATAAACAACATTTCCATGTGTGTCGGCTAATATTTGAATTTCAATGTGACGAGGTGACCCAACATATCGCTCAATAAAAACAGCTCCGTCTCCAAAAGATGAAATGGCTTCGGATACTGCTCGGTCCATCTGCTCTCTAAAATCTTCAACTCGTTCAACAATTCGCATTCCTTTACCACCACCACCGGCACTTGCTTTTACTAAGATTGGAAAACCTATTTCTTTTGCAATTCTCTCAGCTTCGGCAACATCTGTCACTGCTTCATCGGTTCCAGGAACTAATGGAATGTCATACTTTTTCACTGCTGCTTTAGCTGCCAATTTACTTCCCATTACTTCCATTGCTTCCGGCGAAGGACCAATCAATGTAATGCCTGCTTGACTAACTTTTCTAGCGAAGTCAGCATTTTCAGAAAGGAAACCATACCCTGGGTGAATGCCATCTACATTCATTTCTTTACACAACTCTATAATGTAATCTCCTCGCAAATAAGATTCTGACGAAGGAGGTGGTCCTACACAAACAGCTTCATCTGCATACCGCACAAATAAGGCGTTTCTATCTGCTTCAGAATAAATAGCTACAGTTGAAATTCCCATTTCCTTAGCAGTACGCATAATACGCAATGCTATTTCTCCTCTATTTGCAATCAAAATCTTATTCATCTCATCAATGTTTCGCGCTAAATTAGGTATATTCGAATTCAAATAAAATAACACATGAGCAAAAGAATTTTTGAAGAGAATCAGCGTTTTAATCAATGGTGGCTATGGCTAGGGATGATTGGTTTAATCGGCATCTTTATTTACCAACGTTATCCGATTGAATTCAATAGAGAATTTATAATTTCCTTTGGAGTACTTGCTTTAGTCGTAATCTTTTTACTGTCTATTAGGTTATCTACTCGAATTGACGAACATGGGATTCACATTAAAATGTTTCCATTTCACCTAAAAACAGTACACTACACTTGGCCAGAATTGTACAGTGCAGAAGTAGTTGAATACAGCCCAATAACTGAATATGGTGGTTGGGGATTACGAATTTCTCGTAAAGGAAAAGCTTTTAGTGTGAAGGGAAACAATGGCATAAAGATTCAAACCTCCGATGGAAAAATTCGAATGATTGGCACTCAAAAATTTGAAGAAGCGAAGATTGCTATTGCCAATCACTAATCTTTAATAAATAGCTGAACTCAATCGTGAACTAAAAGTCCAACTTCAAGTACTTACCAACTTTTAACTCTAAGTACTTTTACAGAACAACTTTCAATACATGCACCTCTTCTACTCTACTAACATTTTAAACAATACCATTACCTTAGATAATGAAGAGTCGAAGCATCTTACAAAAGTGTTGCGCCTTGAAATGGGCGACAACGTTCACGTTATTGACGGTAAAGGAGCTCGCTACCTCTGCTCTATTAATTTGGCTCATCAAAAAGCCACACAACTAACCATTTTGGAAAAAGAAGTAGTGAACGAAACCTATGGAATCGAAATTGCTGCAGCCCCTACCAAAAACCTTAACCGATGGGAATGGTTTTTAGAAAAAACAACAGAAATTGGAATTGATGCGATTCACCCTTTCATTAGCTTTCATTCAGAACGAAAAGTATTGAAGAAAGACCGGCAAGAGCGGATTTTGGTGAGTGCCATGAAGCAGTCGTATAAAACCAAGCTACCATTATTGGGTGAATTAGAAAAGTTCAAGCAATTGATATCAAAAGATTTTAATGGAAGAAAATTTATTTGCCATTGTTACGACGATCTGCCCAAAAAGACCTTGAATGAAACCTATAAAAAAGGTGAGAAAGCCTTACTTTTGATTGGGCCCGAAGGTGATTTTAGCAAAGAAGAAGTTGAATTGGCCGTGCAATATGGATTCGAACCCATTGCTCTAGGAGGGAGTCGATTAAGAACTGAAACGGCAGCTATTGTTGCCTGTCACACCATACA
>JBLHTZ010000052.1:0-16128 GCA_047627915.1 Vicingaceae bacterium
TGTTTGTCAACAACGTAAATGGTGTAAACATTTTCAATGTCTGTCGCTTGCTTTCGCATTTCACGAAGACACTTAATTAAGGTCCAATCGATCTTTACTTTGATTAGTTCTTTTGCCATTAAACCGCCGGCAGAATCTTCAGGGTAGAGTAATAAGTCAACAATGTCACTCGCTAAATCAGAATCAGTTATGGCAGAAATTACCTCGTCCTTCTTTTCATCTGAAAGTTCCGCCATAATATCTGCGGCATCATCAGAATCCATGTTGTCAATGAAATTTTCTGCTATTTGTTTCGGTGTAAGGTTTCGAAGTAATTTTTCTCGAACGTCTTCTTCAAGTTCAATTAAAACATCTGTAGCGACCTCATCGTCTAAACATTGATAAAGCAAAGCGACTTCTTCAGTCGTTAGCTCATCGCTAATATCTGCAATATCTGCCGGATGAAGTTTGTTTACTTCATGCAATAGGTCTGACTTAAGATCGCCATGTAGACAATCTTTCAATTCAGATATATATTCTTTGGTTAATTCAAACTGCATACTCCTATTTTCAGTTGCGAATTTAACTTTAATCCTATAAACCTTTGCTTTTTATGCAGACTCAATTAGATTCGTTAGCTCAATGAACTCTTGAACGCTTAATTGTTCAGGTCGTTTGTTGAATAAGTCCATCGCTTTTAAATCATCAGTTAAATATTGTTTCAAAGAATTACGCATTGTTTTTCTGCGTTGGTTGAACGCTACTTTAACAATTTGTTTAAAAAGTTTTTCATCACAAGGTAGTTTTTTTACATTGTTTCTTTTCAGTCTAATAACTGCAGATTTTACTTTTGGTGGGGGAGCAAAAACATCTTCATGCACTGTAAATAAATACTCAATGTCGAAGAATGCTTGCAATAGAATAGAAGTAATGCCGTACACTTTAGAACCTTCTTTGGAAGCAATTCTTTCAGCTACTTCTTTTTGAAACATACCTACAACCTCTAGGCACTGGTCTTTGTATTCTAGAGCCTTAAAAAGAATTTGGGTAGAAATATTATATGGGAAATTCCCTAAAATTCCAAAGGGCTCATCGCCGTAGATGGATTTTAAGTCTATGGCTAAAAAGTCTCCATCAATCAACTGGTCGTTATTAATCCAGTCCTCTTTTTGAAGGTACTCAATTGATTCTGTATCAATATCAATTACAGTAAGCTTTAAATCTTCTCGTTTTGTAATAAATTTAGTTAATACACCCATTCCGGCTCCAACTTCCAAAACGTTTTTCAGTTTCCCATCTTCGTTAAAAGCGTCAACTGTTGCTTTTGCAATGCTGAGGTCTGTTAAGAAATGCTGGCCAAGCTGCTTTTTGGCTCTAACTCTTTTCGCCATTAAGCAAATTCTAATAAAGTTCTAAATGCGGCAAATTTACCTTCGTAACGATCTGAATACTCTTTCTGAAGTGCAGGTGCTTTAAGGACTTGATATTGGTGTAAATCAGCCATGTTAGCACAAGTATATTGAATGTTGTAACTGACTCCTTCTTCGTCTTCTTGTCGAGAAATTACTTTTAGCATTCTATATTCACTAAAATAACCTGTTGCCATCACATCTGGGATGTGTTTATTTTTCATCCAAGCCAACCAATCTTCATGAATTGTACCGTCAATGTTAACCGTTACGCTATAAACTATCATATCTTAATTAATTTCTTCTTCTAACTTGTCCCCTCTCAGCGTTCTAAATCTTTTTCGAGCTTCCACTACAAATAAGCTTGAAGGATAGGTGGTTAGCAACGATTTATATAGCTCCATTGCTTTTTCTTTATTCTTAAATTCCTCTTCTTCTAGTTTGGCTAGAGCAAAAAGAGCATCGTCTCCCAGCAAGTCTTCGGCATAGCCCGCAATTAACTCCTTTAAGAAACCCGCTGCTTCATTGTATTCTCTTTTTTGAATCGACATTTTATATTTGGTGAATAAAATATCGTCTTGTAATGTTGTAAATGGGAAATACTTAGGGATAGAATCTAAAACAACGGTTGCCTTTTCAAAATCTTTTTTAAAAATAAGTAAGTCTGCAATGGCAAACATTTGTAAGGGTTCTATTATACTATCTCGGCCAACATTGTCGGTTATTAGAAGTGACAAATCCATAGCATCGTTCGAAATAAGTTTTGAAGTAGATCCTTTCAAAACGTCTAATTGCGCCTGAGCCCAGTAGAAGTCACCAGTATAAAAGGCAACTTTCGCATTTTTGTATTTTGCTACTTCGCCTAATTGGTCATATTTAAACTCTTTTTCTACTTGGGAATAGAGCAACGAGGCTTCCCAAATCTCATCATTTAGCAAATACAAATCAGCTAATTCTATTTTTGTTTCAGCTTTTTCTAAATGCGAAATGTTTTGAAAGTTGATAACCTCTGTAAGTATATTTATTCCTTCATTAATGCTATCTAAATAGTAGGCATTTAGCGCAGCAAGACCCCTGAATACGGGTGTCGTTAGTGCGCTTTTTCCCAACTCAGAAATAGTTGATTGATATGCAGTTTTTAAATTTTGAAGATCTTCGTTGGTGTAATCTTTCTTGCCAATCACCTTTTCTTTTAGCACTTCTACTAGTTTCATTTTTGATTGAAAATAGTAGGGAGAATCTTTTAAATCTATTACGTAATTGAATGATTTTTCAGCTGTTGAAAGTTGATCGTTTGAAAGAGCAAGAGTTCCTAAATCGTAAAGCCTTCGGCCTTGTTCAGCATTTTTTCGGTCTAATGCTTTAGCTTGAATGAAAGCTCCCGTAAAATTTTTATCCTGAATGTAAAGCCACATTAACATTTCAGAAAAAACTTCTTGACTTGATTCTTTTTGAATTCTACGAAGCAGCATTTCCTTTAGGTTCTCTTTTTGAACACCATCAGGGTCAGGATTCAGAAGTCGGGAAAATATGTTTTGAATGGTCTGTAAATAACTTATATTCCCTCCTAAAATTGAGAGGTACTCTTCCATCATTTCGTCTGTTTTTCCTAACCAACCATAGATGTTGGCAAGTTCAAATTGATAGAGTCTATCATCTCTAAACGATTTCCTGGCTTTAAGATAAATCTCTTCGGAATACGTGTAATATTTGTATTTGTTAAATTGATTTGCTGTCGATCTTATCAAACGCTCGTCCTTGAGTGCAATGTCTACTGCCTTGTCAAAACTCTTCTCTGCGTCTTTTTCAAGTTCCTGACTAGAAATTCAGTTCTTTGAGGAAACTGCCTGATCCTTTTCTTTACTACTTTTTCAGCTGAATTAAAATCTTTTTCAGTGATGTATAGATCAAGTAAATCGTAGTAATAAAGATCAGAGCTTGATTGTTTTACAAGTTCCTCATAGTAGGTTATGGCCTTTTTATTTTCGCCATTATTTTTGGCTTGCTTCGCCAAAGCAGCAACAGTCCTTAGGTCATTTGATTGGGCCCAACTTGCAGTATTAGCAATTAGGAAGAGTGAAAAAAGAATGAGCGTAAACGCCTTATTCATTGAGTTTCGCTTTGTGGGCTATAATTAATGAATCAATTATTGGAAGTAAACTTTCGTATTTAATTGTGCCTTGCTCTACAACTGCTATTAATTGACTAGTGGCCATCGTTAGCTCATCGTAATTTATCTTTTCAAGCGTGTAGTAACGGTCAAACTGTTTCTCTTCCACCAATCGTTTTGAAACGTCATGGTTTAAATCAACCATTTGTTGTTTCAGAATATTGGCTTCATTTTTTATGGTAAAATATTCTCCTCTAATAAAACCCATTTCTTTTCGAAGTTGAACAAATGAATCCAATTTAAAGATCATTTCAGGTTTTAATGTATCAACAATTTTATTCTGAATGAAGTTTTTTCTTTCAAAAAAGTCATCCGCTAATTGGGTTAATTTGGCGCTATCTAATGCGTTTATAAGTTCCGCAACCGAATCAACTTTATTTGTCAGTTCCTGTAAACTGTCTTGTTGAGCAGGATTTATTTTTTGCCCACAAGCGACAAGTAACGAGCTAGTTGTTAATAATACAAGAATGTATTTTTTCATGCTAATCAATTTTTTCAAACTTAGTGTAAGGTACTAATACTTTAGGAATATTAATTCCATCTTCTACCTGGTTATTTTCCAATAACGCAGCCATAATTCTAGGTAATGCGAGTGCACTGCCATTTAAGGTATGTGCTAGCTCTGTTTTGCCTTCTTCATTTTTAAACCTCAGTTTTAAACGATTTGCTTGGAATGCTTCAAAGTTAGACACTGAACTTACTTCTAACCACCTTTTTTGCGCAGCAGAGTACACCTCAAAGTCATATGTTAGAGCTGATGTAAACCCTAGATCTCCACCGCAAAGCAAAGCTATTCTATATTGAAGGCCTAGTTTATCTAGAATGTTAGAAACATGCTTTACCATGTCGTCCAGCGCTTCGTACGATTTGGATGGATGTTGAATTTGTACAATCTCAACTTTATCAAATTGGTGCAGCCTGTTTAAGCCTCTTACATCTTTTCCATAAGAGCCTGCTTCTCTTCTAAAACAAGGTGTATAGCCACTATTCTTAATTGGGAAATCACTTTCCTTTAATATAACGTCGCGATAAATGTTGGTAATAGGAACTTCTGCAGTTGGGATTAAATACAAATCATCTACTCCAACATGGTACATCTGTCCTTCCTTGTCAGGAAGTTGACCTGTTCCATAACCAGACGCTTCATTCACTAAATGCGGAGGAATTACTTCACTGTAACCGGCATTTTCAGCTTCATCTAAAAAGAAGTTAATCAATGCTCTTTGAAGTTTTGCACCCCTGCCCATGTAAACAGGAAAACCAGCTCCCGATATTTTAACGCCTACTTCAAAGTCTATTAAACCATACTGTTTGGCTAAATCCCAATGCGGAAGAGCTTCAAAATTAAAAGTACAGGCTTCTCCGTGCTCTGCTATAATTTTATTGTCCGCATCAGAGTTGCCTTTTGGTACAATTTCATTTGGGACATTCGGTAATTGGTATAATAAACCAAGCTGAGCTTCTTCAATTTCTTGAAGTTTTGTTTTTTCCTCGTTACTTTTTTCTTTTAGTGATTTTGTTTTATCCTTTAACTCGTTGGCTTCTTTAGCTTTTCCGCTTTTGTATAAATCGCCAATTTGTTTGGCTATTCTATTGCCTTCAGCTAAGTCACTGTCCATGGACTGTTGCGTAGCTTTTCGCTGTTCGTCTAATGAAAGGATAAGATCAATGGTGTCAGTATGGTCAAGGTTTCTTTTGATGAAACGCTCAATTACTAAATCTCTGTTTTCTTTAAGGTAAGGAATTTGTAACATTTCTATATTTTATTCAGCCCTCAAAGATACTAGAGTTTGCTAGAACATGAGGGCTGTGTTCTATACAATTTTAGCGATGGAAAACGCTATTTAAAAAAAGGTTTTATACTGTTAAGCAATGAACTAAGGGAGCTCATGGGTTTTGCAAAAAAAACAAAACCCTAGTATACAATCTATTTTAAAATAGAAGTAAACTAGGGTTTGAAAAGTTTTAAAAAATCGGTGCTTACGCTTCCGCTAAAGTTTTCACGTGAACGAATGATTTTTTATTAGCTCTTTGTTGGAAAGTAACAATACCGTCTTTTAAAGCATATAGTGTATGGTCTTTTCCCATTCCTACGTTTTCACCTGGGTGATGCTTCGTACCTCTTTGACGAATAATGATGTTCCCTGCAATAGCTCCTTGGCCACCGAAGATTTTCACACCTAGTCGTTTACTTTCCGAATCTCTACCGTTTTTAGAACTACCGGCTCCTTTTTTATGTGCCATGATCTATAAGTTTTTTCTATTAATATAAAACCGAATCAGTCTTTTGTCTGATTGATTATTTATCTTCCTTTTTGTCAGCGTCTTTTTTAGGAGCCGCCTTCTTTGCTACAGGTTTTGCGTTTGCAGGAGCTTTTTTAGCTTCAGCTTTTGGAGTTGCAACCTTCTTAGGCGCCGCCTTTGGAGCTTTAACCTCAGTTGCTTTCGGCTTAGAAGCTGCTGCTTTTGCTTCAGCCTTAGGAGCTTCATCAACTTTTACAGCTTCTGCCTTTGCAGGAGCTGCTTTTTTAGCACCACCTTTTCCGAAACCTGTGATTTCAATTTTCGTCAAATATTGACGATGGCCATTTCTCTTTTTATAGCCTTTTCTTCTTTTCTTTTTGAAGACGATAACTTTATCACCTTTAAGGTGTTCCAAGATTTTTCCTGAAACAGATATACCTTCTATAGCTGGGGCGCCAACTTCAATCTTGTCTCCATCTGCAGTTAAAAGAACATTATCAAAAGAAACTTCTGATCCTTCTTCTCCTTCCAAACGATGAACAAATATTTGTTGATCTTTTTCTACCTTGTATTGTTGCCCTGCTATCTCTACAATTGCGTACATGCGTTAAGGTTTTAATTTAAATTCCCAAAAATGGGAGGGCAAATTTAGTGAAAGCCTTTCATAAAGACAACTTCTATTTGCTACTTTTTTGAGTTGAGTTTTTTTAGCAACTCTTTTCGCTCTAACTGGTTGTCTTTGTTGACAATATAAATACCAGTTAAGATTACTCCGATGGATAAAAATTGTAATGTCTCAATGCTTTCGCCATCCAATAATCCCCAAAAAATTGCAAAAACAGGAATAATATAGGTAACAGAGGATGAAAACACAGCGGAAACTTTTTTAATAAGCATGTTGAACAATATTACAGCGATGGCCGTGCCAAATACAGCCAATAGCAAAATGTAAAATAGGTTTAAGTTTGCTAAGTCATCTGTTATTATGATGTCAATAAAATTAGTACTCAATAGATGAGTTGCTGCAATAGGTCCTGTAAATAAAAATCCAAAGGATGTAATGTTAATGGCTCCAACTTCTGATAAGAATGTCTTAATGAAGTTGATGTTCGTTGCATACATTATAGTGGCCATTACAACCAGACCGGCATAGGCTAAGTTGCCCTCACCGACACTTAAATTGCCTGAAGAAAAGATTAAACCGATTGCACCAAGTAGTCCTAAAAGCACTCCAGTAATTTTCATCCATCTAAAACCAAGTTGGAAGAATAATAAGCCTATTACAACTGTGAATAATGGAACTAGAGAGTTCAGCATTCCAGTCAAGGAACTACTGATTTGTGTTTGAGCTAAAGGGAATAAGTAGGCTGGAATTCCACTCCCAAGAAAACCCGCAATGCAAATGGGCAACCACTGATGTTTTTTAACTTGTTTGAAGTTTCGAATTAAAATAGGAGATAGAAATACGGCGGAAATTACAATTCGCAAAGAAGCAACTTGGTCCCAGCTGAAGGAGACAAGACCTTTCTTCATTAAAATGAACGAACTGCCCCAAATGAAAGCTAGAAATAATAAGAGTGTCCATTGCACGATTGGCTTATCTAAGTTGGGCATTACAATAAATTAGGCGGCAAAAGTAATCTCTTAATTTCTGCTACGAGTTTTTTAAAAGTAATTTGAAGAAAAAATGAACAGTAATAGCGCTTTTAGGGTTAAATTTGTTCAAAATAATATTACTATGAAAAGGTTACTTGTCTTATCGTTCTCTTTCGCTGTTTTATTCACTGCTTGCGGAGATTCTAAATCTTCATCGAATGAGGCAGAAGTAATTGAAATTGGTACATCTGAAAACAAGGTAGAAAAAGAAGTTTTGGCCGAAAATAAAGTAGAGGTAAAAATGGAGGTAGAGGGCATGACTTGTGCTATGGGTTGTGCAAAATACATTCAAGATAAGGTTGGCGATATGGATGGCGTGGTAGCTTCATCTGTAAATTTTGAAGAGAAAATTGCAACTTTTGAATTTGATAAAACAGCAACTTCGTCTGAGGACATTCAAGATTTTATAAGTAACATTCACGATGGACAGTACAAAGCGAAACTCGCTTTGTCTGATTCAAATGTAAAGATTGAAGATAATAGCGATGCAGTTGAAGAAGAAGTAACAGTATCAATGAAAGAACGAATTAGTATTTCTTTCCCTCAACTTTTTACCTATTTTATTAAGAAAATTAGATAAGCCTTTTTAGAACGAACTAAGAACTGCCTTAGCGAAAATTTGTACTATGGAAAACCATTCTCAAACACTTGAGAACAATCAACTCCAAAACTCTTCTAGAAAAAATAACAAAGCAATTATTATATGGTTGCTTGTAGGATGTTTGCTCATTTTTGTAATGGTAGCTATCGGTGGATTAACACGTCTAACCCATTCTGGCTTATCAATGGTCGAGTGGAATCTGTTTGGAAGTAATCCTCCAAGTTCTCAATCTGATTGGGAACTATTATTCAATAAGTACAAGCAGTACCCCGAATACCAATTGGTGAATTTTAATTTTTCGATTGAAGAGTTCAAATCTATCTTTTATTGGGAATATGGTCATCGAATGTTTGGTCGATTAATTGGATTAGTTTTTATACTTCCTTTTTTCTGGTTTTGGTTTCGAAGAAAAATTAATAAAACATTAATGCCTAAGTTGTTAGTGTTACTTTTTATGGGAGGTTTTCAAGGTTTGTTGGGCTGGTATATGGTAAAAAGTGGACTAAAAGCAAATCCGGATGTTAGTCACTATCGTTTAGCCATGCATTTAACTACTGCATTTTTAACCTTCGGTTATACTTTGTGGGTAGCACTAGGGTTAATTTATCCAAAGTCAAAAAGGGAGAGTAGTCATTCTTTGAAAAGGGGTTTTCAATTCCTTTTTCCCTTAGTGGTGATACAAATAATATGGGGCGCCTACGTTGCAGGATTGAATGCAGGGAAAGTTTACAATTCATGGCCCAAAATGGGTGAGAAGTGGATTGCAGACGGCGTAACAGCTATGCAACCTTGGTATTTAAACTTTGTTGAAGGGGTCGCTGGTGTTCAATTTGTTCACCGTTATTTGGCCTATGCAGTAGTTGCGCTCATTTTATTATTGTTTTGGAGGGCTAGAAAAATAAAATTGTCTTCTTCTCAGCGTTGGGGGGTAAACTCTTTGGTTATTGCAGTTAGTGTACAATTCGTTCTTGGCATTTTCACCTTGTTGTATGCTGTTCCTGTTAGTTTAGGGTTGCTGCATCAATTAGGAGCCTTTCTGTTGTTAGGGGCTGTAATTTTTAGCCTACATCGTTTTAGAGCTAGCAACTCTTAAACCGAACTACTTCCATTTAATTGTTTCAATCAAATGTTGGATATCTTGTTCGATGAAGGTTTGAACTGGAGCGATAGAATCGAAGTTTGGAACTACATTAAAGTATAAAGCTCCTCGAATAAAATGATTCGTACTGTCTGTTAAATAAAATTGTGATCCTGAAGCGGTATTCCCATCCAACGTATAGGATACTCCGAAAACTCGCTTATCCTTCTTGTAAATAGATGTTTCTGAAATATCTTGAGCTTTTTCTAGATGTTTGTACACAAGGGTTCTTGCATCATCTAATAATGTCGGTAGGTTGCTATCAATTTTTAAATAACTCATGTGCACTCTGGCTCCGTATGATGGGAAATCTATATTCAAGAACCTACTGTCCTCTTTTGTTCTTTCTAAATTAACGTTTGCATATTGAGGTAATTCAAATTGGAAAGGAAAAGGTAAGGTATCTGTCTGAGAGTACTTTTTTTCGGGTAAATCAATTCGAAAATATCCTGTTGGTTTAGGAATTGGAGTTTCTTGGCAAGCGAAAAGGCTAATTAATAAGAAAGGAAGGAATAATCTTTTCATCTAGGTTTCGCTTTTTTCTTGTGGTAAAGTTAATTTTATACGTTTAACTCTTCTTTTATCAGCTGCTTCTATGGTTATTTGGTAATCATTGAAACGCAATTTTTCGTTTTTCTTAGGAATTTTTCCAAACAATTCTAAAACAAAACCTGCCATCGTTTCTGATTCGCCTTTTTCTGCTTCAAACTCTTCTCCATCAATGTTTAGTACTCTGTACATGTCGTTTAAAGGTGTCTTTCCTTCGAACACATAGTTAAAGTCATCTAACTTAGAATACACCAGGTCTTCATCGTCAAACTCATCAGAAATTTCACCTACTATTTCTTCTAAAATATCTTCTAAGCTTATAATTCCTGAGCTTCCACCATATTCGTCAACCACAATAGCTAGGTGTGTTTTTCTGGTTTGAAATTCTTTTAGTAGGTCGTCAATCTTTTTATTTTCGGGAACAAAAAAGGGCTTCCGAACTATTTTTAACCAATCAAATTTCTCTTTATTTAAATGTGGTAGTACGTCTTTGATGTATAAGACTCCTAATATGTTGTCGAATGACTCTTTGTGAACAGGTATTCTAGAGAACCCAGCATCTAAAATGGTCTCAATTACTTCGGCGAAATTTAGCTTCTCATCTAAACTTACTACGTCAACTCTTGAGGTCATGACTTGTTTTACTTCAGTGTTTCCAAACTTTACAATTCCTTCAAGGATTTTTTGCTCTTCATCTTTTCCATATTCGTCAGAAGTTAGTTCTAATGCCTGGGATAACTCATCCACTGAAATATTATGCCCTCTTTTTTTTATTCGTTTATCAATAAAGTTGGTAGAATTCACTAAAACACTACTGATTGGAGTTAGAATGCCTCGAACGTAATACAGTGGCTGAGCCATAAATTTCGCCAAACTGAGTGGTTTCTTATTGGCGTATACCTTAGGAATTACTTCTCCTAAAAGAAGGAGTAAAAAGGTGACAACTACAACTTGGATGACAAATTGCGTTAATTCGCTTAATGAGTGATCTATGAGTAAGTCGCTTAGGTAAGTAGATAGGATAACAATTGCAACGTTTATAAAGTTATTCGCGATTAAAATCGTGGCTAATAGTCTTTTAGGTCGCTCTAGCAGATTGCGAAGTATTCCAATAGCTTTATCTTCTTTTCCTTCAATTTCACCAAGCTCGGCTGGCCCAAGTGAAAAGTACGCTACTTCAGAACCTGAGATTAAGGCGGAACAAATTAACAAAAGAGCTACGGCAAAGCTTGCGCCGATTATTGGAAGCTGCTCACCAAAAGTGAAAGCAGCAAGATTAATGCTTAAAACCTGTTGAAGGGGGTCGTCCAATTGCTACGGTATTCGTGAATATTTGAACTCTGAGTTGCTCATAGTATTAAAATGGTAGATCATCGTCTGAATCATCAGAAGAGATGTTAGCGCTTCCGCTATCTTTAGTAGGCTCATTAGTAGGCTCACTTGAGGAGTTAGAAGTAGGAGCTTCGTTTCCTCCAGAAGACTTTCCGCCTAGCATTGTCATTTGATCCCCGACAACTTCGGTCGTGTAACGAGTATTTCCGTCTTTGTCTTGCCAGCTTCTCGTTCTTAACTTGCCTTCAACATAAATTTGGCTGCCTTTTTTTAGATATTTTTCAGCAATTTGAGCAAGACCTCTCCATAAAACAACGTTATGCCATTCGGTTTGCTCTTGGCGGTTTCCATTTTTGTCTTTGTAAGATTCAGAAGTAGCAATTGAAAAGTTGGCTACCGATGCGCCATTTTCTAGATGTCGTACTTCAGGATCTTTTCCTAAGTTGCCTACTAATATTACTTTATTTACTCCTGCCATGTCTGTTGTAATTAAATTATGCGCTTAACAAAGATAACAAATTGGTTTCTTCCTTTAGATAATTCTCTATTAATTTCGGAATGGGCTTTTCTTGTAGGGTTGTCTTTTTAATTCGTTCAAAATCCCCTGTTAGATTTCCTTTATTACTGCCAATGTTAAGGTGATAGAATTTTGCGAAAAGTATTTGGTGACTTAAAATGTGTTTTCGTTCTTCAGAAATTGCTTGAACTGTATATGCAGTGTCGTTCATTACTTCTATAAATGCCTGACTTTTGAACATTGATTTTTCTGATGTTGATTTGTCGGTCTCCACCAGAGGGAAATCATATAAATTCTGCCAAATCCCTTTTGAGTCTCTTTTGTTTACGAAGAGTTCATCTTCGGACTCTATTATAAGGTAATTTAAGTATCGCTTTTTTTGTTTTAATTTTTTCTCTTTAATGGGCAGCAATTTAATTTGATTGTTTTTAAAAGCGACACAGGAGTCTATAAAAGGGCAAATTTCACAGTTTGGAGAATTGGGAATGCACTGCAAAGCGCCAAATTCCATAATGGCTTGATTATACTCTGCAGGATGATCATTAGGTAAGAGGTGTTGTGCTAGTTGTGCAAATTCCTTTTTGCCTTGAGTCGAATCTATTGGCGTTTCGATTCCAAATAACCGAGACAATACTCTATATACATTTCCATCTACTACGGCATACGGCAGATGAAATGCGAAGGAAGCAATAGCAGCGGCCGTATAATCCCCTACCCCTTTAAGTGCTCTAATTTCATCGTAAGTAGATGGGAATTGACCATTATTATTATCTTTTATAAATTTTGCTGTACCATGTAAGTTTCTTGCTCTAGAGTAATATCCTAGTCCTTGCCAATCTTTTAATACATCTTCTTCAGTTGCCTCAGCCAGGCTCGTAACGGTAGGGTAATGAGAGGTAAACTTAACGTAATAGTCCAATCCTTGCGCTACTCTTGTTTGCTGTAAAATTATTTCTGAAAGCCATATGTTATACGCAGATTTAGTGTTTCTCCACGGTAAGTCTCTTTTATTCAAGCTATACCAACTAAATAGTTGAGCGTTGTTAAGTGTAAGTTTATCTTTTAAATAGGTCAAATCGTCGAAAATATTTTAACTAAATGATTTGTAGTCGTTTGAATTGGAAAAAAGGGTTATATTTGTCGCAACGCAGTTGTAACGACTTCGTATAAAACCAATTAATTAATTAAACAAACAAATTTAACAAAAGATGACAAAAGCAGACATCGTAGCAAAGATTTCAGAGAATACTGGAATTGAAAAAGCAGCTGTATTGAACACTGTAGAAGAATTCATGAAAACTGTAAGAGGTTCATTGGAAGGTGGAGAGAACGTATACTTAAGAGGTTTCGGATCATTCATCACTAAGAAAAGAGCTGAAAAAACTGGTAGAAACATTTCTAAGAACACTACCATGATCATTCCTGAGCACTTTATACCTGCTTTCAAGCCTTCTAAGAGCTTTGTAAATAAAGTGAAAGCTAACGTTAAGCCATAAGCTTGATGTCGAGTAATTTAACTAAACAACTCCTGCTAATATTAGCGGGAGTTGTTGTTCTTGGACTTTTGTATTGTGCGCCTAGGCAGGAGTCTGAGATCGCGGAAAAAAGTGATTCTGTGGAAACGGAAGAAAGTCACGAAGGGCATGATCATGCGGAAGGAGAAGGCCACGATCATGAACATGAAGGTGAATTTGAAGATCGTTTAGATGATTCAGATAAAGAATTTATTGCAGGCCTCGAAAAGCGAGCTGAGCAAGTAGCTGATGTAGATACT
Source organism: Vicingaceae bacterium (assembly GCA_047627915.1). Lineage (GTDB taxonomy): Bacteria > Bacteroidota > Bacteroidia > Flavobacteriales_E > Vicingaceae > NORP294. The sequence goes on from JBLHTZ010000052.1 coordinate 13,370, forward strand.
AAATTGAATTTATATGATTCGCTCATAACATTCAGTATTAAAAGGAATGTGCCACCTTTAGTTGCAAAATACACGGAGGAAAAGGCGAAAGCTATTCCAACAGAAGTTAATTTTATGTTGGCAGGCGATAATTTTTTTAAAGCATTTCGACTTTCTAAGTTAAAATCTAAAGATTTGGTGGCTGGAGCGATTCGAAATTATGAAAAAGTGCTGGTATTAAATCCTGAGAACTTACAGGCTCAGACAGCTATCGGTGTAGCAAGTGTCGAAGGTTCAAGTCAGTTGGGAATTATGCCGATGAAGGGAATCGGTATTTTGAAAGATGTGTTAAATAAAGATCCAAAAAATGTGGATGCCATGACAAATTTGGGTTACTTTGCAATTCAATCGGGGCAGTTTGAAAAAGCTGTAGAAAGGTTTGAAGAAGTTCTTTCAATAGATCCTAATAATGCAGAAGCATATATCTATCTTACAGATGCTTATCTGAGTCAAGAGAAGGTTGAAAAAGGGATTGAAACATTAGAAAAATACAAGTCATTATTGGACGATCCAATTGTAATCAAGCAAGTGGAAGACTACATAAATGAGATTAAAAATAAAAATTAATAGTTAAAACTTAAAGTTATGCCAAGCGGTAAGAAAAGAAAAAGACATAAGATGGCGACACACAAGCGAAAGAAAAGACTTCGCAAGAATCGTCATAAGAAGAAGAAATAACAAAAGCCCGGATTCGGGCTTTTGTTATCTAACTACTTTTTTATCAGAGAGTCCCTGCATTTTTTATGCGATGGGATTCTTGTGTTTGCATAATTCTGCGCCTAATTTGGGTGTTATAGAAGATTTATAAACATGAGTGTTGATGTAGTAATTAACTCAAAATCTTCTGAAGATGTTATCGCACTTTTAGAAGATAAGCAACTGATAGAATTACACAAAGAGAAAAGTAACAACAACTTTTCCGTTGGAGATATCTATCTGGCTAGAATAAAAAAAGTAATGCCGGGTTTAAATGCGGCATTCGTAGATGTAGGATATAGTAAAGACGCCTTTCTACACTACCTTGATTTAGGACCAAATTTTGCGTCCTTAAATAAATACGTCCAAGAGGTAGGTAGTAAAAATCAGAGGACTTCAACTTTAAAAGGATTCAAATTTGAAGACGAGATTAATAAGGATGGAAAAATTGCTGAGCAACTTACGACCAATCAGCATGTCTTGGTTCAAATTGCAAAAGAGCCTATTTCAACTAAAGGTCCTCGTTTAAGTAGTGAACTATCTATCGCGGGTCGATATATGGTTCTCGTTCCTTTTTCGAATCGAGTTTCTGTTTCTCAGAAAATTAGAAATCAAGAAGAAAAAGATCGCTTGAAGCGATTAATAAAAAGCATTAGACCGGAGGGATTTGGTGTGATCGTTAGAACGGTGGCTGTAAACAAAAAGGTTGCAGACTTGCATGCTGATTTGAGCGAATTAATGGAGAAGTGGGATAGTTGTTTTCAAAAAATGAAGTCAGCGAAGCCTCCAAAGCGAGTTTTGGGAGAGATTAGTAGAAGCTCAGCAATGCTCAGAGACCTATTAAATAAAGATTTTAACCACATTTACGTCGATAATGCCGAAACCAAAAAAGAGTTGGTTACTTATATATCTTCTATTGCACCGGGGAAAGAAAAAATGGTAAAAGGTTATAGAAGGGATACTCCAATATTTGAGCATTTTGGAATTGAAAAGCAGATTAAATCGCTTTTTGGAAGAAATGTAACTATGAAGTCTGGAGCGTACTTGGTAATTGAACATACCGAGGCACTGCATGTGATTGATGTGAACAGTGGTCAGCGAAGCAAGTCAAAAGACAATCAAGAGCAGAATGCTTTTGATGTTAATCTCGAGTCAGCTGCAGAAGTTGCACGCCAGTTGCGATTACGCGACATGGGTGGAATTATAGTTATTGACTTTATTGACATGAAAGACGGCTCTAATAGGGAACTTCTTTTTGAGAAAATGAAGGAGTTTATGAAGGATGACCGTGCAAAGCATACTGTTTTACCTCCAACAAAATTCGGATTGATTCAAATAACGCGTCAAAGAGTTAGGCCTGAAATGGAGATTAAAACTTCTGAGAAATGTCCTTGCTGTAATGGAAATGGTGAAACACACGCGACTATTCTATTAATCGATGATATAGAGAATAACCTGAGGTATTTGTTGGAACAGCAAAACGAGAAGAAGATTACTTTAACGACACACCCTTTTATTGAGGCTTATTTAACAAAAGGATTCTACTCGGTACAACGCAAGTGGTTTATGACGTATAAGAAGTGGGTAACGATCCGCAAATCGTCCGCTTATTCTTTTCTAGAGTATCGCTTTTTTGATGCGAAAAAAGAAGAGATTCGATTGAAATAAAAGACTTAGGAAGCCACGTAAATCGTGGCTTTTTTATTGCTCAATTTTTAAATCTCTCAGTTTTTTGTAATTGAAAGCAAGTGGCAGAAGTGACAGTAAAGTGATACTTCCTGCTATAACGAACGCCCAAATTATATTAGAACCTTCAGAGAAGAAACTCCAAGAAAATATTCCTATAAAGATCGAGCGAAGCAGAATATTAATACTCTGAAAAACACTGTTTGTTCTACCGATAATATTATTTGGAATATGGTTAAATAAGTAAGTAATTCGCTGAATACGAATGCCTGCGTTTGCAATTCCTAGGCTAATGGCTAAGCCAAAAAGTACTAAAACCGAATGGGAAATGGAAAGTA
>JBLHTZ010000053.1:0-15906 GCA_047627915.1 Vicingaceae bacterium
TGTAATTATCCAAATTGTATTGAATCCACTCTAACTCTGAAATTGTTGGCTGGCCACTTTCTTCATAATAGCTGTCAGAATACCATAACATTTCAATAGCCAAGCCACGTTCATTTACACCGCCGTACGGGAATTCTTTGCCAACTTGGTTAAATGTAACAGAACCGAACCTTGAAGTCCAACCAACAACATTTTCTTTATCTAAGCCATAAGCGACTTTTTGAACGCCACGCTTGTTTTGTAAGACTACCCCTTCACCGTTGTACCAATCGAAATTTTTACCCAAAAACATTTGGGTATTCTTAATAAACAATGCAGAGCAAGCTGATGATAGAGTGCTAAAGACTAAGATAAAAAATAATGTGGAAAATATCTTTTTCATATGTAGAATCAATTTTATGCTTTTTTTGTTGATGAGATTAATGGCTTAGGCTGAAACATGAGACAAATAAAGTACCATGTATGAAGCTAAACAAATAACCGAGTTGACATTCATTTTTACAAAGAGTCGTTGGTTGTTAGACGGCGAAGGAAGCAGAAAGTAGCCTATACCCCAAAAACAAATTGCGCTGGTAATGTCTAACCAGTCAAAAGTACCATTCGTTATGCTAATCAATTGAAATAATTCCAACGTTACGGAGATGATAATGGGAAGAATTGCGACATGGATAAGATGCTTTTGCCGTCCAAAATAGATGTTTTTTGAGGCAAGAGTTACAGCTAAAACCCAGAGACCTTCTGGCAAAGAGAAAACTAAAAATTGGGGTAAAATAATGTTTTCAGAAATAATAGCCTTTAAATTGAAATAAACATCGCCTGAAAAAACAAACTTAAATATCTCATTCACAACTGTTTGCTCGCTTCTGTAAAACAAGTAGACAAATAAGCTAGAAAGTAAGCTCAGAGCAATGGTAATGTGGTTGACGCTAAGTTTTTTCAAAAATTAAAAGTTGATAGCTATTCAGGATTCCAAATTTAAGCGCTTTCACTGGTCTAAAGGCTTTTAAAGCTTTTAAATTTTTAAGAGGGAAATAAGATTGGAAATGGAGCAACCGGGCAATGGGTTGAAAAATTTTCTCAAAAACACCAAAGACTCCATTATTTGAAAAATGATTCAAGATGATGATTTTCCCATTCGTATTAAGTATGTTGTTCGATGCATGTAATATTTCATTTGCTTTCGAACTGGTGCTTAGCACATGGGATAATACTACAAGGTCAAACTTTTGATCTAACTGAGCAAAGTCTATCGCATCCATGTTCATTAGCTTTATGGAATTAGGATTGTTTTTTCTCGCTTGCTGGAGCATTTTTTTTGACAAGTCGATGCCGGTAATTTGCACTGAATGATACTCTTTTAAATGTTTTCCTTGGCCAACTCCAATTTCTAAGATACTGTGATTTGGATACTTGTTTACCTCTTGAATGAGCAAGTTTTTATGTCCTTTCAAGAAAAAGTCAATGATAAAATACAGGGGTGAAATTGTATTGTAAAATTGACTTGTTTTCATTTTGCTAAGTTAATTTCAATATTTTCAAATTACATAAATCACAGCAGTGCTTTCAATACTTTTGTAAAAGAATAAATTGGAGTAATTGAAAGAGGAAGAAAAAAAAGGAATTGAGGCTAAAAAGCTAACGGCAGAAGAGCTCAAAACAAGTTTGGAAGTACTAAAAAGTTTAGTGGCTGACAGTGATGCTTTGGCATTATTGAATGAACAAGATAGAATTGAGTTGCTAAAAGCGGCTGGAATTCTATCACGACCGGACCGGACTGAGCTCAAAAAGAGGAGAAAAGCGCTAAATAATCAGCGTAAAATGCAGGTTCGGAAAAAGGACAGAGCAGCAAGGGGTAAAACCGGTATTCGCGCCGCTCGAACGTCAGATGTTTTCGCTGCACCAGATCAATTGTTGCTGCCTCAAGGTGAAGATAGAATGAATGGGGAACGAATTTCATCGGCAAGGAATTGTTACGTATGTAAGAAAGAATTCACTTTGCTGCACCCGTTCTATGATACAATGTGTCAGTCTTGTGGTGATTTAAACTATGCAAAACGTTTCCAAACGGCAGATCTTAAAGGGCAAGTAGCTTTAATGACAGGATCTCGTTTAAAGATTGGCTATCATGTTACCTTGATGATGCTTAGAGCAGGAGCTACTGTGATTGCTACAACTCGTTTTCCTGCAGATTCAGCGATACGATTCGCCAAAGAAAAAGACTACATGAAGTGGTGCGACCGTTTGCACATTCATGGTCTTGATTTACGCCATACACCAAGCGTCGAGTTGTTTTGTTCCTACATAGAGGAGACTTACGACCGGTTGGATATTTTAATCAATAATGCTGCACAAACTGTGCGAAGGCCGCCGGGTTTTTATGCACATATGATGGAGTTAGAAGAATCTTCCTTTAATAGTCATGCACCAGAAGTTCAATATCTATTGAGGAGCCATGAGAATTGTATTGCAAGAATTGAAGGGGCTACTGGTGTAGCAAAAGATACTTCAACATTGGCAGTAAGTTGGAATGCTAAAGGACCTGGAATTGGTTTGAGGGCTTCGGCTGCTTTATCTCAAATTCCATATAGTTATGATGGCGCTGTACAAGACAAAGAAGTCTTTCCTGAAGGTAAATTGGATGTAGACTTGCAGCAAGTTGATTTAAGAACCACGAACTCTTGGCGTTTGAAGTTAGGCGAAGTACCAACTCCTGAATTATTGGAAGTACAATTGGTAAATTCTATAGCTCCTTTTGTTTTATGTAACCGTTTATCATCTATGATGAAAAGAGATGATACAGGCCAAAAGCACATTGTTAATGTAACAGCAATGGAAGGAAAGTTCTATCGTTTCAAGAAAGAGCCAAGACACCCACACACAAACATGGCAAAAGCTGCATTGAACATGCTAACGCATACCTCAGCTGGAGAGTTAGCCAATTATGGCATTTACATGAACGCAGTGGATACAGGGTGGGTAACCGACGAAGATCCAGCACAAATTGCAAAGTACAAGGAAGATGTTCACGATTTTCAGCCGCCTTTAGACATTGTTGATGGGGCGGCTAGAGTGATGGATCCTATTTTTGATGGAATTAACCGAGGAGAGCATTGGTGTGGTAAATTTTTAAAAGACTATTTTCCAATAGATTGGTGATTGGTTTTTGTAATTATTAAGGAAGGAGTATGTCATGTTTAAGTAGGTTTTATTTTACATGCTTAAGTTTAACCTGTGAAATTTGAGCCATCTTTAATACTTTACGAGTTGAGAATTTTTTTGCTTCTAATTCTAACATTTACAGGTATATCATTCTATTCTCAGTCATTTACTACAATTGATGCCTCAAATTCTCCGTATTATATATTGACTGATACTACAATTAACAGGGGCGATACTTTATTATTATCTGCAGGAGCGGAATTATTTATGGGAGACTCTGTTAATGTTCAAGTTAAGGGAGTGCTCATAATAAAAGGTGATTCTAATAATTTAGCTTCAGTAAAACCAATGAACCCCGGGATAGGTTGGGGAGAGTTTAAAATTTATACTCATGTGGATTCACTTCATGTGGAGAACGCATATGTTGAGGATGGTCGATTCTTGAGCTTTAACTCTGTAAATCATTTCAATAACGTAACGTTCGTCAACAATCAGAATCTTCGTTGGAATGATGCCATATCAAGGTTCATAGGTGGAGAATTGAAGATTGAAAAAAACAATGTGTACGGAAGCAATAAGGGAGAAGGCTTTTTGGTCCACTCGATTGATAATCCGCAGGTCTTGAATTGTTATTTTCAAGCGATTCCTGATGCGGTGGAGTATTTAAATTGTAACAATGGACGGATTGGGAAATGTCAGTTTTTTGATATGAACGATGATGCTATTGACTTGAATAATTGCTACAAAACTATTATAGATAGCAATCTAATTGTAAATGTAGCAAATCGAGGAATGGAAATTGGAAGTGAGAATTTTGGCAGTTCAACCGACATTTTTGTGTACAGGAATATATTAGTTAATTGTGCAGAAGGAGTTAGTTTTAAAGAAGGGTCGAATGGATTAATCTTGAACAATACATTTCATAACAATAGAATAGGCGTAACAACTTTGGCTCAAGGCCGACCAAATAAGGGCAGTAGTGTCGATGTTTTAAACAGTATCTTCCATGAAAATGACATTCCAATTTTCTCAGATGATTCATCTTCATACATGGCGAATTTTAATTCTTCTAGTTCAACAATATTGTTGGGAGATAGTAATTTGTTTGAAGTTCCCGGTTTTAATGACCCTGTAAATTTAGATTATTCGTTAACAAAATCGTCCAAATGTATTGATGCTGGGCAAAAATCGGGAGCTTTAGACCCAGATGGGACTTACGCAGACCTAGGGGCAGTTTATTTTCATCAGGACACTGTTAGCTCACTTTTGGAAAATTCTTTAACTGAATTATTGTTGATGCCAAACCCTGTGATAGATCAACTTACAATTATAGTAAATGAGGGAATTGATAAAATTCAAATCTACAATACCAAAGGACAACTACAAAAAAACATAATCGTAACTTCAAGTTATGCAGGAGAAAAATCTACTATAAATGTATCTGATTTAAAAATCGGGATGTATGTTGTAATACTTACAAAAGGAACCAAACAATTACAACAAAAATTTATCAAATTATAATTCTGCAGCTAGTAAGTTGGCTTTTTGCAAGTCAATTTCACAATCCATGTAGTGGAAGTAATTCAACTGCCACTCTTGAGTTTTAATAGCTTGTTTGTTTTCTGCTTTATCCCAAGGTGGGTAAACTCTGAATCCTCGTTTGCCTTCTCTTTGAGGGGTTGTGACAATTCTCCTTTTTGCTAATTCAGCTTTTGGAAATACGAATTGTCCGATTCTATTTTTGCTTCGGCACTTAATAATATAGAACTCAAAATTGTCGGTTACTTCATGGGGATGAGTAACTCCGAATTCGTTCCTTTTCCAAACACTTGCAAATTGCCCTATTTTCTTAGGAGTGATTCTTGCTTCACGAAAGATTATCGCAGTATCGTTCATTTACTGTTCAATTTTTGTGCTAAATAATGACCCATTGAGAAGCAAGCTTGTAATAAGTATCCGCCGGTTGGAGCATCCCAGTCTAGCATTTCACCGATACAGTACGAATTTGGTTTTTTGGTTAACTCAAAGCTGGAGTTGATTTCTTTTAAATCAATTCCACCAACAGTAGAAATAGCTTCATCTAAATGGGCAATTCCGTCTATTTGAACAGGGAATTTTTTAATTTTTTGGGCCAATATTTCTTTGTTGAGAAACTCCTCTTTTATGAGGTAACTTCTAATCAATCCAATTTGAAGAGCACTTAAATTGAGTTCGTTTTTTAAACAATCGGTGCTGTTTTTTGCTTTTGTGTTTTTCAACTTATCCAATAATACCGATGCGGAAAATGTTGGTTTGAAGTCGATGGTGATTTGTGCTTTTCCTTTTGAAAGTTGGTGCCGAATTTCTGGACTTAGCGCATAGATTGCATTGCCTTCTAATCCAAATTTAGTTAGAACAACCTCTCCTTTTTTGGTTTTATCTTTGCAAGTTATACTGATATTTTTTAGAGGTTTACCAACATGTTTGTCTAATAAAGGAGTTTTCCAATCAACTTGAAAAGCACAATTGCTAGCTTCAAATTCAACCGTTTTAATACCCTTCTTTTTAAATTCACTGAGCCAAGAACCATCGGACCCAGTTACCTTCCAGCTTCCACCTCCTAGGGCAAAAATACAAAGGTCAGGAGAGGCAATGGTACCGTCACTAAAAAGTAGTTCCTCTTTATCATTCCAACCGGTCCAGGTTTTATTAAAGTGAAATTTTACCTCGTTTATGATAAGAGTTTTTTCAATTGCTTGTAGCACTTCAATAGGCTTGATACCTTTCTCAGGGTAAATTCGATTACTGCTTCCTACAAAGGTTGGAATACCAATGGTAGACAGCCAAACTCTAAAATCATTATTGGTAAATGAGTTGAGGGCAGCTTCTAAGAATGGGTTATTGGAATAACGCGAAGACATATCATTCATCGTTTCTCCATGAGTTAAATTAAACCCACCTTTTCCTGCCACTAAAAATTTACGTCCTAATGCTTTGTTTTTTTCATATAACGAGATTTCAAATTTCTTTGAATCTAAAAATGAAGCGATGCTAAGAGCTGCTGCTCCACCGCCAATAATTGCAATTTTCTTTTTCATTGTGCCGAAGCTGTTTTAAATACGCTGATGTGAAAATCGCAGGTTATTTTTATGTTGTTACAGTTGACCACTTTTTCTTGTCCTTCTTTACTTGTGTTGTAATAATAAGGTGTCATTTTGTGCAGTGCCTGCAGGGTTTCTGAACTTTTGATTTCAATGTCGAAGGTAGTCCGTTTGGATAGAAAATGGTCGAATAAATCCGGCATTTCTTCAACTATTTTATGCTCATGTGGGCGGAAGCTATCGTAAATGAGTTCCGCTAACTGTTTCATGTGATTCTCTGCAGGGCTTACAACAATTAAGTATCCTTCGTTTTTCAAAATTCGCTGAAATTCAGATGCTTTTATGGGAGCGAAGACAGAAAGAATTACGTCCATACTATTTGATGCTACCGGCATGTTGTAGACCGAGCTTACAAAATATAAATTGTCTTTGTATTTTTTTGCGGCGCTTTTTACTGCGTATTTAGAAATGTCGGTTCCTAGTACAACAGCGTTTGAACTAACTTTTTTAAGTGCATATTCAGAGTAGTAACCTTCTCCACAACCTGAATCTAATGCCGAGAAATGACTTTCTCCTAATCCTAAATCCTTTGTTAGTAGTACTTCTAAATCATTCACTAACTGATCATAATTACCTTCCTCTAAAAACACTCTTCTTGAAGCAATCATTAGTGCATTGTCGCCAGGTTCTTTAGATTTTTTCTTATTCACAGGTAACAAGTTCAAGTAACCTTCTTTCGATACATCAAAGCAATGGTTCGACTCGCAACGGTAGGTTCTGGACTCTTCCAAATTCGAAAGTGCTGCTTGGCAATGCGGACAAATAAGGAATGAAGTCATGAACGTAAATAGTTAAGAATCGAAATTACGGCTAATACATGGCAAGCTCTTGCTCTGCTTCCAATATTTCTCGCACAGCTTGATCGTATGCAGCAATGGTATATGCTTTCTTAATTTTTTTTACCACCTTTTTAGGGTTCTTAAATGTTAGTGCAAAATATTCCCAATAATGCAGCATTTTTAGAGTAATGTGCTTGGCGCCAGAAAGCGATTGTTCAAACTCAGAAAACAAAGTATCGTGAAATTTACTGAACACCTCGAACCGATTTTCAGGGTAGTGTGCCTGTTGATTTTTAATCATCATGGGTAGAAAAGGATCGGCAATCAATCCTCTACCAATCATCCAATGATCTATGGTAGGAAAGCGCTCTTGCATTTCGTTAAATCCTGCAACAGTAGTAATATCACCGTTGTAGTAAATTTTATGGCTGGTGTTTTCCAAGCAGCGTTGAAAAGATTCTAAATCTACTCCACCTTTATAAAGCTGTTTTCCAATTCGTGCATGAATCGCTATGTTTTTTAACGGGTATTTTTCTAGAAGTGGAAATACATCTAAAATCTCTTCAGCATTTTCATAGCCCATTCTCATTTTCATAGAAACAATTAAGTCTGTTTCAGAATGAACCCGATCTAGAATATGATCTATTTTTGCCGGTTGGCAAATCAATCCAGAACCCATTCCTCGGTTGGTCACCATTGGGTAGGGGCAGCCCAGGTTCCAATTTAACTCGTTGTACCCAAGCGATTTTACATACTTGCTTACAAATAAGAACTCTTCCGCATCGTTGGTCATAATTTGCGGAATAACTGTAAGCGTGTAGTTGTTTTTAATCAATAAGTCTCTATCGTATGCCGGTTTTATTACAAACTTTCCGTTTAATCGAATGTAGGGAGAGTAAAACGTGTCTATTCCTCCAAAATACTTGTGAAAGGCATTTCGAAAACGAAAATCGGTAAATCCTTGAAGCGGAGAGGAAAGGAGAGTTATTGACATTATTCTTTAATTTCCAAAACGTTAAGTTGATAATAAATTCCTCGTTCAATTAAAAAATTAAGCTTTTGACCTGGAACCACATCTATTGTCTGATATTGGATTGTGGGGTTGAGTCTTGTTTCTTCATCATTTATCAGAAGCAATAATTCTTGTCGCATCATCAATGGAATCTCTTTCGCCCACTTATATTGCAGCTTACCTTTTGTTCTGTCTAATTTTATTTCTAATTGTGGAGGCTTAGCTTCGTCTAGATACCAATTTAACATTGGTGAATAATCGTCTAAAAGTAATTCGTTTAGTTTATTGACCATTTCTTCGCTGTATACATTTTGCTTCGCAAAATCAACTTGTATTTGTTTTAAAGCATTCATAAATAGTCTGTCATCATTCACCAGAACTCTCAACGAATGCATCATTAACCCACCTTTTGAATAAATATCTTGGTCAGGGCCATTTGTCCAACTGTTATACACAACTCCACAGACTTTATGAATTGGAATGGTATTGGCGGTAGAAAACAACATTCCTTTGATTCGTCTGGAATAATCTTCTTTTCCTAAGAACTGTTCTAAAAACAGCGCTTCTGAGTAAGTAGCCATTCCTTCATGAATCCAAATGTCACAATAGTCTTTGCCTGTTACGTTGTTTCCCCACCATTCATGAGCTAATTCGTGCACTAAAGTGGTATTTATGGTGTCTTTCCAATTTTTGCGATAATCATCTCCCATGGCAATACAGCTTTGATGTTCCATAGCTGAAAAGGTAGATTCTACAAAACGACAACCGTCAGTCCACCAAGGGAATTCACCAAACAGTTGCTCAAACTCTTTCATAATGAGAGGTGCCTGATTGTAATATTCAGAGGCAATTTCTTCGCTATAATCCATTACATAACATTCGATGGTTCTTTCGATTCCATTAATGTCGATGTAAGGTTTTTCTACTTTCACAAAGTGACCTGCATTAAACGAAATGTTGTAAATGTTTATTGAGTTTGTGACTAGGTGATTAAACGTTTTTTTGTTGTCTTTTTCTGTAATACCTAATAATTGTCCATTAGCTGTTACTGTGAGGTTGGATGGAACAGTTACACTAATGGATGTTGTATCAGACTCCTTACCAAGTAAAATTGAACAAGGCATCATAAAGTGCGGGCCCACTCCTTCAGTGATTGAAGAGATCCAATGCCTGCCTTTATCATCTTTTTTCCATTGAATAGGTCCTTCTCCCAGCATTTTTACAGGTTTTCCCTTGTAGTGTATATCTATGCTAATTCTGCTTGTAAAATCCATGTTGGTTGGAAAACTCAGGTATAAAAAATCTCCTTTGTGTTTTAGTTTAGCATCAGCCATATTACAAGTAAATGACTCAATTTTCATTCTTTTTTGAAGGTCGAACATAAAAGTATCTTGTCGAACAGAGGGGGTAAAAGTAATTTTCATGTTCCCCGAAATTCTTTCCTTCTCTGGCATCAATTCTACCGCCCAATCATAGCGATTTATTTTATAGGACCTTTGTGAGTTTTCATTATTTCCGGCTAGTTTCTCTTTCTTACTGAACTTTTTAAACCCCTCTTTATTCAAACCGTATTTAACGAAAGGTTTTAAATAGCAAGAACTTTGAACTAAAACAAACAGTAGAAGGGTAACTTTTGAAATTAGATTTTTCATAGAGGTCTTCTCTTTATTAGCGAATGAATTTCTCTAAACGAATACGATGATGCCGTTGTAAAATAATAGGATATAAATTACCTACAATATTGATAACAAATAAAAATATAGAAATGGCGTAATAGCCTAAATAGAAGGCATACATATTTGTGAAGGCAACCAAGACTAAAGCCCCTAGATGTCCAAATTCAGATTGATGCGTTTGATAAATGAAATTATCAATGCCAATTCGCGTTCGGTTAAAGTATTTTTTTTGATTCTTTTTACTTCCCCAAAAAAATAGCATCAAGAACTTTCTAAAATAGGAGACGCCTAATAGGTAATACCAAAATTGCAGTTGTTTAGTGCTTTTTATGCGATAATATGAATTGCCGATGAGTATACTAGTAGGATAAGCAAAGCCTATAAAAGTAAAAATTCCTGTACCGAACAGAGCAATAATATATGTTATTAAAAAATCAATTCCAAGAAGAACATTTATTCCTGCATTTATCCATAGCGCCGCTATTACTTGATAAAACTGGTACGCTAAAAAAGCAGAAGCTAAAGGGAGTAGAATTTTTTTCAAAGCATGAATTTCCTACCTTACTTCAAATAACTAAAATCATGATCCTCCTCAATGTTCAATAGGGTTTCGTAAATCAATTGAATTACATCTTCAACATCGTCTTTGTGCGCCATTTCAACAGTGGTGTGCATGTATCGTAATGGTAATGAAATCAATGCAGAGGCAACTCCACCCGTAGCGTAGGCAAATGCATCGGTATCGGTACCCGTAATTCTACTTGCAGCATAGCGCTGAAACTTTATTTTATTTTTGTCGGCAGTATCAATAATCAACTCACGCAAGTTATTTTGCACAGCAGGTCCATAAGCAATAACAGGACCATCTCCTGCTACAAAATCACCCTGCTCTACTTTATTAATCATGGGTGTTTGCGTATCGTGACAAACGTCTGTTACAATGGCAACATCTGGTTTAATTCGTTCCACAATCATTTGAGCACCCCTCAAGCCAACTTCCTCTTGCACGGCATTGGTAATGTATAAGCCGAAAGGCAATTTCTTTTTATTCTCTTTCAGCATTCGCGCAACTTCAGCAATCATAAAACCACCAATTCGATTGTCTAATGCTCTGCCCACGTAGTATTTTTTATTGAGCACCATTAGTTCGTCTTCGTAAGTAATAACACAACCTACATGAACACCTAACTTTTCAACTTCTTCTTTTGTGGTGCAACCACAATCTAAAAAGATGTTATTCATTTTCGGAGTATCTTCTGGCTTTTCAGCTCCTGCGCCCCTAGTATGAATAGCGGGCCATCCAAAAATGGCTTTTACTAATCCTTTTTTAGTGTGGATATTTACTCTCTTTGAAGGAGCAATCATGTGGTCAGATCCACCGTTTCTGCGGACGTAAATAAAACCATCTTTGGTAATGTAATGCACATACCAAGAAATTTCATCAGCATGTGCTTCAATTACAACTTTGTACTTGGCTTTTGGATTAATTACGGCAACAGCAGTGCCATAGGTGTCAACAAAATGCTCATCAACATAAGGCTTTATATAGTTTAACCAAATCTTTTGTCCTTCAGCTTCGTAGCCTGTAGGGGAAGTATTGTTTAGATATTTGAATAAAAATTTTTCTGACTCTTTATTAATGATTCTTTTCCTTTTGGCCATAATTGAAACTTTGTGAAGTAAATATAAGTTCTTACTTATATATTTGCTAACATGAAATGGAAAATTCTTCTGTTAATAGGTAGTTTAACTTTCGCACTATCATCCATTTCACAGGAGGGAGTAGAGTCTAATTATATACATGGTTTAACTGAGAAAAATCACCTACGTAGTTTTCTATCAAGAAAATATACCAACGTTGTAATTTCAACAAATGGCAGAAATTCTATTAATTATGAACCAAATTTAACCGTTAGCTTTGGTATTGGCGCCACAATAAAGTCATTTTTATTAAATGTGGCTTATGGCTTTGGATTTTTAAATGAAGAACAGGAAAAAGGAGAGACTACTTATATTGATTTACAAGCAAACTTTTATAAGCGGGAATATGTCGTAGATGTTTTTGTGCAGTTGTATGAAAGGGTTTTCTTAATAATACAAACACTTTAAATCAGAATTATAATTTGCCGTTTTATTTAAGGCGAGATCTAACACCAAGACTCTTTGGAGTTTCTTACTTACGTGTATTTAATTCAGATAAATTCTCGTACGCTGCTCCTTTAGTGCAAAATGAGATTTAAGAAAAATCAGCAGGTAGCTTCCTGCTTGGGGGTAAAATATGTCACAGTCAAGTGACCACAGATAGCTCATTGACTCCCTTTTTTACTCAAGATTCTATATATGGAGTTATATCAAAAAATCAGAATTTTAGAGCATTTCAAGTTGTTCCTACTGCAGGTTATGCCTATTCTTTAGTAGTAAAAAAACACTTCTTTTTGATTGCATCATTAAACCTCTAGTTCATGACCGGGCCATTTTTTAAATAACTTAGATGGAAAGTAAGTTGAACAATGGCAGTTGAACCCCTTTTTTGGACTCCGAAGGGAACTTGGTTACAATTCTCCAAAGTGGTTTCTGGGACTGACATTTTTGCAAGAAGGCACTACTATGAAAGGGATGGATAAAACGTGAGAAGTAAATATAAGTGGGGAAAGTGTGCGATTAAATTATGTGAAGCGATTTGAAATGAGTAAAAAATTTAAACCTTTCCTTACCAAACTTCCGCTTTAGAAATTTGTTAAACCAATATGGGAATATTAGCTAACTTGTTTAAGGGTAATTCTTTTCAAAAAGAACCTGAAGGTAATGGTGAGAAGGAGGTTATAATTCGAGAAGCAATAATAACTACTAAGATTTTTGAAAATGATTTTTCAGTTTGGCTTGAAAAGGGCATGCAGAAGGGATTGTTAGATTATTTGAAAGAGTGCATGGCTGAACGAAAAGCTGATCCGGCAGCTGGAGTTAATTTGTTCTTTCATGAATCTAAAAATTCTAACGGTTTTTATTTTCGAGCTGAGAGTCCTTGGTCAACTGAAGATTATCGATTTTTAATTCATTTAATCAAACAAAAGTTAAAGGAATTGCGCTACATTCAAAGTCATGCAACAAGAGAGGTAGTTGAAGAAGTAGGAGTGCTGAAAACCAATGAAGAATACTTCTTTAAGCCTTCGTTAAAATTTAGAAGAGAAATACCTTATGAACAATTATTTGGAAATGTGTTTGTTGAGCACAGAATAGAAGGGGACAATACGGAGCTTGTAAAAATAATGGTGAACACCTATACCGACCACCTTTATAAGAAGCCTTTCGATTTTGAAGATTTTTTAAACGAAATATGTTTAATTTAATGGCATGAATGATATTTCGAAAAAGAAGGTTCACTATTCAATTAAAGAGCCGCTGAGACAATACCTTGAAGAGTACTCGAGAGAAATATCGCTCCCAATTGCGTATGAAGATTTAAATCATTACGAAAGCTCTATATCCCTATACAATGATGCTGGAGAGGACACCCTTTGGGAGACTGTTTTTTATAGCCAAAGTGATATGATTGAAATTCATTCGGCACTAAGCAGTGTCTATGCTTTGTTAAAAACCGAGGGAGACACTGAAGTACTAGAACATTTATATGTGAATCGCATAGATTATTGTCCGTTCGGGAATTCAAAACCATTTCGTGTTCGGGTAACGAACAAGTTTAATGACAATTACGATTATTTCTATATCAAGAAAGCAGATTCTTCTAGAGTTTATGGTCTAGAATTAGAACACATTCTTTCACCAAACAGAATCTCTTACATCGTTGATGGTAACACCATAGTTGAGGATCACATAGCAGGAATACCCGGAGATGTATTCATAAAAAACTGGTTGACAGATCCGCAATTGAATAAAATTCGATTGGCTAAAGAGTTTGTAAAGTTTAACGAACGTTGTTTTGTTCGACTTTTAGGTGACATGCGCTCTTACAATTATGTTGTTGATGTTACCCCTGATTTTGATGCAGTCCAATACAGAATTCGAGCAATTGACTTTGACCAGCAAACCTACGAAGGCAACAAAAGGATGTACTTGCCCCAGTTCTTTAAAGATAATAACCCTATTGTTGAGTTTGTTGCAAATCTTCTAGACCCCAAAACAATACGGCAATATCAGAAAGAAGAACGAGTGTTAATAGCTAACCGGATTAGAGTTTCTCGGTATCGGTTGAAAGATTTATCTGACTGTTTGGAAAATGATACGATTAGTTTACCTGAAAAAGTAAATCAATTGAAACAAGAGTTAGCAGATCATTTTAGCGATGACAGTTTCTTGGAATGCAATTGTATGGGAGAGATATTGAAAACTCGTTTATACATTTTAATGTATGACAACCGTTCTGTTTTGAAGGGTGACGATGACAAAGAGTTTAAATTAGTTTAGAATTTTATCGGCCAAAACATTACTGAGTTTGAAATAAGACTCTTTGGTCCAGCCGGCAACATGGGGGGAGAGTAGGACGTTTTCCGAATCTACCAAATATTGAAAATTTGCGGGTAAATCTTCTTTTTTCAAATCTTCAAAGGAGGTTTTTTCATATTCTAAAACATCCAAACAAGCGCCTAGCAATTTGCCGGACTTTATGGTTTCAACTAGAGCTGCTGTTTTCACATTTTTTCCTCGCGCTGTATTAATTAGGTAAATGTTGTTTTCAAATTTATTTAAAAACGGCTCGTCTATCATAAAAGTTGTTTCTTCCGTCAGCGGAAGGTGAATGCTTAAAATCTCGGTTTCTTTAAAAAAGCGCTCCAAGTCAACTTCGGTTACAACTTTACTGGAAAAATTGCTTTTATACTTATCATAAGCGATGGTTCTTACTCCAAAACCTGATAATCTTTCAGCAAAGGCCTGTCCCATGAATCCATAGCCCAATAAACCGATGGTTTTTCCTTTTAGCTCAAGACCTCGATTTTTTTCTCTGTTCCATTGTGCTCTACGAACCTCTTTATCCGATCCGTTTAGATGGTTAAAAAGGCTTAAAATCATCCCTATGCAATGCTCAGCAACAGCATCTCTGTTGCCTTCTGGGGAGTTGTACAACTGAATGTTCTTTTTGTAAGCTATTTGTGCGTCTATGTTTTCCATACCTGCTCCGGAACGCGCAATCCACTCCAGTTGGGTAGATTTTTCAAATACCTCTTTGTCAAATTTGAATTTAGAACGAATAACCGCGCCTGTATAATTGGGAAGAATGGTTAAAATTTCGGCTCGATTAAGGTTGGTTGCCCAATGACACTCATAACCGTTTCTTTCTAATCTCTCAAAAAGAATTGGGTGGACTGAATCGATAAAAATTACTTTGGGTTTCATCTGTTAAGTTTAATGAATCACTTTACAGCCAAATGTACATCAAGTGACCAATACCGAAATAGATAAATAAGCCTACAATATCATTCATAGTAGTAATAAAAGGGCCAGTTGCTAAGGCAGGATCAATCTTGTATTTGTCCAGCATAAGTGGAACAAAAGTGCCAAAAAGACCGGCAAAAATAATAACTAAGACCAGGGCAACACTCACTGTCGCTGCTAATTCATTACTGTCTTTGTACATTAATGTGTAGATGAAAATAAGTATGCTGCATACCATGCCATTTAATAGAGCTACTAAAAACTCTTTTCCCAACCGCTGAAAAAGATTGTCGAATCCCAGGCTGTTATTGGCTAAACCTTGTACAATAATTGCTGAAGACTGAACTCCAACATTTCCCCCCATGGCGGCAATAAGCGGAATGAAAAGTGCCATTTCAGGATAAATTTGAAGAGTACTTTCGTATTGACCAATTACCAATGCCCCTAAAACACCTCCAAGCAAACCAACTAATAACCACGGTAAACGGGCTCTTGTTAAAACTCTAACACTATCAGTAGAGTCTACACTTTCTGAGATACCGGAAGCCATTTGGTAATCTTTATCTGCTTCTTCTTTAATTACGTCTACAATATCATCAATTGTAATTCGTCCAATTAATCGATTCAACTCATCTACTACAGGCAGCACAACTAAATCATATTTTTCCATAATAGAAGCAATCTCATCTGACATCTCGTATGCCTTTACAGAACGAACATCTTCAAAGTAAAGGTCCTTCACTGTTGAACCA
>JBLHTZ010000054.1:0-15803 GCA_047627915.1 Vicingaceae bacterium
AGCCAATCTAAAGCTCTAAGTACGGCTTTACTTTTTGAAAAATTGAATCGTTAATTAATACAATCTTTTTGAGCTCGTCCAGTGCCTTGTACTCCCCATGTTGCTTTCTATAATTAACAATCGCATTCGCATGTTTCCAATACAAATAAGGATGCGCCTTCAACTCTTCTTTTGTAGCGGTATTAATACTCAGCTTTCTAAGCTTAGTCGGCACAAATACTAACTGTGTGTCTAATCGAGTTAAAGTTTCTTCTTTTAAACCATAAACTTCTTTTAGTTGATCTTTTGATACGAACCCTCCTAACTCTTCTCGTCGTTTCACAATCATATCCGCTAAAAAGTCTCCGATTCCATACAAACGCTTGAAGCTTGCAGTATCTGCTTCGTTAATATCAATTTTAGGGTATGCCCTTACCTTCTTTTCATACTTTTCATATTTTTTATTTTCCCACTTTGGGAACTCCTTTAAATTATCGACAACAGTCTCAGGTAGAATAATATGTGGAGCAAGTTGTTCATGTATTTTAGCGCTAATGACGTACACTCTTTTAAACTGTTCCTTCGATTTAAAACCGCCGACCAACTCTTTGTAATTCAATAATGACTTCGCTTGTTTTTCGCTGAGGCCGAATTCTTTCCAACCGTCTATCCCTAATGTATTAGGATTAAAGTCTTGTATGTCCTTTAAATTCGTCTGGTTCTGGTCAAATCGTCTTTCGCGACTTTCTTTTTTACTTTGCTCCAGTTTTATACTGTCAATTTTTGCATCAATTTTTGAGATGTCTTTTTGGTCTACATCTGTTTGAGGGTAATATTCAAAGAGTAAAAGCCGACCAATGACAAGAAGAATGATTAAAATGAGCAGAGAAATTACTCCTGCTCGCTCCAACTTACTGAAATAAAAATATTCCTTCAGTCGTTCTTTCATCCATCAATCTATCAGCAGGTTTGCGGTAGTCACCGACCCACATCCATTTAACAGTATACTCAGTTTATTAAATGTAGAGTCAGAAATGGAAGCAGAAGCTTTTGCCCTGATAAAACTATCAGTTCCAACACCGTAATATATAGTCTCAGAGACATCATTGGTATTTGGACTAGAACTAGGAATTTGAATTGTATCTATAGCACCATTTGATGGTTGTACTTTCTTATAAGTTAACGCATCATTCGTAATTGCATAAAAAAGAGTATCACTAGAACTATAAACTCTAGTTCCTGATAATTCAACTATTAATTGAGAGATATCATTCCTAAACAATTCAAGATTGATATCTTTATTTAAGTCAACATTGTCAATCAACGTTTCAAACCCAGTTGATTTGACCAAAAGAAGACTACCAGTCCCTAAATCTTCCTCATCCAATTCATACGTAAAACTCAATGTCCCGTCTGCAGCAGTAACGCCACTTCCCAATATGATAGGAGCATTAAAACTCCCTCCAACATTAGACTTTAAAGCAATCTCGGCATTGGGCAAAGGCTCGTTACAATCTTGATAAACTGTGCCAGAGACTAAGTTCACTCTCGTGCTTTCCTTACAAGAAGTAATAAAAAGGAGCACAGCAATACTAATCACTGAGAATTTTTTCATTATTTGAATTTTTTAATAGCTCCACTTTTCACCCTAGAAAAGTAAGAGGCCATATCCTCCTTCACCTCTTTTGACATAATCAATAACCCAATAATATTGGGAAAGGCCATTCCTAGTATCATTAAGTCAGAAAAGTCTAATACAGCACCTAAACCAACTGAAGAACCAATTACAACAAAAACCAAGAAAATAAATTTGTAAGAATAATCTGCAACTTTGCTATTCCCAAATAAATAACTCCAGGCTTTTAAACCATAGTAAGACCAGGATATCATAGTTGAAAAAGCAAATAAGAAAATAGCTACTACTAATACACCACTAAACCATGGAAAAACACTACCAAAAGCCTCCGAAGTTAATTCTGCCCCTTCCAACCCTGATGCACCGTCTGCAAAACCTGTAAAAATTAATACTAAAGCTGTCATAGTACAAACCACAACTGTATCTATAAAAGGCTCTAACAAAGCAACGATTCCTTCACTTACAGGCTCATTTGTTTTTGAAGCTGAGTGGGCAATAGAAGCCGACCCAACCCCTGCTTCATTCGAAAAAGCTGCTCTCTGAAAACCAACGATTAGAACCCCAATTACACCGCCTTTTAAGGCTGGGGCATTAAAGGCTCCAGTAAAAATTTCAGATAAAACAGAGCCAATATTTTCAAAATTCATCCCAATAATTATCAAGGAAAAGGAAACGTATAATATCGCCATGAATGGAACAATTTTATCTGTTACCTTAGCTATACTCTTTATTCCACCTATAATTACAACTCCAACAAGAATTGCTAATATTATTCCAAAGTACAACCCACTGTCCTGTAAAGAAGGGAATGTACTTGAAAGCTGAGCAAATGCTTGATTAGCTTGAAACATATTTCCACCTCCGAAAGAACCGCCAATGCATAAAATGGCAAAAAATACAGCCAGTACTTTTCCTAATCCTCCTAGCTTTTTCTTTTTCAATCCTTCACTTAAGTAGTACATCGGACCACCTGATATTTCACCATTATCTGCGACTCTTCTATATTTAACCCCAAGTGTACATTCTACAAACTTTGAAGACATACCAATTAGCCCAGCAACAATCATCCAAAAGGTTGCCCCCGGTCCACCTAAAGTAATTGCAACTGCTACTCCTGCAATATTACCTAAACCTACTGTGGCTGAAAGCGCTGTAGTTAAAGCCTGAAAGTGTGAAACTTCCCCATCATCTTTAGAGCTTGGGTCTGAAAACTTGCCAGCAACTAACTGTAATGCATGTTTAAAGCCTCTGATGTTTACAAACTTCATTCGAAGTGTAAAGAAAATTGCTCCCAAGACCAACCATACTACAATAAATGGAATACCTTTTTCTTGTTTATCTCCATTCGGGTGCAGCACTGGCTGAGGAGATGTAAAAATAATCGAAGCTAGATTTTCTGCTCCAACCTCAATCACATCTTTAATATTGTTCGCGTCATAAATTATCTTACCTTCTTTTACATTGTGCTGTAATTTACCCTCGGCATTGGCAAATATTTTGACATCTCGCTCTCCATCTTGAGTAACGATAGCAATAAAATCTCCTTTCATTACTGCTTCCCCATCAGCAATCAACCATTCTTTTAATACAATTTTACTAACTTCAGAACTTGACCATCCCGCGGCCTTTACATTTTTTAAGTCTGCATAAACTACAGGATCATAAATTTTAATTGCTGAGAATGGATCCCAAAACAAAAAACCAGCCATACCTTCTACTATGGGCACGAATACTGCGTTTATTTTTTCTTCCGGAGATTCAGTTTTCACAACACCTTCTAATGTTTTAGAGTTCCCTTCAGCATCTGTCACTAAAACAGAGAAACTACTTCCTTCCGTTAATCCTTCGCAGTTACTAGAACTCAAAGGAGTCTTTTGGCTGGACCACTTGTACGTAAAAGGCACTATTCCTCCCGAAATAAGAACAAAAGCTTGCCCATCATTTATTTCATCTGAAGGGTTCTCAACTTTTAGTTCAGCAGAAAAATCTGCGGAAAAAACAGCAAAAGAAAAAATTGCAAGAATTAGGGTAAGTACATTCTTCAACATAAAAGAGATATTTTTTTGATAAGTGAACAAATATAAGAAAGCAAAGGTGACTAAGAAAGCATCATTTCTTCAATTGAGTCTCTAAGAATTTGATTCCTTCTTCGAAACTCACAGGATCATACCCCAAGTCATTTATTGCTTTGTCTAAAATAAACCCTGTCTTAGAAGGCCTTTTAGCTGCCTGATTCAATGAAGCTGAAGATATTTCCTCAATATAACTTTCGTCTAATTTATAATATTGAGCAACTCTTCGCACTAAATCAACAATGCTCATCGTATCTTTTCCTGATAAGTTATAAATTCCTTGAGCTTGTTTTTCTGCAATTAGAATGCACCCCTTAGCTAAATCCTCAGCCAATGTAGGTGATCGAAATTGGTCGTTAACTATGTTTAATTTTTGTTTTTTTTCTAAGGCTCCTTTTGCCCAAAGGACAATATTTGAACGGCTCATATCTTCCACAATACCGTAAACAATAATCGTTCGGGCAATTGCCCACCTGCAGTTAGAAACTTGTAATGCCTTTTCAGATGCTAATTTAGATTCTCCATAATAACTCAGAGGGTTTGACTCATCTGTCTCTGTGTAAGGCCCCGCCTCTCCATCAAATATAAAATCTGTCGAAAGGTGTATAAAATGGGTATTATACTTTTCCGCTGCCTTAATTAAATACTCTACAGCTGTTACATTTAGCTCCCAACAACCTTCCTTATCACTTTCACAAGCATCAACGTTAGTCATTGCAGCTGTATTCATAAGAACATCTGGCTGATACAAATCGAACACCCGCTTAACATCTTCCTCCGAAGCTATATCCATTGGTTCATAGGTAAACCCTGTAACTTTTGAAATTCGGTTTTCTCCTCTAGAGGTCGCTACTAGCTCAAACGTATCGCTATTAGCTAATTGCGCCACTAGCTTCTGTCCAAGCAAGCCGTTAGAACCTGTAATTAATATCTTTGTTTTCAATCCCATTTCAATAATTTATCTACTTGACTTTTCATTCCTAAAACAAAGACCTTAGAGCCTTCGTCAATAATCTCATCAGGAGTAGGATTCAAGATGTACTTGCCTTCTTTATTTTTTAACCCAAGAATAATGGCCCCTGATCTTTTTCCGACATGCAAATCTGCAATAGACCTATTTCTCAAATCTATAGGTAAACTATCGTAACTAATTTCTTCTAAAGAGATATTTTTATCTTGACCGGAAAGGTGATTCAAAAACTCTACCACATCGGGTTTAATAACTAAAGACGCCATGTGAGTGCCCCCCACCTTATCGGGCATTACTACATTATTTGCACCTGCCATTTTTAGTTTTTTATCTGAAGAATCCTTAGAGGCTCTGCTAATTATAAGCAAATTATGATTCATCTCCCTTGCAGTTAACACAACAAATACGTTATCTGCATCTTCAGGCAGTGTGGTGATTAGGGCTTTTGCCCGAGTAATACCCGCCTCAATTAAAATTGCATCTTCAGTAGCCTCCCCTTCTATGTAGTTATTACAATTATCTGCAATAGCCTCATTAATAATTTCTGAATCTTTCTCAATTATTACATATTCTTGACCTGATTCTTCTAATTCTTGAACGATTTGTTTTCCATTTCGTCCGTAGCCACAAATAATTACATGATTTTCTAACTCTTCTATTTTTTTCACTTTTCTCAATTCTAATAAATGTCTTTTAAACTCTCCATCTATTAAGTATAAAGAGATGGCGGTAAGTGTATAAGTAAATGTACCGAAACTGAATACGATCAATGCCATTGTAAAATACCTCCCCCCTTCACTCAGTGGTTGAACCTCTTGGTAACCTACAGTAGAGATGGTAATTATCGTCATAAACAAAGCATCTCCAAAGGAGTAACCTTCAATAATGGAAAAGCCCAATACACCAATAATACAAATAAGAACAACAATAAAAAAAGCAAGGTATAGCTTTTTAAATCTCTTGTAATAGGTCATTATTTTATGTTAAATATCCCAAATGGTTTTACGCTTCCTCATTTTAAACATGTATTTGTGTTCTAGAACAAAGGCCATAGGTAAATACAAAATAATTGGAGAACCAAGAGTTAGAAAAGAAAAGTAAATGAAAAATTTACGAATACTGGTAGAGGGTAAACCTAATTTATGTCCCCACCATGCGCATACTCCAAAGGCATAACGTTCAAAGAAATATTGAATTCTATTAATCATTCTTGGCTGGTTTTAAAATTGCACTTCCAATCGTGCAAGTTAAACATTTTTTATTGCTACAATCTTCATTCTTCAGCTGAATCAGGGCTTGTGAGTCATAAGCAGACAAAATAGGCATCCCTAGTTCTTTCCATTTTTTTGTAATTGAGTTTCTTTCCCAAGTAATTGCTTGTAAAAACTCCATTGACCGTTCTTGAACTTTTTCATCTGCTATGTGCTTCCCGTAATTAAACAGAAGGGGTATGACTACATTAATTAACAAAATATCGATAGAAGAAGCACCTAAATTCTTCCTTTGCTTGGCACTTGCGGGGACATCAAATCGATAATGTGAATCAAAATAAGGGTGAGATTCAACCTCGAACAATTCTTGCAAGTTGCTCAGCTGCTTTGCTTCTATAACTGCTTGAAACAAATTTGGGTTTTTTATAAATAGCGCAACAAATTGAGCTATCCTGACAGTTGGAAAGTTTGAGGGCCGCATCCGCATAAACTTCCAAATACTTTTTTCTAGTGGCTTCAAGCTATATTTATTTGATAAAAACGAATATTCCTTTTGAAGCCTTTCAGGAAAACTACCCTTTACCACTTCTTGCAGGAATCCTGCTTGACCGAAAAAGAGGGCCAATAGTTGATGTTCATTGTTCCGGTGCTTCCTGATTAAGTTAAAATCTAATGAACTCGCCAACAATTCAAAAGGCACTGCATTCACTTTGAAACCAAAATATTTTGCCAAAAGTTGGTATAATGTAGCTTCCCAATTGTTTTTACGAAGCATTAATATTTGGTTCAATCGTTCCGACTTCAGCTCCAACCGTTCAATTAACTTTCTTTCGATAGTTTGAATTTTTACAAAATCGTCAATATTCCCAATTTCCGATTCGCATGGAATCCATGTTTTTGAATTTTGTAAAACTTCAAATTTGTCGAAAATAGATTTTTTAATTAACCCATTCAACTCTATAGTGGGAACTAATTCCCCATTATCTTGAAGTACCGGCTGATCGTCTTCCCAAACTACATGTAGAATAATTTTACTATAAGCAACATCATTCTGATGTTTGTGCTTTAACCAATCACTAGATTTTGTATGAATCTCAATATTCCCAACCCACAATGTTGCTCCAATTCGGACTTGTCCGTTAAAAAAATCAGGTCCAGAATCAAAATTTTGAGCTCCTGAGCGGACAATAGTGAGGTCTTCCCCTTCGGTAGTTTTGAGTTCCTTCGAGTTAAACAGTTGGTATTTCCAAACGTAATGCAATAGATCTTCATTCATTAAAACGAAGATAATTATTTTGATTTAGTTAACGACCGCTGAAAACTTCGCTTCGGTATATTTCTTTTCGTTCTAACTTCGTCCCAATGTTAAATTTTCAAACTCCAACCTTTTTACCATCTAGGTATTTCCCTTTAATTTGAAGCTTACCATTTTCATAGAATTGTTTCCAAGAACCATCTAATAATCCAGCAGTGTAATTCACAAACTAGTACAAATTACCATTCGGATGGTAAATTTTATACATTCCATTTACAAATCCGTTATAAACATACTTTGTATGAGCCACTTGAGTTGGGTATTCATTAAAATAGGCCTTCCTCATTGCAGGATACGGTTATGAGTCTTGAGAAACATATTTCAGTTGATACCAAATTGAATCTACTTGATATGGAATTAAAAGTGAATCTTCTTTTGGACTTTTGGGCTCAGCTTCTATAGCTTTTTTATTGCGATTTAGAAAGTTAAAATCCATTGGAAAACCTTGTATTTTTTCTAACAGAACTCCATCGTTATAGAACTCTTTGTAATAATTAGGCGACCCTACATTGTACTCCCATTTACCATTTTTCAAACCTTTGGAATATTTCCCTTGATAATTCTTTTTTCGATCAATATAGAATCCCGATAATTATCCTTCTACGTATCTAGCCTTCAATACCGACTCACCTTAAGAGTTATATCGTGAATAATCCCCATCTCTTTTCCCATTTTGAAAAATACTTAGTTCATAGACCTGTCCATTAGGAAAATAGGTGTATCCCTTCCCACTTTGCTTCCCTAAATAGAAATGCTTTTCAATTGCTCGCTGATTAGTGATGTCTTCAAAATAATAAACTAATTTATTCTTAGTTAACGAATCTAATGTATGATAAACAATATCATATTCTGTAGTATCAGTCCCTTCTATTATGGTTAACGTATTTATTGAGCAAGAGAAGAGTAGCTAAATGAAAAAGTAATGAATATTAAAATTACTCTTTTCATATCCACTCTAGCTAGTTCGTAATATCTCGGCCATCTCTTGCTGAATTACTTTTGCTGCATTTGTACTTGCTTGTGCAAAGTCAATATCGTTACTTGCATATAAAATTCCGCGAGAAGAATTTATTAATAGCCCACAATCGGAGTTTAAGCCATATTTACAAACTTCTGATAAACTTCCTCCTTGTGCGCCAACGCCAGGAACTAGTAAAAAGTGATGGGGTACTAATTTTCGAATATTCTGCAACGATTCCGCTTTCGTTGCACCTACAACAAACATTAAATTCTCATCATTACCCCAAGTTGCAGTTGTTTTAAGAACTTTCTCGTATAGCAACTCTCCACTTTCAAGCTGTGAAAACTGAAAATCAAATGCACCTTTGTTTGAAGTAAGGCCTAATACAATCCCCCATTTCCCTGGGTGAGAAAGAAATGGAGTTACTGAATCTTCTCCCATATAAGGAGCTATGGTTACCGAATCAAAATTATATGTCTCAAAGAATGTTTTGGCGTACATGTTGGCTGTATTACCGATATCTCCTCGCTTCGCATCTGCTATGGTAAAAATGTCTTTCGGAATATAATCTAAAGTAGCTTTCAGCGTTTCCCAGCCTTTCAAGCCCATACTTTCGTAAAACGCTATATTAGGCTTATAGGCCACACAGTACTCTTTTGTAGAATCGATGATTCGCTTGTTAAACTCTAAAATAGGATTTTCAAAGTCTAATAAATGTTGGGGAATTTTATTGAGATCTGAATCCAATCCAACACAAAGAAAGGACTGCTTTTTATTTATTTGAGTAATTAATTCTTTACGAGTCATTAGTTCACTGCATTTTCATCCCTCAAACCATCTTTCATCTTTTCAGCATTCGCTGCCATTCTTAACCCATCAATTACTGCACCTAAATCACCATTTATAATCGCTTCTAAATTATATAACGTTAGGTTAATTCTGTGATCTGTAACTCTACCTTGAGGATAGTTATAAGTTCTAATTTTTGCAGATCTATCACCTGTTGATACTTGTGATTTTCTTTCAGCTGCAATTTCTTTTTCTCTCTTCTCCACTTCAGCTTCGTAAATCCTTGACCTCAAAACCTTCATCGCCTTCTCATAGTTTTTCAACTGTGAACGACCGTCTTGACACTCTACAACGGTATTTGTAGGAATGTGAGTTAAACGAACTGCTGACTCTGTTTTATTCACGTGCTGCCCCCCTGCTCCTGATGCTCGATAGGTATCTTTCTTAATATCTGAAGGATCAATTTTTACGTCTACCTCCTCTGCCTCAGGCAAAACCGCTACTGAAGCTGCCGAAGTATGAACTCTTCCTTGTGTTTCCGTTTGTGGAACTCTTTGAACTCGATGTACACCAGATTCATATTTCATAATCGCATATACATTCGCTCCAGACACTTCGAAACAAATTTCCTTAAATCCTCCGGAAGTGCCTTCATTCATTGTCATCACGTCGTGCTTCCAGCCCTGATTGTCTATGTATTTCAAATACATTCGATATAAATCTCCAGCAAAAATACTAGCTTCATCTCCACCTGCACCAGCGCGAATTTCAATAATAACGTTCTTGTCGTCATCCGGATCCTTCGGAATCAACATAACTTTTAATTCTTCCTCTAATACTTCTTTTCGTTTTTGTAGTTCATCGAACTCCATCTTCGCCATTTCTCGAAACTCCTCATCCTTCTCTTTAGATAAAATTTCCCTTGAAGAAGCAATGTTAGCCAATACGTTTGAGTAGTCATCAAAAGCACCTACAATAACTTTGAGGTCACTGTACTCCTTGTTAAGTTTAACATAACGACTCATATCTGATATGATTTCAGGATCAACAATTTGTTGCGAGACATCTATCCACCTATCCTTAATCGACTGTAACTTTTCTATTAAACTACTCATTTCTTAATATTCAAATACTCCGAACTCTGACTTAATAGTCAGCTTTTTCGATTCTGATGCTTCAACCCTACCTACAATTTTAGCATCAACATTAAACTGCTTTGAAATAGCAATTAAATCTGCAGCTACCTCATTTGGGACATACAATTCCATCCGATGCCCCATATTAAAAACTTTGTACATCTCCATCCAAGGTGTTTTCGATTCTTCGTGTATCAACCTAAAAAGTGGAGGTAATTCAAAAAGGTCATCTTTAATTACATGCACGTTATCCACAAAATGCAAGACTTTCGTTTGAGCGCCTCCACTGCAATGAACCATTCCATGAATTGAATTTCTATGAGACTTCAACATTTGAGCAACTATTGGAGCATACGTCCTGGTAGGTGATAGAACTAGCTTTCCCGCATTTAATGGTGAGCCATCAATGGAATCAGTTAGTTTTTTACTTCCTGAATACACTAAGTCTGCAGGCACAGCAGCATCAAAAGATTCAGGAAATTTTTCTGCCAAATATTTACTAAAAACATCGTGTCGAGCAGAAGTCAGTCCATTACTTCCCATTCCTCCATTGTACTCTGTTTCATAACTTGCTTGTCCAAAAGAAGCAAGTCCAACTATAACATCTCCTTCCTGAATGTTATGATTCGAAATTACATCCTCTTTTTTCATTCGAGCAGTTACTGTTGAATCTACAATTATGGTTTTAACCAAGTCACCTATATCCGCTGTTTCTCCTCCTGTGCTATAAATCCCAATTCCGTGCGAGCGTAACTCCTCAAGAATCTCCTCCGTTCCGTTTATAATCTCCGAAATCACCTCCCCAGGAATCAGATTCTTATTTCTTCCAATAGTTGAACTCAGAAGGATGTTGTCGGTTGCGCCAACGCAAAGAAGATCATCAATATTCATAGTAATAGCGTCCATGGCTATACCTTTCCAAACTGAAATATCTCCTGTTTCTCTCCAATACATATAAGCTAATGCAGATTTTGTTCCTGCCCCATCAGCATGCATCACAATACAGTGTTCATCGCTTCCGGTTAAATAATCCGGAACAATTTTGCAAAATGCCTTAGGAAATAGCCCTTTGTCAACATTCTTAATGGCATTGTGCACATCTTCTTTGTCAGCGGAGACGCCTCTCAAAGTATACCTTTCTTTCTCCATTTTATGTTATAAAAAAACATCCAATTTCAATGAGAAAATGGATGTTTCAGTTTATTAATATCTATATCTACTGTTCTCCTTCCGATTCTTCTTCTGATGGAGTTGCTTCTTCCCCGTCGCCGGTTGGTGCCGTCTCATTTTGATCTTCCTCCGTAGGTTGACTCGTAGGAACGAAATCGTCTCTAAGAATCCTAAACTCCGTTCTACGATTAGCTTGGTGAGCTGCTTCTCTCTCTTCTTCTGAAGCTAGCTGAGCTATCACATCATCTGAAATTAATAAGTTTGTTTCCCCATAACCCTTAGGCACCATTCTTGCCGGGTCAATACCCCTTCTTGCCAAATATCCAACGGCAGAATCAGCTCTCTTTTGAGATAATATTAGATTATAGTCATCTCCTCCTCTACTATCCGTATTTGCTTTCAACTCAATTACTAAACTCGGGTTATCAACTAGTATTTTATACAAAAACTCTAAAGAATCTGCTGCTTGAGGTGTAATATTTGCTTTGTTGAATGGATATACTATTTCAGGAAGCTTAATCGCTTTTTCTGTGATTGGTTGCAATTCATACAAGTGAGCGAATATTTTAGATTCTTCTACATTAACAGTAGTTTCCTTCCCTTTAGCTTTCAAATAACTTGGCTTAGAAACCGTAATCTGGTATGATGTATTTTGATTAATATAATAGCCCCCTCCATTTTCTGCGAATTCAAATGTTCCATCTGCTGAAGTTTGAACCTCTGCTGAACTTCCATCCGTTCCAATCAACTTAACATTTGCAGCGATTAAAGGTTGACCTGTTTCCAAATCCTTTACTAACCCTTTTAAGACAAAAAGAATTGGAGGCTCACTAAACTGCCAAATATCATCTTTTCCTCTTCCACCTTCTCGACTAGAACTAAAGAACCCTTTATTCTTATTCTCATCGAATGTAATTCCAAAGTCATTTGCACTCGAGTTAATAGGAGCCTTCAAATTTTGAACCTTACCCCATTGAGCATCTCCTAACTTTTCAGCAGAAAATATATCTAATCCTCCCATTCCAACATGACCGTCTGATGCGAAATACAACATACCATTTGGCTTAATAAATGGGAACATTTCATCTCCTAAGGTATTAATTTCAGGACCCAAATTAATCGGGGCACTCCACTTTCCTCTAGATTCTTCTCTGATGTACCATAAGTCTTTCCCGCCTTGACCTCCATCCATGTCAGATGCAAAGACCAAAATTTCATCATCTGGTGTTAAAGCAGGATGCCCTACTACCGCACTATCAGATGCGATTGCAATAGGTTCTGGTGTCGCAAATTTAACTCCTTGACGCTTTGCACTTAAAATTTGGCACCCCATGTATCCATTTTTTTCAACTCTACATCGCGTGTAGTACATGGTATTTCTTCTTGAGTTTACAACTGCTCCACCCTCACTATCTTCCGTATTTATTCCTTCACCTTCCACCAACACTGGCTCACTCCATTTTCCTTTTTTATCTCTCTTTGTAATGTATAAATCAGAAAAATTACCTCCGGTAACTTCAGAAGTTGAAGATCCTGTTGACCCTTCCCTTGTTGAAGTGAAAATCATTTCGTCATTTTTTCGATCGGAAAATGCAGGGTTGTAATCGTAAAATTCGGTGTTTAATAAAACTGCTGGCTCTACAATTAGTGCTTCAGGATTATCTGCCCATCCCTGCGCTTGCTCTGCCGCTTCAATTCCTTTTTTACCTCTAGCATCAGAAGGTACGTCAGCAGCATATTTTTGATAGGCAACTAATGCTTCGTCATACTTCCCATTCATCATTTTCATTTCACCTAAACGAAGTTTTGCAGTAGGGTCAGCGTATTGCGCTATAATTGATTTATCATACCAAACTTCAGCTTGCATAGGCTGATCACTTAAACGATAGGCCTCGGCAATTTTGAAAATAATTTGCGCCTTTACATCTCTCGCAGGTTCTTTTACATAAGCTTTTTTATATAGCTCAATCGCCTCGAAATACTTCTCTTCCTGCATTAATGCTTTGTCTGCATCTTCTAAGTAACTTTTCTGTGCAACTCCTTGCAAACTGAAAACACAAAAAAGAAAAGACAACCCAACAACTTTCAATAACTTCATTTATGTCTGGTATTTGATTTCAATGGCTGCTAAAATAAACAAAATTTACTTGATTTTATTCGAATTCCTCTCGGAAAAACAGCGACATTTCAATTGGAACGAATCGTATTTACTTTTAGTCTAGTGATTGAACAACAATTCCCTGTACTTTGGTAAAGGCCAAATCTCGTCATCAACCATCAATTCAAGCTTATCAACACTATATCTGATTACATCAAACATTGGTTTTACAATGTCAGCATACTCATTAGCTTTTTGCTTTGGGTCTTCTAATTTATTAATGCGTTTTCGCTCAATAATCATTTGTTCTGTTGTTTCTTGAACTGTTTTTACGTGCTTAGAAATTGCCTTAATCATCTCTAATTGAACTCCTGCCAACTCCTTAAATTCAGCCTCACCAAATATAGCCTTAAGACCTTGAACATTATCAATTAACTGACTTTGATAACGTAATGCCGTAGGCAGTATGTGACTTTTAGCTAAATCTCCAATGATTCTAGCTTCAATTCGAATTAAATTAGTGTACAACTCATATGCAATTTCTTGACGAGCCAACGTCTCTCTCTCTGTCATTACATTAAGACCATCATACAATGCTAGGGTTTGTTTAGATCCCATTTCAGCAATTGCTGCAGGAGTCGTTCTTAAATGAGATAAACCTCTTTTTTCAGCCTCCGCAATCCACTCAGCGCCATAACCATTGCCCTCAAATCTGATGTTCTTAGAACTTATCGTGTACTTTTTTAAGATTCTAAAAATCGCCTCATCTTTCTTAATCCCTTCTTTAATTAGCTTATCAACGTCTGTCTTAAATTCCTTTAATTGCTTTGCTACAATGGAATTAATCACAATCATTGCAGATGAACAGTTCGCCGAAGAACCTATTGCTCTAAATTCAAACTTATTGCCTGTAAAAGCGAATGGAGAAGTTCTGTTTCTATCCGTATTGTCTAACAAAATCTCTGGAATCTTACCGATGTTCAACTTCAATTCTGTTTTTTCTTCTGCTGTTAGAGATTTTCCATCTTTCACTTTAGAAACCAATTCATCTAACATTTTCGTTAACTCTTGCCCAATAAATACAGAGATAATAGCAGGAGGAGCCTCATTAGCTCCAAGTCGATGTTCATTGCCCGCTGTAGCCATTGATGACCTCAATAATCTTTCATTATCATGAACAGCCTTAATTGTATTTATTAAAAAAGTAAGAAACTGCAGATTAGATTTAGGGTTTTTTCCCGGACTCAATAAGTTCACCCCTGTATTAGTAGAAAGTGACCAATTGTTGTGCTTTCCGGAGCCATTTACGTTAGCAAATGGTTTCTCATGCAACAATACCCGAAAATTGTGCTTTCGAGCAATTTTTTCCATCATATCCATCAACAATTGGTTATGATCAACTGCTAAGTTGGCTTCTTCAAAAATAGGCGCAAATTCATATTGATTTGGAGCCACTTCATTGTGTCGAGTCTTCAAAGGAATACCTAACTTCATGCACTCAATTTCTAGCTCTACCATAAAGGCATGAGCCCTTTCCGGAATACTTCCAAAATAATGATCGTCTAACTCCTGACCTTTAGCAGGAATATGACCAAAAACAGTTCGCCCTGTTAACACTAAATCAGGTCTAGCAGTAAATAGAGCCTTGTCAACTAAAAAATATTCTTGCTCCCAACCTAAGGTTGCACTTACTTTTTTTACATTTTTATCAAAATACTGACAAACATCAACTGCAGCTTTATCTACGCAACTCAACGCTTTTAACAAAGGCGTTTTATAGTCTAAAGCCTCTCCTGTGTACGAAATATAAATGGTAGGAATACAAAGTGTATTCCCTATAATGAAAGCAGGAGAACTCGGATCCCATGCCGTATAACCCCTAGCCTCAAATGTATTTCTGATTCCACCATTTGGCAAACTAGAAGCATCAGGCTCTTGTTGCGCTAATTGACCTCCATCGAAACGCTCAATTACTTTATTCCCTTCCGTTGTCTCAAAGAAGGCATCGTGCTTTTCTGCAGTTGTCCCAGTTAATGGCTGAAACCAATGCGTATAGTGCGTCACATCCTTCTCCATTGCCCATGCCTTCATTGCAGAAGCCACTGAATTCGTAATCTTTCTATCAACCGTTTTACCGTCTTC
Organism: Vicingaceae bacterium; assembly: GCA_047627915.1. Lineage (GTDB taxonomy): Bacteria > Bacteroidota > Bacteroidia > Flavobacteriales_E > Vicingaceae > NORP294. The sequence continues at coordinate 15,480 of JBLHTZ010000054.1, forward strand.
TATGGTTTGCATTACTTGAGCATAAATGTCTTTTGACATATATTCCGCCATAACGTTTTTATCAAAAACATTCATGCCATAATACTCAGAAACTTTTTTTGAAGGTGCCTCAACAATTCTAGGAGTTCTAGACATGGAAGCTTCTAATGCTTTAAATCGGATGGTTGCCATTTTGCTACTATTAAATTTGACATCAAAAATATTAAAGATTGCATAATTAATTTCAAAAAATAACTAAATTTTATCAACACCCCCCTTAAAAATAGAGAAATCCCTAAAAAAGAGACTTTTTTAGACCCCCCCCCCTTAACTTTCTGCTAATAT
>JBLHTZ010000055.1:0-15279 GCA_047627915.1 Vicingaceae bacterium
AACTCTGTCTTTCCAAAGTATTGGATCAATGAAAAAACGGGTGCCTAAATAGCCTCTCTCCATAATCATGTGGGTAATGTATGGTGTTGAAGATTTTTTTCCATCCTTTTCAAGTAGCATGTAAGTTCCTAATCTGCTAACAGTTGGATCTCCAATGTACCACGTTTTCTCAGGTTTACTACCGGTAGTGTAAAACTCGACTTTGGTAGACCTTGTAGCTAACCCTTTAATAGTGTGCTCCATCTGATCTTGAGCCACTACTCCGCTAACTTTAATGTCTGAAAGTGTTTTTAAAATTAATTCTATTCCATCCTTTCTCGCTCCAAAACTATTGTTTACAGTCCATTCTGATTCATTTACTCTGGTCAGAAGTAAGCTTTTTCCACTCGGCTGACTCAAGAATATTTTGCTAACAGCTGCAGTATCTTCAATTGAAAAGTCTTTATAATCTTCTGTATTCGTCGCAGAAAAGCTATTGTCATCATTTAATAGAAAATAGGCGCCTATTCCAATAACAACAAGAATGATTAATCCAATTATGTTTTTCATCTAATTTCTGGTGTATTTCTTTTTTCGAATAGCATGTACTATTAACCCTATGAGAATGGTTAATAGTATTGGAACTAAGGTTGTAATTATTTGAATTTGAATTCGGTCTTCTTTAATTTTCTGCGTGTTCAGTAATCTTATTTTAAAACTCTTATTGTTAGACAAAATTAAACCACTTTCGTCTACCATGTAATTTATAGCATTGATGAAAAAGGATTTATTACCGTAAACTTGTTTGGTATACTTATCAAACCCTAGTGCAAAAAACTGATTGCTTGCTTCATCAAATTCGTTTTTAATTAAGTCTCCATCTGAAATAAAAAGTTGCTGTGTTGAATCACTTTTTTCTTTGAACTTTATTTGTTTGGACTGAGTAATATTTGGCGTCAGTCTATTCTTGAAAACCGACTCGAACTCACCTTCTACTAAAACTGCCAGAGGAATATCCTTTTTATTGTATTGCTCCACTGGTGGTTCAAAGCTTAGCATATTCAAACTCACTCTAGTTGGCGATTTTACAATTTTTGTAGTTTCTGATGTAGAAAGTAGCACTGTCTTTTTTAAATCACTTTTGCCAACTAAGTCAATACTGCCCATAAACTCCGCTTTTACTACATCCAAATTTTTATTAATGGGGTGGTCATTTTTGCTAAACAAAAATGGGAAGTAAGGCCAAGGGAATAGTTTCGTTTTAACTTGATTTCCGTATTGTCCATTTACAACAGGGATTGGAGCAGACCGCAAGTCCATCACCAAGTCTTTATTAAATCGAACTCCGTAATTGAAAAGTTGGTCATCTAAATTCAAGTTCTTCGATGTAGCTAAGACTGTATTGTTGTTGTATTGAGAATTAAGACTATCCATGTCAGCAAAAACCTGATCAATTAACCAAATAACCTTTCCGCCGTACATTAAATATTGGTCGATTATGAATTTATCTTTTTCGTTAAAACTTGAATCTGGTGCCGCAATTACAATCGCATCAAACCGTTTCTGTACAATGGCATTTGTACTGTCTTTGTTGGTGTAAATACGCTCTTGTAAACTGTTAACGTTACCGTTTATAGCTATTCTTTCTACATTATAATATTCTCGAAGAGAGCCCATAATGTCGGCTGTTTCGTATTTGTTGAGTTCTCCGTGCCCTTCAACAAAGGCAATGCTTTGTACCACAGGAGTAGAGGCTTTCTTAATTCCAAAAGCTAACTCGTATTCTAAACTTTCGATAGATTGATTTAGAATTAATTCTGGCTGGCCTCCAAATTGACTCTTTAAGAGTTGAACTGCAATTTGAACTTCTCCGTAACTTATAATTGCTCCTGGCCAAACAATTTTTTGCGAGACCCCATCTTCATCCTTTATGTTTAAATCTGTTGGTCGAAGTCCCTTTTTATAAAGGTTCCTGTAGGTTTCTTCCCGCTCTTCTTTATCTACTGCAGAAGAAGGGTTTATGAATTCAAAATCAACTTTACCATTCGAATAAGCTTGAAATTCATCTAACATTTCTTTGGTCTCATTGCGCAATCGTTTAAAAGAAGCAGGGAAGTCACCCTCCAAGTAAACGGTGATGTACACATCATTTTCTAAGTTTTCAATTAGCTGTTTTGTTGGTTCTGAAATGGAGTAACGGTTCTCCGTAGTTAAATCAAAGCGCTTAAAAGCAACGGAGCTAATCATATTAAGCAACAGCAAAATGCCAAGCCCAATAAAAAAACCAATAATATCTTTTGTCCTAGTCTTTTTCATTACCAATTTCTTGAGCTTAGTTTTAACTTGGTTAACATAAAAAAGAACGCAATAACAGAGAGAAAGTACAGTGCATCTCTACTGTCTATAACTCCTCGGCTCATTGAGCCGTAATGTTCACTAATTCCTAACTTCTGTACGAATAGATCAAAGCTTCCAAAAAGTGCTAAAGAGCTGATAAAGTCGAAACCGATATAAGCGAAAAAACTAAGAAAAACAGCGATTATAAATGAAATCACTTGGTTGTCAGATAGTGAAGACGAGAACAATCCAATAGCTACAAAGCCTGAAGCTAAGAATAACAGTCCAAAGTAAGAACCCCAAGTTCCGCCTTCGTCTAAATTACCTTCTGGTGCACCTAATTGATAAATAACGATATAATAAATTAAGGTTGGAAGAAGTGAGAAGAGTACCAAAAGAACTCCGGCCAGATATTTTGCGCTAATTATTTGAAAGTCCGTTAAAGGTTTAGTCAGGAGTAATTCAATAGTGCCTGTCTTATTTTCGTCAGCAAATAGCCGCATGGTAACTGAGGGTATTAAAAACATAAAAACCCAAGGTGCTAGACTGAATAGAGGTCCCAAGGTGGCGTATTCATTATCTAAAATATTATAGTCACTCGGAAATACCCACATAATAAGACTCATTATTGTTAGAAAAACAATAATGACTATATACCCAATTAAGGAACCTAAAAACGACTGAATTTCTTTCTTTAACAGGCTGAACATATGCGCTGAAGTTTAAAAGGCAAACTTACCAAAAAGGCTCGCCAAAAGGAAGTTTCATAATAAAGACCAGTAGTTAAAAAATGCAAATAATTAAATACTTAAAACCGTTACCTTTGGGAGTTAAATTTTTTGGTATGATGGTTCTCAAATTTGGTGGTACCTCAGTAGGTTCTGCCGATAGGATAAAAAAAGTCGCAGCTTTAATCTCAGATGGAGAAGCGAAGGTGGTGGTGTTATCTGCAATGTCTGGTACTACAAACTCTTTAGTGCAAATAGCAAATTATTTGTTTGAGAAAAAGAACGAATTGGCGGCTCAACTTATCGAAGGGCTTCGGGCTCAGTATTATGGAGTTGTAGAGGAGCTGTTTGCGAAAGAAGAGTCAAAAGTGATGACGAAAGAATTGATTAGGTCACATTTTGACTTTTTACAAGGATTTACCCAAGACTCTTTTACAATTCATGAGGAGAAAGCAGTGCTCGCTCAAGGAGAATTAATTTCTACTGCATTATTGCATTATTATTTGAAGGAACAAGGTTTGGCTTCTTGTCTATTGCCAGCCTTGCAATTTATGAGGATTGATAAGGACTTAGAGCCAGATCATTATTACATCAAAGAAAATTTAAATCGATTAATTGAAGAAAACAAAGGAGAGCAACTTTTCATTACCCAAGGATTTATTTGTAGAAATGTTTACGGAGAAATTGACAATCTAAAAAGAGGGGGATCCGATTATACAGCTTCATTGGTTGGTGTTGCGGTAAAGGCTAAAGAAGTGCAAATTTGGACTGATATTGATGGGATGCACAACAACGATCCAAGGGTAGTAGATCAAACGAGCCCCATTAAGCAACTATCTTTCGATGAGGCAGCAGAGCTCGCCTACTTTGGCGCTAAAATTTTACACCCTTCGAGCATAGTTCCGGCAAAACATGCCAATATTCCTGTACGATTAAAAAGTACTTTGTCTCCAGATTCACTTGGAACCTTGATTACTGAGAATGTAGAAGGAGGAGGAGTAAAGGCGATAGCCGCAAAAGATGGGATTAGTGCCATAAAAATAAACTCTGGTAGGATGTTATTGGCTTATGGCTTCTTACGGAAGGTATTTGAGATATTCGAGCTCTATAAAACACCAATTGATATGATTACAACTTCTGAAGTAGCTGTTTCAGTTACCATTGATGATGCTACTCAGCTTAAAAGTATTCAGAAGGAATTAATGAAATATGGTGCTGTGGAGGTAGACTCTGATCAAACTATCATTTGTGTGGTCGGAGATTTTATTAAAAATGAAAAAGGAATTGCAGCAGATATTCTAGACAAGCTCAGAGCAATTCCAATTCGTATGATCTCTTACGGTGGGAGCAATCATAATATCTCTTTTCTAATTAGTACTAGCGATAAAGAGTTGGCGTTAAAAAGTTTAAATCAGTTGTTTTAAAATGAGATATTTTACGGAAGAAAAGGTAGCTCAACTATCGAATTATCCTACGCCATTTTTCTATTACGATTTAAAATTGTTGGATGATACATTAGACGCTATCAATCATGCAGTAAAAGGTGCGCCTTTCAAAGTGCATTACGCTATTAAGGCGAATGCAAACGATGAGATTTTGGCGCGCATAAAATTGAAAGGTTTCGGAATTGATTGCGTGAGTGGAAACGAAATTCGAAAGGCAATTAATTCAGGATTCTTAGCAAAGAACATTGCTTTTGCAGGAGTTGGGAAAACGGATGAAGAGATAGGGTATGGGTTAGAGCAAGAGATTTTTACCTTTAATGTTGAATCGCTGGCAGAATTGAAGGTAATTAATGAATTAGCGGAACAAAAACATAAGGTGGCAGGAATTGCAATTCGTTTGAACCCGAATGTAAATGCTAAAACACATCATTACATTACGACGGGATTGGAAGAAAATAAATTTGGAATTAATGCATGGGAATTGCCTGAATTATTAGAATTGTTACCAACTTTAGAGAACATTCATTTGAAAGGAATTCATTTTCATATTGGGTCTCAAATAAATGATTTAACAGTGTTTAAGAGTTTGTGTAATCGAGTAAATGACTTTCAAAAACAATTTAAAGACCGCGGTATTGTTTTAGATCATGTTAATGTTGGAGGTGGTTTAGGAGTTAATTATACTAATCCGGATCAAGATTCCATACCTGACTTTAATAGTTTTTTTAAAGTGTTTAAAGATTTTCTGCTTGTAGAGCCAGGGCAAGAAATTCATTTTGAATTAGGAAGGTCAGTTGTTGCTCAATGCGGGAGTTTGATTTCAAAAGTTTTGTATATAAAAGAAGGAATTAAAACCAATTTTGCAATTATTGATGCAGGAATGACTGAGTTGATTCGGCCGGCATTGTATCAATCTTACCACAAAATTGAGAACATTAGCGCTGTGACTGATTCGAATTCTAAAAAATACGATGTTGTTGGTCCAATTTGTGAATCTTCTGATTGTTTTGGAAAGGCCATAGAATTACCCGAAACGAAAAGGGGGGATTTTATAGCAATTCGCACAACAGGGGCTTATGGAGAAGTAATGAGCTCTTCTTATAATTTAAGAGACAAAGCACAAGCTTATTATAGTACTTTGTGAGTTTTGGCAGTTGCTCTCTTGTAAACCCTTAATTTTGAAATAAATATTTAATTCATGTTCAAGAAGTTAATTATAATTCTGATTTTATTTCAGCTGTTTCTAGCACAAGCTCAAGATAAAACGAGAACCTATTACGCCGATAAAGATTTAATGCCTCGAGAGCGTTTTGTAGACTTTTCGCACCTAAAATTAGAAATATCCTTTGTGCCTGAAAAGAAGTTAGTTCGCGGCAAAGTACAAGAAAAGTTTACCGTGCTTCGAAAAGAGCTGGACAGTCTATATCTTGATGCTATTGACATGACTTTTTTCGACGTAAAGCTGGATGGCGAATCGGTTGCATATGTAAAATATGATAAGGGTATTACCTTAAAGTTTTCTAACACGTTAACATGGAATGAGGAACACGAAATAGAAATTAAATATGAGGCGACTCCGAAAAAAGGGTTGTATTTTATCGGTTGGGATGACCCTACCGGCAGAAGTCGGAAGCAAATTTGGACACAGGGCCAGGGTATAGATAACCGACATTGGATACCAATGTATGACGAGCGTAATGATCAACTAATTTCAGAATTAATAATCGAATTTGATACTAATTATAGGGTTTTGTCCAATGGCAAGTTGTTAAAAAAAAGCGAGTTATTAGGTACAAATGAAATGGAATGGCATTATAAAATCGCTCATCGTCATGCACCGTATTTAATTATGTTGGGTATAGGGAATTATGGAGTTAAGTCTGAAGTTTCAAATTCTGGAGTTCCGATGAATTTTTATTATTACCCGGAACAAGAAAATCAAATAGAACCTACGTATCGCTACTCGAAGGAAATGTTTGAGTTTTTTGAAAAGGAAATTGGTGTACCATACCCTTGGGAGACTTATTCTCAAATACCAGTGCAAGATTTTATGTATGGGGCTATGGAAAATACTACTGCAACCATTTTTGGGGATTTTTATTTGGTGGATAGTAGAGGGTTTTTAGACCGAAATTATGTTCGAGTAAATGCACACGAATTGGCTCATCAGTGGTTTGGTGATATGGTTACGGCTCGCTCTGCTGCACACCACTGGTTGCAGGAGAGCTTTGCAACGCACTATGACCTAATGTATCAAAAAGAGGCTTTTGGAGTAGATCATTACAATTGGGTTAGAAGAAACTACAATGACCAAGCCATTGAGGAATCGAAAGGCAATTTAAAACCTATTGCGCATAGCGAAGGCGGAACAGTCCGTCACTACCCTAAGGGGGCGCATGTATTGCAAATGCTGAAATATGTAATTGGTCGCGATCAGTTTAATGCTGCAGTCAAGTACTACCTTGAAAAACATGCCTATGGTAATGTTGATTCAGATGATTTGTTAGCGGCGTTTCATGAGAAATTAGGCTTGAGTTTAGATTGGTTTTGGGAAGAGTGGGTATACAAGGGCGACGAGCCGCATTATTTGGTTGACTTCGACACTAAAAAAGATGTAGGGAGATTCAAAGTAGTTCAAATCCAAGAAGAAAGGGAGTTAAGTTCAACTTTTAAAATGCCAATCGTTTTTGAAATTTTCTTTAAAGACGGCTCTAAAGAGAGTCGAAAAGTAATGGTAGAAAGCGACACTGCCCAAGTTGAAATTCCACTGAATGAGAAAGAAGTGGAATACGTGTTGTTTGACCCTAACAGTGAGGTAATGAAAGAAGTTACTTTCGAAAAATCGAAAGACATGTGGAAAGCTCAAGCTGTAAAAGCGGAACATATGTTAGATCGTTATGATGCATTAGTCGCTTTAAGAGACCTGAATTTTAAAGACAAAGATGATTTTTTCTTGGAGCGATTTGAACAGGAATCTTTTCACGGAATAAAGTCATTAATCGTTAGTGTGCTTTCAGCAGATAAGTCCAAAGTAAAAGAAAAGATACTATTAAATGCACTTGCAGATCAAGATGCTGAGGTGAAAAAAGCTGCCCTGTTTAGCATCTCTGAAATGACACCTAAAATAGAAGAAGAGGTGATTAAATGTTTGAACGATTCTTCTTATAAAATTATTGAAACGGCTTTAGAAGTGTTATCTGTCAATAATTTGGAAGGAGCTAATCAATACCTAAAGTTGACAGAGGGTGTAGTAGGAAATAGATCTCGAAATATAGAAATAACTTGGTTGAAGATATCAGCAATTGTAAATAAAGACCGAGTTGCTGCAGATAAGTTGGTAGATTATACATCACCTTCGTACGAATTTTTAACCCGAGCAAATGCAATGCAAGCGCTGCAAAATCTTCAATACTTGAATGAAGAAGCAATGAATAACCTGCTAGAAGCTAGGTTTCATTTTAATAGTCGTTTAAGAAGTTCTGCCGCAACTACGTTGGATTATTTTGCAGAAATAGACGCGTACAAAAGCAGATTGTCAACGTTCTTTTCACTGAAGGGCTTAACCGATAAACAAAAAAACGTCTTAGGAAAATATATTATTGACTAATCACAAATTTTGCAGTTGATTGATTTCCATTTTTGTCTGTTACCGTCACAAAGTAGAAACCTTTTGTCTTCTTTTCAAATGGAATTGAAACTTCCTTTCCTAGAATATTGGTTCTTGAGGTAATTAATTTCCCAGTAATATCATACACTTTTATTTCGCGTGCTACAACATTATTAAGTTTTACAATAACTTGATTGTTTGTATAATAAGCTTTGTTTATTTTAATAGACTGCTCTTCAATGTTAACGACAAATTGCTCGCATTCTCCCGGGAACTTATTGGTGTTATTAGGGTATATCGAAGTACCACTAACACTCGCACAGGCAGAAAATATGTTGTTACCATTGATGATAAAATCCTTTGCTAAAATATAGGTTCTGCCTTCACCAACTTGCATAATACGATTAAAACCAACCAATAAAAGAGTGTCGATAGAAATAGAATTTGAAGTGCCATCTCCTACAGAGTAGTTTATCTTAAACTCGTCTCCTGGTATTAAAGTATTGGGACCATTGTTTCTAATTCGAACTTCAATATCAAAAGTATCAATGGTATTATACGTTTTCGTAGAGCTTGGAGATAAAATCGCTAATACTTCAATATTACAATCTTGGCCGAATTGAGCATTTATAGTAGAGGACAATAGGAGCGCTATAATTAGTAAATAATAGTATTTCATATAATGTTTATTTTTTGGTCCAGTACTTCGATAATATCGCCTTTTCTTACTTTAAGACGCTTTCTAGTATCAATTTGTCCGTTGCACATGACTTGTTCATCTTCAACTAAGGCTTTTGCCATTCCTCCAGTCTCAGCAATTCCGGTCAACTTCAACAATTTGATGAGTTCTATGTATTCTTGAGATAGTTCAAAGTTCATACCACAAATTTAAAGAAAGCATTGCTTTGGTATATGCTACTTTGAGCTTTGTTTCGTTAATTTGAATCTTATGAAATTTATATTTTGTCTGCTATTCGGAATTGCATCCTTTTCAACTTTTGGTCAAAGTTGTTCGATTGAAAATACAAGCTTTAAATTTGGTGAAAGAGTAGATTATACAATTTACTACCATTTGGCAGGTGTTTGGGTTGGAGCCGGTGAAGTATTCTTTCGTGTTGATTCCTTGAACGTTAAAGGTCAAGACTTTTATCACTTTAACAGCGAAGGGAAAACGTTTAGGAAATATGATTGGGTGTATAAGGTAAGGGATCAATATGAAACCTATATGAACGTGAATACCATGAAGCCACTTCGCTTTAAGCGAAAAGTAAACGAGGGAGGAACGCACATACGTGAAGATTATATTTTTAATTACCCAAAAGAAGTTGCCTACACCTTACGACAAATGGAGGAAGACGAGCCATTTGTGAAAGATACTGTGGAATTACCGGACTGCTCTTATGATGTGCTGAGCATGATTTACGTCGCTAGAAATTTGGATTATTCCAACCTTGCGAAAGGAGATAAAATACCGATTAAAATATTCTTAGATAACGAGTCTCACGATAGTTATATTGAGTTTTTAGGCAGAGAGAATTTAAAAATTAAGAATGTTGGTGAATTTCGATGCATTGTATTTTCTCCCCTTTTAATTGAAGGAACCATTTTTAATGCCGGTGATGGAATGACAGTTTACGTAACTGATGATCAGAATCGTGTACCATTACTCATCGAAACTCCAATATTGGTTGGTTCTATAAAAGCTAGGGTAAACAAAATGGAAGGGTTGAGGTTTCCGTTGACTTCAAGAATTGGCGATTAAAGCGCCATCAATCCTTCTATTTCTGCTGCTTTTTCGTAGCGCTCAATAATTCCGTCGGCACTTAGCATTAATTCTTTTGCACTTACACTCACAAAATTTCCCTTGCTACTTTGTTTTAAGCTCACTTGCGCTTCGGTGCCAAATAATGCTTCTACTTGAGCTAATTTTTGATTGTCAGAAGGAACTATGAATTTGAAAAAATAGACTCGAGGCCATTCTTTGTTTGCTTCTAGCTTCTCTTTAAGTGCTGAGTAATCTATCTTTGCCATTATTCTCCTTCTATTGGTAGGTTTCTAACTACATCTGCCATGCTCACTAGAAGCACTTTTTTGTCTTCATCCTCTATTTCGTCTGCAGCTTCGATGAGGTCAGACTCAAGTTCAACTAGTTCATCTTGCGGAAAAGCACTGTCAAAGTTTTCGATGACCGTCAACGCCTCTAAGCTCGTCATGTAATCACCTTTAATTGCCGCTTTAACAAATACATTTATATAATCAGAACCGTCAATGGCAGATTGCCAAAATGCGGCGACTAAAAAACTTTGGTAAAATAAAAACTCTTCGTCTTGAATGGCATCGATTAGAACAGGAATGCTTTCTTCATCTTTTAAATCATAAAGAAATTCAATAATAGCCGCCTCTACTGTGGGCTCGTCAGTATCGCGCAATAATTCTAAAAGCGCTTTAAAGCTTACCGAATTGCCCTCTTTTCGGTTCTTTTTAATTGCTTCAAGTACAATTTTAGAATCATCAGATTTAAAATGACTTATGATTTCGTTGATTACGGCTGAATTTTGGCTCATAGCTTTTTATTGGGCTACAAAAGTAATTAAGTTGTTTCGAGATTATGTTGTTCTTAAGGAATTTGCGAAATGGAACAATTTATAACTTCTTCAACCGCGCCAAATAGCCTCCATCTTCTTGCTCATAAATAATTTCGCACAGCCAATTATTTCTTTTCGCTATTTCAGTTAATTTCTCTTGGTCAATGTATAACCACTGATAAGCAGAGCCTATTTTACCTTCAAAACTCAATTGATAGTTGAATATTCCGTGGTATTCTTGGTCAAAATCCAATTCAAGTTCTGTGAATGTTAAGTCAGAGGAGTCTAAAATAATTTGCCCGTCTGCTGTTGTTAAGTTGTGCGCGTGCTGCAAGTATTCATCAAGCTGATGTAAGTTTCCAGCAATGCCTATTCCGTTCATTAAAAAAAGCAAGGTGTCAAAAGCTTGGGTAGGATAGTATTTTAAAAAGTCTTGGCAGATTGTTTTTTTAACACCTCTTAGCTTCATTATTTCGACTCCATCTGGCGATATATCGAGCCCTGTAATGTCAATTCCGTTTTCTTGAAGTGCCAAACAGTGCGCTCCTGCTCCTGCACCTACATCTAGAGTTTTTCCTTTGCACAGGGGTAAGGCAATTTTTTCTATCTCAGGGAATTCTTCAAGAGTTCGAAAGTATATTTCAATGGGCATAGAAGTGATGCTCTCATCATCCATGTGAATGTCAATGGTTGCTTTTTTGTCGCCTTTCCAATACGCCTTTAGCGCTAAGCCATGTGGGAGCCAAGAGCTAATTTCCTTACTCAACAATGATTTTTTTCCTAATTGTGCTTTTATTTTGAACTACTGTGACAAGGTATATTCCACTTTCTAAATAATATGTAGGGACTTTAACTGATGAATAATACTTTGGGTAATCCGCTAAAAGTTGGCCTCGAAGATTATGAATTGTTACGTGAGCTGGGTCATTAGATGGCAATTCGATTGTTAAAAATTCACGCGCTGGGTTTGGTGCAAATCTATATGTGTTAGTCTGTGATTCCGCATGTATGTTGGTGGCTATTGCGGAGTAATGCACTACTAGTTTTGGTCGTTTTAAACTATCAGGAGCGTCACTAGAGAAGAAGATAAGAGACCTATAATTACTCTCTATTTGTTGTCTAATTTGTACGCCATAATTGGCCGTGGCATTGTGTATGTCTCCGAATAAGTTAGTTACGTCGATATTAATGTAATCTTGTGTAGAACTTGTAGATGGAGCAAGTGCGACTTGATTAATGACTGTTGTGCTTGGAGCATTATTCCAGGTAACAGTAGCTTCTGACCATGGAGAAATAACTCTATTAATCCATGCTGCGTTGGGTCCACCTGTATTTCGATGCATGAACAAACCATAATTGCTATCCACAGCATACAAGGAAAGAAAAGCACTATCGATATTCATTCCCGAAGGAATGTTGGAAAGGTTAAAAAAGAGTAACCCTCGTACTATGAACGGCGTGTTACTATGAGTTCCTGAATGCGCAGCTAATTGAACATTGGAAGCAAAATTTCGATTTCGGAAATTATTATAGTTGTAGCTATTAATAAGGGCATCTTTACCTGTTAATGAATCAGGTCGTAAAGTTAATGTGTGCTGCGAAGACGTTGGAAAACTTTGCGCAGAAACTTTGGTTAAAGCCATGCAACCGGCCAAGAATAATAACAATTTCATAATTTCAATACTTCCTCTAAATATACGTAAAGTAATTTAACTGTTTCGTAATAAAACTTCTATGCCCTACTCCCAAAAATTGAACTACCAATTCGAATCATGTTGGAGCCTTCTTCCATTGCAATGTTATAATCTCCACTCATGCCCATGCTCAAAATCGTTAGCTCAACATTTTGTGTAGTTTCTTGCTGAATCAACTTATCAAAAAATGACTTTAGATCTTTAAATTCATTTCGTACAACATTCTCATTGTCTGTATTGGTGGCCATTCCCATAAGGCCAACAACTCTAACATTCGGTAACGCTTTAAACTCTTCGGAATTTAAAAGTTCGATTACTTCTTTTTCATCCATTCCAAATTTGCTTTCTTCTTTGGCGATGAAAACTTGAAGTAAAACATCAATAACTCTATCGTTTTGAGCGGCTCTCTTGTTAATTTCCTCAAGTAAGCTAAGCTTGTCTACCGAATGAATCAACGAGACAAAAGGAGCAATGTATTTTGTCTTTTTACTTTGTAAGTGACCAATCATGTGCCATTCAATGTCTTTCGGTAATTCTTCGGCCTTTGCCTTCATTTCTTGCGGACGATTCTCCCCGAAAATACGCTGTCCTGCAGCATACGCTTCTTCAATGTATGAAGAAGGTTTGGTTTTAGAAACGGCTACTAACAACACATCGTCTTTAAGTGTAGCTTTAACTTGTTGGAGGTTCTCAGAAATACTCATGCTCTTTATTTTGTAGAGTAAACAGTTAAACCACTTCTAAGTTTTGGCTCAATCCACGTGCTTTTTGGCGGCATGGTTTGGTTTGCATCTGAAATGGTTTTTAATTGATCCATGCTAACCGGAAAATGAGCAAAGGCTACTTTCGCTTTGCCGCGATCTACCTCCGATTTTAATGCCTCAATTCCTTCTAAGCCTCCCTTAAAATAAACCCTACTGTCAGTTTTTAAATCGCTAATTCCTAAAATGGGACTTAGAAGGTGGTTGGTTAAGATCGAAACATCTAAACTCTTTACTGGGTCATCTACTTTAAATTGCCCTTCTTTAGGAATAAGGCAGTACCATTTGTTTTCTATGTACATGCCAATTTCATGAACTTTTTCAGGTCTAAAGGATGGGCCATCTACATAAGCAATCTCAAAATTTTCTTGAATTGCATCTAAAAAGGAAGTTACATCATGCTCTCCGATGGTTGTTACCAATCGGTTAAATTCATATATTTTTAGACAGTTTTGAGGAATAAAATATCCCATGAAGTAGTCATAGGCTTTTTCCTCTGGTGGGTTTCCATCTGCCTTACGTAAGCTTTTTCCCAATAGTGCAGAAGAGGCTGAACGATGATGACCGTCAGCAATATAAATGGATTTAATTTCAGAAAAGCAGGCAGTTAATTTTGCAACCATAGCTTCTTCGTCAATCTTCCAAAATGAGTGTCTATCGCGATTAGTCGTGGTAAAATCGTACTCAGGTCGGTCTAAAATTTTCTCGTTAGTAATCCGGTCAATTTTTTCATGATTAGGATACGTAAAGCAAACTGGTTCAGCATTAATTTGAACCGTTTCGAGATAGTTCTTGAATATTTTCTCTCGCTTTGTAATGGTAGCTTCATGCTTTTTAATTACATTGGTGTAGTAGTCTCCAACTGAAGCACAAGCAATAATTCCTAGGAATGGATGACCATCTTTAATTTGCCGATAAACGTAATAACTCTCTTTTTTATCTTGGATTAAAATCTGCTGATTTACAAATTCTGTAAAATTCTTTTTTACTTTTTCAAACTTCTCTTTAGAGTTTTTAAATGACTGCTTTTCAATTTTGTAATCTGGGTTTAAGATGTGAAGAAAAGTAAAAGGATTTTCATCTAACTTTCGAATTAAATCTGGCTTGGTGTATGAAATATAGGAACGAGAAGCTACCAAATGAACTTTATCTCTTGTTGGCCTATATGCTTTGAATGGTTTAATATTTGCCAAGTTGTTTATTTTTTACGAAGATAATGACAAAAAAAAAACTGCCGTCATTTTATGACAGCAGTTAATTTGTTTATTTGATTTTTATAGGGTTATTTTTTATAGAAATCAATTATAATAGAAGCCAATTCTCCGCCAATTCTATCTTGTGCTTCTAATGTTGCAGCTCCAATGTGAGGGCTTAATGAAATTTTTGAATGAGTTAATAAATCTGCTCTAGGATTAGGCTCATTAATAAAAACATCTAATGCTGCATGAGCAATCTTGCCTGAATCCAAAGCGGCTATTAAAGCGTCTTCATCGATTGAGCCACCTCGGGCAGCATTTAAGATCACAGCCCCATCTTTCATTGCATTGAATTCATCTGTTCCAATTACTGGCTTGTCTGTGCTTGGAATGTGAATACTTAGGAAGTCGGATTGACTTAATAGGTCATCTTTAGTGCAACCTTCTACTTGAACCGACACCTTTTGTCCACCAATAGATAAATCAATGTTAAAAGGTCCTGCAGTAGTGTCGCATGCCAAAACATTCATTCCACAACCCAGAGCATAGCTCGCAAGTGCTTGACCTATTCTGCCAAATCCTAGAATTCCAAGAGTTTTACCTCTTAGCTCTATTCCTTTTGCATATTTCTTTTTCAACACTTTGAATTCAGAAACACCGTTAACGGGCATTTCTCTATTAGAGTCATATAAAAAACGAACAGCACCAAATAAATGAGCCATTACTAATTCAGCAACTGACTGAGAAGAAGATGCAGGAGTGTTAAAAACATTAACGCCTTTAGATCTGCCATATTCAACATCGATGTTATCCATTCCAACACCACCACGACCAATCATTTTTATTCCTGGGCAAGCATCAAAAATGTCTTTTCTAATTTTTGTTGCCGAACGAACTAAAATTACTTCGTAACCTTCGTTGTTAATTGCATTAATTAAATTTTCTTG
>JBLHTZ010000056.1:0-15034 GCA_047627915.1 Vicingaceae bacterium
TATTGTCACCTATCGAGAAGAAAAAGGCGTTTTTGACGATCGAAAACAGCTGAAGGAAGTGAAAGGTATGGGAGCTGTTGCTTTTCAGCAATCGGCAGGGTTTTTGAGAATTAGAAATGGAAAAAATTCATTGGATGAAACTGGAATTCACCCGGAGAGATATAAAGTGCTGAAGAAAATTTTATCAGATAACAAAATAAAGATAACGGATTTAAAAGCCGAAAAAGAGAAAATTGAAGCCATTCAAATGAAACAATACGTTTCTGAAGAAATTGGGGAGTTGACATTGAATGATATCAAGAATGACTTGTTAAAACCCGGAAGAGATCCACGTGAAAAAATGAAGGTTTTTCAATTCGACAGCACCGTAAAAAGTATTGGAGATTTAAGAGTTGGAATGGAATTACCTGCATTGGTAACCAACATTACAAACTTTGGAGCCTTTGTCGACCTTGGCGTGAAGCAAGATGGATTAGTGCACATTTCTAATTTAGCCAACAAGTTTGTGAACGATCCTAACGAGGTAGTTTCTTTGGGGCAGGCAATTCGAGTGAAAGTGATAGAAGTGGATGCACAGCGGAAAAGAATTCAGTTGTCGTTAAAGGATGTAAATCAGTAAATTGATTTAAACTAAAGAGTTATGTTGTTTCGAGTTTTGTCGTTGGGTTTTGTACTTTTTATGAGTTGGCAAAGTATGCTTGCTCAAGAAGGATGGGAAAATGTTGAAGATAGAGTAGGGCAAACTCAATTTAACAATATTGAATTGAAGGAGGGTATTTACAGAACATTTGAAGAGTTTAAGTCCAACACACCTTTCATTACCGAAGAATTTGAATTGCGCACTAAATATCTTTTCTTAAAAGATACTGGAAATAAGTGGGTACAGGTAAATGAAGGCAGAATATGGGGCTGCTTTAAAGATGGCAAAATTTATATTTCTAAGGACGAAGGATTATGGCGATGCATAAACATAGGCCGACTGCTGCAGTTTGCTACTATTAAAATTGAACGTTATGTTGATCCTAACCTTAACTTATCAATTGGTGGAGCTGGAACAATGCAAGAGAAGTCGATAACGAAACAGTACTTTTTAGATACCGAATTAGGAGAAGTTTTTACACTAAACAGTCGGAATTTTGCACCCTATGCGGCTCAAGAGCCGGATTTAAAAACATTTAAATCAAAAAATAAGAATAAGGTAGCTCAAACCATTTTGTTGTTAAAAGCTTATAATGAGTTGAATCCACTAAAATTAAAGCCAAATGAATAAATTAATTCTCGCACTTTTCTTGCTAATCGGAAGCTTTTCAGCTCAAGCTCAACTTACTAAAACACTGGCCGAAGAGCAGATTAAATTAGTCATGAAGTTTCAAGAAAGCGCTTGGAACAGAGGTGATATACCGGAATACATGAAAGGGTATTGGAATTCAGATTCGTTGTTATTTATAGGTAGTAATGGACCAACTTATGGGTATACTAAAACCTTAACAAATTACTTAAAAGGTTACCCTACTACCGATAAAATGGGGCAATTAACATTCGATTTTGTAAAAATTGAAATACTGTCTGACAATCAAGCCTTTGTAGTAGGTAAATGGCATTTAAAAAGAAAAGAGGACGATTTAAAAGGGCATTTTACACTATTGTGGAAGAAAATTGATGGGGAATGGAAAATTGTGGTTGACCATTCTTCATAAGGTCTAATTTGTCTATGCAAAGCGTTATATTTGTGTTTTGAAATGAAGAACAATAGGATTATTCTCGATGAAGCTCAGTTGGAGTTAGCTATTCAGCGCCTTTGTTATCAATTGATTGAAAATCATAACGACTTCTCGAATTCAGTGATTATTGGCCTTCAGCCTCGTGGAGTAATTTTGGCAAAACGAATTCATTCTGAACTGTTAAAGATCACTCCAAACTCTTCAATTCCTTTGGGAAGTCTTGATACCACCTTTTTTAGAGACGACTTTAGACGAAGAGAGAGCCCAATTATTGCAAACAAAACACAAATTGATTTCATTATTGAAAATAAAAAGGTGATTTTGATTGACGATGTACTTTACACAGGTAGAACAATACGTGCGGGGTTGGATGCAATGTTGGCATATGGTCGACCTGATTTAGTGGAGCTATTGGTTTTGGTAGATCGCAGGTATGGCCGTCATTTGCCAATTGAGCCCAACTATATTGGAACCACCATTGATTCTGTTGCAAGCGAAAGAGTAGAGGCCAAATGGCTAGAAACCGACGGCATAGATGAAATAATATTAAAAGAAAATAAAAAATAGATGGAAAAATTATCAACTCGGCATTTATTGGGAATTAAAGAACTCAGCAAAGCTGACATAGAGTTGATCTTTTCTACTGCAGGAAATTTTAAGGAAGTCATTAATAGGCCAATTAAAAAAGTCCCTTCCTTACGTGATATCACCATTGCGAATCTCTTTTTTGAAAACTCTACTCGAACCAAACTATCTTTCGAATTAGCTGAGAAGCGGCTATCTGCCGACGTGATTAATTTCTCTGCATCAGCTTCTTCTGTTACCAAGGGCGAAACCTTGATTGATACAGTGAACAATATTTTAGCCATGAAAGTAGACATGGTGGTTATGCGACATCCAAATCCTGGAGCACATGCATTTTTAAGTAAACACATAGACGCTACCATTATAAATGCGGGCGATGGGGCTCATGAACATCCAACTCAGGCACTTTTGGATGCCTTTAGTATGCGTCACGAGTTAGGCGATTTAGCAGGTAAAAAAGTGGTTATTGTTGGTGATATATTGCACTCAAGAGTAGCACTATCAAACATATATTGTCTCCAAAAATTAGGAGCAAAAATTATGGTTTGTGGTCCTCCGACACTAATTCCAAAATACATATCCTCTCTAGGAGTAGAAGTAAGTTATAAGTTAGATGAAGCTCTTGAATGGTGCGATGCTGCCATGATGCTTCGCATTCAACTAGAAAGACAAGGCGGAGACCAACATTCTGGTGTAAAATTCTTTCCCTCATTGAGAGAATACCATAATTTATATGGGTTAACCATGGAACGATTAAATAGGCTGAAAAATATTCCAATCATCTTACATCCAGGACCAATTAATCGAGGAGTGGAAATTTCATCAGAAGTGGCAGACTCTGAACATTCGATTATTTTAAACCAAGTAGAGAATGGAGTAGCAATTCGCATGGCTGTTCTGTATTTATTAGCCTCTGATAGCAACTAAGCGGTCTAAATTTTATATCTTTGTTTCAAAGCCAATTAAACATGAGTTCATCAGTATTTACCATCGACATTCAAGAGAAATACACTCACATTTCTGTTTTAGAAGATAAATTTACAGCTAAGGTTGCTCCTGATTTAAAGGCAGAATTGTCTGTAGTGAGTGCCAATGGAATGAAAAACATCATTTTTGATTTATCGAAAACCAGTTATTGTGACTCCTCAGGCTTAAGTGTTATTTTGGTAGCCAACCGAATTTGTAAAGATAACAATGGGTGTTTAGTCGTTTGCGGCGCACAACCAGCTGTGTCAAAGTTACTGGATATTTCTCAGTTGACTAGTGTGCTGAACATTACACCTAGCTTTAATGAGGCAGTAGATTTCATTTTTATGGATGAATTGGAGAAAGGCTTAAGTGAAGGAGAAGATCACTCAAACTAATGTCTCTAGAAGTACTCATTTTAGGAAGCGGTTCTGCACTTCCCACCTTTTCAGCAAATCAAACTTCACAAGTAGTTAGTTGTGGAAATCAACTCTTTCTGGTAGATTGTGGAGAAGGTACTCAAGTTCAATTGCGCAAGAACAAAGTAAAAATTCAAAACATCAATCACGTGTTTATTTCACATCTACACGGCGATCATTTTTTTGGCTTAGTTGGTCTTTTGTCCACAATGCATCTTTTAGGACGCCAAGCCGAATTGCACATACATGGACCAAAAGGGTTGGATGAAATTGTAGAAATTCAATTTCGAAATGCTGGAAGTCATTTATCCTTCAACATGGTTTTTCATACCATTGAAAAGGCAGGAGAAGTGTTGTATGAAGATGCAAAGGTAACTGTTACTTCATTGCCTCTAAAGCACCGGATTCCTTGTTACGGATTTCATTTTCAAGAGAAGGAAGGACTGAGAAAGTTAGACGGACATAAGTTGGTAGAACACAACATTCCTATATATGCTCGAAAAAGTATTGCAGAGGGTGAGGACTTTCGAAGTGAAGAGGGGATCGTTATAAAGAATGCTGAATTAACCACAGATCCTCCAAGGCCAACAGCTTATGCATTCTGTTCCGATACCGCTTATTACGAGAAACTAATACCACTTATCCAGGAAGTTGACTTACTGTACCATGAAGCTACCTTTTTAGAAAGTGAACGAGAACGAGCAAAGAAAACGTTTCATTCAACTGCGAAAGATGCTGCAACCATTGCAGAAAAGGCCAATGCAAAGCATCTAATTATGGGACATTTCTCTAACAGATACAAAAATAAAGATGGCTTTTTACAAGAAGCTCGAATGGTTTTTAAAAATACTAATGCGGCTGAGGAAGGGAGGGAATATCAAGTGTGAAGAAGTCTTTTTCGCTAAATAATTAAGCGCACACCACCCAATTGTTCAATTTTGTACGGGAAATGATCACCGGGGGAGCCGATAAACATAAAGTTAATTGGAATGCCCCATTCGCTTGAAAGTTTATTAATTAGCTCAGGAGAAAACTCCTCATCCAACTCTATAAAATCAATTTTAATTTCCGGATACTCTCGATCAACTACGTTTATATCGTTTCTAAATTGTGCGGTAATTTCAGTGCCATTCTTAGTGGCAGTAACCACTTTCAACTTCTTGGTATGTTCATTCTTCTTAATGTACAACATTACTTTATTTAGGGTTTCAACATCATCGTCTTTAGTAAAGTAGATGAATTCTTGAGAGTTAATGTCGTCAATAACAGAAAGTATTTTTTTATCTGTATTCAATACAAATCGTCTAAACGGATCGAAAATAGAGTGTATAATTTTCAATAAAAATTTCAATAATACAGTTCGGTTAAGCATCACAAGGATGAATAGAATTGCAGGAACAAAATATTCAAGAAATACCGAAATGTTACTTGGTACTCCTTCTTTTGGTTCCATCAGTATGTTTCCAGTTAAGGCAACAATAACTGCCGTAATGGCCACGATTATAGCGAACCATCCGGCTTTTTCAGGACGGGGTAAACTATTTCTTTTCACTTTTAATAAGATGTTACCTACCCCAAAGAGGGCCATTACAGCTAGGAATGAAATGGTGTAAACACCGGCTAAAAGTGTTACGTCTCCATTGGTTATTAGCAATACAGATATGGTTAGTAGCAAGAAGACAATAATGATCCGATAGGAACTTCCTCTTTTATTTTTCTTCAAAAAATATTGAGGTAAAATGCGATCAAGCGCCATACGTTCCAACAAACCTGAAACCCCAACAAAACTTGTGAGAACGGCTCCACTGAGCACCAAAAATGCATCAATAGCAATTAAAATGGCCAACCAATTTCCACCTACGTGATTTGCCATTTCAATTAACAATGTATTTTGGTAAGCATCGCTTTGCAATAGCGGCATGGCGAATAATGAAAGTGCAAAAAGTGCAGCTAAAGGATTAATAACACTGACCACAATCCACATATTTTTCAATGTTTTTGGGAAAACTCCTTTTTGTTGCTCTTCAACAAAATTGGCAGAACTTTCGAACCCCGAAACGCCTAACATGGAGGCAGCAAAGCCAAGAAAAATAGCATTTGTTATACTTCCACCCTTAGTGGGTAAGTGCCAGTTATCTATAAAAATGTCAATTCCGTTATTCAAAAGAAAAGCGATAATGAAGACACTCAATATTACAAAGGATGAGAGATGGAAAAGGAAAATTCCTATGGCGACTTTGGCCGATTCTGAAACACCGCCGATTGTTAGCACTCCAAAGAAGCTGAGCAGAATAATGGTGGCGATGATAATAGGAATAGCAGGAATTAAATGATGGAGGTAGTGAATGGCTTCATTTGCGGAAATAACAGCTGTAGCCATATATGACAGTAGTGTTAGGGTGGCAGCAAAAGAGGCCATAGATTTACTAGTCGTATTCAATAATGCATTGTATGCACCCCCGTTTAAAGGCAGTGCTCCAACCACTTCTCCATATATCTTTCTGAATAAGAAAAGAACCAATGAAACGATTAGTAATGTAATCCAAGCATACTGGCCGGCAAAGGCTATGGCTAGGGCGGAAACATAGAGTACTGACGAACTGATATCATTTCCGCAGATAGCAGTAGAAGCTAGTACAGATAATTTTTTATCTTCTTTCATAGGGTTGTAGAAAATTGAATATCGTATATTTTCTTATCTGTGATTTTTTTCTAACGTGTTATAGATAATGTTAGCTATTTTTTATTTCATTTCCAACTTGCTGGTAATAGTAGGTATTTGGCGACGCAGCATTCCGAAGAGTGCTTGCTCTTTGCACATGGTATGTAGTTTTTCTAGAAGTTGTTTTCAAATTTAGAGATAATCTCCTTTAGACATAAATTACCAATACTTCCTTCATGTGTGTGCTTTACAACTTTATCTAATTTAAAATTACCTTCAAGGATTTCTTTTCCAACCTTTTGGTAAGCATCACGGAAAGTATCACCACGTAATACGAGTTTGTTCACTTCTTCCACGCTGTAGAGATAGTCATATATATCATTGTCCAAGATATTGTCTTTAACAATCACATGTTGCAACATAAAATCACAGACTTCAAGATTGTCTTTTAACATATCTATTCCATCCATTAAATTTTCTTTTAGCAATTGAAAATCTCGATGGTAGCCACTTGTGAGGTTGTTGGTAATCATCATAATTTCTGAGGGCATATTTTGAAGCTTGTTACATTTTGCACGCATTATTTCAAAAACATCAGGATTTTGTTTGTGGGGCATAATGCTCGAACCAGTTGTTAACTCTTTAGGAAATCCTAAAAAATTAAAATTCTGACTCATATACAAACATACATCTGCAGAGAGTTTTGATAAAGTACCCGCCAATGAAGCGATAGCAAAAGCCGTTGTTTTTTCCAATTTTCCACGACTCATTTGAGCAGCTACCACATTGTACTTCATGGTATTGAACCCGAGTAGTTCGGTAGTCATAGTTCTATCTACAGGGAAAGAAGAACCATAGCCAGCAGCCGACCCTAGTGGGTTCTGGTCACTTATCTTTTGCGCTGCGTTTAGTAAAATGATATCGTCTATTAAGCTCTCTGCATAGGCGGAAAACCATAATCCAAATGAGGACGGCATAGCTACTTGCATATGGGTATAACCAGGAATAAGAACGTCTTGGTGTTTTTTACTTAATTTAATTAGGGTATTGAAAAGTGTTTTTGTTAAGAATTTAATACCGTCTATCTCTTCTTTTACGTAAAGGTGTAAATCCACTAAAACTTGGTCGTTTCTAGAACGTGCGGTATGTATTTTTTTCCCAGCTTCGCCAATCAGTTTTACTAACTCAAATTCAACCTTACTATGTACATCCTCAAAGTTCTCTTCAATTGTAAATGTACCGTTATCAATAGTTGCCTGAATTTTTGTAAAGCCATCTAAAATGTTCTCCAATTCTTGTCCTGTTAAGATATTAATTTTTTGCAGCATCTTAGCGTGAGCAATACTGCCTTTTATGTCGTGCTTCGCGAGTTTTAAATCTAAAACACGATCGTTTCCAACTGTAAAGCGATCTACTAAATTATCCGTTGTATATCCTTTGTCCCAAAGTTTCATAGTATATGTGTTTAAAGTATGCTGTTAAAAATGTTAATGTACAAGTTGATTCCTTCTTCAATTTCACTGATTTTGATAAACTCATCTGCACTATGAGAGCGTGACGACACACCTGGCCCTAACTTTAAAGAAGGGCAGGTTAATAGTGCTTGATCAGAAATGGTAGGTGATCCATACGTGTTTCGCCCTAAAGCTATTCCTGCTTTTACTATTGGATGACTTTCAGCAATAGAGGAAGAGTTTAATCGAAAAGATCGGGCTTTTAATTCACTTTTGGTATGAGTGTTAATCACATTAAAAACTTCCTGATTTTGATAAATATCGTTTATGCGAACGTCAATCACAAACTTGCAACTGCCGGGTACCACATTGTGCTGAGTTCCTGCATTTATTTGCGTTACGCTCATTTTTACTTTTCCTAATGTTGGGGAGATTTTAGGAAATTGATAGGTCTTGATCCAATTAATATCAGCTAATGCGTTATAGATTGCATTTTCGGTATTCTCATGTGCAGCATGTCCCGAAACACCCTTAGCATAAGCATCAATTACTAGTAAACCTCTTTCCGCTATTGCAAGTTGCATTTCTGTAGGCTCACCCACTACAGCAAAATCAATAGGAGGGAGTATGTTTAATAAACTAAAAATTCCGTTTTTACCTGATACTTCTTCTTCAGCTGTTGCAGCTAAAATAAGGTTGTACTGTAAATCTTTTTTTTCATAAAAATGGACAAATAAACTCATTAAGGAGACCAAGCAGCCGCCGGCATCATTACTTCCTAAACCAAATAATTTACCATCTTTTTCAATCGCATTAAAAGGATCGTTTGTGTATGCTTTGTTGGGTTTAACAGTATCATGATGTGAGTTCAATAAAATTGATGGTTTAGTTTCATCAAAATACTTATTCTTAGCCCATATATTGTTTTGATGACAATTGGTTTTTATATTTAATTCTGTCAGCCATTGGTCAATTATTACAGCCGTTAAGTCTTCTTCCGTAGAAAAAGAGGGGGTTTGAATTAATAATTTGAGTAATTCAATGGCTTTTTTCGTTCGGGTTTTCTCCATTTTATAACGTTAATGTAGTACAAATTTCATTTCCATTAATCATGTTAGCATGCCCAATACATACTTTACTTACTTTATTGTTTAAAGCGTTAAAGCAGTTGTCCATTTTAGGCAGCATACCTTCATTGATGGTGTTATTTTCTTTTAATTTCAAATACTGATTGTAGTTAATGTGTTCTATAATAGAATCTTCATCAGATATATCAGACAATACACCTTTCTTTTCAAAACAATAAATTAATTCAGTCTCGGCATGTTTACTCATTGCAATTGCTATTTCAGAAGCAATGGTATCGGCATTCGTATTCAGTAATTGCCCATTTCCATCATGACTAATTGCACAAAATACAGGAGTAATTCCATGGGAAAGGAATAATTTTATAAGGGAAGAATTTATTGTTTTTACATCACCAACCCATCCATAATCTATGGGAGACGTAGGGCGTTTTTCTGCCAAAATACAATTGCCATCACTGCCTGATAATCCCAAGGCGTTGCATTTTTTTCCTTGTAGTTTACCCACAATCTTTTTATTAATAAGTCCAGCATAAACCATAATAACTGTGTCTAAATTTTCTTCAGAAGTTATTCTTCTACCATCGTTCATAATTGTTTTAATGCCCAATTTATCGTTAATCTTTGTAGCAATCTTTCCTCCACCATGAATTAATATTTTGGTATTGTCGATTTTAGCAAAATCGATTAAAAATGAATCCAGTGCTTTTTCATTGTCAATAATGTTTCCTCCAATTTTTATAACAGATATTTTATTTTTCATGCATCAACATTTTTAATAAAATCGTTTGTGCAGAATATGTTCGGTTCTTTGCTTGTTGTAAGACTAATGAGTTTTTGGAGTCGATTACTTCATCGCTAACCACCACATTTCTACGAATAGGTAAGCAATGCATAAATTTTCCATTATTTGTTAAATCCATTTTTTCTTTTGTAAGGATCCAATCATTAAAACCTTCGCCTATTTTCCCGTAATTTTCATAAGAAGACCAGTTTTTGGCGTAAACAAAATCAGCATCTTTTAGTGCATCATTTTGGTTATGAATTATCTCAATTCCTTTGGTAAATTCAGAAGATAAATCAAATCCTTCTGGGTTGGTAATAACCAGTTCTACATCGGATTTAGCCATCCATTCTGCGAATGAATTTGCAACAGCTTGTGGCAATGCTTTAGGGTGTGGAGCCCAGGTTAATACTACTTTTGGTTTAGAAGATGTTTTAAACTCATTAATGGTCATTAAATCTGCAAAAGACTGGAGTGGGTGAAGAGTTGCACTCTCTAAGGATACAATAGGAACAGTCGTATTCTTAATAAATTTATTGAGAATGTCTTCTTCATAATCTTTCTTTTTATCGCTTAACGAAGCAAAAGTTCGAATGCCAATAATATCGCAATATTGAGAAATGACACCTGCAGCTTCTTTAATGTGCTCCTGAGTTCCTTTATTCATTATCGTTCCGTCTTCCATCTCAATGCTCCAACCATCATTGTTTAAATTCATTACCATCACATTCATACCTAAGTTCATGGCTGCTTTCTGTGTGCTCAGTCGAGTTCTTAAACTTGGATTAAAAAAGAGTAGGGCCAATGTTTTATTTTGACCAAAAGATTTATGATCAAAAGGGTTTTCTTTTATTTTTTTTGATAAAGTGAGTAAATCATCTAGGTTTGAAATATCTTTTATCGATGTAAACTGTTTCATTGTAAAATTTCTTTTAAAGCTGTAATCAATGGCTTGGTTTGTTCTTTTGTAATGCACAAAGGAGGAAGAATTCTTAATAAATTAGGGTTTGCAGATGCTCCTGTGAAAATGTGATACTCTTTTAGCAATTGAAAACGAATTTCCTTAATTGGAAAATCAAATTCCACTCCCAACATTAATCCTCTTCCTTTTATTTTTTTGATAGATGAAATTTCTTCTAATGCTTTCACAAGATAAGAGTTGACAGCCTTTACATTATCGAGTAAATTTTCGTTTTTGAGTGTATCTAAAACAGAAATAGATGCAGCACATGCTAAAGGATTGCCTCCAAAAGTTGTTCCCAACATACCCGATATGGCTTTAATTTTGGGGTGAATTAATACTCCTCCAATTGGAAACCCATTGCCCATTCCTTTGGCCATGGTAATAATATCTGCTTGAATGTTGGCATGTTGATGTGCAAAAAATTGTCCTGAACGCCCAAAGCCACTTTGTATTTCATCCAAAATAAGTAATGCTCCATATGTCTTGCAACTTTCTGCTAAAAACGAAAAATAACCTTCAGAGGGAGCATCTAGGCCGCCAACTCCTTGGATTCCCTCAACAATTACAGCACACACATCGTTCGTTTTTAAAGCGTTAATCAGTTGCTCCTCATTATTTAAATCAATAAACACTACGGGAAAATTATTAGCGTTAATTGGAGCCGATAAATTGACATTATCAGTGATGTTTAAGGCTGCTGAAGTTCGTCCATGGAAACTATTTTTGAAAACAATAACTTTCTTTCTGTTAGTATGAAAGGAGGCTAGTTTTATTGCATTTTCATTAGCTTCTGCGCCACTGTTGCATAAAAATAAGTGATACTTAGGATAAGCACTCTGTTCCGCTAATTTTTGAGCTAATTCATTCTGAATCGGCATTTTAATTGAGTTCGAGTAAAAACCAATCTTGTCTATTTGTGCTTTTAAACTTTTGGTGTAAGTAGGGTGGGTATGCCCAATAGAAATGACTCCATGTCCCCCATAAAGATCCAAATACTCAATATTTTGATCATCATACACATAAACGCCTTTGGCTTTAGTAAGTGTAATGTCAAATCGCGGGTAAACGTTAAATAAATCCATAATTAGTGATAGTTTGCTTTAAAATTGATGCCTGTAGTTTCTTCAAGACCATACATTAAATTCATATTTTGGATGGCTTGTCCTGCAGCACCTTTTAAGAGGTTGTCGATTACTGAAGTTATCAATACTTTATCATCAATTTTTTGAACTTGTATTAAACAGTTGTTGGTATTGACTACTTGCTTTAGGCTAACTGTTTTTTTGCTGATAAAAGTGAAGGGTTCATCATGATAATAGGTTTCATATAAATCAACCAATTCTTCTTCTGACAACTTGCATTTGGTGTACAAAGTCGCGAATATCCCTCGAGAAAAATCACCCCTAACAGGAATAAAGTTTAGTGCTTTTTTGAAGTCGTTTTGCAGGAAAATAACCGTTTCGCCAATTTCGTCTAAATGCTGATGCGTAAAAGCTTTGTAGATTGAAACATTATTGTTTCTCCAACTAAAATGAGATGTAGCACTTAATGATTGACCCGCTCCTGTAGAACCTGTAATGGCATTAATATGAACATCATCAGTTAATAAGCCAGCTTGAGCTAACGGCAATAACCCTAACTGAATGGTTGTAGCAAAACAACCTGGATTTGCAATGTATTGAGCATTTTTAATATCATTTTTATTACACTCAACTAAACCATAAATAAATTCAATTCCTTGAAAATGAGAATCTTTATTTAATCGAAAATCGTTACTCAAATCAATGATCTTGGTTTGGTTAGAAAAAGAAGTTTTGGACAAAAACTCTTTTGAATTACCATGTCCTAAACACAGGAAAACAACGTCAACATTCGAATTGATTTCGTTGGTTAAACACAGCTCCTTATTGGAATAAAGGTCTTCGTGTACGTCAGTTAATTTCTTTCCGGCTTGAGAAGTACTATATAAAAAATCGATATTAATTTGTGGGTGATGAACAAGGCAACGAATTAACTCTCCACCTACATAGCCGCCACTACCTACTATTCCTACTTGTATCATTTTTCTTTATTTACGTGTTTAAAAATCTGCATGGAGTTGGCCAATATTTTAGTGAACCCTTTTACATCATCAGCACTCCAATTTTTATTAATCTCTCCATATTCTCCAAAATCAGCAGTCATTAAGTCATGGTCGGAAGTTACTCCTTGAACAACGAATCGATAAGGATGCAACTCAACAGTTACAGTCCCAGAAACATTGGACTGGGTAGCTTCTAAAAACGTTTCAATGTTTCGCATTACCGGTTCAAAATATTGGGATTCGTGAATGAACATGCCGTACCAGCTACCCAATTGTTCTTTCCAGTGTAATTGCCATTTAGAAAGTGTATGTTTTTCTAACGTATGATGCGATTTAATAATGATACTGGCAGCAGCAGCTTCGAAACCAACTCTACCTTTGATTCCAATAATAGTATCTCCTACATGTACATCGCGTCCAATAGCATATTTATTTGCTATTTTTTCTATTGTTTGGATGACTTCTACAGGATTCATCTTTTCTCCATTTAGCCCGCAGACTTCTCCTTTGTTAAACTCAATGGCAATAATTTTCATTTCGGTGTCAATTAACTGACTAGGAAATGCAATTTCAGGTAATGTTTGGTGGGAAGTTAATGTTTCTGCACCTCCAATACTGGTTCCCCACAATCCTTTATTAATTGAATATTGTGCCTTTTTCCAATCGATATCTACACCGTGTTGGGCTAGGTATTCAATTTCTGCTTTACGTGATAACTGCTGATCTCGAATAGGAGTTATAATTTCTAATTCTGGAGCAATCAGTTGAAAAATTAAATCAAAACGGACTTGATCGTTTCCTGCACCTGTGCTTCCATGGGCAATGGCAGTAGCGCCTATAGATTTTGCATAGTTCGCTAAAGAAATTGCCTGATAAATACGTTCGGCGCTTACAGATAGAGGATAGTTGTTGTTTTTTAGTACATTACCAAAAACTAAGTATTTAATAATGTTGTCGTAATAAGCTCTTGTTTCTTCTAAAGCGATATGGTTAGTAACGCCTAAACTGTATGCCTTTTTTTCGATACCTTCTAATTCTTCTGCAGAGAAGCCTCCTGTATTAACAACTGCAGAATAGATTTCCAATTGCTTTTCGTGTTTTAGATATTTTACACAGTAAGAAGTATCTAAACCTCCACTAAAAGCGAGCACAATTTTATTATTTTTCATGATTGATATATTTGTTGAGTTTTGGAAATTGTTTGGCTTTCTGTTTGATTCGAATTTTTCGTTGTTCTAAAAAATTTTTAAAATTTTTCCAAGTAGAAATTTTTTCTGAATAATTCACTTTGCTGAGATCACATACCATTCCTGTACAAATGCACATTGTTTTGTTGGTGCGTTGCAGAATATCATAATTGGTACAAGTTTGACATCCTTTCCAAAAATTTTCATCTTTCGTTAATTCTGAAAACGTAACGGGTTGATATCCTAAATCTGAATTTATTTTCATTACTGCCATACTGGTAGTAATTCCAAATAATTTTGCTGTTGGAAACTTCTCTTTGGAAAGATTGAATGTTGCCTTTTTTATGGCCTTAGCTACACCTGATCTTCTATAGTCAGGATGTGTAATTAGTCCCGAATTAGCAACATACTTTTGTCCTTCCCAGCTTTCAATGTAGCAAAAGCCTATGGGTATTTCTTTATCCAAAGCAATGATAGATTTACCTTCTTTCATCTTTTCACAGATGTATTCGGGTTTTCGTTGCGCTATTCCTGTTCCACGAACTTTGGCTGCATCAGCCATCATTTCACAAATAGCTGAAGCATGTTTAAAGTGGGTATGATTAGCCACTAAAATTTTAAAATGCATAACGATGCCTTTTTAAATATAAATTGATAAATTATTTTGATGTTTTTCTGGTCAGTTCAGACCAAAGGCACGCGCAGTACCTCATGAAGTATATTACGCCAGAAGGCGTCTCCTGGCAATTCTTATCCTTGAATAAGATATAACGCGCGAAACTACAAGAGAATCTTGTACGATGTTTTGACTGAAATGGTTGAATGCGTTATACATTTGCTAGTCACAAAAATATAATAATGTTTTGGATAATTAGCTATGGAATGATTTATTTGCGATTTTCCTTATTTATTCTCCATATAACGACTAGAACTATAGCACTCTATGTGTTATTTCTATAATTTACAATAATTGCTTTTTTGAATTTATGGTAAGTAGTTTTTTTAGTTTGGGACAAAATAGTAGAATAAAAACTGCACAAAGTACCTGCGATTATTGACTTCTTCGAAAGTAGGTTAAACTTGATGCCGTGAATTAAACTAAAAAAGCCATATTGTATCAAACA
>JBLHTZ010000057.1:0-15022 GCA_047627915.1 Vicingaceae bacterium
TTTTATTTGATCCCCAATTTTTGGTAAATAGATAAATCTAAAAGGAGTTCCATACTTCTCAATAAGATAAGTCAATGAAATGCCATGAAATGTTAAATTATCATTTTTTAAGTCAAAACCCTCTTGTGGAAAGTAATAGCTTTGATCAATTAAGTCGAAATAGGTATTCTTCATTTACCTGATGTTATTTAATGTTTGGGTTAAAATTAACAAGCAATAGCATGTTATTTAAGGTTACGGAAAATTTATTCAAAGTATTATTTTAAGTCCAAAAAGTTTCGTTTCGGAATCTGGTTAACCAGTAGAATTAATAAAAACATTTCTTAATAAACTGTTGATATTTATGATTTTGTGTGTTTTGTGAAAATACCGAATAGCAATTTTAAATTGAATAACTAAAAGCAGGTAATACAAATATCAAATTATAGAATCGCTTCTGCGGAAAAAATAGCGGAATCATTAGAAATAGTATGATAATAGTAAGCTGTAAAAGGTAAAAATTGCCGTACATCCAAAAAAAGGAACCGACGAATAGAATTACAATAGCAGTTGTTCTTTTTTTTAAAGACTGAAGTATATGGTAATTTATGTGTTAAAAAATTCGATATAGGGCAGCGAGATTGATCAATTTCCAAACAAGTACAGCAATACTGAGCGGAAGCAAGGTAAAAGGGTAAAAGAGTGTTGTTAAAAACGGGTTGGCATAGTAGAACAGGGAAGGTGGGTTGACGTATAGTTTCCTGAAAATATTTTCGTAGCAGAATAAATCCGATGCGGCTTGCAGCTAGACAAAAAAATACCCGGTGCGATTAAATTCAATTAGAATAAAAACCAAAATTAAGGTTGCAAAATAAATGGCAACAACAGTTTTCGCGCTTTCAACAGTCTTTCGTTAAAAATACAATTTCCGGCAAAAAAAAAGCTCCTTTTCCACAAGTGGAGAAGGAGCTTCTAAATAAGTTTAATTACAGAGGTTTTATATTACTTTACTGCTTTTACAATTGCTTCAAATGCTTTCGCATCGTTCATTGCTAGGTCAGCTAAAACTTTTCTATTCAATTGAATATCTTTCCTAGCTAATTTTCCCATGAATTCTGAATAAGACATATCGTGCAATCTAGTTGCAGCATTAATTCTTTGAATCCATAAACCTCTAAAGTTTCTTTTCTTCAATTTTCTGCCTGTGTATGCATACACACCTGCTTTCTCTACTGCGTTTTTAGCAACAGTGTGGACATTTTTTCTTCTTCCGAAGTATCCTTTTGCCTGCTTGAGGACTTTTTTTCTACGAGCTTTTGCAGCTACTGAATTTGTTGATTTAGGCATTTTTTTTTCGTTTTTTGGAGTATCGCGGTTTGTTTAAAACACTTGTAATGACGATAATCCGGGTTTTGTTAAAATTAATTTTACGATAACCAGAAAGGTTCTACTTCATGCACAATTGCAACTTAATGTTAGACTCGTCGGCCTTATGCACTAATGTTGCTGCGGTTAAGTTTCTCTTTCTTTTTTTTGCTTTTTTCGTCAAAATATGACTCTTAAAAGCATGCTTTCTTTTGATCTTTCCTGACCCCGTAATCTTGAAACGCTTTTTGGCGCTTGAGGTCGTCTTCATTTTTGGCATGTGTTCTTCTATTTTGAATTAAACTTATTTATTTTTCTTTTTCGGAGCGATCATCATAATCATTCTCTTTCCTTCCATTTTTGGCATTGATTCTACTGTTGCAATATCCTCAAGTGCTTGAGCGAATTTTAACAATAGTATTTGACCCTTGTCCTTAAACAAGATAGAACGACCTTTGAAGAATACGTATGATTTTATCTTAGAACCTTCTGCAATGAATTTTTGAGCATGTTTCAGCTTAAACTCATAATCATGGTCATCAGTATTCGGGCCGAATCGAATTTCTTTGATTATCACCTTCACCGCTTTCGCCTTCATTTCTTTCTGGCGTTTTTTCTGCTCGTACAAGAATTTCTTGTAATCGATAATCTTAACCACCGGTGGAGCAGCATTGGGCGAAATCTCTACCAAATCTAACCCTGCGTCTTGAGCAAACTGCAAGGCAGCTTGGATGGAATAGACCCCTTGTTCTATTCCTTCTCCAACTACTCGAACTTCTTTAGCAGAAATCTTTTCGTTTATTTTGTGCGGATCTTCTTTCCGGACAAATCTTCTGGGGCGCTGTTGTCGTGCTATTTTTTGGTCCTCCTCATTAATTTATTAAACTAATTCTTTTATTTCTTTTTCAACAATTGCTGAAAATTCTTCTATTTTCATGACTCCAATGTCACCTTCTCCGTGTTTTCTTACCGAAAGTGTGCCATTTTCTATCTCTTTTTCGCCGATGATTAACATGTACGGAACCTTAGCTACCTCTGCATCTCTGATCTTTTTCCCTACTTTCTCGTTCCTATCATCTACGAAGCCGCGAATATCGTATTTATTTAGCAGATTTAAAACCTCTTTACAGTTTTCATTGTATTTTTCACTTAACGGTAAAATTGCAACTTGATCTGGGGTTAACCACAGAGGAAAATTACCTGCACAATGTTCAATTAAAACTGCTACAAATCGCTCTAGTGAGCCAAATGGTGCTCTGTGAATCATAACTGGTCTATGACGCAGGTCGTCACTTCCAATGTATTCTAATTCAAATCGTTCTGGAAGGTTGTAGTCTACTTGGATTGTTCCCAATTGCCATTTTCTTCCCAATGCATCCTTCACCATAAAGTCAAGCTTAGGACCATAGAATGCAGCTTCGCCGTATTCTACTACAGTTTTTAAACCTTTACCTTTAACAGAATTGATAATGGCTTGTTCTGCTTTTTCCCAATTTTCATCGCTTCCTATGTACTTGTCTTTATCTTCCTTATCTCGCAATGAAATCTGAGCGGTGAACTCTTCAAATTTTAAGGCTTTAAAAACGTAAAGAACTAAGTCAATTACTTTTTTAAACTCTTCCTCAACTTGTTCGGGTCTGCAAAATAAGTGTGCATCATCTTGAGTGAAGCCTCTTACCCGAGTTAAGCCGTGTAATTCTCCACTTTGCTCGTATCTGTAAACCGTACCAAATTCAGCAAAACGAACCGGTAAATCTTTGTATGATCTAGGTTTCGATTTGTAAATTTCACAATGGTGAGGACAGTTCATTGGTTTTAAAAGAAACTCTTCATTTTCGTTTGGAGTTTTAATTGGTTGAAATGAATCTGCTCCATATTTTTGATAATGACCTGAAGT
The DNA here is from genome assembly GCA_047627915.1 of Vicingaceae bacterium. Classification (GTDB taxonomy): domain Bacteria; phylum Bacteroidota; class Bacteroidia; order Flavobacteriales_E; family Vicingaceae; genus NORP294. The sequence continues at coordinate 3,242 of JBLHTZ010000057.1, forward strand.
AATATACAATTCTTTACTCCCAATGTGAGGCGTTATAACTGGCAGATATCCTGCTTCTAGTTGAGCCTTTTTCATGAAGTTCTCTAAACGCTCCCTAAGTTGTGCACCTTTTGGCAACCACAATGGCAGACCTTGCCCCACTTTTTGAGAGAAAGTAAACAACTCCAATTCCTTTCCTAATTTTCTATGATCTCTCTTTTTCGCTTCTTCTAAAAGCTCCAAGTATTCAGTTAACTCTTTTGCTTTAGGGAAGGTAATTCCATAAATTCTAGTTAACTGCTTGTTTTTCTCATCACCCCTCCAGTATGCACCGGCTAAACTTAACAGTTTAATCGCTTTGATAAAACCAGTGTTAGGTATGTGTGGTCCGCGACATAAGTCAGTGAAATTACCTTGGGTGTAGAAAGTAATGTTGCCATCTTCTAAGCCTTCTAATAAATCCAATTTGTATTCATCACCTTTCTCTCGGTAATAAGCTACAGCGTCGGATTTTGAAATTTCCTTTCTACTATAGTCATTTTTTTGACGAGCAAGCTCGGTCATTTTTTTCTCGAGATCTACCAGGTCTCCTTCTGTAATCACTTGATCTCCTGAATCAACATCGTAGTAAAACCCATTTTCAATAGGTGGTCCAATACCCAACTTTATTCCAGGGTACATGCTTTCTAATGCTTCCGCCAAAAGGTGGGCAGAGGAGTGCCACATGGTCTCTTTGCCTTCATCGTCATTCCATGTAAGTAATTGCAGGTTTGCATCCGTATCAAGTGGTCTAAATGCATCAACAACTACTCCGTTTACTTTAGCCGCTAGTACATTTCGGGCTAGTCCTTCACTAATACTTTTCGCAACGTCTAATGCTGTTGCTCCTTTTTCAAATTCTCGCACAGATGCATCTGGCAAAGTAATCTTAATCATCTCTTTTGGTTTAAGGAGGCAAAGGTAATCCCTTGCTTTCGATTTTGGGTAAAAAAAAGCCCCGCTATAAGCGGGGCAGGATTTTATTTTTCTGTTGCTTATCCGTTGATAATTTTCGTTCTTAAGGTTTCAATCTCCTTGTTTAACAAGGTTATCTCTTCGTTTGTTAATTCAACGTCAGAGAAAGAAACATCAGGATTATCAAGGCTTTTTACTTCCGCAAATCCTTCAAATGTATTCTGAATTTCTTCTAAACCGTTAATTAGATAGGTCAATTCTAGACTTTCATCATTTTGATTCTTTACCGCTCCAATTACATTGCTCAAAATTGACATCTGCTCAACAATTCTTGCCGTAATTGAAGACTCCGTTGTAGCGCTCTTAGAGCCTAAGTACATTCCTTCAACCCAAGCAGAAGCAAAGAAAACGGCTTCTTTGGATTCGTCGTTATTTTCAGCTAAATAATCGTCTGTTCTAAGTTTTATCGTTGTAAGGATAAATAGGATCGAATCCTGGTTGTCAATATTTTTTTCAAAACTGGTTAATAAATTACCACCATCAAATATTCCCGGCATTCCAATTTTATCAGAAAGCTCTCTAACTACCTTTATATAATCTAAAGAAGCTTGACGTTCACTATTTAAAACTGCATATGCTAAATCTGCACTGTACACTCCAAAATTTAAAAATCTAGCAGTTTTTGTATTGTATTTACTTACGTTGCTAGTTGGATTTGTTATTCCTCCTTCATACTTTAAACCTGCCCTATTGAACATGGCAGCAATTTGGATGGGTGAGGGCATCATAAAGTAGCTATCCATAGATTCTGATTCCATGGTTTCAACTTCTTCAACTACTTCTTCCTGAATTTCTTCAGTAGCTTCTGTCTTCTTCGGTGCATCTGCACAAGAAAATAGAACTCCCGCTATACTTAACGCGGTTATTGATTTTAATGATGTCTTTATTATATTCATAACGATAATGTTTTCTATTTAGTCAATTGAAATTACTCTGTTTTTGATTCTTTTTTTTCACCTAGAAAGGTCAACTGATAGCCTAAAACGAAAACCATACAACCGCTCTCTGTTACGCCATCTGCTTTTGGAATGGTATAATTGACATACATATTTTTTGATTTTTCAGGAGAATATGAAAGAATCTGTGCAGAATTTCCTTCCGAAGTAAAAACAGCTTTTCTATTAGTATGCGTCTTGTCCTTATCGAAAATTTCAACTACTACATCTTTTGGTAACCCTTTTTTATTGAAAACCATCTTATAACGCTCTCCCTTAAATAAAGGAACTTCAATCTCTCTTCTTGAACTTTTATAATCAAAATCAATCTCGGTTACTTTTGAGGCTGAATAATAGAAAGGGTTTAATTCTGCAACTCCTTCCTTCTTAAGCGATTTTGATTCACAACTGGTATCTATGATCGCTGAGCTCATGGTAATAATTGCTACAATACTTAAAAGGGCTAATGCTATTTTTTTCATATTTGAAATAATTTGGGTGCTAAGATAACAAATCCATCTTAAGATTTCTAACTATTAGATAACTAAAATGTATGATTCTATGGCAATGAATTGACAAATGCTTGATAGCTTGATGGAGCATAATAATTTGTATCGCAGCCGATAGACATTGCCTCAGCAGTAATTTTTTCTACTCGATCATCTGGAGATGGGTGAGTACTTAAAAACACTGGTCCGCCTGATTGACCCGAAGCGGCCAATTTTTTAAAGAAGGTAGCCGCACCATCGCAGCGGTATGGGGTTTTTGCTAAATAACTTACTGACTCTAAATCTGCCTCTGTCTCATTATTTCGACTAAACTTTAAGGTACCCAAGCTAGTTAAAATCAGTGCTGCTTGTCCGGGTTCATTTCCTAGGGCTATAGATAATAATAGGTTGACACCGTATTCTCGCTGTAATTGTTGTACGGAATGTCGCTTATCCGCGTGTGCAATCTCATGGCCCATAACACCCATTAAATCATCTTCGTTTTGCAAATATTTTATTAATCCGGTATAGAAATACAGGTAACCGCCTGGCGTTGCAAAGGCATTGAGGGTTGCGTCGTCTTCAATAATATAAACTTGCCAAGCAAATTCATCACGATAATCAATTTCACCAGTATTTAAAATGGAATCTTTTAAGCCTCTTATATAACTATAAGCTAATGCGTAACGAACGGAGTCTAATATTGGATAATCTAGAGGATTGTTAAATATTTCTTGTTGAACCTCTTTGCCTAAACTTGCATCTTTACTGGGAGAGAATAGCAAAACTTTAGTAGGCCCATCGTCATCTTTATTACACGCTTGGAAACTGATAGCGACCAGCGTAAGGATAAGAAATGAAGCGAATATTTTTTTCATTTGGTATAATTTGGTACAAGATTACTGAATTTCAGAATCACTCCATACTATACAGAATCACTCCATACTATAAATTTAGAACAGAGTTCTCTCAACAGAAAACTCATTTAACAAAGGATCTTACTGGTTGACTTTTAATAAAGGCATAAAAAAAGCCTTCTTCGAGATGAAGAAGGCTTTTTTTTAAATTATTTAGAACGTTTTGCTTTCTGCATTTCGTTTTCAGATTCTTTTGTTTTTTGCTGATACAGTTCAAAACGAGAGGGAACAACTTGCTTTGGCCAATAATTATTAGAACGATCAACATCTGCCGTTTCTAAATTAGGATCCAAGTTAATTGATTTCACTTCTTTTTCAAACCAGAATACTTTTTTAGCCGTTTTGTTTCCCATTTTCCAAATCTCAGCAGGAATAGATTCTTTTTGAGTAGTGCCGTCTGTGAATGTAAATTCTAAAATAATTGGCATTACTAAACCACCAATTAATTGAAAATTTAGCTCATAAAAATTATTTCTCATCGCAAGCATCTTTTTCTCTTCCGCGGTAAGTTCATCAACGTACTTTTTATATTCTGATTTATCTAGGTTCGTTACCTTGTATTTGTCGAAAGTATTATAAAAGTCTTTTGTGCTAGGATCTAGCTCAACAACAGTATTCTTAGCATTGCTCTTATTACGAATATCACCGACAAAGTCTTCGCTATTATCCTGGTTCTTTTTGTCAAATGCTTTTTGATTATCCGGGTTTTTATCGCTAATCTGCATCCATTTTACATCATTTAGAGCTATATCACAGTGATCCGTTGAGAAAAACCAACCTCTCCAGAACCAATCTAGGTCTATTCCTGAGGCGTCTTCCATGATTCTAAAAAAGTCAGCAGGTGTAGGGTGCTTAAACATCCAGGTTTGCGCATATTGCTTAAACGCATAATCAAATAACTCACGGCCCATTATGGTCTCACGTAAAATGTTTAAAGCTGTTGCCGGCTTTCCATATGCATTGTTGCCAAATTGAAAAATTGATTCTGAATTAGTCATAATCGGAGAAATGTTGCTCTTATCTCCTTTCATGTAGTCTACAATTTTATACGCAGGTCCTCTTCTTGAAGGGTAATTCACATCCCATTCCATTTCTGCTAAATACTGACAAAATGTATTCAAGCCTTCGTCCATCCAAGTCCACTGTCTCTCATCAGAGTTCACAATCATTGGAAAAAAGTTGTGACCTACTTCATGAATGATTACTGAAATTACTCCATACTTTAACCGAGCAGTATAGGTGCCATCTTTTTCAGGTCTACCATAGTTAAAGCAAATCATCGGGTATTCCATTCCTATGCTTTTAGAATTTACCGAAATAGCAACTGGGTATGGGTAATCAAATGTGGTGTTCGAGTAACTTCTTAATGTATGTGCTACAGCCTTTGTGGAATAATCTTCCCAAACCGGGTTTCCTTCTTTTGGGTAATAACTCATTGCCATAACCGTTCGTTTGCCAAATTTTACACCTATAGCATCCCAAATGAATTTTCTAGAAGAAGCGAAGCCAAAATCCCTCACATTTTCTGCATGGTAAACCCATGTTTTCTTACCCGAGGCTTTTTTCTTTTCAATTTTCTCTGCTTCAGCTTGTGTTGTAATTAATACCGGTTGTTTTGCGGTTTTAGCTTGTTCTAATCTTTCGATTTGTTTGCTCGTTAAAACTTCATCAGAGTTTTGTAATACCCCCGTTGAAGCAATGGTATGATCTTCAGGAACGGTAATGCTTACTTTATAATCACCAAAAGGTAAGGTAAACTCACCGCGTCCTAAAAATTGTTTGTTTTGCCATCCTTCAACGTCATTGTAAACAGCCATTCTTGGAAAAAACTGTGCGATAGTATAAAGGTAATTGTCTTCATCTTCAAAATACTCGTATCCCGATCTACCACCAATTTGCATTCTGTCATTGATGTTGTACCACCATTTTATCTTGAATGAAAAGATCTCTCCAGATTGTAGCGGCTGATCTAAATCGATGCGCATCATGGTCTTGTTTACGGTATAGTTTAAATCTTTATCGTCTATTCCTTTTACAAAGTCCAATTTAAAACCGCCGTCAAAATCGTTCATCATGCTTTTTAAGTTGTCGAAGGACATGCTTTCTCCAAAAGTACTTTGAGATATTTTTTTGGTATCAGAATCTTTTGCTCTCATGTTCTGGTCTAGCTGAACCCATAAGTACGGCAATGCATCGGGCGACATATTGTGATAGGTAATGGTCTCTTCTCCCGTTATAATTTGCTTGTTGTCATCAAGTTCTATGTTTATCACATAGTCAGCCTTTTGCTGATAGTACTCATGACCTGGAAAACCAGCAGCAGTTCTATACGAATTCGGAGTTGGTAGCTCTTGCTTTAATTGTCTGAATGGGTTTTTATTGGTGCTTTCTTGAGCGGTAGCAATAAGTACTAAAGCACAAAGTGCAACGGTCAGAATTCTTTTCATAAATTGATTTTTGAGTAGTGTGATAAATAATTAGAATCGCTTAAAATTCCTTGCTTACATATTCTTTGAATAACGTAAAGCTGATGACTTCTTCCTCTTTTTTATAGTTGATTTTATTAGTTTGTTCGGTAAAGTAGTCGAATAACATCGAATTTGTCAAAAGTGTTTCGTCCTTCACCTTAAAGTTTTTTACTTCAAGATAAATCCAAGCATAATCTTTATCTACTTCTTTACCTATGAATGTTACCGGTAATGAGCCTTTTGATTGCTCAATAAAAAAATGGGTGTTGACGTAAGTTTTAATGAATTCATTAGAACTATGATGTTCTTTTTCAGTCCCTAAAAAACATTTAACTTCTTGTTCTTTTCCTAGCACTAGCTCTAAATCGTCAACAAATAGTTTCATGCTTATTTGAAGCGATTTGGTTGCTGGGTTGTACTCCATGTCTGTTATGCTCATGTAGAATTTATGAGCACTGGCACTATTGCTAAGCAACAGTGTAACTGTAAAGACTAGTGCGAGAGCGTTACGATATAAATTATTCGTCCTCTTCCTCATCCTCTTCCTCTTCTTCGTCGTCACTTCTAAACGTTTTGTAAATTGTTTCAGAATCTTTTTTACGGTCTTCTTTTGTAATTATTTTTTCTTGTTCAACATACTTCATGAAAATCTTTTTCAATTCCAATGCTCGATCAATGTCTTTTTGGGTAGGGTTAAATTTGTACGTTTTGAAGTATTGATCGTATTCACCACTTTTCAAGATTAACACGTATTCGTCTAATGCGTCAACTAGTGTAACAGCAGATGATTTGTCAGGAACGTACGCAGGATTTAAACTATCCATTGCTAAGAGCATGCTTTTTACACCTTCTCCAATGTTTCTTGATTTTACTTCATAAACCCCCTTCATTAACCAAACGCCATAATCGTCAGGAGAAAAACGAGTGATACTTTTTGTATAATATGCAGCTTTTCGGTAGTTCTCGTTATCGTAATAAATTTCAGAAACAGTAATGACACTATCTTTTAACGCCGACAGAAATTCTTTAGCAGTTTCATAAACTTCTAAGTTTTCTTTCGGTTTGTTTTTATACTTTGCTAATTTATATGCAGCTTTAATTGACTCCTTCAAGGCTTTAGGGTAATCTTCTTGAAGCTCAGGTGTTCCAGCAATTTCGAAATAAGCTTGAGATAGATAATAATATACCCACGCATTCTTTCTGTACTCCGAGTCGTCTTTTAGTTTTTCTGCCTTATCGACGGCATCTTCATAATCCCCGTCCACCATTAAGAAGGTTATTTTACCTAATTTTTTATCCTCTGGTTGAGCAATAAGTAGTTGAATGGAAAGATATAGAATAGTAAATATTAATAGTTTTTTCATAGCTGTAATTTATAACGTATAATTAAGAATTCTACCTCAACTTACAAAATCTGTACCGTTAATAGTTTTGAACTGCAAAGTGTAATTTTGAAAAAAAAGAATGAGCAGAATTACTCAAGAAAAAAAAGAAGAAGGAACGCTAATTAAGATTAAGGCTTTTAGAGAAGAGAGTAAGCAAAAGAATTTAACGGTTTGGTTGGTGTTTTGGACTTTTTGTGGAATTGCAATTGGGTCGCAATTATTTGTGGATGGCAATAAAGAAATGAAGACCTTCATTACGGTATATCTTGCTTTTTGGGCTTATTTTGAGTACACTGTGATTAAGGCATTTAAATGGCGAAGAAATGGTGAAGAACAGTTTTTAATTACCGATGAGTATTTTCATTACGGTAGAACGTACAACAAGAGAGGTTTTTTAAAACCACACCGAAAAGACTTGGTAAATGCCATTCGTGCCATTGATAAGGAGGTGGGAACCTTTGCAAAGGTTTTTGGAAGTTCGTATTGGGTAGTTAGTGGAGAACGCTTAGCTTTTACAGCAGGAGGGAAGGTAATTCCTTTCGGTATGCAGTTAACCGACAAAGAAGTAAAGCAGTTAAAAGATAAATTAGACAAGTTGTTAGACTAAATTCAGGAGCGTGAGAAGAGCCTTTATTCTTGCCTAATAACTTGACCATTTGCAAAATAAAATTCTTATTATTCTGTTGATTTAGATGTCAAAAAATGGAAACGCATTTTAATAAAGTAGAATATTTCTATTTACAATTTTAATAAGCATTTTTACATTCTACTAAACAGAACACCTCGGTTATCAATTGAAACATACTCTTCTTTTTCTATCGGTCCTTTTTATTCATCACCTCTCTTTTTCGCAACATGATTTATATGTTGGTGCAGAAATACTAGGTGGAACCTTGGGGAGCACTGATTTAGAAAGTGGATTGTTGAATAAAAAGAACTACTCACCAACCTTTGGAGCTCAGCTCAGCTTAAATTATAGGCTGCTAGACTTTCTTTCTTTTGAGGGAGGAATAGGTCAACGTCGTAGTAGGATAAAGTTGGAGGATGCTGTTTTTGCAGATGAGCTAGATGGCTTCTCGATTAACATTAACAACACCAATTATCATTGGAACTATTTTGCTGCTGTTTCTGCTTTTTTTAAAATTGGAAATACTGACTCTTACGTTTACGGCAAGTTTGGTATTTCTAAAAATAATTACAAAGCGGGGCAAATTTCAAAATCCGAATCTTTTCAAGTAACAAGTCAAAATATAGATCGTTCTTTGGTGTATACGACCACTTATTCTGAATCTAATATATCTTACATTCCTGAAATAGGAGTGCAACACAAGTTCTTTAAAGGTAATTTGTTGAGTGTCGGATTTCGATACAATATAGGTCAATCACAGGTTTTAGAAAGTGAATATTTGATAACAGATAATAACACACAAGAAACAAAATCAGATGGACTAAAATCGATGGGAGATGCTTTTTCTTTTACCGTTCGATTTGACTATAAACTGATTCACTTTACTAAAAGAGAAAAGGTTAAGAAGGTAAAGTTAAATGAAATTGCGATTGATGTTTCAAAGAAAGAGGAAGCAAAAACTGACGATCAGCAAGACGAACTTGACACTTTGACCGTGCCAATCGTAACATTAGATACTACTCCGCCCGTATCAATAGCAAATCGTGATTTGGTGATTAAAGATAGACTAAAAGTTCATTCATCAAAAGTGAAAATTGAAATTTGGGATCATCAAACGGTAGATGGAGATCGAGTTTCTTTAAACCTGAATGGAAATTGGATCCTTAAAAATTACGAATTGAAAAAGGAAAAGTATGAAATTGAGATTGAGCTTTTAGAAGGGACCAATACCTTCGTGCTTCATGCATTGAATTTGGGTAAATACAAACCAAATACTGCTGCACTCCTTGTGTATGATGGCGACAAGAAGCATCGAATTATACTGGAGTCAAACATGAATGAAAGTGGAACCTTGCAGATTAATTATAAAAAGAAGAAAAATGAAACAAAGTAGACTGTTTTTTCTCCCTTTGCTATTGGTGCTTTTTGCAATCGCCTGCACTGACAAATCGCTTGACATAGAAGTTGAACAGGATGCTTGTAAACGATTTAAAATTAAATCTCCAGGGTATCAATTGCTAGAAGACCCTTGTAATGATTCACTAAGAATAAGGGCTAGGGTGGAGTTTTCTTTTAATAACTCTTCTGAATGTTTGAATGCAGTAAATAACAAGCCAGTATTTTACAAAAGCAACAATGTTGAAATAAATGCTGCATCATTTTTCAGCAGAATAGAGCGAAATAATTTAACTATTGACGACAAACGCGTTGACTATATTTTTGAAGCAAGTTTTAATGATGTAGCTGCTGCTAGAGAACTAAATCACTTGATTCTAGATTTTAACACAGAGAATGAATTGGGCGTAGAAAGTAATACGTTGCAAATTAGAATAAATACCTCTTGTTCAGTTGTAGAATCTTCTTCCTACAAGGTGAACTCGAATGAAGTTGGAATTCCTCGAAATCAATCTGCTTTTACCATCCGACTTTGGGACAATGCTGCAGAAGACGGCGATATTGTTTCGGTTTATTTAAACGGACGATGGATTATTGAAAACCATTCGCTTTTGAAAGCTGGAACTGACTTTACATTTTCAACTGCACTCTTAAATCCCGGAGCAAACGACCTTGCTGTTTTTGCACTCAATGAAGGAAGTTCAGGACCGAATACGGTAAGTATAGCAGTGAACGGCGAAGAAATTAAAAACTTTAGACCTGGTTTATTAACTGGTGAAGCCGTCCGGATTAATTTTTAAGTGATTGTATTCTTAAATTTATCCACTCTTAAGCTGAATAGTTTTTTAATTAATTCTTAACTTCTTAAACGGCAGTAATTCCGTTGTGTAATTTGATTCAAAAAAACTTTCGATTCCGCTAATTCAAATTTCAATTCATTGGGAAGCTCAGCAAATAGGGGAGCACCACCACCCAATAAAATGGGAATTGTGGTTAGAATCATTTCGTCAATTAAATCTTCTTTTAAAAAGCTTCGAATGGTGGTGCCACCGTCAATGTAGAGGCGGTAATGCCCTTTTTCGTGAATTGTAGCTACAATTTCGGTTAACGAGCCCTTGCATAAAAATGCTTTGCCTTTATGGCTTTCGGGTATTTGATTTAGGGTATTGCTCAGTACAAATACCGGCTGAGTATAGGGCCATTCCACATCAAATCCGCAAATGGTTTCAAAAGTAGTTCGACCCATTACCAGGGCGTCAATTCGTTTGGTAAATTCCACATAACCCATATCATCTAAATCGGGATTTGGTATCGTGTTCAGCCAACCAATCTCACCGTTTTTATCTGCAATATAACCGTCTAAACTAGTGGCAATGAATACGCTATTTTTTGGCTTCATGGCAGTTAATTCATTTAACTTAAGAGATTCTTCGCTTGTCATATCCATTCTTGTAAGATTACATTTCTACCATTGATTCGGCTGTTTCTTTTTTCTCATTCGGACAATTATCGGATACAATAATACCTGCAAATAAGAGTGACTTTTGCCTTGTTTTCAAGTTTTTATTTACTATTCATTGATTAAAATCACGTTACCTCTTTTTCGCCCAGTATCAACATAGGCATGCGCCTCTTGGATCTGATTTAATGCATAAACTTTATCAATCACTGTTTTTAGCTTATTTGTTGCCAATAAATTACCAATTTCAATAAGGTCCCGCATTTGTAGTTCTTTTTTACGCATTCCTGTTGCGTCAAATTTCAATTTCTTCTGAGAAAAAGGAGATACAAACATCATGTTGAGCAAGACTGACATGCTTAAAACTGGAGTCATGTAAACACCATTCTCTTTCAAATTACGCTTTGATTTAGCGTAAGACAATGTTCCAACCGTATCAAAAATCACATCATATAAATCAGAACTACTTTCCAGTTCATTCTTAGTATAATCAAAAACCTGATCTGCTCCAATGTCTTTGACTAAAGCTTTGTTTTTACCACTACAAACTGCAGTTACATCTGCACCAAATTTTTTTGCTAGCTGAATTGCCGCCGTTCCAATACCACCTGATGCTCCATTGATAAGGACTTTATCACCTTTTTTAATTTCAACTTGATCGGTTAAAAAAGCCAAAGCAGTACTTGCTCCATCCAATATTCCTGTGGCTTCTTCAGGACTTACATTTGCAGGTTGGTGAATGATTAAACCGTCGTCTGGTAAACAAATGTATTCAGCGTATGCACCATAATTTAACCCTGTTTCTGCCATTACTTTATCACCTACATTGAATCTAGTAACTGATGAACCTACTGCTGTTACAATTCCTGCTAAATCGGTGCCGGGTGTTTTTACTTTTGGTGTTGTTAAGCCTATAAATAAGCGGCCAAAATAGGGCTTTCCCTCGCGCATCATACCACTAGCTCTAGTTACCGAAGTAGCTTTGATTTTGATAAGTATTTCGTTCGATTTTGGAGTCGGTATTGCCACGTTTTGAATGGTAAGCACTTCTGGTCCTCCGTATTGTTCTGCTATAACTGTTTTCATACTATTTGTTTTTAATTATGAAGCAAA
>JBLHTZ010000058.1:0-14675 GCA_047627915.1 Vicingaceae bacterium
TCATTGCTTTTTAAATGAAAAAGGGTAGGGTCTTTTTGAACAAAATTATGTTGATATGAAATTCAATCGAGTAGGGGAGTTTTTTTTAAATATTCGGTTTTGAAATGACACTTCTTTAAATCTAAACTACCAGAGAATAAAAGAACTAAGGTTTCCATATTTTTGCCCTAGATATGAAACGGAGATATTTTATCTATTTGAGCTTTAAGGGAACAGATTTTCACGGTTGGCAAATTCAACCTAATGGAAATAGTGTACAGCAAGAATTGGAAAAAGCATTGGGTGTTTTGCTGCAAGAAAAAGTTGCGGTGTCTGGAGCGGGAAGAACTGACGCAGGTGTGCATGCAAAGCTCATGATTGCGCACTTTGAGACTGACAATATTATCGTCATAGATAAATTTATATACAACCTAAACAACATTTTAAGTAGTTCTATTTCAATTGTAAGTTTAAGGGAGGTAAAGTTAGACTTTCACGCCAGATTTGATGCACTGAGTCGGACGTATCACTACTATATCTCACCCGAAAAGGATCCTTTTAAATTTGAAATTACCCATCAATACAAACAACCGATTAACATCGATTTGATGAACTCAGCGGCGAATCATTTGTTGGGAAAGAAAGATTTTTCATGTTTCTCGAAGTCGAAGACGCAAACCTTTACCAACGACTGTGAGTTGCTAAAAGCAGAATGGACAGAAATGGAAGGTCTCTTTGTATTTGAAGTAAAGGCAAATCGATTTTTGAGAAACATGGTTAGAGCAGTTGTCGGCACATTGCTAGAAATAAATGAAGGGAAACGAACTATTGAAGGTATTCCGGATTTAATAGAGAGTAGAAACCGCTCCAATGCTGGAGTTTCAGTTCCTGCGAAAGGTTTGTTTTTGGTTGACATTGAATATCCTTTAAAGGGATTTATTTAGATAATTTTACAGCATGAGTGAAGTAAGTGGTAAGGCGTGGGATTTAAAGTTGTTTCAGCGGGTTTTTAAATACGTAAGACCTTACAAGAAAGAGTTTTACTTTACGGCATTATTGGTAGTTATTCTTGCTGTTTTAGCTCCGGTGCGTCCCTTTTTGATTCAACTCATGATTGATGAAAAGGTAGCTGTTTCTGACATTGAAGGTGTTCGAAACATTACGTTGCTTCTAATCGGTATAATGATCTTTGAAGCGATTATTCAGTTTTACCAGTCTTACTTAGCCAATTGGTTGGGTCAAACCATCATTAAAGACATCAGAGTTCAATTGTATCAGCATGTGCTTTCCTTTAAGTTGAAGTACTTTGACCGTACTCCGATTGGAACTTTAGTTACTCGAAATGTATCTGATATCGAGACAATTTCAAATATTTTTGCTGAAGGTATTTTAGTCATTTTTGGAGATATTTTAAAGCTTTTGGCAGTAATTGCGGTAATGTTATATACCGATTGGTTGTTGACTTTGATAGCTTTAATTCCGATTCCTATTCTGATTTTTGCCACGAGTGTCTTTAAAAAGGTAATTAAGAAGGCATTTCAAGATGTTCGAACGCAGGTTTCTAATTTAAATTCTTTTGTACAAGAACGGATTACAGGCATGAAAATTATTCAAATTTTTAACCGAGAGAAGCTTGAATCAGAGCAGTTTGAAGCAATGAACAAGAAGCATAGAGATGCTCATATTCGAACCGTTTGGGCATATTCTATTTTCTTTCCCATTGTTGAAATGCTTTCAGCCTCCTCTTTGGGGCTTTTAGTTTGGTGGGGTACCAAAGGTGTTATAGCAGGGCATACTTCATTGGGAGACTTGATTGCCTTCATTTTGTACATTCACATGTTGTACCGTCCCATTCGTCAATTAGCGGATCGTTTTAACACGTTACAGTTAGGCATGGTGAGTTCTGAGCGTGTTTTTAAGGTACTAGATACTCAGTCTTCAATAGAGAATCAGGGCGATTTTAGAAAAGACAAGCTAGATGGAGCAATTGAGTTCAAAAACGTTTGGTTCGCTTATGTGGATGACGATTATATTTTACAAGATGTTTCATTTAAAGTGAATCCCGGAGAAACAGTAGCCTTTGTTGGTGCAACAGGATCTGGGAAAACATCAACTATTAATTTGTTGGGTAGATTTTACGAGTTTCAAAAAGGTGAAATAAAAATCGACGGAGAAGAAATCCGAAACTACGACTTAGAGAATTTGAGGGAAAATATGGCAATCGTCTTACAAGATGTGTTCTTGTTTTCAGATACCATCTTAAACAACATTACCTTGAACAGCTCAGAAATAACGAGAGAGGAAGTAATTGAGGCTTCAAAGAAAGTCGGGGCTCATGAGTTCATTTCGAAACTTCCGGGAGATTATGATTACGATGTGAAAGAGCGAGGAGGAATGTTGTCTGTTGGGCAGCGTCAGCTCATCTCATTTATTCGCGCTTACGTCCACCATCCTAGTATTTTAATACTAGATGAAGCAACATCTTCCATTGATACGGAATCAGAATTATTAATTCAAAAGGCAACAGATATTTTAACGGAAGGCAGAACTTCCATCATCATTGCTCACCGATTGTCTACGATTCAAAAAGCGGACAAAATCATTGTTTTAGAAGCAGGTAAGATTATTGAACAAGGATCGCATCAAGATTTACTTCGGATGGAGGGGCATTATAAAAAGTTGTTTGAATTACAGTTTTCCGAAGAAGAAGTGCAATAATTCTAACTTTATGGTTTAAATTATAAAACCATGAAAAAGAACCTATTTCTATTATCTTCCTTTTTTTAATTGCAGTGACTGCTAAAGCGCAGTGTTTTGTTAACCCTGCCAACGTTATACCTTACAATATAGGAAACAAAACCTATGGGGTGGTAAAAGAGGCAAAAATTTGGTCGGCAGCCAGAGCTTGTGCGGTGCAATTTATGGGCAAATTGGCAATCGTAGAAAGTCAGCGAGAGCAGGATAGCATTTTTGCGATTCTAAATAGATCTGGGATTGTTAACTCAAGTACAACAGCACCTGATGGTGGAGGAGCTGCTTATGTGTGGTTAGGTGGAAATGACAGAACCGCAGAAGGAACGTGGGTCCGGGATAGTTATGCTAGTGGTTCAGGACAATTTTGGCTGGGTGCAAGAAGTGGAAGTGTAGTAGGAGGTTTGTATAACAATTGGGGGAATGAGCCCGATAACTTTAATAATCAAGATGCAATGGGCATTGCTTTGAGCACATGGCCATTTGGTAATGCCGGACAATGGAATGACGTGGATGAAAATAACAGCCTCTATTTATAGTGGAATATCCGGGTACTGTTGATTTAGACGAAGTGATGCGAAATCGGGCAGTGACGTTAAGTCCAAATCCAACACAGGATAAATTGTCATTGAATTGTGATAATTGTGGCAATAGAAATGAAGGGTTTCAAATTTTTGATGTTCAAGGAAGGTTGATGCAAGAAGGAGTATTGAATGCCGAAAAAGTTATTGATGTAAGCTCTTTAATTAAAGGGTCTTATTTTATTCAATTTGTAAATTCAGGACTTAGTTTAAAGTTTCAAAAGGATTAGCTTAAAATAGTAGGTAAAAAAAGCGGCCCGTTGTGGCCGCTTTTTTTATACTCGAATACCCATAACGCAAATGTCATCTACCTGATTTTGGTCTGCTTTCCACTGAATGAAATCCAATTTAATTAAATCGTATTGCTCTTCTAGTGGTTTATCGTGAATTTCAATCAACAGATTTCTAAGCTTCCGTTTCATGTATTTTTTACCAAAAGGCCCTCCAAACTGATCTTGATAACCATCTGAATACATAAAGATCATATCGTCTTTTTTAATGTCGATCACTTGAGTTGTAAATTCATCAATTTTAGCGCTATATCCAACGTGTTGGCGGTCGCCTTTAATTTCTAATACATTGCCATCTCTGATAATGGAGATGGGTAAATTGGCTCCTGAAAAATAGAGCGTACGCTTATCTTCAGACATTGCACAAATCGAAATGTCCATTCCATCGTGAATATGACTTTGAGAACTGGAGCGAAATAGCTCACCTAATTTACGTCGAGCAAATTCCAACACATCGGCAGTGCTGTTTACTTTTACATCTGCAAATGCTTCACGAATTAGGCTGTTGCATAAAAAGCTTAACATTCCACCCGGAACTCCATGGCCTGTGCAGTCTGCAACTACAAAAACGGTTAGTAGTCCCAACTGATCCGTATTGAATCGATCTACCACATAGAAATCACCACTTAATGCATCTCTTGGATTAAAAAATATAAAGCATTCAGGATAAAACGAATGAATCTCTTCTGTTGTTAGTAAGATGCTATTCTGAATTTTTTTAGCGTACGAAATACTATGGCTGATTTCCTTATTCTGTTGTTCAATAATTAAGTTCGCTGACTTAACTTCCGTAATGTCTCGTGAAACTCCCGAATAACTAATCACTCTACCTTGGTCGTTTTTTATAGGAAAAGCTCTGTCGTGAATCCAACGGGTTTTACCGTTTGTGATGACTCTGTATTCAGTATTATACGATTCACCTCGTAACAATTTCGCTTCATTTTTCTTAACAGATTGTAAATCGTCTTTATGCACAAATTCGCCAAAGAAAGATTTGTCGGAATGGAAAAACTCTTGAGGTATTCCTAAAACTTGCTCTGTGTTGGGACTGATGTATTCAAATCGATCCGTTCTAAAATCAAAAAGATAAAATAGGTCATTGATGGTATTAACAATTACTCGGAAACTCTCTTCACTTTTTTGAAGCTTAGACTCCGCTTCTTTTCTCTTGTTTATATCCCTTACAACACCTTGTAAAGCAATTATTTCATCAGGGTTGGTAGGTGAAAATAAAGAGGTTACATTTTGACCTAACCAAACCACTCTTTTATCTTTTGTTATTCCTTTAAATTCTAAATAGGAACGCTTAATTTTTCTTCTATACTGATTGAGGTAAAATTTTCTAACCCGATCTACTTCTTCAGGGTGCACTAAAACAGTGAAATATTTACCGATAAGCTCATCGTATTCGTAACCCAATAATGAACTTCCGAAGTTATTAGCGAATGTAAACTTACCTTCAGGGCTCACGGTGTAGATAATATCTTTTGCGTTGTTAACGATGCTTTGAAATTCCTGTTCTTTGGCTTTTTCTTTTGAAATATCTCTTGAAACGCCCATGGTTCCATAAAACATCCCTTCTTGATCATAAATTCTATTTGCTGATAAGAAGCTTACAAATAGACTTCCATCTTTTCTTTTGTTTACTATTTCTCCCGTGAAAAAGCCATCCTTTTCTAACGATCTAGCTACCTTGTTAACATCACCTTCGGAATGATACATGGTTTTGTAATCCAATATTCTTGCTTCCTGCACGCTATAACCAAATTGTTGCTGCGCTGCAGGATTGAATTCAGTAATCGTTCCATTTAAATCGCTGCTCCATATTGTATTAATTGAGTTGTTGAAGATTAATTTATTCTTGGATTTTTCTTCTATCAGTTTTCGCTTTGTTCTTAATATATGCAAAGCCATTACAGCTAGTATGATCATTAATAAACAAGCGATGATAAGTGTTCCATGCGTATAAAACCAATAGCTACTTAATTCTTTTGAACTTTGATTTACTATATTTTGGTTGTCAATAATTACTTCATTGCAAAGCCCTTCTATGGCAAGTAATTCCTGTTGAAGAACTACTTTTTTGATAAAACTTAAGCTACCATTATTGGAAAGCTGAACATTTTTGAAAATATTTTTTATAACCTCTAGCTCTGCATGTTCTTTACTCATCTCAATGCAATTGCTCAATAATTCCTTATCAATCTGAGTACCTTCATTCAATTGATTCACGCCTATTGCTGCAAAATCTTTGAGCTCTCTTGCATTGTTAATGCAATTTGAATTTTCTGATATGAATTTTTGAACTCTGTTAACCTTAGTGATAAGAATTATACTGGCAACAATAAAGATGAATGAGATAATCAAAATGGACCATATTGAGAATACAGTTCTTATGCTATTCTTGTTTTCTATTTTCATGGTAGTAGCCTGGCTGAAGACAATTTTTTTACTGCAATATAGGTGTATACACATATTGTTAGTCTGAAAAATCGACGAAGGCTTGTTTTTGTCCAACAAAAAATTACTTTTATGTTTTATTTAATTATGCTGCATTACAAACTGTACAACCATCCTTCATCGAACGAAGTAGTTACCTTTATCCATGGGGCAGGGGGGAGTAGTGCGATATGGTTTAAACAATTGCGCGCATTTAAAGAAAAGTACAATGTACTTCTAATTGACCTGCGGGGGCATGGTAACTCAAAGAAAGGTTTCTTCAATAAGTTAAAGCGTTACAACTTTAAAGTAGTTGGTGACGATGTCATTGAGGTATTGAACTTCTTAAAAATTGAATCCACTCATTTTGTGGGCATCTCTTTGGGAACTATTATTATTCGTGAAATAGCCGAACGTTTCCCTCAAAAAGTAAAGTCCATGATTCTTGGAGGTGCCATTATGAAAATGAATGTAAAAGGACAGATTTTAATGCGTTTTGGAAATTTGTTTAAGTCAGTTTTGCCGTATATGGTTTTATATAAATTCTTTGCGTTAATTATTTTACCAAGAAAGAACCACAAGAAGTCAAGAGATATATTTACAAACGAAGCAAAGAAGTTAGAGCAGTCAGAGTTCAAAAAGTGGTTTGCGTTAATTGCTGAAGTAAATCCTTTGTTGCGGTTTTTTAGGTTAAATGAAATAAGTACCCCCACTTTATATATTATGGGAGAGCAAGATCACATGTTTTTACCTGCCATTCGCAAAATTGCAGAAAGTCATTCTTCTGCACGTCTTGAGGTTGTTCCTAATTGTGGCCATGTTGTAAACATTGAGCAACCTTTGATTTTTAACCAAAAAGTAATCCAGTTCTTACCTTAAATTGGAATAAGCTATGGAACAAAGTTGTAAAAATTGCGGCACTACCTTAAAAGGTAGTTACTGCTTTAATTGCGGACGGCGTACCATCAGTAAAAGATTCACTGTAAAAGAATCGATTGGTTGGTTGTTAACTAACATCTTCAACCTTGAGAAAGGCTTTTACACGCTACTTGGGCACTCTTTAAAACGCCAGGGAAAGTAGTTTCTGAATATTTGAGTGGAATAACGATTCCTTATGCTCATCCCTTTCGATTTATTTTTGTTTGGGCAACAATTTCAACATTAATTGCTTTATATACCGGAGCTTATGATGATATTGGTACTATAAGTGCAGAAATTAATCCTGATGATCCGTAGAGTGACAATTTTGCTAAGGAATACGCAACATTTTTAAAGAAGTACATGAGTGTTATGTACATGGTATTAATTCCATTTTTTGCAATGGGAACCAAGATCTTTTACCGCCGTCACAAGCTTTACTTTGCTGAACACTTAATTCTTTCTCTCAAGGTACATCAATAGCTATTGGTTTGCCAGTAATGCTGTGATACTTCATAATTCCTCATGAATCGTATATGATACTAGGTACAGTAGGCTGGGTTGTGGGTGTTGTTATTGTGTCCTATATTAATTTAAGTTTTTTGAAGAGAATATATTCCTATACATTTTTAAATATATAATGACTTACCTTTTAATGTTGGTCTTTATGTTGATCTTAGAATTTATAGCAATCTTAATTCATGAATTACTTATAAAATACGTAGGTTTTGAGAACGTTTATGAGGGCTTTAAAAATGCAGCAGAGGCGGCGAAGGCTGCCGAACTAACTCCCTAGTTTAACGTCCGACTAATCCTCCAACATAATGTTCAAAATCTCTTGAGCGGCCTTTGAAATCTTCGTTCCAGGTCCAAAAATTCCAGCTACACCAGTTTTCCAGAGGAAATCATAGTCTTGTTCGGGAATTACACCGCCGACAATTACCATAATATCTTCTCTGCCATATACCTTTAGGGCTTCCATTACTTGCGGAACTAGCGTTTTGTGACCAGCTGCAAGCGATGAAATACCAATGATGTGTACGTCATTTTCAACCGCTTGTTTGGCAGCCTCTTCTGGTGTTTGGAATAAAGGTCCAATGTCAACATCAAAACCAATATCGGCAAAAGATGTAGCGATAACTTTAGCACCACGGTCATGGCCATCTTGGCCCATTTTGGCGACCATTATTCTTGGTCTACGTCCTTCTTTTTCTTCGAATTTATCAGTCAGTAGTCTTGCATGTGTAAAATCGGTATCTTCCATAGCTTCTTGAGAATAAACACCCGAAACAGATTTAATTTCAGCTTGGTAACGGCCAAAAGCGGCTTCCATTGCATCAGAAATTTCACCTAAAGTAGCTCTTTCTTTTGCTGCAATAACGGCAAGCTCTAGCAAATTACCTTCGTCAGAGGCAGCTGCTTTAGTAATGTCGTCCAATGCCGTTTTAACTTTATTGGCGTCTCTTGTTTTTCGAATGTTTTCGATTCTTTCAATTTGTTCTTTTCGAACCTTTGCATTGTCAACATCTAAAATATCAATGTGAGACTTTTCTTTGGTCGTGTATTTGTTTACTCCGACAATAACATCTTTATTACCATCAATTCTCGCTTGTTTTCTTGCCGCAGCTTCTTCAATTCTTAATTTAGGAACACCTTTCTCAATGGCTTTGGCCATTCCACCAAGTTCTTCAACCTCTTCAATCAATTTCCACGCTTTCTCAGCAAGTTCATTTGTAAGTGCTTCAACGTAGTAAGAGCCACCCCAAGGGTCAACTACCTTGGTAATGTCAGTTTCTTCTTGTAAATAGATTTGTGTATTTCTAGCAATTCTAGCGGAAAAATCGGTAGGCAATGCCATTGCCTCATCCAATGCGTTGGTGTGTAAACTTTGAGTTCCTCCAAAAGCAGCGGCCATGGCTTCAATACACGTTCTAGCAACGTTATTGAAGGGATCTTGCTCTGTCAAGCTGTAGCCTGAAGTCTGGCAATGCGTTCTCAACGCCATCGATTTTGGATTGGTTGGATTAAATCGTTTTACAATTTTTGCCCACAACATTCTGCCGGCTCTCATCTTGGCAATTTCCATAAAGTGGTTCATGCCGATGGCCCAAAAAAATGAAAGGCGAGGAGCGAACTCATCAATTTTCAATCCTGCAGCAATTCCTGTTTTTAAATACTCCAATCCATCTGCAATGGTATAAGCCAATTCGATGTCTGCTGTTGCTCCAGCTTCTTGCATGTGGTAGCCAGAAATACTAATGGAGTTAAATTTCGGCATGTTATCAGCAGTGTATTGGAAAATATCTGCAATAATGCGCATAGATGGCAAAGGAGGATAGATGTAGGTGTTTCTAACCATAAACTCCTTTAAGATGTCATTTTGAATGGTACCGCTTAATTCTTTTGCAGATACACCTGATTCTTCCGCGGCAACAATGTAAAAAGCCATAATGGGTAGCACAGCGCCATTCATGGTCATTGAAACCGACATTTTATCCAACGGTATTTGGTCGAATAAAATCTTCATGTCTTCAACTGAGTCAATTGCAACTCCAGCTTTTCCAACATCGCCAACCACTCTAGGGTGATCAGAATCGTAACCTCGATGGGTAGCCAAGTCAAATGCAACGGAAAGTCCTTTTTGACCTGCGGCTAAATTTCTGCGGTAAAATGCGTTCGATTCTTCTGCAGTGGAGAATCCTGCATATTGCCGAATGGTCCAAGGGCGCATAACGTACATAGTAGAGTAGGGCCCTCGCAAATAAGGGGCAATACCGGCTACATAGTTCACTTGTTTTAAAGAGACGATATCTTCTTCAAAGTAAGCAGATTTTAATTCGATTTGCTCTGCTGTATTCCAGTTGCTTACTTGAACCGCTTCTTTTAATTCAATATTGTGACTTAAAGGTTTAAATTCTGGTCTCATGCATTTACGTCTTTTGATAAAACTTTAGCTGCAATTCCATTTGTGCTGTTTGCTGCTACTTTCAAATCCTTTGCTGTTGAGTTTTCAAATCGATTAACGCCCAAAAAACTTCGTTCTTTGGAGTTGTATTTTAACAAACGATTTTGATGACTCTTATTTAATTCTTCATCTAATTTACCACTGTTATGGTAGGCTAGCAGTCCCCCTTGGTTTTCAACTTCTAGGAATAAATCCCAAACTTTCTGAGCTAAGTCTGCACTTAGATGCTCAATGTAATACGAACCATTCGCGGCATCTCTAACTTGTTCGAAAGAAGACTCTTCCTTCAAAATTAAAGGAATGTTTTTTGACATTCGCCGGCCTAAAGAGCTAGATTTTTCTAGCGCATCAAAAGCCGGTAGACTTACTAAGTTGCAATTTCCTAATACAGCTGACATTGCTTGTGTGCTTAGTCGCAATAAATTGGTATGCGCATCTTTGTGAGATTGATAGTATTTAGAAGCGTCGCCCCAAATTACAACTCTATGTTTTGTTTTGTATTGTTTGTATAGTTGATCTACCAAGTAATGAAATGCACGTCCTTTTGCAATCTCTGTAAAGTAAGAATTACCATACCCTAACTTAAAAATGAAACTTCTCGCAACAGCATCTGCAGTGTATCCTTCCTCCGTCATTTTGTCGAAGTATTCGACTGCATGGGAAAGCGTATAGGCCAATTCTTGGACAACAGTTGCGCCAGATTCTTTGTATATGCTGCCGTCCACGAGTAAAAAGCGATCGGGTTTAAGATCATTTAATCGAACTTGAAATACATTTTTCAATGCAGACATATCATGACCTGCATGAGCAGTGCCTTGCAATGTTTCCTTAATAGGATCTATTAAAAAACGTTTTGGTAAATGAGAAATATCAATTTTATCTAAAAAGAAATAAATCTGTTTACCTACAGGCTTTGAATTGATAAACTCCTTGTAGTTTGTTGCATTCTCAATAAAAGCAAAGTCTAATCCGTTTTTTAAACTTTCGGTTACCATTTCTACAGCATTATCATCCTTGGCATCAAATAGTTGAACGTTACCCCAATGGGTTGATTTTTTTTGCGCAGCTTGAATTGCGGTTATCAAATCATTTTTTGCAATGCTTTCTGCATTATAAACAGGCTGATGTTCAATCCCATTTTCATCTTTCCAAACTAAGGTCTTTTCATAATCTTTACCTTTTAAGTCTTTTACGATCTGCTCTTTCCATTCACTTAGTGAACTAGTTTCAAATTCTTCGAAAAGCGATGTTTCCTCCATAATACCTGCTTTTATTGGTTCTACGAAAATACTCAATACTATTTGATGTTGTGAGTAAAACTGAATGCTTTTCTAATCAAAAGTAACTACATTTACTATGATTAAAAGCTAAAGGTTTGATAGATTTAGAAGCAGAGAATAAGGAGTTAAGACGCCGATACAGGGCCTTATTGAGAGTAAGCAAAACTGCAAAAAGCAAAGAGGACAAAGCAAGAATTCGAAAGGCATTTGATGTTGCCATTGATGCGCACAAAGACATGCGACGAAAGTCAGGAGAGCCCTATGTATACCACCCTATTGAAGTGGCTCGAATTGTGGCTGAGGAAATTGGCTTGGGAACTACTTCTATTGTTTGCGCTTTATTACACGATACGGTTGAAGATACCGACATTACATTGGATGATGTAGAGCGCATGTTCGGTAAGAAGGAACGGACAATTATTGATGGTTTAACGAAGATTTCAGAAGTAGTGGACTACTCTGTTTCCATGCAAGCTGAAAATTTTCGTAAAATCCTGCTGACCTTATCGGATGATGTTAGGGTAATTCTAATCAAATTAGCCGATCGACTGCACAACATGAGAACCTTGGACGCTATGCGCCGAGATAAGCAGTTGAAAATCGCATCAGAAACAGTTTTTTTATACGCTCCGTTAGCTCACCGTTTGGGGTTGTATGCGCTAAAAACGGAATTGGAAGATTTATCTTTAAAATATACTGATCCTGAAGAATACAATGAAATTACCGGGAAACTAAAAAAATCTCAAGCTGTTCGAACAAGGTTTGTCAATCAGTTTAGTTCACCAATTAAGAGTGAGCTAGAAAGACAAGGGTTTAACTTTGCTATTAAAGCCCGTACAAAATCGGTATATTCTATTTATCACAAAATTAAAACGAAGAATGTAACGTTTGAAGAGATTTATGATGTATTTGCGATTCGAATAATTTTAGATTCCCCACCTGAAAAAGAGAAGGCGGTATGTTGGAATACTTATTCTATTGTTACGGACTTTTATCAACCAAACCCCGACCGGTTGAGAGATTGGGTATCGACCCCCAAAGGAAATGGATATGAGTCTTTGCACACCACTGTAATGAGTCCCGGAGGCAAGTGGGTAGAAGTTCAAATTCGTTCAAAGCGAATGGATGATATCGCTGAAAAAGGATATGCTGCACATTGGAAATACAAGGAAGGTTCAGAGGAGTCTAATTTTGACAATTGGATCAATAAGATTAGAGAGTTATTGGAAAATCCCGACTCGAATGCGGTAGATTTTATTGATGATTTTAAGTTGAATTTATTTTCAGAAGAGATCTTTGTCTTCACGCCGAATGGCGAAATTAGAAATCTCCCGAAGGGAGCTTCAGCTTTAGACTTTGCATTTGAAATCCATACAGAAGTAGGTTCTCATTGTATTGGGGCCAAAGTGAACCATAAATTAGTTCCGTTGAGTACAGAACTAACTAGTGGTGATCAAGTAGAAATTATTACTTCAAAAAAGCAAAAACCGAATGAAAGCTGGTTGGATTATGTGAAAACCGGAAAAGCTCGCTCTAGAATCAAATCAGCGCTCCGAGAAGATAAGCGAAAATTAGCAAAGGAGGGTAAGGTGGGCTTCCTAAAGTGGCTAAAGAAGCACAAAATCAACAACACGGAAGAAAACATTAAGCGGTTGCTAACCTTCTTTAGTTCGCCATCTGCTTTTGAGTTACATTACCAATTTGAAATTGGTAAACTAAAGCTTACCAAGATAAAAGAGTTACAAATTGAAGGTGGCTTGATTCTAGGCAAAGCAAGCGAAACGAAGCCTAAAGAGGACTTTTCGGAGGTAGTGAAGAAGACGAATATCAAAGAAGAGTCTTTGGTAATTGGAGAAAATATGGATCATTTTGATTACACGATTTCTCCATGTTGTAATCCAATTCCGGGAGATGAAGTGTTTGGTTTTATTACAATTAAGGAGGGCATTAAAATTCATAAAACCAATTGCCCAAATGCAGTCCAGCTCATGTCCAACTATGCGTATCGAATTGTAAAAGCAAGATGGACGAGTCAGCAAAAGATTGCTTTTTTAGCAGGCTTAAAAATTACGGGTATTGATGAAGTCGGATTAGTAAATAATGTGACGAAGGTAATCTCTAATGAATTAAATGTAAATATGCGAAGCATCAGCTTTGATTCACACGATGGGGTTTTTGAAGGCACAGTGATGGTTTTTGTGCACGATACCAAACATTTAAAAGAGCTGAAAGACAAACTTCGACAGATTGACGGGGTAATTAGTGTCAGTCGAATTGATTCCTAAATTGGAAGTAGAGAGCTAGCCTTATTATTAATTTAATTTATAGTTATCATAAAAAATACTAATGAACTAAAATGGGGTTCCTTCTCTATTTTTGTTTAAAAATGAATTTTACAACTACCTATAAAACCGTATTGGCAATTTGCTTGTCTTTGCTGTTGTTTTCTTGCGGAAGCAAAAACTCAACTAATATTACCATACCTGCCACGTTAACAGCTGATGGTCCTTTTTTTGAAGGAGCAAATAGTTTAATGGCTCCTTTATCTCTTGACTTGAAGGAATTGATAAAGGATGAAAGCTTTAAAGATGCGGCTTCTGTTCAATTAACAGAAGTAAAGTTGACGATAGAAGACGAAAACGTAACTGATTTGGCACTTTTTAGCAATGCTACATTACAATTTGTTAGCAACACTAATGCCATGACAACCGTTGCTATTCTAAACCCATTAACTTTTTCAGAAAATACTGCAACGTTAGTAACAAGCGAAGAGGCTGAAATAAAACCATTTTTTGATGAAAAAGAGTTTACCGCTTTATTGGATTTAGATTTCAAGAACGATGAATATTGGGAAGGGTTAACAGTTAAAGTAAACATGAGTTTTAAAGTAGAATATTAAACAAACAACATTATGAAAAAGATAATTTCAACAGGTTTATTGCTTTTAGCAATAGTATTTAGTGGGTCAGTAAGTGCTCAAGATAACGCGGAAGCAGACAAGCTAATCGGAATATGGGAGCCAAGTCATGGCAAAGCTAAAGTTAAGGTAGAGAAGATAGGAGAGAAGTATTATGGTAAAATTGTGTGGTTAAGAGAGTCAATTGATCCTGAAACAAAAGCGCCTAAGGTGGATAAGAACAACCCGGACGAGAAAATGCAAAACAAACCATTAAGGGGGTTTCGTATTTTAAAAGATTTTCAATATACTGACAAAAATGAGTGGACGGAAGGTACCATTTACGATCCGGAGAATGGAAACACCTACAGCTGCATTATTAAAATGACAGACGAAAACACCTTGGACATTAGAGGATTTATTGGAGTTTCAGTTTTAGGAAGAACAGACATTTGGAAGCGTTTACAAATGCCTTCTAAGAAAAAATAATTATAAGTTTTAGTTAATACAATACTATGATACGTCAAAAAGTCGGATTACTGTTTATGGTGTCTTTTGGTTTTTGCCAATTGTTAA
>JBLHTZ010000059.1:0-13661 GCA_047627915.1 Vicingaceae bacterium
TTGAACGTTGGGTAATTCATTCAGTTGTTGTTTTCTCTGTGGTGATGACAACTGCGGTCATTTCAACTTACTTAGGTTACGATTCTGAAAAATACTGGTTTACTAAAGATACTTTCCTACTTTGTGTCGTCGCCATTTTAACACTTGTAATAGGGCTATTATTCGCCTTTAGAAGGGACGAGTTAATGAAAGATGCGAAGATTGGAGCGATCGGTTATTTCGCTATTGTACTAGCTACAATTGGACTGCATTATTCATCCGCAGACAGTATCTTTTTAATTGAAACTGGATCTTTAAGACAATCATATGGATTCTTAATCGGAGCGGTGTTTAGTGGCGTTATTGGAACGGGCTTCTACCCTATTTTTGGAAATAGAGTTTGGTGCCGATTTGGTTGTCCCATGGCTGCCATTATGGGAATGCAACAGCGTTTCTTTTCCAAATTCAGAATTACCACAAACGGCGGACAATGTATCTCTTGTGGAAACTGTTCTACTTATTGCGAAATGGGAATTGATGTTAAAGCATATGCTCAAAAAGGACAAAACATTGTAAGGTCCTCTTGCGTAGGTTGTGGTGTTTGTTCTGCTGTTTGCCCCAGAGGAGTGCTGAAATTAGAGAATGGAGAAGATTCGGGAGATAGTAGATACGATTCTGACCCAATTACCTTTGGGAACGATGGAATAAAAGTCAATTTTTAATACTTGAGTTTTTAATTGGTAAAAATTCATCTTGAAAAGACCGAACCATACAAGAAAGTGGAATCAAGCAGTCATTGAAGATTAAAAATTAAAAATTCTGTAATTGAACATAGTAGTAATCATTCCCGCTTTTAACGAGGAAAATGCCGTTGGAAAAGTAGTTTCCGAAATACCGAAGCAATTGGTTAGTGAAGTAATTGTTGTGAACAATAACTCAACCGACCAAACTTCAAAGGCAGCTTCAGCAGAAGGTGCTACAGTGCTTTTTGAATCTACTAAAGGTTACGGAATGGCCTGTTTGAAAGGCATGGATTATGTCAAGAATGCAAGAAAAGAGCCGACCGATATAGTAGTTTTCTTAGATGCAGATTACTCGGACTACCCAGAGCAAATGATCAAAATGGTGAAACCCATTCAAGAAAATAAAGCAGATCTCGTCATTGGTTCTCGAGCGCTTGGGAAAAGAGAAGGCGGTTCTATGACAATACCACAGGTGTTTGGAAATTGGCTAGCAACTAGCTTAATGCATTTGTTTTACGGTCACAAATTCACTGATTTAGGACCTTTTAGAGCGATTCGTTATTCAAGCCTTTTGGAGTTAGAGATGCAAGATAAAACCTATGGATGGACTGTAGAAATGCAAGTAAAAGCACTAAAGCAGAAGTTAAGATGCCAAGAAATACCGGTCGATTATCGAAATAGAATTGGATTTTCAAAAATCAGCGGTACAGTCAAAGGCACTATTCTAGCAGGCTACAAAATCATTACCACCATTTTTAAATACCTTTGACCTCTCTTAATTTACAATGGAACTGATCCCCATCCTCATTTACGGAATAGCACTGCTATTTATTTTTTGTTACAGCCTGATACAAATTCAGTTAGTAATAAAATACAAACGTTATCAAAAGCAGCAAAAACTGCGTTTGGCGGAGCTTTCAGATGTACATTTTGAACCTTTCGTCACCGTTCAACTTCCACTTTTCAACGAAAAGTACGTGACCGAACGATTAATCGAATGCGTTGCAGCGCTTGACTACCCAAAAGACAAACTAGAAATTCAAGTGTTAGATGATTCTACAGATGAAACCGTAGAAATTACAAAGGCAAAAGTTGAAGAAATTCAAAAATCAGGAATTGACATTATTTACCTTCACCGAACTGACCGAAGTGGTTACAAAGCCGGAGCATTAGCCGAAGGAACAAAAATTGCAAAAGGGGATTTCATTGCCATTTTTGATGCTGACTTTTTACCTGAAAAAGACTTTATAAAACGCATGGTTCAGCCTTTTCAAGATGAAAAAGTGGGAATGGTTCAAAGCCGATGGGAGCACATAAACGAACATTATTCGGTGCTTACCAAACTACAAGCTTTCGGTTTGGACGCTCACTTTTCAGTAGAGCAAGGTGGAAGAAACGCTGGACACCATTTCATCAACTTTAACGGAACAGCTGGTATTTGGCGAAAATCAGCCATTGCTGACGCCGGTGGATGGCAATCTGATACATTAACGGAAGATTTAGACCTCAGCTACCGAGCTCAGTTAAAAGGTTGGAAATTTATTTTTCTAGAAGAAGTTGGCACCCCCGCAGAGTTGCCTGCAGTTATGAATGCACTCAAAACACAGCAATTTAGATGGAATAAAGGAGCAGCAGAGTGCGTTCGTAAAAACCTAGGCAAAGTTTTACGTTCTAAAGACATCGGCTTCGGAACAAAAATGAATGCCATATTTCATCTAATGAACTCGGCTGTATTTATTTGCATTATTATTGTAGCACTACTCAGCATTCCCATGTTGAACATTAAAAATAACTTTGAAGAGTACAAAACACTCTTTTTAGTCGGTAGTGCTTTCTTAATTACGCTGCCCATTTTGGCCCTGTTTTATTGGACCTCCATGTCTAGAAACTATGCATCGAAAAGCAAAGCATTTTTCCATTTTATTTTTCTATTTCCCATGTTTTTGGCTGTATCTATGGGACTTTCTTTACATAACGCTATGGCAGTTTTAGAAGGTTATATTGGTAAAAAATCGGCCTTTATTAGGACTCCAAAATTTAACCTGAGTAACGACAAAAGCAAGAACTGGGGCACTAATGTGTACTTGAGAAGAAAGATTAACCCCATTACCATTTTAGAAGCATTATTTGCAGCTTATTTCTTTGGTGGAATTTTGTTAGGCTTCCATTACGAAGATTACGGTCTTATGCCGTTTCACG
Organism: Vicingaceae bacterium; assembly: GCA_047627915.1. Taxonomy (GTDB): domain Bacteria; phylum Bacteroidota; class Bacteroidia; order Flavobacteriales_E; family Vicingaceae; genus NORP294. The sequence goes on from JBLHTZ010000059.1 coordinate 2,922, forward strand.
TCATGTTGTTTTTGGGGTTTGGGTATGTTTCGTTTTATTCGATTAGTCATTCATTTAAAACGGAGTAGTTTTCAATAACAGCAGAGTTGTCATATTGAGCGATAGTCGAAATACTGCAACTCTTGTCGAAATCATGTCGAAACAAATTCCCCCTTACAATTTATAAGAACTGAATCAAGGGATATGTTCTAAAAAGCGTTTGAATTCAAAGAAATCAGATTGCTTCGTACCTAACACCGACAATTATTGTGTTTTTGTATTTTCATTTTTTGCCCGCCAAAAAACGAAACAAAAAAGCTCGTCCTCTGATTCCTTGTTTTAACAATTTTCGAAAAGTCCAACCTCAGTTGGGTGATCTCCAATCAAAGACTTGGAGCTTCCCAATTTCGCTAAGACCTATCTTCAATCTTGTAAAAACAGATTCAAGGGACACGTTCTGAAAACCGTTTGAATTCAAAAACACAGATTACTTTCGATCTTCCTTTCACTGCGAACCGATAAGCGTAACTCGCAATTAAGGTTTTACTGAGGTTTTAATTCGATTTACCTTCAATATTTTTCAAGGGACCACTCGATAATTTATACGATTCATTACGATGATTATGACTTTGGAATAATAATTAAAGAAATTCGAAGTAATAATTTAGTAAAACCAGATAGTTCCATATCTTCGATTGGAAATCATCCGGCTGCACTTAATTATTAAAAGAAGTGAAATAATTATTATTCCAGCCTGAGCTTTTTTGTTTCTTTTGTTCATCAAAAAGAAAGATTTAGAAAACTAACCATAATCATAATAAATACTAGAAAATCACATTTCAAATCATTTTCAATGCAGTTCAATAGCACCATTTTTAGTAAAACCACATTCGCCCTAAGTGTTGCAGTGGCCTGCTTTATTTATATCGGCTATGAACTTAATCGAGAGAACTTTTACGCGTTACTGGGATGTTTTAGCATTTTATTTTCTGCTTATTACTTTTTAGTAAAAAATGCCAAAGCCGAATCCTTAAATCAGCTTTTGGTCATCGCTGCGCTTTTCAGGCTTTTCTTCCTCTTCTCTATCCCAAGCCTTTCCGACGATTATTTTCGCTTCATATGGGACGGGCAACTGCTAGCAAACGGCATCAACCCTTTCGATTATTTGCCTACCGAAGTCACCATAGACTTCCCAAATAAAGCCGGACTGTTGGCAGGCATGAACAGCCCCAATTACTACACCGTTTACCCTCCCATTGCTCAAACAATATATTTTTTGAGTGCTTGGCTTTCGCCCAACTCGATTTTTGGAAGCATCCTCGTGATGCGCAGCATTATCATCGCAGCAGAAATCGGAATCTTAATTCTACTTCCTAAACTACTCCGGCTGACCCACATGAACCCAGTAAACGGCCTCTGGTATGCCTTAAATCCATTGGTGATTATAGAGCTAACAGGGAACTTGCACTTCGAAGGAATTGTGCTTTTCTTTTTTCTATTGGCGGTTTATTTGTTAGCGCTTAACAAAGAAAAATTGAGCGCCATTGCTTGGGCCTTCGCTGCAGCCACTAAGTTAATTCCCATTTTCTTTTTGCCTATCATTTTAAGAAAATTGAACGTTAAAAAGTCCACCGTTTTTTACCTCATTTTTGGAGTAACCTTCATCGCCCTTTGGATTCCTTTTTACAACTCAACACTACTCCCTCACTTTCTAGAAAGCGTGAGCTTGTATTCCAAAACCTTTGAGTTTAACGCCAGTGTGTATTACCTAGTTCGCGCAATTGGCTACCAGGTAACGGACTACAACATCATACAAACCGCAGGGCCTTGGTTGGCACGAATAGCCTATGTTGGTATTTTAGTGCTCCTTCTTAAAAAGAAAATCATCTCTTGGCAAGGATTTTTTACTGCCTTATTGTTTGCCCTAAGTTGGTATTATTTACTAGCGCTTATTGTTCACCCATGGTACAGCATAACCCTTGTTTTTCTTGCTGTTTTTACTCGTTTTCGTTTTCCTATGGTTTGGTCATTTTTAGCTGTTTTCTCCTATTGGGCCTATTCTAATCCAGCCTTTCAAGAGAACTTTTCGCTGATTGGTATAGAGTATACAGTTGTGATTGCTCTTTTGGGGTGGGAGGTTTTCGGCAGCAAATCAAAAAACTCAATTTCAGTTTCTCAAAAATCTAACTATCTTTAACCCATGACAATCGGTAAATTACTATCTACGCTAGGGATAATTCTCATTATTTATGGGGTTATTAGTGGAATTAATTTTTACATGAAATTTGACGACATGGGCAGAAGCTCAGACTTTTCTTACTCCCTAAACATTGGAAAAATAATTGCCGGTGCACTGTTGGTATACTTTGGCAACAAAATGAAGGCGAAAGAAGCTTGAAAATTTTAGTAACATCGGTTCTGCTTGTTTTGCTGCTTTTCTCTTGCAAAGAAACAGATGACGGCGCCAATAGAGATTCTTGTTATGACGCATCTATTGTTTACAATAATCCCTGTGTTCAAGACTGCCCAGGTATGACAGGGTGATGGTAAATTCTATTGTAATGAGTGTATTGCAGCAAGTGCAGAGATCCGTTCGAAATAAGTTTTAAAAATCAATTCTAAGTTTGACATTTACATCCTGAGCGGAAGCAAACAATTCGCTTCATTTTTCTGTTTGGGTTTTTGTAATTTCAATTTTCCTATCTTAACATTCATGGATCAACTAACCCATTGCCCTGCTTGCAATTCTAATGCTTTTGCCTCCTTTATTACCACATCGGCGCAAATGCATACTAGCAAAGAGTCGTTTAACTTCGATCAATGCAACAATTGTCAATTGGTGTTCTTAAATCCAAGAGTTCCACTAGATAAACTAAAAAATTACTACACCGCTCACTACTTGCCGTATAGAGGATCAGAAGCTTGGGGGAAATACGAGTACTTTGTAAAAGATAGTCAACAAAGATTAGATTTAAAACGGGTAGAACGCGTAAAAGAATGGCATAAAACAACTGCCGACTCCTTGGTACTTGATGTTGGCTGCGGAAAACCGACTTTTTTAAAAGCCTGTAAAACGGAGCTAAAATGCACTACCATAGGCATCGATTTTAGTGATGAAGGTTGGAGAAATTCAACTGAAAATTATAAAGAATTAGATATACAAGTAGCTGAAATAAAAGACTTACCATTGGATTTACACCCAGATGTAATTACCATGTGGCATTACTTGGAGCACGATTATACTCCGCAGGAGAATTTAAGATCTCTGAAGTCCATTTCTAAACCTTCTACCACGCTAATTATAGAAATTCCCAACTTAGATTCTAGCAGTAGAAAAGAATTTGGAGCAGATTGGGCCGGTTGGCACACTCCTCGTCACACCTCTTTATTTTCTCCAAGCAATGTGGAACTCTTGCTCAACAACAGTGGCTGGAAGGTTTCCAAAATACTGACCTACGGCACCATGGACCCTTACCTGTTGTACTGGATGAGCAGAATGGGACAAAAAGGAATTGCTTGGGACAAAAACATGGAAGATGAATTTTGGGCCTTTACCCGAGGAATGATCTGCTTTTTGCCAAAAAAATGGAATCAAAAGAACACCTCTTTAGGCATTATGACGGTTATTGCCACACCTATTCCAGAATAATTACAAGGATAAAAGATTCTTCCCTTCCCAGGTTCCTGTAAATTTATACGGCTCAAATCGGGCAAATAACTCCTCCTTGTACCATTCATTTTTACGCGTTCGTTTAATGGCTTCTTGGTGTTGCTTGCTATTGTAGGCAAACTTTTTAACTGACTCAAAGTCTTTCCACAAGCTAAAAGTAGCCATCTGAACCACGGGAACTTCTCCCACGCCTTTGGTATAAATTAATCCTTCATTTCCTTCTAAGCCTTTTTGGGAGGTAGGTACGTATTTCCAAAATCGCAGCAACCAATTCCATTTTATTGTGGCTCTGGTAATTACCGCAACTGGTTGGGTAGGGTCCAAGTCAGCACCCTTTTCGAAAGGAACCTTTCCTACCCAAGTTCCTCCTGCAGAAATATTTCGCATAAATAACGTGCATTTTTCTGCACTGTTGGCTTCGTACCGGCGCATCAACTCAGACGTAGAAAAAAACTCCTTTGCAGCCGTTTCAGAATCCCATACTTGTAATAAACTGTATACGGACCAGTCTGGAAATGGATTAAATCCTAAACCTTTACCACTTCCCAAAAGGCGATAAAAGGATTGCCCCTTCAAATGAGACAGGTCTTTGTGCGCAAATTGCATCATTTTAAAGCCCCAGAGTTTGGTTTTAAATGTATTGTATCTAAAAAAGGATAGGGTGGTAATTTGCGTACTCATGCTAACGGTTGCAGATTATTTTAGAAAGCTTAAAACGAACTCTAAAGTAAGCTTTATGAGTAAACCACTGCATCAAGAAGTTGTTGTAATTTTAAGGCAACGGATAATTCCTACGCATTAAAATTTCCGAATCCGTTCCAAAAGTTGGGTTTAATTGCTTTGTCAAAAGCGATGAATTTTCATTCTAAAATTTGTGCCAAACCGGTGCAACTTTCTGACCACAAGCCTTACCTTTGCCAAAAATAGTTGCACATGGAATTAAGCAAGTCAAAAACCCTTTTCGAGAGAGCTATAAAATCTATGGTGGGTGGGGTAAACAGTCCTGTTAGAGCATTTAATTCTGTTGGCGGAAATCCTCTTTTTATCGAAAAAGGTGAAGGAATTCACATTTACGATGTAGACGGAAATGAATACATCGACCTGATTGGTTCTTATGGTCCTCTTATTTTAGGACATGCACACCCAAAAGTCACAGCAGCCGTTAAAGCTGCGGTTGACAAAAGTTTCACCTATGGTGCAACTACTCTTGGTGAGGTTGAAATGGCTGAAATGGTGAAAGAAGCTTATCCACAACTGGATAAAGTTCGATTTGTTAACTCGGGAACTGAAGCGGTTCTAAGTGCAATTCGTTTAGCAAGAGCCTATACAGGAAAAAATAAGATTGTAAAATTTGCAGGCTGTTATCACGGCCATACCGATGCACTATTGGTAGCTGCAGGATCTGGTTTAATGACCATGGGAATTCCCTCTAGTGCAGGTGTTCCTGAAAAGGCAGTCAACGATACCTTAATTGCTCAATACGATAACATTGAAAGTGTTAAAACTTTAATTTCAAACAACAAAGACGAGATTGCGGCTATTTTTATTGAGCCAGTAGCAGGAAATATGGGAGTTGTTGTTCCAGAAATGGAATTCATGCAGGAGCTTCGAAAGGTAACGGAAGAAAACGGCATTTTATTGGTAATTGACGAAGTAATGACAGGTTTTAGAAAGAAATTTGGTGGTGCTCAAGATCATTTTGGAATTCAAGCAGACATTACGTGCATGGGCAAAGTAATTGGTGGTGGAATGCCAGTTGGCGCTTATGGAGCAAAAGCTGCCATTATGGACCGAGTTGCTCCACTAGGAGATGTATACCAAGCGGGAACTTTATCGGGCAGCCCAATTGCAATGGCTTGTGGTTTGGCTACCTTAAAAGAGCTAAAAAATTACGATTACGATAGAGCCGATCAATTGGGAAAACGAGTAAAAACTTGTTTGTTAAATGCTGCCAAAGAAAATGGCATTACTATTCAAGTAAATCAATTTGGATTGATGATGAACCCATTCTTTACTTCGGTTGAAGTAACAAATTTTGAAACAGCCTCTACTTGTGATACCAAATTATTTGGAAAGTTCTTTTGGGCCATGGCTGAAGCTGGTTTGTACATTCCACCGTCGCAGTTTGAAGCTTGGTTTTTACCGATCAACATTACCGATGCTGAAATGGATGTGGTAGAGAAAAGAATTAACAAAGCATTCCGGACAATGTCCGGTGATAATAATTGAGAACGTGCAGTGACAATTGATGCAGATCTCAAATAACAAAAATTTGTCTAGACTTCAACTACGCTCAGTCTGACAAAGGTATTCGTGAAACATTTTATCACATTTCGACTCCGCTCAATGTGACAAAATAAAAAAAGATAAAGTACATGACACAATTCAACGATAGATTTTTAAAAGCTTGTAGACGAGAAGAAACTGATAGACCACCAGTGTGGTTTATGAGACAAGCAGGACGTTATCAAGCGGACTACAGAAAGGTTCGCAAAACACATACACTAGTAGATATTTGTAAAATACCTGAGTTATGTGCGCAGGTAACTTTATCACCAATTCAGCAGTTTGGTTTCGATGCAGCCATCATCTTTTCAGACATTATGATTCCGTTGGAACCAATGGGAATTGATTTTCATTACAAAGAAGGAGTAGGCCCTGTAATTTCAAACCCATTAACCTCTAAAAGAGATGTTGAGAATTTGAAGCCATTGGATTTTGGTAAAGATTTGCAATACACAGGAGCTTCGTTAAACATTTTAAAAAGAGAATTGAATGTTCCCTGTTTAGGATTTGTAGGAGCCCCTTTTACCTTAGCGAGTTATATGATTGAAGGCGGCCCTTCTAAAAGCTACATTAAGCTAAAAAACTTCATGTACGGTCAAACTGACGCTTGGCACTTATTGATGGATAAGCTGGCGACCAACATGGCTGACTACTTGTTGTATCAAGTTGAGAATGGTGCAATGGCTGTGCAAATTTTCGACAGTTGGGTAGGTATTTTAAGTCAAGCTGATTTTAGAGAGTTCATTTTCCCACACATGCAGAAAATGGTTCAATACATTAAAAGTAAAACAGATGTGCCGGTTGTTATTTTTGGAACGAACTCTTCTCACTTGTTATTAGACCTGAAAGCAACCACTGCCGATGTGGTTGGAATTGATTGGAAAACTGATGTTGCGGAAGCATGGAAAAGCATGAATTATGAGGTAGCTGTTCAAGGAAACTTAGATCCAACTTTACTTTTTGGTGATTGGGAACTGATTGAAAAAAGAGCTACCACCTTATTGAATTCTATTCCCAATAAACCGGGATATATTTTCAATTTAGGTCACGGAATTTTACCCAAAACACCCGAAGAGAACGTAAGAAGGTTGGTGAACTTGGTTCAAAACAGATAGGAAATATTATCCTTCGTAAAACAGATTATGCTAGTTAACTCTCCAAGAATTTAGAACCCTTGGAGAGTTCTTTAAACTACTCCTCATACTTCCCATCGTACTTTTTCCACAATTCAATTTGAGGGTTGGTCAACTCAATTTGCTTGCCTTGAATAAATGCTAACGTTACCTGATTTCCTCTCATGTCCAATGCGTCACCAGATGAAACAAATAAAGTGGCATACTTGCCCTCCTCAATACTTCCAACCAACTTCTCTATTCCTAATATTTTAGCTGTATTCAGGGTAATCATAGCCAACGCAGCTTCTTTATCTACCCCGTAAGCAGCAGCTGTACCTGCATAAAATGGTAAATTCCGAGTTCCCATAGCTTCCATGCTTCCAGAATTTTCTAAGCTCACTAAAATGCCTTTATCCGCCAATATTTTCGGCAATTTGTAAGGCAAATCCACATCATCATCTTGGTTCATCGGCAATTCGTGAACTCTTCTTAAAATCACCGGAATGGAACGATCCTTCAACAAATCAGCTAACAACCAAGCATCGTAAGCCCCAACCAATACTAACTCAAAATCATAATCGTCAAAAAAGTAAACAGCATCTGTTATTTCTTGAACTCGGTCGGCATGTATAAACACCTTTTTCTTTTTTGAGAAAACCGACTGCATCGCTTCAAAACGAATGTTTTTTTCCAAGTGGTATTCCCCTTTATTGTACGCTTCCGCCTCTTTAAAAAATGCTTTTATTTCGGCTATACTCTCCGCATACTTTTCTTTCCATTCTCCATCTTTCTTTTTATCCGTGCCCATTGATGACCGAATACTTGGCCAATTCAGGTGAATTCCGTTATCTTCTTTTAAAACAGCATCTTCCCAATTCCATCCGTCAAGATTAAAAATGGAAGACGTCCCGGTTATTACTCCTCCTACAGGAGCAACCTCAGCCATTAAAACTCCATTCGTTCGCACGGTTGAAGTTATTCTAGATTCTGTGTTGTAAGCTATCAAACTTCTCACATGCGGCTTAAACTGTCCTACTTCTTGCTGATCCTTAGTTGCTCTCACAGCATTAATTTCGACCAACCCGAGCCTGCTATTTGGAGCAATAAATCCAGGGTATATGTGCTTACCCTCACAATGAATTACTTCATCGTATTTGGTAGAGTCCATTCGAATATCGATCGCTGAAAGCACCATGTCTATTTTCCCATTTCTAAATCCAATGGCGGCATTCGGAATTAGCTTTCCATTGCCTAAATGCGCTTTCGCACCCAACAACAAAATAGATTTAGCTTGAGGTTTTGCTGGTGTTTGTGCAGCAGCAGATAAGCTTACGAAACAAGCTATTATTACAATTAAATTCTTCATTATTCTTCCAAGGTATCACATTCGTACAATACTTTCTTTTCCTTTTTGATCGGCTGTGTTGGCTTACCAGCTTTTTTCTCTTTCAACATTTTTGCCACCAATCGCTCTCTTTCGGTTTGCACCTTTTTACGCAACTCTAAATCTCGTTCAGCATCGTAGTATGAAATCCCATCAATATAAGTCGTTACCACTTTTGCATAAATAGAAAGAGGATTGTCGGTCCAAAGCACCAAATCCGCATCTTTCCCTTCTTTAATACTTCCTATTCGGTCATCCAAGTGTAGCATCTTTGCAGGATTTAACGTCACGAACTTCCACGCTTCTACTTCTGAAACACCTCCGTATTTTACAGCTTTTGCTGCTTCTTGATTCAACCTTCGCCCCATCTCGGCATCGTCAGAATTAAAACCTGTTAATACTCCTTGCTTGTGCATGATTGCTCCGTTATAAGGAATAGCATCGTTCACTTCAAACTTATACGCCCACCAATCTGAGAAAGTAGATCCAGCCGCTCCATGTTCTCTCAACTTGTCGGCTACTTTATACCCTTCCAAAATGTGAGTAAACGTGTTTATTCTAAACTCCATAGAATCTGCCACGTGCATTAGCATGTTAATTTCTGATTGAATGTAAGAATGACAGGTAACAAACCGTTGGCTGTCTAATATTTGAGAAAGCACATCTAACTCTAGGTCAACTCTTGGTGCAAAACTCTTTAACTTCTCCCTTTTACCTTTTGCATTGTGTAAGGTCCATTCCGCTTGATATTCTCGAGCCCGCACAAAAGCATCATAGTACACTTGCTCCACTCCCATTCTGGTTTGTGGAAACCGAACCGTGTTAAAATCACCCCAATTGGATTGCTTTACATTTTCACCCAACGCAAATTTGATAAATCCGTCGGCCCCTTCCACTTTCATTTTTTCAGGCGATTGTCCCCAACGCAACTTTATAATTGCCGATTGCCCCCCAATAGGATTTGCCGAACCGTGCAACAATTGCGAAGTAGTTACTCCTCCTGATAATTGACGGTAAATGTTAATGTCATCTGAGTTTACCACATCTGAGATACTCACTTCAGCTGTAACTGCTTGCCCAGATTCATTTACGCCTTGCTGAATGGCAATGTGCGAATGTTCATCAATAATTCCTGAAGTTAAGTGCAAATTGCTAGCATCAATTTCTCTGAAGTTATTTCCCATTTTAGGAAACATGACTTCCATGTTGATTTTATACCCTACCATTTTAATCTTTCCATCTACCACAAAAACATCGTGGTTTCTTAAAATTCCTTGTTTCTCGTTGGTCCACACAGTAGCATTTCTAAACAATAAGTTTTCTGTTTGAGTCGGCAAACTATCCTCCCAACCAAAGGCCATGTTTGGGTAAAACACCTTGCCCTTCACTTGATTTTTCTTGGTGTCAGTAGAGTCCGTTTTTGCTGTATCTTTTTCCCCTGTTTGAGCGATCTTCTTTATTGCTGCCCAATCCTCCCAAACTCCATCCATTAATATTTTACCGCTCCAAATTCTACTTTTTGCATCACTCACACTTCCACTTAGGCGAAACAATTTCTCATCCATGGTAAAACTTAAATTGATTCGATTGTTCTCCAAAACAACTTTAGCATCTACCTTCTCCTTCGCATTTTTCTTTGCCACTTTACCTTTCATGGCGTTTCCTTTTCCAGTTAAGCTTAAATCAAATTGATCTTTTTTATTGATGTTTAAACTGTACTCCCCAGCATATTCGAAAAAGCTCATGGGTTCATACACGTGCTCAATTCCATTGACCCAATTGGAATGGAGTTTCGTTTCAGCTAGAAATACTGTGTCTGAAAGAATAATAAAATTGGCCAACTTGCCCTTTTCTAACGTTCCTATCATTTCTGAAGCTCCAATCAATTTAGCCGGGGTTTCCGTTAAACTTTTAATAGCAGCATCTCTTTCGAACCCTTGCTCAATTGCCGTTCTCAAATTTTCGTAAAACTCCTTTTCTGTTTTCAACCCATCTGAAGTAATGGCAAACTCGATTTCAGCCTTCCTTAAATAACTTAAATTTTGGGGTGCTAATTCCCAAGCTTTCATTGCTGCCAGTGGCAATCGTATCGTGGCAAAAGGGTCGCTTACATCGTACGCATTTGGAAACGTTATAGGAACAATTAAAGCCGCTTCAGTGGCTTTAATGTCTTGAATTCTTTCATACTCTGTTCCATCACCTTTCAGTATGAATTGAAAACCAAACTCATCTCCTATTTTATCAGCTCTAAGCTGAGATAAGGTTCCGTAGGTTTCAAATATTTTAGGCAAATCTTGAGTTTCTTC
>JBLHTZ010000060.1:0-13587 GCA_047627915.1 Vicingaceae bacterium
GTTCAATACTGGCCGAGCAACTTTACGTGCCTTTTCTGCGCCTTCTTTCAACAATTGGTCGATGGTTGACTTGTCTTCCATTAATTCAAAATAACGCTGACGTTGAACTGAATATTGCGCTACAATTAACTCAAACAACGCTTGTTTTGCATGACCATAACCGTAGTTTCCGCCAACATAGTTCAATCGCATTTCAGCAATTTGAGTATCATTCGCTAGTAGTGAATACAAGGCAAAAACATTACAGGTATCAGGATTTTTAGGTTCCTCTAAAGGGGTGCTATCTGTCTCCACTTTCATAACCACTTTTCGCAGTTGCTTGTCCGGCAGAAAAATATTGATGTAATTGTTATAACTCTTACTCATCTTTCGCCCATCTGTACCTGGAACTACCATCACTCTTTCATCTATAAGTGCCTCAGGGACAACAAAAGTTTCTCCAAACTTGTGGTTAAACGAACTTGCCATATCCCGCGTCATTTCTAGGTGTTGTTTCTGGTCTTTCCCGACTGGAACAAACTCTGCATCATACAATAAAATGTCACAGGCCATTAATACCGGGTAGTCAAATAAGCCAGCATTAACGTCAGATAGATTCTCAGCTTTGTCTTTAAATGAGTGCGCATTTGCCAACATCGGAAATGGAGTAAAGCAGTTCAAATACCAAGTCAGTTCGCACACTTCAGGAACATCAGATTGACGATAAAATACATTCTTGTTCGTATCAAAGCCAAAAGCCAACCAAGCGGCGGCAACGGCATACACATTTGATTTTCTAACCTCAGCATCTTTCACTGTGGTTAACGAGTGCAGGTCTGCGATAAAGAAAAATGCTTCGTTCTCAGCCTTTTTTGAAAGTTCAATCCCAGGTTGGATTGCACCTAAAATATTACCTAAATGAACCTCTCCATTTTGCCCTGAACTTTGTATTCCCGTTAGTATTCTTGCCATGCTTCAAAAATACCAAATAAACCTATTTTTGACGTCATGAAATTCATCGCTGCCATATTTGCTTATGCATGGAAAATTTATTTTCTAATCGTTGTGATGCTGGTGATTCTCATCTTATATCCAATTCAGCTAGTTCTTCTTAGTAATGAGAAATATTTTCCTATCGGTTTCAAATTAATTCGATTTCAAGCCAAAGCAATCTTATTTTTAATTGGAGTGCGCAAAGAAGTGCATGGCAGAATCCCAAATGACCAGAACACTTCCTACATTCTTTGCCCGAACCACAGTTCGTACTTAGATATTTTACTGCTTTATGCGTCACTCCCAACCTATTTTATCTTTTTGGGTAAAAAAGAACTAGGTAGCGTACCCGTATTTAACATCTATTTTAAAAAAATGAATTTGTTGGTAGATCGAGCCAACCCAAAGGCAGCACACCAAGCTATTAAAAATGCTTGTGATCAACTTAATAATGGAACCAATATGGTGATCTTTCCTGAAGGTACAATACCAGATTCTACCCCTAAAATGAAAGCCTTTAAAAATGGAGCCTTTTATGCTGCATCGGAAACTAACACAGCAATTATTCCGATAACTTTTAAAGACAATTACAGGCTATTAGAAGACAATTGGGGCTTCTTTGCGAGAACTCGTCCAGGAAAGAGCAGGGTATATATACATGCTCCTATTTTCCCGAAAAATGGTGAGGTAGATTTACTAACTTTGCGAGACAAAACAAGAAAAGCAATAGAATCTCAACTCGATTAGATTCTATTTAAAATTGAAAAGATGGCTGTAGATATTAAAACTGTTGAACGAATTGCTACTTTATCTAAATTAGAGTTTAGCGATACAGAGAAGCAAGAAATCACCGGGGATATGAACCGTATGCTCGATTTTGCTGAGCAATTATCTTCAGTTGACACGGAAGGCGTAAAACCCTTAATTTACATGTTAGAAGAAGAAGCAGAGCTACGAAAGGATGAAGTAGTAGAAAGTATTACCCAAGCAGAAGCATTAAAGAATGCTCCTGAAAAAGATTCTGATTTCATTAAAGTACCCAAAGTTTTAAACCAATAAGCCACATTAAATAGTAAAGCATAAAAAAGCCCTTAGTACTTCTAGTACTAAGGGCTTTTTGTTTAACTCGACGAATACTCTATTGCTCTACTTCAATAGTAGAATAAGAACCAATATTTACCCTTGGAATGTTTGATCCATAAGAAGCGTTAATCGCATCAATAAAATCATTTGCAATAATTGCATAACCTCTTGTCGCAGGATGCACACCATCTAACGAAAATGCTCCTCCTGTTACTAAAGCAGAACTAAAACTAATGCCATCAGCAACAATTCCTGTAGTTGCCAATTCTTTAAGTCTAGCGTTTGCATCTACAAATGCTAATCCTTCAGCTTGAGCAGCTGCCTTAATTGCATTATTATAAGCAGTTGTAGCGTTGCTTATTTTTTGAATTTCAGCAAGAGTTAAGTGATAATTCCCAGGAATTGGCTTCTGAGTTCCCCAACCTGCGCACTTAATAGAATCTCCCGGCAACGTCAATGTCATTAACTCTCCAGGTCTAGCTTGTCTCATACTAATCAATGCAGGATTAACTACAGTAAGGTCAGTTAAAGAAGGATCAATAACAACGAACGTATTAATTTGACCACCAGTAAATCTAATCTTTCTAGCATCTGCTTTTTGTTGAGTAAAAGCTTTTGTAAATGCATTTGAAGTGTCAGCTGCTACTTGATCTAAACCTGCATTATATGCCCCATACGCTTGAGCACTATTTAGTAAGGCTGCATTAGCTGCATTAACTGCATCAGTTCCAATTGGAACTGTTGTAAAGAAAGGAATGGAAGTAACATCTGGAATATTTGCAACAACACCTTTCGCACCATTGGCTGTTAAAGCAGCTACAGCAGCATCATAAGCAGTTTTGAATGTTCCGGCATCAGTTAATCCACCAGGACCCGTTGCTCCATCATCTCCTCCAGTTGTAGCATAACCCAAAACATCGTTATTTCCAATCCATAACGAAAAGAATGTAGCGTTTAAATCTGTTGCCATACTTAACATAGTAGCAGGTAATGAAGTTTTCAACCTACCAAAAAATGGGTTTGCATATGCTGGGTTAGTCATATCTGTAAGTTTAGCACCCGGCACACCTTGATTGTTATAAGGTCCTTGTGCTGCAACACTTGCCATCCCTGTCAACAAGGCAACTGCTGAATATGGATCTCCTTTTCTAACCGGACCAACACTTTGTACTCCTAAACAATCAACGGTACCTTTTAACGCCAGTCTTGTTTCAACTTGCCCTGTTACCGCTAATGCAGGATCAACTCCCACACCCTTTGAACCTTGCTCACCTGTTAATAAAGGCTGAGTAAATTCTCCTCCTCCAACTTGCGTCATTTGCTCAGCAATCATAGCTGGCAGTGAATTAATCTGACCATCTGCAGATAAAGCACCACTTTGGTAACCTGCAGTTAAAGAGTTTCCAACAGCAACCATTTTACTAAAATCGGCGCTTCCTTTACTTCGTTCCACATCTTCAATATCTGGCTCACAAGCCGTCAATGCGAAGATGGGTAATATGTATAATAAATTTCTTGTTTTCATCTTTCTATGTTATTTCTTAAAATGAATAATTTAGACCAACACCTGTAATAACAGATCTTGAAGCATAAGTACCTCCAAAACCTGAAGGCTGATATTCTGATTCTCTCTCTGTCCCTATAATATATAAGAAAGACGCATCGAATCCAAAACGCTCACCAATGTGACCACTTAGACCCGCAGTGATTCCTAAGTTATCTGAATTTGGAGTTTCTGGGTTAAAGAACTCATCCTGAATCGGTGATTCATCGTAATAAAACCCAACTCTAAAATCAAACATTTCACTGTAAGAATATTGTGCCCCTACTCTGAATATCATAGCATCTTCGTAGTTTCTTGGATTTTTTGAATCAGCTATAACCTCTTCTGCAAAATCAAAATCTAACGACTCGTACCCACTCCACTGAACAAAACTTCCTTCAGCAGACACTAATAACTTTTCAGAAACCTTGTACGCCAACCCTAAAGTTGTTGTAGCCGGTAAAGGCAAAGTAGCATCGAATTTACTATTCGGAAATCTTGACGCTAACACAGGATCTACAGTAAATTCTGCATCACCACCCTCTAATTCAACATCCACCTTTGAACGATGTGTTAACCCGACACTGAATTTTTCGCTCACGTCGTAATGCACTCCTGCGTTAAATCCAAAAGCCAATGCATCACCTTGCAAATTTACTTGAGCATCATTTCCGATTGGAACTGGCGCTGCTCGATTAATTTCAAATGCTCCTCGCACTATTGCTAAACCTGCTCCAACTCTCAATTTATCACTAATATTATAAGACAATGTTGGTTGAATAAAAATTGCGCTTAAAGATATATCTTGAATTAAATTTTTTCCTGACCAATCATCTCCCCAAACTACCGTGCTGCCAAACGGAGTATAAACTCCTAATCCAGCCGTAAACTTATCATTGATTTTGTATGTAGCATATAAGTAGAAAGGTGTTCCAATAGGATTGTCTGTGCGTTCAGAAATTCCTGTGTTGCCATTCTGAAACTGAATACTTGAATTAATAAAACTTCCTCCTGCTTCAACTGAGAATTTTTTTTCTCCCAAGCCCATCATGGCTGGGTTAAAATAGGTGCTTGAAGCCCCCAAGTGAAAACTTGTTCCCAAGTGCCCCATTCCAGTTTGTTTTGTTCCTTGAAGGTTTACTTGAAATCCTCCAGCAAAGGAAAGTAAAGGTATAATGCCTAATAAAGGCAGTAACAGTTTTTTCATGTTTGTTAAATTTTAGTAAAAAATAATCTTAAAATTATATAAAAAAATCCGTTTAAACACATATGCCTGTTAACTGTTATTTATAGTAATTCTAGTTAATTTTACAAGTAGAAAAAACGAAGTCTTAATGACAAAACAAGTCGAAGAAAAACAGGAAGTAACCATAGTATTTGCAGGTGATTCTGGCGATGGAATTCAGTTAACTGGAACCCAATTTACCAACACTAACGCATTATACGGTAACGATATAAGCACATTTCCAAACTATCCAGCTGAAATTAGAGCGCCACAAGGAACACTTGCAGGCGTCTCAGGATTTCAGTTAAAATTTGGAAGTATTGAAGTTGCAACACCAGGAGATGATTGTGATGTTTTGGTTGCTATGAATGCCGCAGCTTTTAAAGTGAACATTGCAAGATTGAAGAAACATGGCACCATTATCATCAACTCAGATGGTTTTAATGCTCGAGATTTAAAATTAGCTGGCTATGAAAATAGTCCACTCGAAGACAAATCATTGAATGATTACCGAACCATTCAAATTGATGTTACCAAAATGACCCGTAGTACGTTAGCAGATAGTGGTTTAGGTAAAAAAGAAATGGACCGTTCTAGAAACATGTTTGTACTTGGTTTTTTATACTACATGTACAGCAGAAAATTGGAAGGAACGATTGAATTCATCAAACAAAAGTTTGCGAAAAAACCCGATTTAGTCGAGGCCAATATAGGTGTTTTAAAAGCTGGATATCATTTTGGAGACACGAGTGAAGTATTTACTTCGCGGTACAATGTTAAGGCAGCTAGTTTGCCTGCAGGTTCTTACAGAAACATAATGGGTAACCAGGCGGCTGCCTTAGGTCTAATTGCTGCATCGCAAAAATCTGGATTAGATTTGTTTTACGGTTCTTATCCTATTACTCCAGCGTCTGATATTCTGCACGAATTAGCAAAGCATAAAAACTTTGGTGTCAGATCCTTTCAAGCAGAAGATGAAATAGCAGCAATGTGTTCTGTCATAGGAGCATCATTTGGAGGCAAACTTGGAATTACAGCTTCTTCGGGTCCTGGGATTGCCTTAAAAGGCGAAGCCATCGGACTTGGAATTATGCTCGAGTTACCGATGGTTATTGTAAACGTTCAACGGGGTGGACCATCTACAGGTTTGCCGACTAAAACGGAGCAAGCAGACTTATTACAGGCTTATTACGGTAGAAACGGAGAAGCGCCAATGCCAATAGTTTCGGCTTCTACTCCATCAGATTGCTTTAATGCAGCCTTCGAGGCATGCAGAATTGCATTAGAACACATGACTCCAGTATTTCTATTATCTGACGGTTACATTGCCAACGGCTCTGAGCCTTGGAAATTTCCAACAGCAGATGAATTACCTACTATTACTCCAAAATTTGTTCCTACCAAAACAGACGACGAAACCTACCTTCCATATAAAAGAGATGAAAATTTAGTTCGAGACTGGGCATTACCCGGGATGAAAGGATACGAGCACAGAATTGGTGGTTTGGAAAAAGAAGTTGATACAGGTAATGTTTCATACGACCCTGATAACCATGAGAAAATGGTTAAAATAAGGGCAGAAAAAATAGCAAAAATAGCAGATAGTATCCCTTTGCAAAAAGTAAATAACGGAGCCGAAAAAGGGGATCTTTTAATGCTTTCTTGGGGATCAACCTACGGTGTGGTAAAAACAGCTGTTAAAGAATGTAATTCGAAAGGAATGGCGGTTGGACACATCCACTTAACATACCTCAGCCCATTCCCTAAGAACTTAGGTGATTTATTGAAAAATTACACGCACATCATCGTACCAGAAATAAACAATGGCCAATTGGTAAAAATCATTAGAGATCAATTTTTAGTGGATGCAAAAGGCCTAAATAAAATAAAAGGAATTCCATTTTCAACAAAAGAAATTGTTGAAGCCATTGAACAAAAATTTGAAGTAGCATGAGTGAAGTACTAACAAAGCCGCTAACAGCAAAAGACTTTGCAACCGACCAAGATATAAGATGGTGTCCAGGTTGTGGAGATTATTCAGTTCTAAAACAGGTTCAATCAATTATGCCTGAACTAGGTAGAGACAAGGAAGATGTTGTTTTTATTTCAGGTATTGGTTGCTCTTCTCGTTTTCCTTATTACATGAACACCTATGGAATGCATAGTATTCATGGACGAGCAACAGCGGTTGCAAGTGGGCTAAAAATTAGCCGACCGGAATTAAGTGTTTGGATTATTACGGGCGATGGCGATGCCCTTTCAATCGGAGGGAATCACCTGATTCACATGATTCGTAGAAATTTCGATGTAAATATTTTATTATTTAATAACGAGATTTACGGACTAACGAAAGGGCAGTACTCTCCAACTTCTCCTGAAGGTAAGGTCACAAAGTCGACCCCTATTGGATCCTTAGACCACCCTTTTAATCCACTGAAACTTTGTTTAGGAGCAGATTCTACCTTCATTGCAAGAACAATGGATCGTGACCCAAAACATCAAAGAGAAATTTTACTGAGAGGTAGCCAGCATGTCGGAACTTCTATGATTGAGATATATCAAAACTGCAATGTTTTTAACGACGGTGCTTTCGAGGTGTTTACCGACAAAGGATCTAAGCTTGAAGAAACATTATTCTTAGAACAAGGGAAACCTTTAGTTTTTGGAGCAGAAAGAGAAAAAGCTATTGCACTTGATGGTTCTACTCCAAGAATTGTGAACATAGCAGAAGCGAATGAGAGTAATTTAATGATTCACGATGAAACAAATCACTTTCAAGCACAGTTATTGACGAGCTTTTTTGACAACCCTAAAACAGAAGGACACTTACCAAGACCTTTCGGAGTATTTTATGCGGAAGATAGATACCGTTACGAAGAAGCAATGGAAGAGCAAATTGCCTCCGCTACAGAAAGAATGGGAAAAGGAAACTTAGATAAATTATTAAGCGGCAGTAATGTTTGGAAAGTAGGCTGATACCTACTAACTAGTAATAAAGCCCAATGCTAACGATGAGCATTAGGTAATTAAATATAAACGAAAGGCCCAAGTAAATCTAATTTACTTGGGCCTTTCTTATTTTAATAACAAACTCTACTACTAGTCTTTAGGAGCTTTGTAATCAAAAGTATCCATAAATTTAGTAGTGCACTGACCTTTTCTAAACAATGGATCTTGCATTAGCTGTCTGTGAAACGGAATAGTTGTCTTAATCCCTTCAATCACATATTCACTTAACGCTCTTTCCATTTTGTCAATAGCCTCTTCTCTTGTTTGTGCAACCGTAATTAATTTCGAAATCATAGAATCGTAATATGGCGGAATAGTATAGCCTGCATAAACATGTGTATCGATACGAATACCGTGACCTCCAGGAGCATGATACGTTGTAATAGCACCTGGGCTCGGTCTAAAACCATTTTCCGGATCCTCTGCATTTATCCTACACTGTATGGCATGCATTTGAGGTTCGTAATTTTTACCAGATATTTTATGGCCAGCAGCAATTTTTATTTGCTCTTTAATTAAGTCAAAATTAATCACCTCTTCGGTAATGGTATGCTCAACCTGAATACGTGTATTCATTTCCATAAAAAAGAAGTTTCGGTCTTTATCAACCAAATACTCTACCGTTCCAACACCTTCATATTTAACAGCAGCTGCCGCTTTCACAGAAGCTTCACCCATCGCTTTCCTTAACTTTGCCGTCATGAATGGTGATGGGGTTTCTTCTACTAACTTTTGGTGTCTTCTTTGAATAGAACAGTCTCTTTCTGACATGTGGCAATAATTGCCAAACTGATCTCCAGCTACTTGAATTTCAATATGACGAGGTTCTTCAATGTATTTTTCCATGTACATCCCATTGTTGCCAAAAGCAGCTAAAGATTCTTGGCGAGCGCTTTCCCAAGCAGCTTCCATTCCTTCTTCCGCACGAATAATTCTCATGCCTTTTCCACCACCACCGGCAGTCGCTTTCATCATTACAGGATAACCAATTTTCTTTGCAGAATCTTTCGCATGCTGTAGGTCTTTCATCAATCCATCAACTCCTGGAACGGTTGGCACACCTGCCTTAATCATGGTTGCCTTAGCCGAGGCTTTGTCACCCATTCCATCAATCATTTCTGGAGATGCTCCAATGAACTTTATATCATGCTCTGCACAAATTTTAGAAAATTTTGCATTCTCAGACAAGAATCCGTAACCCGGATGAATGGCATCTGCATTTGTAATTTCCGCAGCAGCAATAATATTGGTCATTTTCAAATACGAATCTGTACTAGAAGGTGGTCCAATACAAACCGCTTCATCGGCGAATCGCACATGTAAACTATCAGCATCAGCGGTAGAATAAACTGCTACCGTTTTAATGCCCATTTCTTTACAAGTACGAATTACCCGTAGAGCAATTTCTCCTCTATTGGCAATTAATATTTTCTTAAACATAATTCTACGTATTAAATGAAAAGAAACAGGAATTACCCTGCAGGATCAACTAAAAACAGAACCTGGTCGTATTCAACAGGAGTTGTATCGTCAACCAATACTTTGACAATTTTTCCCTTTACTTCACTTTCTATTTCATTGAATAATTTCATGGCTTCAATTACACAAACCGTGTCACCTTCGCTTATCACATCACCGACCTTAGCAAATTCGTCTTTGTCAGGTGATGGTTTTCTATAAAACGTTCCAATCATTGGGGATTTAATCTCAATGTAATTTGCATTATCATCAGCTTTTGGAGCTTCAACAGCAGGCGCTGTTTGAGCAGGTACTGGAGCTGCCGCCATAGGCATTTGTTGCATTTGAGCAGGCATCATTTGATGCACTACTTGTTGTTGAGGAGCCACCGGCTCAACACCTTTCCCTTTTCTATAAGGTGGAGTCTTTATATTAATCTTAAAATCTTTGTGCTCAATTTCAACTTCACTTACACCTGATTTTGAAATGAACTTAATCAGTTCTTGAATTTCACTAACTTTCATAGGTCGTAATTCTTTATTTATGTCGTTAAATTTATTAAATATCTTGAAAAGTACAATTATTCCTTGCTATCGTAAGCCCATTTTAAATATATAGAGCCCCAAGTAAATCCCCCACCAAAAGCAGAAAGAATCAAGTTGTCCCCTTTTTTCAATTGTTTCTCCCATTCCCATAGACAAAGCGGAATAGTTCCACTTGTAGTATTGCCATATTTTTCAATATTTAGCATCACTTTATCCTCGCCTACCCCCATTCTCCGGGCGGTAGCGTCAATAATTCGTTTATTTGCTTGGTGTGGAACTAAGAAACGAATGTCATCACTCGTTAAGTTATTTCGTTCCATTATTTCGGCTGACACATCAGCCATATTTGTTACTGCAAACTTGAACACTGCTTGTCCTTCTTGATAAATAAAATGTTCTTTAGCATCAACTGTTGCATGACTTGCTGGTTTAACAGAGCCTCCAGCTTTTTGATGTAAATGCACTCGACCTGAACCGTCACTTTTCATAATCGTGTCCATCACTCCATAATCTTCTTCAGTGGGTTCTAACAACACAGCACCACAGCCGTCACCAAAAATGATGCACGTTTGGCGATCCTCATAATCTACAATAGATGACATTTTATCTGCTCCTACTACTACCACCTTTTTACAGGCACCTGTCTCAATGTATTTTGAGCCAGTCGTGACTCCATACAAAAAACCTGAGCAAGCTGCCATTAAGTCAAACCCAAAAGCATTTTTCGCTCCAATCTTATCCGTAATAATATTTGCTGTAGCTGGAAAAACTAAATCAGGTGTAACGGTACAACAGATCAATAAATCTATCTCGTCAGCAGAAATTCCTCTTTTTTTCAAAAGCTCATTTACAGCTTCAACAGCCATATCAGAAGTTCCAAGACCTTCTCCTTTTAATATTCTCCTTTCTTTAATTCCGGTCCTAGACATGATCCACTCATCGTTTGTCTCTACCATAGTTTCCAACACTTTGTTGGTCAACCTGTACTCAGGAACGTAACCTCCAACTGAAGTTACTGCTGCTCGGATTTTACTCATTCTGCGATTATAAATGCTTTAGGGCGGCTAATGTACTTCATTCTTAGAAGTAATAAAAGTCAAAAGCAAGAAGCTTTTCAATAGAAGCTGTTAAAAACAAAAGGTGAACTACTTGCGTAGTCCACCTTCAAAAAATTTTATTGATAAAATTAAGCCTCAGCTTTTTCCATCACTACTTTTCCTTTGTAATAAAGTTTACCTTCATACCAATGAGCTCTATGATATAAATGCGGCATACCTGTTGTTGGACAAGTCGCAATTGTTGGAGCTTCAGCCTTGTAGTGCGTTCTTCTTTTATCTCTTCTCGTTTTGGATATCTTTCGTTTAGGATGTGCCATAATCTTATAATTTTATTCGCTTTTATCTTTTAATTTTGACAAGGCAGCCCATCGTGGATCTACCTCTTTACTTTCTTGTTTTGTTGTTAGCTTTTCTAACTGCTCAATTATTTCAGGATTACAATCCTTTTTCTTTTCGTGCTTTACTTTAGTTGGTAGCAACATATGAGCATATTGATAAATGTCATTTGTTAAATCCAATTCGTATTCCGCAGGTGAAATAACTTTAATTTCATCTGTTTCATTGTAAGTTGTTTCTCCAAACTTTACAATTAAGCTCTCGTTTCCTTTTACTTTAAATGTTAGCGGCTCTAAACACCGATCGCAACTTGCAGTAATTTTCCCCTTTAATTTAAAATTGAGATTGAAAAGAATTTTTTTCTTTTCAAATTCAACTTTAATCTTAAAGTCCCCTTCTTCTATCATTGAGTAATCAAATTGCTCAAAGAACGTCGAATCTATCTCAAATTCAAACTGATGTATCCCTTCTTTTAAACCTATAAAGGGAATTACCAACTTTTGTTTCTCTTTCTTCATTATTACCTTCCCAAAAAAGAAGTCGGCAAATTTAACAAAATAATACTTCTTGCGTACTAATTCCGACTTTTATTTACAACTAGAGCGCCTTCAGCTAGCTCCTCATTTAATTCTCTGTTTTTACACAACTCCAATGCCGTATACAAAGCAGTTCTAAATGAACCATCGTCTGCCACACCTTGACCCGCAATTTCAAACGCAGTACCATGGTCTGGAGAGGTTCTTATGAAGGAGAGTCCTGCAGTAAAATTGACTCCAGAACCAAATGAAAAACTCTTAGCCGGTATTAATCCTTGGTCATGGTACATCGCCAGAATACCGTCAAATTTTGCATACGCACTTGAACCGAAGAAACCATCAGCCGCGTATGGCCCAAAAGCCAAGATCCCTATACTTTTAGCTTGATTAATTGCAGGAATAATCAACTCTTGCTCTTCTTTGCCTAACAATCCATTATCGCCCGCATGAGGATTCAACCCCATCACTGCAATTTTTGGTTTTCGAATGCTAAAATCCTCTTTCAGACTTTTATTCAAGATGGTCAACTTTGCTAAAATCAGTTCAGCTGTCAACTGCTTACCTACCTCACTTAAAGGAATATGACCTGTTACAACACCAATTCTAGCACTTTCACTTAACATTAGCATTAACGAATCCTTTGCCCCATCTTCGTTTTGCAAATACTCTGTATGCCCCGGAAATTCAAAATCCGCAGACTGAATCGCATTCTTATTTATTGGAGCTGTAACTAACGCATCAATCTCTTTATTTTTTAAACTCTTAACTGCCGACGAAAGTGATTGAAAAGATATTTTTCCGGACTCACTTGATTCAACTCCAAAGTTCTGTTCAAAAGATTCATCACAAACAGTTACTACGTTAATTTGTCCATTTTTTGCATCTTCTACTGATGCTATAAAATTGAATTTAAGATCTTGAAATTGGAATATTTTCGTTTGACTTAAAATAATACTTTTCGCCCCAAAAATAATTGGAGTAAACAGCTCCATCAATCGATTGTCAGAGAGTGTTCTTAGAATTACCTCAACTCCAATCCCATCAGGGTCTCCTATAGAAATTCCAAGCTTAGTTTTTGTTGATTTTATCTTTGTCATTTTTCATTTACGTTGAACAAGCCTTATGTCCCGCTGTTAAAAGCGTAAGAGTAGCTTTAATGCGTAATTTTACAGCTACAAAACTAACACAATTAACACGGACAATTTCAGTTATCATTTAAATACATTTGCATTGAACACAGAAGATTTATTAGGTAGAGCGTTAAAAAAAGAGTTTTTAAGCGCAGAAGAGGGCCAGTTTTTATTTATAAATGCTGCAACAGCTGATTTGGCATTTGTTGCCAATCAATTAAAAATTGAAAAAAAAGGCAACGAGGAGGTTACCTGGATCATTGATAGAAATGCCAATACCACCAATGTTTGCCTGGCCAACTGTAAGTTTTGTAATTTTTTCCGCATCCCCGGACACAAAGAGGCGTATGTTACAACCATAGAGCAGTACAAAGAAAAGATTGATGAACTTATTAAATATGGTGGTGAGCAGTTACTATTGCAAGGTGGTCATCATCCTGATTTAGGCTTAGAGTATTACTGTGGTTTATTTAAAGAACTTAAAAGCCTTTACCCTACTTTAAAATTACATGCACTCGGACCACCGGAAATTGCACACATATGCAAACTAGAAGGGTTAAGTCACACTGAAGTACTCAGACAATTAAAGGAAGCTGGATTAGATTCATTGCCGGGAGCAGGTGCAGAAATTTTAAATGATAGAGTTCGTAGATTAATTTCAAAGGGAAAATGCACAGGGAAAGAGTGGATAG
>JBLHTZ010000061.1:0-13350 GCA_047627915.1 Vicingaceae bacterium
ACGCGGCATGGCTGGTTCAGACTTTCGTCCATTGACCAATATTCCTCACTGCTGCCTCCCGTAGGAGTCTGGTCCGTGTCTCAGTACCAGTGTGGGGGATAACCCTCTCAGGCCCCCTACCCATCGAAGTCTTGGTGAGCCATTACCTCACCAACTAACTAATGGGACGCATGCTCATCCTTTACCGCCGAAGCTTTAATAACAATAACATGCGAAATTGTTATACTATGGAGTATTATTCCTCGTTTCCAAGGGCTATTCTCCAGTAAAGGGTAGATTGCATACGCGTTACGCACCCGTGCGCCACTCGTCATCAAAAGCAAGCTTTCATGTTACCGTTCGACTTGCATGTGTTAAGCCTGCCGCTAGCGTTCATCCTGAGCCAGGATCAAACTCTTCGTTGTAATTATAAATTTAATATTGTGCTAGGTTTCTCAAATATTATTCCTTTAACAAAATAACATCAAGATGTTTTTCCTTGTTTCTTCTTACTTCAATCTTTTCAAAGAACTTTCGACTACCTAAAGTCAAAATCTTATATCTAGTAAAAGGTGATTAAACCCTCTCTTAAATCGTTATCACTACCCCACCGTTTAATTTGGGGCTGCAAACTTACTAATAAAAATTGTTCCGAGAATACTTTTTAAATCTTTTTTAATAAAAATTTAACCTCATTCAAAACAACAACTTCTCAGTAAACTATCCCTACTTTTTTCGGGACGACAAAGGTACCAAAGTTTATTATTACAAAAGCAAATAAATTGAATCTTTTTCGAACTTTTTTTAACTGTACTAATGTCAGTAATTACCACTTAATAATCAAAGAGTTATATGTATTTGTAAATACAAATCCACAACTATAAAAACGATAAAGGTTTACGAAACACTAAACCATCAATACTACATGCCTTCTAAACACAAAAAAAGGCCCTGCTAATGCAAGGCCTTTTAAATGTTATGTAGATGTAGAAGATTACTTTTTCTTGCTCTCTCCTGCTTCTAGTTTATCCTTTAAAGCAGCTAGTGCATCTAAATCACCAAGAGTAGATTTCTCTTGCTTAGAATTCATACTCTTAATTGCTTTAGAAGTTGCAGCATGATCAGCTCGCGCAGCAGCTCTTTTAACAGTCTTCTCTTCGTACTCTTCATCCTTGTGGATTTGAGTATGCGATACTGCTATTTTCTTAGCATTTTTATTGAATTCCATGATTTTGAAATCTAACTCTTCGTCCTTAACGGCAACAGCTTCATTTTCCTTAATCAAGTTACGCTTAGTAGCAAAAGCTTCTACACCGTATGGCAAGATAATGGTTGCTCCTTTCGCATTGACCTCAGAGATGGTTCCTTTATGAACAGATCCGATTTCAAAAACAGTTTCGAAAGTTTCCCATGGATTTTCCTCAAGCTGCTTGTAACCTAGACTCAATCTTCTGTTCTCTTTGTCGATTTCCAAAATGATTACTTCCATATCTTCTCCTACAGAAACAACTTCTTTTGGATGATTGATTTTCTTCTGCCAAGAAAGGTCCGAAATATGCACTAATCCATCTACTCCATCAGCTAATTCTACGAATACACCAAAATCAGAGATGTTTGTCACTTTTCCTTTTTGCTTAGATTCAATTGGGAATCTAGCTTCAATACCTTCCCATGGATCTTCAGTCAATTGTTTTACACCAAGCGACATCTTTCTTTCTTCTCTGTCTAAGGTTAAGATTTCCGCCTCTACCTCATCATTAACTTTAAAGAATGCCTGTGCTGGTTGTAATTGGTTAGACCAAGAAATTTCAGAAACGTGAATTAAACCTTCAACACCCGGCTGAATTTCTACAAACGCACCGTAATCAGCAACAACAACTACCTTTCCTTTTACCTTATCTCCAACTTGTAGTTTGTCATCTAACTTATCCCATGGATGACCTTCCAACTGCTTCATACCTAAAGCAATTCTCTTCTTGTCATCATCAAAGTCAAGGATTACAACTTTCACTTTCTCATCTAAAGTAACCACTTCTTCTGGGTGATTTACTCTACCCCAAGAAAGATCAGTAATGTGAACTAAACCATCAACACCACCTAGATCAATAAATACACCGTAAGAAGTTACATTCTTAACAGTACCTTCTAACACTTGACCTTTCTCTAATTGAGAAATAATCTCACGCTTTTGAACTTCAAGTTCCGCTTCAATTAACGCTTTATGAGAAACTACAACGTTTTTAAATTCTTTGTTGATTTTAACAACTTTGAATTCCATTGTTTTATCTACATATATATCGTAATCTCTAATTGGTTTAACATCAATTTGAGAACCTGGCAAGAATGCTTCAATTCCAAATACATCTACAATTAATCCACCTTTTGTTCTGCACTTGACGTGCCCTTTGATAATTTCTTGAGTAGCTAATGCGTCATTTACTCTCTCCCAAGCTCTTAATGCTCTAGCTTTTCTGTGAGAAAGAACCAATTGTCCATTTCGATCTTCTTGGCTTTCAATGAAAACTTCGACTTGATCGCCAATTTTTAAATCGTCTTTATACCTTAATTCAGACTTCGTAATAACACCGTCTGATTTGTAACCAATGTTTACAACAACTTCTCTAGGAGTAATACTTACAACTTCACCATCAATTACATCTTGCTCAGATATAGAATTGATTGTTTCGTCATACATGTCTTCCATTTGCTTCTGATCTTCATCAGAATACTTGTCATCATACTTACCAATAGCATCCCAATCGAAGTCTTTTCTAAAGTCTTCCATTTCTTTCAATCGCTCTTCCTTAGTCTTTGGAGCCTCAACAACAGGAGCTTCAGAAGTAGAATCATCTACTGCTAACTCTGCATTTTTAGCCTCAGCCTTTGGAGCAGTTTTTCTAGCTCTGGTTTTGGTTGGTTTTTTAGCTTCCGTTTTTTCCTCTTTCTCTGGAGTTGCTGCTTCCGCTTTCGCTTCCACCGGATTTGCTTCAGGTGTAGCCGCCGGTTCAGTTACTTTTTCCGCTTTTGCTTTAATTTCTTTTGCTTCAAGATTTGAAGCTTTTTCAGCAGCAGGAGCTGCTTTTTTTGTCTCTTCTGCTTTACCAGCAGCGTCTTTATTAGATTCGACCATGAATCGTTGTTTTTGTATTTCGTTTTTTAATCGATATGAAAACGAAAGTTGTTATT
Organism: Vicingaceae bacterium; assembly: GCA_047627915.1. GTDB lineage: Bacteria > Bacteroidota > Bacteroidia > Flavobacteriales_E > Vicingaceae > NORP294. The sequence goes on from JBLHTZ010000061.1 coordinate 3,166, forward strand.
AAAGTACCCGAAATATCGACGTTCGAGCTTCTCAAAAAGAGGGCGCAAATATACTAAAAAGCATAATGCAAAAAACTTTGATTTAAGCATAAAACATATCTCTTTTAATATCGTTTACCTTTTATAACCATTCGTTAATTTTGAGCAATCAAATTTGCTATGAAACAATTCGACATACCTGCCACCTACCACAGTTCTTTTATTTCTACTATTAAGCAAAGTAGAAAAGAAACGGATCCCAGAAAAAAAGATTTTAAGCCTACCTTATTAGATTTTGGATCTATTCAGTTTTTAGTTGCCAGACATTTTGGATTTTGCTTTGGGGTAGAAAATGCAATTGAAATCGCATACAAAGCTGTTGAGGAAAATCCTGGTAAACGTATTTATTTACTGAGTCAGATGATTCACAACCCTTCTGTAAATGCGGACCTAAGATCGTTGGGCATTCAGTTTATAATGGATACTCAAGGCAACCAATTTGTAGAATGGAAAGAACTTTCAAAAGAAGATATAGTCATTATTCCTGCATTTGGTACAACCCTAGAAATAGAAGCTATACTTAAGTCCATTGGAATAGAGATTAAAAAATACAATACAACTTGTCCATTTGTTACCAAAGTTTGGAAACAATCTGAGAAGTTAGGTAAAGATAATTATACCATAATAATTCATGGCAAACACAAACATGAAGAGACTAGAGCGACCTTTTCACACAGTTCTGAATTTTCCCCCTCTATAGTCGTTAAAGATATGGAAGAAGCTAAAAAACTTGGAGAGTTTGTTAAAGGAACGATGCCCGTTAAAGAGTTTCATCACTTGTTCAAAGGAAATTACTCCAAAGGGTTTGATCCGGAAAAGCATTTATTCCGAGTGGGCGTTGTAAACCAAACCACCATGCTAGCTTCTGACACTCAATCTATTGCTGATTACTTTAAGGAAGTAATGGAACAGATTCACGGTACAGAGAATTTAGATCAGCATTTTGCCGACACGAGAGATACGTTATGTTATGCTACAAATGATAATCAGCAAGCTACCTTTGGCCTACTAGAAAGAGAAGCTGATTTGGCTATAGTTGTTGGAGGGTTTAACAGCTCAAACACTTCTCATTTAGTAGAATTATGCGAAGAAAAATTACCAACTTATTTTATCTCTAGTGATGAAGAGATATTGAATGCTAACAAGGTCAGACATTTCAACTTTCACGAGAAGCAAATGTTGATGACAAAAGACTTTCTACCGGAGAAGAATCCAGTTCGAATCATTTTAACTTCTGGGGCTTCTTGCCCCGATGCTGTTGTAGATGGAGTAATGGATAAGCTACTTTCTTTTTATCCTGAACACAAATCAAAAGAGCAAATTTTATCAGAAATGGGAATCAGCTAAGGTTTTTTTCTTGAAGTATCTTTAACACCCAATTCAATTGTTCTTCTTGGTCTAAGTATGAATTATCTAATTCTATAGCATCATCTGCTTTCCTTAATGGGTTTTCCTTGCGATGCGTATCATTATAATCCCTTGAAGTTAGATTACTTTCAATTTCTTCAATAGTCAATGGTTTTCCTTTTGACTTCAACTCTTTGAACCTACGTTGAGCACGAATTTTGGGGTCTGCAGTCATGAATATTTTCAATTCAGCATCTGGAAAAACTTGAGTCCCAATGTCTCGCCCATCCATCACCAAGCCTTTTTTAATACCGGCCTTTTGCTGCAGACTCACCATCCTTTTACGAATGGCTTTTAGTTGGCTAATTTCACTCACCACTTCAGAGACTGCCTTGCCACGAATTTCTTCTTCAACGTTCTCTGCGTTCAGGTAGGTTTCAGACTGCTGTGATTCAGCATTGTACTCAAAAGTAATTGTGATTTTATCTAAGATTTTTTCAATTTCTTGTTCTGAACTACCCTTCCAATCTATTTCATTACGAAGAATGTACAGGCTTACCGCTCGATACATTGCGCCCGTATCTATAAAAACATAATTTAAACGCTTTGCTAATGCTTTAGCAATTGTACTTTTTCCGCAAGAGGAATAACCGTCAATGGCTATAATAATGGGCTGGTTCATTTCCCAAAATTAGTTGATAAAATCGGAAAGTCGTGTAGAAATTGAAAAGGTATTTGTGGCAGCCGCTTGATGAAAAGCTGATCTACCATAACTCAAATGAAATTTATTTACCCTAAAACCTAGGCCCCAACTAAAACCAACGGATCCTAACTCTTCATCGATTTTCAAATCAGCTCTTCTCATATAATTGTACCCAAAGCGGATGTTGAAATTTTCACTGACTAAGAACTCGGTATTGACAATTAGATGGCGGCCGAAATTCTGTAAAAATTTATTGTCCTTTTTCTCCTCTTCTCCCGGCGCATTAAGGATTGTAGATTCCTGTTCATCATTAGGATTATCGTACCGTAAATCCCATTGTTGTAAGTTGTGAAATACCAACCCTAATCGAATAGGAATATTTTCAAAACTTTTAGAAAGTCCGTATTGTATCTCAAATGGCAAATCTTCCTCTCCACCATTATTGTACGTGGTAATTTGTCTGCCAATATTTTTAACAACCATTGCCATCGTAAATCTTCTATTTAGACTTAAATAACTAGCACTTAAATCAATGGCCGCTGCTAATGAATTGTAGTCGTAAAAATTCGAATATATTGCCTTAACATTTCCTCCTATTGAAAAGTTAGTATCTATTTCCCTTGCATAACCAATTACAAAGGCATACTCTCCGGCAGAAAAATCTCCGATTTCGTTTCCTGCATTATCTGTTTCTGTGAATTTTCCGTAGTCTATGAATTTAACTGCTCCTGAAAATGTACCAATATCTTTATACGATTTGGTGTAAGATGCAAAACCAGAGCCTATATCTGATATGTAATTAAGGTAAGTTAAAGCTAATTTGTTATCCATTTCCTTGTTCAGCAAACTTGGATTATCAAACGCTAAGAAAGGATCGTTATCTTTTACTGCTATTTGCGCCCCTCCTAGAGCTGCTATTCTTGCCGAGGACGCGGTATTCAAGAACTTATAAGTACTGTTCCCTCCACTTTGTGCTTGACCAAAAATACTTGAAATAGTAAAAAGAAAAAATCCTATTTTTTTAATCATAAAGTGAAAAATATCTCCGATTACGCTAAATTAAGCGATTTATTGTTGCAGAAAGGCGGTGATTAAATTAATTCCACAAAAAAGCCCCTTTTCATTTCTGAAAAGGGGCTCGACGATTAAGTCATTTTCTTTTAGTCTAAAACAATTACTCCTTCAGCTAGAAAAGATGTACTAATTTCTGGCTCTGTAATGGCTTCTATTTCTTCCTCAGACTGACCTCCATCCATTGCGTAATGCTTCAAGTCTTCAACTGTGGTAGTATCTTTAAACGCTACTCCTTCAAAAATCACATTTTTTCCTGTAATGTCCATTGGCACGAAGAAACCGTAGTCTTTAAATTTAATTCTCATCATACTGCCGTCAGCAGTTTGAACTTTCATCCAACAACCTTTATTCTGACAAACTTCTGCAGCAATAGCCTGAATCTTTACATTCAACGAATCTTTCCCGTTCATTAAAGTTGCGAATTCGTCAATGAATTTAGCTCCTTCTGCCTCGATAATTTTTCCAAAATACCCTTCTGGATTATTAGCAAATTGATTAGACTCTTCAGCTGCCTTTTCTAATGCTTCTTCTGAATTCTCGATTGTTTCCTCTGCAACTTCTTCTGCTTTTTCAGCCTTTTTTGTATCACAAGAGGTAGCAAATAACATAGCTCCCACAGCGAATAATAATAAACTCTTTTTCATGTTTTTGATTTAATTTAATTTGCTACAAATGTAATTAGATTACTTTGAAAGTATAACGAATTCTGTTCTTCTATTTTTAGCCCTGCCCTCATCTGTACTATTACTTGCAATTGGCTTTGTTGAACCGAAGCCCTTAAATTTTAATCGAGTTGGCTCTACATCTTGAATAATCAAATAATTAAACACAGCCTTTGCTCGATTTGTAGACAGTAACAAATTCTCTTCTGAGTCACCAACATTATCAGTATGACCGTGAATAGCAACTTTTACTGAAGGATTATCAACCAAGAAAACAATGAATTCGTTTAAGATATTTACCACTTGAGAATTCAATTCATATGAATCGGTCGTAAAGTTGATGTTATTAATTTGATACGTTTGTCCTGTTTCTATAGGTTTGAATTCAACAGCCTCAACTCTCTTTGGACGTCCAATTACATCCTTATCAGAGTTAATATATTGCGATGTAAATGCATACCCATTTTTCTTGGCCATCATCATCACATCTTCTTTTTCTTTGGCCCGAATTACAGCTACATATTCTCCCGTTTTCTCGTCTACCACACCTTTTGTAATTTCGTTGGTAGTTGTATTTTTCAATTCAATCTTCATGCCTTTTGCAGCATTCGGATCTTTCGAACTTATCGCCCCTTTAATAAAAGCCACCTCATCAGGTCTAGCATATTCAGGCAATTCAAAGTTGTAAATATCTAGTCCTTCTCCAAGAGCGTTCGATGAAAAGTAACCGTATTTCCCGTCAGTACTAACCATAAAACCTACCTCATCTTCCTCTGTATTTATGGGAACTCCAATGTTAACAGGACTACTGAACTCTTTAAATTTATCTATGTGTGAAAAAAAGATATCTTGCCCTCCTACACCTGGGTGACCATCAGAAGAAAAGTAAAGTGTATAGCTGTCTGAGTGCATAAAAGGAGACTTTTCGTTACCAGAAGTGTTAATCTTTGGACCTAAGTTAATCGGGTTTCCCCAGTTTCCATTTGGTAAACGTTCTACTTTGTACAAGTCCATTCCTCCAAAATGAGTTTCACTTGCCTCTCGGGCACTCGCAAAATAGAGCGTTTGATTATCTGCAGAAATAGAGGGTTGACCTTCCCAAGTAAATTGACCATTTATGTGACTCCCAATGCTTTTTAATGCGCTCCAATTCCCATCATAAAAATCTGAATAATAAATATCGCCATTCGAGAAAGATCGACCATCGCGAGTGAAGCTGGGACTTACAATAGTGATGAATAGTAATTTATTATCTATTGAAATACTAGAACCTCCCTGATAAGAAGTGCCTGAATTAAAAGGAGTTTCCATTGGAATTCCTTTAGAATATGTCCCATCGTATCGTTTTCTACTTTGAAAAAACAACTCTTTTTCTTGCTCGCCGAAAACACTCTTCGAATCAACAGTTGTTTTCCGAGTAAAAAAGAGAAATTGATTATCAGGTGACAACATTGGTAAATATTCATCTTCCGCAGTAGAAACACCGGGAACCTTATTGGGGTTAAAAGGAACAGTCTGCTTAAACAACTCTTTATATTTTTCTATTCTTTTCTTTATACCTTGAGCTTCTTCAAGTTCTTTTCCATTTTTTGATTTAGATTTGGATAAATACTCAGTCACATATGTATAAGCTTGATTATAATCTCTTTGGTGGTAATAAAATTTAGCCAACCAAAAACTTGCTTCATAGTTCCGATAAGCCGGACAAGCATCTCTAGTTTTTTCGTAATACGACTTAACTCGGTTTTGAATTCTTAGGTTTTCAGGAAACTGCTCTAACTTTTTACTGTTAATGTATGCCAAAACCGAAAGCGCTTCAGCATAATCTTCTTGAAGTTTTACTGCTTCAATTAAACTCCGATAACTATCTTCCCCTTTAAAATTAAGCTGCTGAGCATTACCGTAAAGCTTCTGAGCTTTTTTGTTGGGTTTTGAACAGCTCCAATCATCTTGTGAAAAAACAGTTGAAAAAGTAAAAAGCAATGCCATTAAAGCAACTCCTCTTTTCATCAATGTCAAATTAAATCTTCTATTCATCCAAATTTCAATCAATTCGCAAATAAAGATAAAAGCTTACTTTCCTAGAAGTCCTTTTATTTTTTTCTTCGCTTCTTCTTCTAACTTTTTCTTGGCCGCCTCTTTTTGCTTCTCAAGTTCCTCTTCTGCCTTTTTTTTCTGCTTCTCTAATTCTTCTTTGGCTTTCTGTTTTTGCTTCTCCAACTCTTCTTGAGCCTGATTTTCTAGCTCCTTTTTCTTTTTTTCTAATTCTTCTTTGGCTTTCTGCTTTGCTGCATCCAATTCTGCCTTAGCTTTGGCTTTTAAAGCATCTTTAGCTTCCCCCGCACTTTTCTTAAAGTTTGTCCCAATTTTTGGATCGGTGGCAGGGCCTTTTAGAGTTACATCAACGTTAACAACATCAACTGCTCCGCTTAAGTCAACTCCACTTGTTGCAGCTTTCGCCAATAAACCATCTACCGCCTGATTGGCATTTCCGCCAAACTCCCTTCTTGGAATTGCAAATGCAAATACATAATCAATCGTTTGATCAAAAGAATTACTTCCGGAAATGGTCATTTCTGTTTTACCTATCTTATTGGTAAATGGGTCAACAAAAACCTTCCCTTGAATTATTTGAAACGTAATGTTAGCATCATTAATAATTAAGGGATTTAACTGATCATACTTTAATAACTCTGCAATTTTTGTCATTGGTTTGTATCCTTCAATCGCAATACTCTTTGTTTTTATTTTTCCTTTACCTGACACAGACTCAAAGTTTGGCTCCATATTCTGGTCTAATTTTCCTCTAACATCGAGATTTGTTGAATATAACCCAGCTCCATATTTTGCAATTGGCGCTAGTTGTTCAACTGTGTTAAAATTCTGAACCGTTTCTTGCAGATCAAAATCTGTAATGTTCATCGCAAAATTATAGGTTGGCGCCAACGAGTCTGTTGTTTCATAAAATCCATTCATGACCATATTCCCTTTCAACAAGTCCATAGAAACGTCTTTCATTGAAATTTTTTGATCCTTCAAATGCATTGCTCCATTAATATTTTCAACTACCAATCCATCATACAAAACCTTTCTTATGATCGTTGACATTGAAAAGTCAATATTTTCGGGAACTAATACCACTTCCATTAAACTTGAATCTTCTGTTGTTGCAACAACCTCTTCTTCATCCATCCCTGCTAATTCGTTTAAATTCATGTATGTTGAAGTCATCACCAATTCCCCTTTTAGTACCTGATTATCTTTTAGCGCATAACCAATAAAGTTCTCTAACCTCCCGGTCGCTTGAATGTCAGACTCTCCAAGTTTTACATCCATTTTATTCAATGCTACAAATTGAGGTGAGAATACCAATTCTGCTTCTTTCAAATCAACTGGGTAATCTGAAGCGTCTGAAGTGTAATGAATACTCCTTGCGTTTAACATTCCTTTCGCTTTGAAATTTTCGTATTGCTCATTCTCAATTGCTGATAAGTTTCCTTCAATGTTTAGATCTGCTATAAATTCACCCGATATTTCATCCCCTTCTTCTAAAGGAATTACATCACGTAAGTTATCCAAAACAATTTTCCCTTTCATTCCAGCCTTGATAAAAGGGTCGGACATTGGTGTTTTGAGCAATAAGTCAATATCAAATGGGTTATTGGCCAACTCCATATGAAATTTCGGCACGTCAACAATAGTATGATCTAAGTTTCCATCTGGGTTTTTTACGGAAGCTATTATTTGAATATCCTCTACTGATTTTGGCAAATCTGGGTAGTTGAATCTAGCATTTTCAACTTGAAAATCCAATCCAAATGCGGGATATCTCTCATCTAAATAGGTACCTTTTGCATATCCACTTAGGGCCATTTTTCCCGAGGTTTCAACCCCGTCTAAATCCTTGGCAAAAGCAGCCGGAATAAGTGATAAGATATCCTTAAAATCAGTTTGGTTCGCCTTGAATGTTAAATCCATATCGATGGCATCGGAAGGCATGGCCACCCAACCGTCAAAACCAAGACCTAATTCATTAATTCTAAATTCATTTTCAATAAAGGTATATTTCGACTCCTCTAAATTCATTCCCAAAATCAAATCAAGCAATACTTTAGCTTGATTCATATATTGAATCCCGTCGTAGCTTAAACTAAACTGCTGCATTTCACCCGCTATGTCTAGATTGGTAATGTTCTCGGTAAAGTCGCCTTTTAAGTTCAAATCAAGATCATTGATGTCCATTGACATGGGGAAAGTAGCATCGTTATATGTTATAACACCGTCAACAATTTGGAATTGCTGCAATTCCATTTTAAACGGTGCTGATGCCGTTGTATCCTCTACCTCAGCGGCTGCAGTGGAATCTGTTTTAGCAATGTCATAATTTGCAGCCCCGTTTGCTAATACAACCGTATTTATAATTGGCTTAATTATGGAAATCTGTTTCACATTAATTGACTCTCCATTAATAACAGACATCAAATCAACGACCAAATCAATCTCCTTGATATTCGCCAATTGCACGCCTTCAAACTCATCAACTCCATCTACCGTAATGTCTTCAATAGAAAAATAAAAATCTGGAAAACTCTTGATCAGGCTCAAGTCGAAGTTTCCAAAATCAATTTTAGCATTTACAGTTTTATTGGCTTCTTCTTTCACCAATTTCACAATATCATCTTTAAAAATGATTGGCAAAATAAATAGTGCTCCTACAATTAAAAGTAGAAGAACTCCAATACCTCCGATTACTTTTTTCATCTTTTCTATTGTTTAAATTTCAATTATTTATTGAATAATTATTTTAACGTTCCACTGGATGTGGTATTAATTCATTTTCTGTTTTTGCCACAATTGTTGCTACTGTTGCATCTCCTGTTACATTTACTACTGTTCTGCACATGTCTAAAATTCGATCTACCGCAAAAATTAAACTAATGCCTTCTAACGGGATACCTACTGCTCCTAGTACAATGGCCAACATAATTATTCCTGCTCCTGGAACCGCTGCTGAACCAATCGACGCCAAAGTAGCCGTTAATACAATCGTTAGTTGCTCGGACAATCCCAAATCCATGCCATAAACTTGTGCAATAAAAACGGCAGCTACGGCTTGGTAACAACTTGTTCCATCCATGTTGATTGTTGCACCTAAAGGTAAAACGAAAGAAGCCACCTTATTGGAAACCCCTAATTTCTCTTCACAACGTTCCATAGTTAATGGTAACGTAGCCGCAGAAGAACTAGTTGAAAATGCCAATAATTGTGCAGGTGCTATACCTTGGAAAAAGCGCTTATAAGAGTATCCAGCAAAAAATTTCAAAATTAAAGGATACATTATAAAAACCATGATAGCTAAACTTAGTATAACTGTGAAAGAATACACTCCTAAGCCTTTTAATATCTCGACTGCAGCGGCAGGGTCATCGCCTGCTAACTCGACCATAATGTTACCCAGTAATGCAAAAACGCCTATTGGGGCAAAATACATGATAATATCGACCATCTTCAAGATGACCTCATTGGCCCCATCAAAGAACTTTTTTATGGGTTCCACTTTTGATTGATCTGGAGTAATAATTAAAGCAATTCCAAACATTAAAGCGAAGAAGATAACTTGCAACATGTTGCGATTGTCGCCTGCAGATAAAAATATATTGCTTGGTACCATGTCTACCAAAAACTGCAGCGGACCTGAATTCTTTTGATCATTTGCTTGGGCTGCAGTCGATAATACCTTGGACTCGTTTTGACTTACCAGTTCCTGTTTCACTTCATCGGAAAAGGAGTTACCCGGTTTAATTAAGTTCACCATAACCAAGCCAATGGTAATTGCCATAACAGTTGTTGCAATGTAAATCCCGATCGTTTTCCCTCCCATAGAAGACAATTGAGAAACATCTTTCAAGCCTGAAATTCCGTTGATTAATGAAATAAGTACCAACGGCACCGCAATCATTTTTAACATATTGATAAAAATCTTTCCCCAAGGAGCAACCCAATCTGCAGTAAATTCTTGCCAACCCGAATTTGCCGCAATAAGTCCATAAATTAGACCCAATACCAAGCCAATAATGATTTGCCAATGTAGTGCTAGTTTCTTCATGTTATTTTTTTCCTCATAGATAGCGTTATTTTTTGCTATCCCTTTGTTATAATTTACATTTCTTTCCTCCCGCAGATCGCGCGGATTTACGCTGATTATTATTTACAGGCCATTCACTTTTCTAAAAATCCCATCTATTATATTGTCGACGTTAAAATTAACTAGAATAGCTAACTTTAAATTAGTTAGTTTTAAATAAGTAAGCACCTGTTTATGATGAACATCTGCCAAATATTCTACTGACTTCAACTCGA
>JBLHTZ010000062.1:0-13312 GCA_047627915.1 Vicingaceae bacterium
AACGCTATCTTTCGGAAATTTACATCTTGTGCTTCTACAGCTTCTTTTTAATATTGCTCTTGCCTTAAAAAATGATTGATATGAAAAGGATTCTAGTAATTGAAGATGAGGCAGCAGTACGTGAAACGCTCACGGAAATACTTCAAATTTCGGAATATGAGGTAATTATTGCGGAAAATGGTAAAGTTGGTTACGATAAGGCTATTCAACTAAATCCTGACTTAGTGCTTTGTGATGTAATGATGCCAACAATGAATGGTATGGATACGCTCAAAGCTTTTCGCCAGCATGAATCGCTAAAGTTTGTTCCATTTATTTTCTTAAGTGCCTTAACCGAATTGTCAGATTTGAGAAGCGGGATGAATTTAGGTGCACAAGACTACTTAGTTAAGCCATACAAAATAAATGAGTTGTTATTAGTGATCGACCTGCAATTTAAAAAGATAGCAGAAAACCAACAATTGTCTCAGAATACGAGTGATTGTCGTATTGAAAGGTTAATCGAAGAACAAAAGCTACAAGCGACGGAAAATGAGCAAAAATGGCAGGACTCCTTAAATTCTGCAGCTACTATACAGAGTCTTATCCTCCCTAAATCATCTGACTTAGATAAGATGTTTCCAAAAAACTTTAATTATTATCAGCCTAAGTATAGCGTTTCAGGTGATTTTTACTGGGCTCAAGATTTTGGAGATACAAAATTAATTGCTGTTGCAGATTGCACCGGGCATGGCATTTCCGCCTCTCTATTAACCATTTGTTGCTACAACAGTTTAAACTTAGCAGTGCAGTCTTATGGCTTAAAAAAGCCAAAAGATATACTCGAAAAAGTAAACGAATTAGTATTAACCTTTATGAATGAGCAAAAAAAATCTCACAATGAAGTTGGGATGGATATTCTTATTTGCTCCATCAATGAAAAAGAAAAAACAATAAAATACTCGGGAGCCAAAAGACCTCTTTACATGATCACAAAAAAGTTAAATATTGATTCAAATGCAGAAGTAAAACAATATTCGCAGAAAAAAGGAAACTCATTGTTTAAAATAAAAGGTAGCCTGTTTGCCGTGGGAAGTGCAAACGAAAAGGCAAGTCTGCAAGAATATTCAATCAAATACAATGATGGAGATTTAATCTATCTCAGTTCAGATGGCTATAGCGACCAGTTTGGAGGTCCTTTAGATAAGTGCTTCAAATCTTTCAACCTTATTCAGCTGCTTATTTCAATTCAAGCTGATAGTTTAAAAGAACAAAAAGAAATTATTTCGAATAACTTTAGTCTTTGGAAAGGAGCAACTGAACAAACAGATGATGTTACCCTGTTAGGGATACAACTTTAAAACAACACTTCAGAATTTGATGTTTGCACGGCGCTCATTAATACTAAAGATGTGCAAATGATTAAATGAGGGAAATTAAACCATTAAAAAGAATCCTTTAGATGGGAGGGTTAGTTCGCATCAAAATAATTTACGTATCTTATTAACATTTAAAAAATCAAAAACGACCTAATAAAATGTGAGTTAATAACTTGGAAAATTTAAAATGTTCGAATTAGTATATTTTTCCGTAGCACGGCCTAACTTAACTCAGAAAGAGATTTTAGATATTTTAGTTTACTCAAGAAAATGGAATTATGAGCATGATGTTACCGGTTTGTTAATTTACAATAAGGTAGAATTTTTGCAGCTAATAGAGGGTGACGAGACAACCATTAGAGAGTTGTTTGAAAAGATTAAGAAAGATGTGAGGCATCAAAATTTGATTCTTTTAGCGGCTGACAGCAAAAAAGAACGGGTGTTTGCGAATTGGAACATGGCTTATCAAAATGTAGAAATAGACGAAGGGAAAAGTGACTCTTTCAATAATTCGATTAAAGCATTTTCTGATTTGGTAGAAAAGCCAACCCTCGCTGTTGATTTATTTTGGACAATGGCCAAACACTTAGCAAGATAAAGTTGATAAGAGTATATAGTTGTCGTGATAGAATGATTGGAAGTATTTAGTAAATGTATTTTGAACTAGAGTAATTAAAACGCAGTGTCAGTTAAGTTTTGAGTTGAATATTTTGAGCAATCATAAATCCTAGTAACGAAACAACTTTTACCAATTCCATCCGTTCGCTGCTATATTTTTCTCATTTTCGTATTTCATGAATCACAAAAAGAAAATAGTTGTAAGTGTAAGTTCAGACTTGAGCACCGACCAAAGGGTGCAAAAGGTTTGCGATACTTTAGCGACTAGTAATTTTGAAGTTTTGTTAGTAGGCCGAAGGCGTTCGAATAGTCCGAAATTTTCAAGTAAACATTATGTTTCTAAGCGATTTAATTTGTGGTTTAACAAAGGTGCTTTGTTTTATGCGAACTTGAATATTCGTTTGTTTTTCAAATTGCTATTTACACATGCAGATGTTCTTTATGCGAACGACTTAGATACGTTACCAGCTAATTATTTGGTGTCAAAAGTGAAAGGGGTTTCACTAATTTACGACAGTCACGAATACTTTACAGAAGTTCCTGAATTGGTCAATCGACCTTCAATTCAACGAATATGGCAACGAATTGAAGGAGCCATTGTTCCCCAATTAAAACAGTGCATCACAGTTACTTCTCAAATAGCCGAAACGTATAACGAATTGTATGGAGTAGACTTTAAGGTGATGCGGAACTTTCCGACTCATGTAGGGCATCAAATTCCTGAAAAGGAGAATGTAGTGCTATATCAAGGTGCATTAAATGTTGGAAGAGGTTTGGAGGAATTAATAGCTGCAATGCCTGAAGTACATGCTGAATTGTGGATTGCAGGAAGTGGTGATATAGCGCAAGACTTAAAGGTCTTGGTAAATGATTTAGGTTTGCAAAACAAAGTTCATTTCTTAGGAAGGTTAAAACCTTTTGAGTTGGAAGAGTATACGTTAAAGGCTAAAATTGGAGTTTCACTCGAGCATAAAATGGGCTTGAATTATACCTATGCGTTACCCAATAAAATTTTTGATTATTTGCACTGTCAAACTCCTATTTTGTATGCCGACTTGGTTGAGGTTAAAAGGGTCTTAGATGGAGTGGAAGTGGGAGAAGAACTAAAGAGTTACGAACCAAAACTATTGGCGAAGCAATTAAATGAGATGTTGAACTCTACGAATTATACAACGTGGCAATTGAACTGCGAACGTTTAAGTAAAAAATTAACGTGGCAAGAAGAGGAAAAAGTGTTGCAGAACATGCTAAAAGAGCTTTGAGTAAAATAGACTTGCATATCGTTTCGTTTAACGTTCCACTGCCTGCAGATTACGGTGGTGTCATCGATGTGTTTTACAAGTTAGAAGCGCTCTCAAAGTTGGGTTATAACATTGCTTTGCACTGTTTTGATTATGGTAGAGGAGAGTTGCCAGAATTGGAAAAGTATGCGGCTGAAGTTTATTATTATTCTCGAAATGCAAGTCCATTGAATGCATTGTTTCTGTCTCCATTTTCAGTCAAGAGCAGGAAAAGCGAGAAATTGTTACAGCGATTGGCATCAGATGATGCTCCTATATTATTTGAAAGCCTGCAATGTTGTTATTACTTGGATCACCCTAAACTGGCACAGAAACAAAAGTGGGTAAGGGCTCATAATGTGGAACACGATTACTACCGCAGTTTGTCGAGATACGAAAATGCAAGTCTCAGGAAAACCTACTACTTTATAGAAGCAAAGGCCTTGGAAAGGTTTGAAAAAGTCTTGTTTCATGCTGATGGAGTATTTGCCATTTCACCAAAAGATACTCAGTATTTCAAAAGTTTGGGGTTGAATAGTTCGTATTTACCTGCATTTTACCGCCAGTCGATTCAGGTTGATTCGACATTTACCATTAAGCAAGTTGCCTTGTATCAAGGAAATTTAAAAGTAGAAGAAAACGTAAAGGCAGTTTTATTTTTATTGGAAGTGTTTAGCGAATTGCCGCACGAATTAATTATTGCAGGCAGTGAACCAGGAAAAGTTATTGTGGAGAAAGCTGCCGAACTAAAAAATGTCACATTGATTGAAAATCCAAGTGATGAAGTCATGTTTGATTTGATTAAAACGGCAAAAATTAGTTGTTTGCCCACTTTTCAAGCTACAGGAATCAAGTTGAAGTTGCTGCATGCGTTAACTTCTGGCAATGAGGTGATGGTAAATTCTGAAATGATAGATGGAACGGGATTAGCCGAGTATTGCACAGTTACCGAAAGTATTGATGATTGGAGAGAGCAACTAACTCAAACTTTTTCTTCAGAATTAGACCTAGAAAAGATTCTGAAAAGACAGTTGGCGATTGCCGAATTGTTTGACAATCAAAAAAATGCTAAGCAGTTGGCGGAATCGTTGGGCTTGGCTCAATAATCGTTTCGTTCTCAAATTGTAATATTCTACCAGGAAACTTGCGCATCATGTCGTAGTCATGTGTTGCAATAAGAACGGCCTTATCGTTTTGACTAATAGAAACCAAGAGCTTCATAATTTCCAATGACGTTTCTGGATCTAAGTTTCCTGTTGGCTCATCGGCTAAAATGATTTCAGGGTCATTTAATAAGGCCCTAGCAATGGCAACACGTTGTTGCTCTCCACCAGAAAGTTCATGAGGCATTTTGAAACCTTTATTTCCCAAACCAACTTTCTCAAGTACAATTTGAATTCCCTCACTAATCTCTTTTTTGCTTTTCCAGCCAGTGGCTTTCATCACAAATTTGAGGTTATTGATAACCGTTCGATCGGAGAGTAATTGAAAATCCTGAAATACAATTCCAATTTTTCTTCTTAGAAAAGGTATTTTCTTGCGGTTCAGTTTTTTCAGGTCAAGGCCAGCAACTGTTGCATCTCCTTCTTTTAAATTCAATTCTCCGTAAAGCGTCTTTAAAAAACTACTTTTTCCTGAGCCATTTTTCCCGACAAGGTATACGAGCTCGCCTTTTTCAATCCTCAGTCCAATGTTGGAGAGTACCAAGTTTTTTTGTTGAAAAACATTTACATTGTTCAATTCAATAATGGCGGTTCCAGGCATGATTATTCTGTTTCAAACAAAGATAGAAATTAAAGAAGGGGGAAGTGAATTCTGGCTGTAAAAAAAGCTTGAATTGGAAACAATTCTTTTAACAAAAAAACGTTGAAAACTTAGGTAAATGCTAAGGTTCTCCCGAATCGAATCAGTTAACTTTAGTAGTTCTATAACAGGTGGGATAGAAGAAATTTACATCTTGAAAAATCAACTGAATATTATGACCATACTTCAACGGCTAAGCCTCATTCTATTTGTCATTATTAGCAGCAGTAACCTGCTAGCGCAGCAGAGTGTGGTCTTTACTGCAGCGAATCCGGACTTTAGAAATGGGATGGATTTGTACCAAAAGGAGAAATTTGTTCCTGCCCAGCAGTACTTTCAAAAGGCAATCGAAAGCATTAGAGATGTTCATTCTGAAATAAGAATTGACGCTGAATATTATGCAGCAATATGTGCTGTGGAAATGTTTCACGCCAATGCTGAGCCAATGCTAAAGAAATTTATTGAGGATCACCCAGAGAGTTCTCATTTGGTTTCGGCTTATTTTAACCTTGCAAAATTCCAGTTCAGAAAGCGTAAGTGGGAAGATGTAATCGATTACTTAGCAGAAATTGACCCGCTAGACTTAAATTCAAATGAAAGGGATGAGTACTATTTTAAAAAGGGGTATTCCTACTTTCAAATTGATGAGTTTGACAAAGCGGCAAAGGCCTTCTATGAAATAAAAGACACAGATAATCAGTATGTAGCTGCAGCGCGTTATTATTACGCACACATTTCTTACCAAGACGCGAAGTATCAAACAGCATCTGAAAATTTTTCTCGATTGGCAAACGATCCTCAGTTTGGCTCCATTGTTCCTTATTACCTCACCCAGATTTATTACTTACAAGGGAAGTACGAGCAACTGTTGGATTATGCTCCTGCAGTATTAGATTCTGCGCCCCCAAAAAAGGAAGATGAGATTAGAAAGTTGATTGGAGATGCCTACTATGAAACAGGTAAATTTGAGGAAGCGTTACCAAATTTAGAAGCCTACTTAAACAGAAACCAAGGAACAAAAGACGATTTCTATCAATTAGGGTATTCTTATTTTCAAACCAAAAATTATGAGCAAGCTATCAATTCTTTTCAAAAGGCTGTTGGCGATAATGACTCTTTAGATCAATCAGCATATTACTTTATCGGTCAGTCAAATATTTATGCTGACAACAAGAGTTCGGCAAAAATTGCATTCAAAAATGCATATCAGTTAAAGGTAGACCCTGAAGTTACTGAAGATGCTTTGTTTAATTACGCAAAAACGGCTTATGAGTTAAGTTACCATCCATATGATGATGCCATTGTAGCGTTTGAAGAGTACATTAATACTTACCCGAATTCTACCAAAATAAATAGTGCCTATGAGTATTTGGTGGGGGTGTATTATTCCACAAAAAACTACGAAGAGGCGCTAAAGTCGATAGATCGAATTAAAAGTCAAGACATTAAGTTGCTGCGTGCAAAACAGCGAATCGCCTACTACAGAGGAGTTGAATTATTCCAAGCGCAAGATTATTTGGAAGCAGTAAATAAGTTCCAGCTCTCCTTAATGAACAATTACGAACCAAAATTAAAAGCTTCAGCTCTGTTTTGGATGGCTGAAGGGTTTTTTAGACTCGGGGATTATGACAATGCAGATAATTATTATTCCGATTTTTTGGCTAGTTCAGGCGCACGGAGTTTAGAATTTTACAACAAGGGCTATTACAACGCGGCTTATACTCATTATGAGAGAAAAAAATACAGCACTGCAATTTTTTGGTTTCAAGAGTATATTGAAAATGCCAACAGTGTCAACCAAGGTTTAATCAACGATGCATACCTAAGAATTGGGGATAGTTACTTTATTCAGAAAGATTACCGAAATGCAATTAAGAACTACAAAGAAGCTGCCAACATTTCAGCAATTAATGAAGACTATGCATTGTTTCAATCTGCAGTAGCGTATGGCGTTTTAGGGGATTACAAACAAAAATCGAAGCAATTGAATGCTTTGTTGAAAAATCAAAAGGAGTCGATTTATTATGATGATGCTTTGTTTGAATTAGGCCGAACAGAACTAATTTTAGGAAGAGAATCTGAGGCTTTATCCTATTACAATCAGTTAATCAACGAGTTTCCAAACAGTAATTATTTAGCAGGAACCTATTTGAAAGCAGGGCTAATTCATTACAATAGAAAACAAGATGATTTGGCGTTAACTGCTTTTGATGAAGTTATTAAAAAGTATCCGGGAACAAATGAGGCAAAACAAGCCCTAGGTAAAATCAAGAAAATCTACATTGATAAAGGAGATGCAAGTGCTTTTCAAGATTATATTAATGGGGTGCCGTTCGCTGATATTAGTAAAAATGAATTGGATTCAACAAATTATGTTATAGCTGAGAATGCATACTTAGAAGGGAATTGCGAAAAAGCTGTTAGAGACTTTTCCAATTACGTGAAGCGATATCCAGAGGGGTTGTTTAGTTTGAATGCGCATTACTACAGAGCAGATTGTGAGTTAAAAGGAGAGTTTTATGAAGAAGCAGCTAAAGATTTTGAATTTGTTGTCGCTAAATCGCAAAATAAATTTACCGAGAAATCCCTTTTAGCGTTAGGCGGAATTTATAGAGAGCTGAATCGAAATGATGAAGCGATTACTGCCTATTTAAGACTTGAGAAGTCGGCGAATCGGAAGGAGAATGTTCGATATGCAGTCATTAATTTGATGCAACTGTATTTTGAGAAGGAAGATTTCGAGAAAGCATCAGGATATGCAAATTCGGTATTAAACGGTTCAGGTTTAATGGATGAAAACCTTTGGCAACAAGCAAAATTAACCTTGTCGAAAACGGCGCTTAAGAATCAAAACTACGATGAAGCGATACGGCATCTTGATACCTTGTCGAATGCGAAAAATATAACCGGAGCAGAAGCAAAGTACCTGTTGGCTGAATCTTTCTACTTTAAAGGTGAATTTGGAAAAAGTGATACGGCTATTTACAGGTTAGTAGATCAAGTACCTTCTTTTCCTTATTGGATTGCAAAAGGGTTTATTCTGTTAGCAGATAATTTCATTGAAGGAGAAGATATCTACAATGCAAGAGTTACGTATCAAAGTGTAATTGATAATGCTGATAATGCAGAATTGGTGGAAATAGCCAAAGAAAAGTTGCGCCTTCTGAATGAATCGGAAGACAAAAAGCAGGAAGTTAAAGATGCTCCATTAGAAATTAAGCTCTCTGAAGGGAATGAGAATGAAGAAAAACTATTTGAGCCAAATTCGGTGTCAAATAAACCAGTAAAAGTAAAGGAGGTAAACGATGAAAAATAGATTTTTTATAACCGCATTAGTTAGCCTTATTGCTAATTCAAGTATTGCTCAATCGCAACTCCCGCCCGACACATTTAAGGTCGTAAAGGAATACGAACCTACGTTAATAGATGCGAATAAAATCAACTTTGATCCCGTAATCGATGACGATTTAAAGATTGAATTGGATTTGAGTTACTCTTTTCTTACTAAACAGCTTCCTGTAAAATTTCAGGTTGAACCAATTCAGCCGGCAAAAATTAAAGGGGAACCTTTGGTGAAGCTTTATAATGGTTACGCAAGGTTAGGGGTAGGGAATGCCTTGCTTCCTTTTGGAGAAGTGTATTATAACAACTCAAGGTCTAAAGAATATAGTATTGGTGGACATGCTCGCTATTATAACATGGGAGAGGTCAATAATATTAAAGGAATTGAGAACCAAGACCTACATGTTGAATTGTTTGGAAAGCGATTTTGGAAACGAAATACGTTGAGTTCAAATGTTTCGTTTGATCGTCAAGATTTTAATTATTACGGGTATTATAATTTAAATAACCCTCAAAATAGAGCAGAGTTGCCGAAGCAGGATTTAGAACAATACTACAATAGAATTTCTGCCCAAGTAGCATTGAAAACAACCAAGCAAGACTCTTTTAATCTGCGACATTCAGGAGATATTCGTTATGAATTGACGACTAATGCGATGGATCATCAAGAGAACAACGTTGTTTTAAATGCTAATCTGAGCCAGTTCAAAAATTCTGAATTGTATAATTTGGATATAATGGTGGATTACAATCAGTATCAGTTCAATAAAAACAGCACGATAATAGGCCTTAAACCTCAGGTGAGTACCATTGGCGATAAATTTAGAATTAATGCAGGATTAGGAGTTTTTATCGATGCGGATTCGCAGGCAGACTTTCACTTCTATCCTATTGCGGAGGTGAAGTACAATGTGATTGATGATATTTTGGTGCCCTACATAGGAGTGAATGGGGAAACGCGAAGAGTGAACTACGCTTCAATTACGAAGGAAAACTTATTTGTTGCGAATGACATTGAATTAAGGAACACGAAAGAGAAGTTTAATCTTTATGCTGGTGTAAGAGGAACCTTAAGTAAAAAACTCTCATTCAACTTAAGTGGATCATTTAAAAGAACGACGGACGATTACTTATTCGTTCAGGATTACTTATTTGTTCAGTTAGCAGATACCAACAGAACCTTATCAAAAGAGTATCATGCGGTATATGACGAAATTGATGAATTGAACTTTAAAGGGGAAATGGCGTATCAAGTAAACGAGAAAATAACGCTTTATGGTCAAGCACATTATTTCATTTTCGAAACGACGAACCAAGCAGAGGCATGGCACCGCCCTGATGTGAAAGCTTCTGTCTCCGGAGCGTATAACTTAAAGGATAAGATTGTTATAAAAACAGATTTAATCTTTTGGGGAGAGCAGTTTGCTCGAGGTGAAGCAAACGTTGATTTGAACAATGAGATTATCGATTACAACGTGGTTAAATTAAAGTCTATATTCGATGCTAATTTGAATGTAGAATATCGATATACGAAGCGATTATCAGCCTTCGTTCAGTTCAATAATATTGGCGGAATTAATTTCGAAAAATACAAAGATTATCCAACTCAAGGCTTTAACGTTTGGGGTGGGTTAACTTATGCTTTTTGAGGATTGTAAAATATTGAAAATGAATCAATAAATTGTTGATTACATGTTAATAAAAGCTGCTATTTTTAGCGGCTTTTATTGCGTTAAAAAGGGGGCTTTCGATATATTTGTTAGATAGGTTATTTTTAAACAATATGAGCGAGAAAAAAGAGGAATTTAACAAGCATAACTATTCTGCAGATAGTATCCAAGCGTTGGAAGGAATGGAGCACGTGCGTATGCGTCCATCGATGTATATTGGTGATGTTGGAACGAGAGGGTTGCACCATTTGGTATATGAAGTCGTAGACAATTCTATCGATGAAGCACTAGCAGGTCACTGTAATAACATTACGGTTATAATTAATGAAGATAATTCAATTACAACAGAAGATGATGGTCGTGGAATTCCTGTAGACCTTCACAAGAAAGAAGGCGTTTCGGCGCTTGAGGTTGTAATGACAAAAATTGGAGCCGGAGGTAAATTCGATAAAGATTCTTACAAAGTTTCTGGTGGATTACACGGTGTTGGTGTGAGTTGTGTGAATGCACTTTCAGAGCACTTAAAAGCTACTGTATTTAGAGAAGGTAAGGTTTATGAGCAAGAATATGCTCGTGGTAAAGCATTGTATCCTGTAAAGGAAGTTGGAGTGACTGACAAACGAGGTACAACAGTAACTTTTAAGCCGGACTCAACAATATTTACCCAGGTTCTAGAGTATAATTATGATACGTTAGCTAGCCGTATGCGTGAATTAGCCTATTTGAATAAAGGGATTACGATTCATTTAGTAGATCGACGGGCAAAAAAGGAAGATGGTGATTTTGAGGGTGAAACATTTCATTCAGTTGAAGGTCTTAAGGAATTTATTAAATACTTAGACAGTAATCGTGAGCCTTTAATGAAAGACGTTATATCATTTGAAGGGGAAAAAAATGGTGTACCGGTGGAGGTAGCTATGGTTTACAATACCTCTTATGCTGAAAACTTACATTCATATGTAAACAATATCAATACCCATGAAGGTGGAACTCACCTGTCAGGTTTTCGCCGTGGACTAACCCATACACTTAAAAAGTATGCAGATGAATCTGGTATGCTTTCGAAGTTAAAATTCGATATTGCAGGAGATGATTTTCGTGAAGGTTTAACTGCGATTATTTCTGTTAAAGTTCAAGAACCTCAATTTGAAGGCCAAACGAAAACTAAATTAGGTAACAGAGAAGTTTCTGCTTCAGTTTCTCAAGCAGTTTCTGAGATGCTTGCAGACTATCTAGAAGAGCACCCAGACGATGCGAAAATAATTGTTCAGAAAGTAATAATTGCGGCTCAAGCAAGACATGCAGCTCAGAAAGCGCGTGAAATGGTGCAGCGAAAGAACGTCATGAGTGGTTCTGGTTTGCCAGGTAAACTAGCAGATTGTTCTGAAAAAGATCCTTCACTGTGTGAAATTTACTTAGTAGAGGGTGATTCTGCAGGCGGAACAGCCAAGCAAGGAAGAGACCGAAAGTTTCAAGCCATCATGCCATTGCGTGGTAAGATTTTGAATGTGGAAAAAGCGATGCACCACAAAATTTTCGAGAACGAGGAGATTAAAAATATTTATACGGCGCTAGGCGTTAGAGTAGGAACAGAGGAAGATTCGAAAGCCTTAGATGTTTCGAAATTGAGGTATCATAAGGTGATCATTATGTGTGATGCCGATGTTGATGGTAGTCACATTGAAACGCTAATCTTAACTTTCTTCTTCCGTCACATGAAGGAATTGGTTGAAGGTGGTAACATCTACATTGCAACTCCACCATTGTACCAGGTGAAAAAAGGAACCAAGTCAAAATACTGTTGGGATGATGAGTCTCGTGATTTAGCGGTGGCCGAATTCAAGGGCGCAGGTAAAGAGTCAAGTGTAAGTGTGCAACGATACAAAGGTTTGGGAGAGATGAATGCCGAACAATTGTGGAGTACTACGATGGATCCGGGAACTAGAACATTACGACAAATTGCTGTGGATAGCAGTTCAGAGGCCGATAGGACATTCTCTATGCTAATGGGAGACGAAGTTCCACCGAGAAGAGCTTTCATTGAGAAAAATGCAAAATATGCAAACGTTGATATTTAAGTTCAACATGGTTTAGAAATAAAAAAGGGGCGCTATTAGCGCCCCTTTTTTATTGTTTTAAATAAAAAATATAGAGACAAATTCAGTTGTAATGTTTTGGATTCGTTTTGTATCACACAAAAGGAACGGGGTAATATGTAAAACGAAAATGCTCTAAAGGACTCCAATCTTGTATTCGCCTTCAACCTAAATAATTTTTCAAAAAACCACCTGGTTAAGATTCTTGTTCTTGTCCTTTTTGATGAGCAAAAAGAACGAAAAAGCTCCGTCAGTGATTTAATTTTTTAAAAATTACTTCTAAAACTTTGAAAGAAACGGCAACTCATTCAGCTAAAGCTGAATTTCAAACAGCCATTTCTAAAATTCAAAGTTCTGCGAAATTTTTATGAAAATTATCTCAAGGGACAAAATTTATAAACTTTGAATTAACCCAAAAGCTTTTTAGAACATGTCCCTAGAAGCTGTTTTTATAAAAATCAGCAAAGAACCTTAGTGAGATTGGGAAGCTCTACATCTTTGATTAGAGATCGCCCAACCGAAGTTAGGTTGTTGCGGATTTGTTAAAATAAAGGTTCAAAGGACGAGCTTTTTGCTTCGTTTTTTGCGGCAAAAAATGAAGGAAAGTTGAATTCAAATCCATCAATTACTTTAAATTACTGAGTCTGCCGAAGTGCTACTCAAAAAAAGAATTAAAAAACCATCGGGTTAAGGTTCTTCTTCTTGTCCTTTTTGATGAGCAAAAAGAACGAAAAAACTCAGTCCGTGATTTAATTTTTAAAAAATCACTTCTAAAACTTTGAAAGAAACGGCAACTTATTCAGCAAAAGCTGAATTTCAAACAGCCATTTCTAAAATTCAAAGTTCTGCGAAATTTTTATGAAAATTAACTCAAGGGACACGTGTAATGAAATTTGAAGTAAACCAAATGGTTTTATAGGAAGTCCCTTGAAACTGGTTTTGTAAAAATCAATGAAGAACGGCAATAAGATAGAGAATCTATCTCTAGAGTTGACCTTCAACTTGGATGAAATTTTCTAAAAATCAAGCCTTGGAGCAGAATTAATAGGCTTGAAGTAAGCTAAATGCTTTTTAGAACATGTCCCTAGAAGCTGTTTTTATAAAAATCAACAAAGAACCTTAGTGAGATTGGGAAGCTCTACATC
>JBLHTZ010000063.1:0-12923 GCA_047627915.1 Vicingaceae bacterium
CAATACAGGAACATTAAATCATTAAGAAATGACGAAATACAAAATAATTCGAAAAGGGGTTTTGAGAAAGAAAGCTCTTTCTAGGAACACTTAAATTCGATGGCTTTAGAGGGGTGGAGAGCAACTTTAGTAGCAATGCATGGCGGACAATTAGTTGTATTAATGGAAAAAAGTAGATAGCCTATGGCTAAGAAAAAAGCGTTTGCACTAAGGTTGGATGAAGACTTATTGAAGGCAGTTGAAAAATGGGCCTCTGATGAATTTCGTAGCACTAACGGACAGTTAGAATGGATCATCACTGAAAGTTTGAAGAAGGCAAAGAGGTTGAAGAAGAAGGATAATTAAACGTTAAAATTCACGGTTGAGTTTATCGACTTTGTGAGATTGCTAAGAGTCATCGTTGTATATTTTTCAGTCAAAATGGAAGATTATTTAATCCATCATGATGGTATAGAGATTAATGTAGAAATTGATTAACTCGCTGATAATGTATTGGATTAAAACTTTGGCACTACTATTGGATTAAACTAGGGAATTATTAAAACCTAGAAACCATGAAAGTAAAAATTCAAAACAAAGTAAGCACTTTCTTATTCTTTCTACTTACCGTGATTGAAACCATTCCGGTAACTGCTTAACAGAATAAAAAGAATAACCATCAAAACAGAAGAGGAGTTCATGTAAATAGGACATTAGGAACTGGAAATGCGCTTCCTGCAACTTTCAGACCTATAGTCCAAAGGTCAAATGTAATCCGAGCAAATCAATTTACTTACAACCAAAGGGTGACTTTTTACCTCAAAATTCAATACAATTTCAAGGTGTAAATAGAGATTATTACTTTGCTAGAGGAAACTTTTATGTTCAGGGGCAAAGAGGTTTTATAAGCACTCATATACCGCTTGGAGCAAGAGTCAACTTTTTACCAACCAAAGCGAGAACGATTTATTATGGAAGAGCTGTTTATTATTAATTAGGAAATGTATTCTTAGTAGAACGAATTGGACGAAGAGGAGCAGCTTTTTAGGAAGTAGCAGGTTACGTTTAGACGTATTTAATAGTTTAATAAAAAAGAGCCGGATCTAAATTTAGATTCGGCTCTTTTTTATGGTCCTTTATTTGTTGCCATTCTTTACCTAATTTAACGAGTTGATTTTATTGGTTAACTTTTACAGTGTATGAAACAGGATAGGGAGTTTGAATTGGTGAAAGCGAATCAGTTGCTGGAACAGATTCAAGAACTTTCTAAAATGGGTTATTGGGAGGTTGATTTAGCAGCACAAAAGGTTTCTTGGTCTGAGGAGACTCGGGCAATCCATGAGGTTTCGACTGATTATGTTCCCAGCCTTACTGGAGGTATTAATTTTTACGATGACTTATCTAGACCAATCATTGCTAAAATTATTTCGAATGCCATTGAGAAAAGAGAGAAGTGGGATGTAAAATTGGGTATTGTCACTGCTAAAGGAAATCATAAGTGGGTAAGATCCTCAGGGAAAGTACACGCAGAGTATGGCGTGGTTACTCGATTATTTGGAGTTTTTCAGGACATAACCGACGAGAAAATTGCTTTAGATGAATTGTTGCAACGGGAGAACAGCATTGCTGAAATGAATTCTAACTTAGAAGAACAAATTAAGGCTAGAAATGAGGAATTAAAAAAAACAAAGCATAAATATCAAAAGTTGTACGACTATGCTCCTGAGATGATGATTTCGGTTGACTTAGAAACAAGTTTAATTATTGAATGTAATTTAACTACTTGTATTAAACTAGGGTATTCCAAAGAAGAGTTAATCGGTTCAGAAATAAGTCTGATTTACCACAATGATTTTTTGAAAATAACTAGGAAAGCATATGACGAACTTAAAAGTAGCGGTAATCTTATAGGGGAGAGGTTATTAGTTAGATCAAAAGATAACACCGTAATTGATGTTTTTTTAAGTGCAATCGCTGTAAAGGATGAAAATGGGAAAGTAATTCGATCTAATTCTATTTTAAAAGACATCACAAGTTTAGTTGATGTTGAAACTAAACTAAAAGCGATTAATCAAGATTTAGAAAATATAGTTGATACCCGAACATCAGAATTAATCAAAGCCAATGAAGAGCTAGAAGAGTTTACTTATATCGCAACCCACGATTTAAAATCTCCGCTAGCGAGTATTAAAGGTCATTTAGAAATTATCCGTAACGAAATAGGAAGTTCTAATAAAATTGCTGATCGCTCTATTCATTGGATTGAAGACTCTATAGAAAATGCTGAGAGTAAGATTCAGAATATTATTGATATTGCTAAAATTAAAAACACAAAAGGGGAAGGAAATTCTAGGTTTGATTTAACCGATTTAGTAGGCAAAGTGAAAGGGGATTTAACGACAGAACAAAAATCTCAGGTTGAACATTTTTCAATTTTTACAGAGAATAATATTCAGGTTGTCTGTAATAAATATTACTTAGAAACTATTATTAACAACCTGGTAAGTAATGCAATAAAATATCGAAAATTCGGCCAAAAGGTAACGATTGATATACTGATAAAGAAAGTTACTAAAGGAATTGAACTTCGAATTACTGATAATGGATTAGGGATAAATATGGCAAAAGACAAATTGAAATTGTTTAAAATGTTTCATCGAATTCATGACCATGTAGAAGGAAATGGGATTGGGTTATATTTATCATCTAAAATGATAGAAAACCTCGGAGGGAAAATGGAGGTTGAGAGTGAATTAGGCGTTGGAACTACTTTTATAATCACTCTTTAAGGAAAAGAAATAGAAAATGGAAAAATTTAAAAACGTACTGCTAATTGATGATAGTATTTCATCAAATCAATACAATAGGATTTTAATAAATGAATTGGATATTGCTGATAATATTTTTTTAGCAAATAGTGCAGATCAGGCATTAGAATATCTGCTTGGAGGTGAGGAAGCAAATTATCCTAAACCTAACTTAATTTTGTTGGATATTGCTATGCCGCAGATGGATGGGTTCATGTTTCTTGAAGAATATGCAAAACTACCTGCAGAAGCAACCAATAATTGGAAAACGGTTATAGCAATTGTTAGTGATAATTTGGATGCAAATAACTTTGAAAAGTCAAAGCAATTTAAAACAATAGGAGTATTAGAGCACATTAAGAAGCCTTTAGATAACAAAGATATTGTCAATTTAATAGAAGAGCATTTTGAGTAATTCTAAGATGAAAATATTGTTGATTGATGATAGCCAGGCGATCAATGAAATGAATGCCTATTTTTTTCGTAAAAGCATGAACAATGTTGAAATTGAAACTGCGAAAAATGGAAAAGAAGCCTTAGCAATAATAGAGAACCCTGATAGTAAATTACCGGATTTAATACTGTTAGATTTAAAGATGCCGGTTTTTGATGGCTACGAATTTCTTGAATATTTGAACAGTATTGAGTTCACTTACAAGGATCATTTAAACGTAATATTATTAACCACGTCAATGAACCCTGAGGATAAGACGCGAATTTTGAAGTTTAAATTTGTTTCAAATTACCTGATTAAGCCTTTGACAATTGATAAAGCGAATAATATTGTTTTAGGGTATCAGAAAACCCTTTAATGAGTAATTATTTAGACAACCCGCGCTTAGGCTCAACTGAACTGAGAAAGTTGATTCCTGTTTTTATGGACGAAATTGTAGAGGACGTGATGAGGCTTGAATTGGCTTTTAATATAGCTGATTATCAAATTTGTTTGGAGCTTTTACACAAAATTAAAGGAACATCAATAAGCTTTGGGGTCTTAATACTTGGTGATAAGACCAAAGCTTTTCGAGAGTATCTTCAAGAAAATAAATACGATGTTGCTTCAGTCGAGTTGAATAGTATAAAAATAATAATAAAAGAACTTCAAGAAGAGGTTCAAAAAATGCCATAAAAAAAGCCCTTTCATTCATGAAAGGGCTTTTTATTAGTTACTTGTATTACTTAATCTCCATCATTTCGATTTCAAAGATTAAATCCTTACCCGCTAAAGGATGGTTCGCATCTAAAACAACTTCGTTTTCCATTACTTCAGCTACAACTAAAACTTGCTTTTTGCCATCTTGTTGAGTAGCTTCTAGCTGCATGCCAATTTCAGGGTTCATACCTTCAGGCAATTGGTCTTTTGCAACCTTGATCATTGCTTCTTCTTTAACAGGTCCATAGGCTTCTGTAGAAGGGATTTCCACTTTTTTAGTTTCACCTACCTTCATGCCCTGAACTGCTGAATCAAAACCTGCAATCATCTGACTTGCTCCAACTTCAAACTCAATTGGTTCTCTTTGTCTTGAACTATCAAAAATAGTTTCGTCAGTCAATGTTCCTGTATAATGAACTTTCACTTTATTTCCTTTTTCTGCTTGAGACATACACTTTTTTTTAAATTAAAAAATATCTTCGTGCAAAACTAAGTTTATCAAAAAACCTAACCTAAAATATTGACACTTAATATGCACATTTAACGCAAGATTTACTCTGAGGACTCAATAATAGGCGTTCCATCGGAATTTTTTCACCATATCGAGCACACATTCCAAATTTAGGGCTATCTATTTTCTGCAGCGATTGTTTAAGATCATCAAAACTTAAGCTTGCTTTCTTTAAATCCGCTTCATTTATACTTTAGTTATTAATTGCATCCATTCTACTAATTCTGCCAATTTCATTTTCAGGCGAAATTGGTTTAACCATGTCTTTCAAATTGTGTATTTCATGATCCTGGTTTAAGATTTATTTTTCTTTTATTTCTTTTTCTTCCGTTTTCATTCTATAGATTTGAATAAATATACTTTAAACGATGAACATAGATAAATTGATTCAAAACGCAAAGAAGTCAAGCTGGGGAAGAATCAAGCTAAACTTTATCCTGCAACGCTTCATTCCTTTTAATCGACCTCATGGTTTAAAAGTTGTCCTTATTGCAGATAACCAGGTGAAAGTGAAGATACCTTATTGGCGAATTAATCAAAACCATTTGAAAGGGATTCATGCTTGTTGTCTGGCAACTGCAGCAGAGTATTGCTCAGGATTTTTGTTGTTGTACAAACTAGGCATGAAAAACTATCGGCTAATAATGGAGTCTATGGAAGTGAGTTATAAATATCAGGGAAAAACGGAGGCTTTTGCAACATTCACAATTGACGAGGATGATTTTAATTCGAACGTATTACTACCACTTAAGTCTGAAGGGGTAGTGTATAAAAAATGTACAATAGAAGTACACGATATAAATGGGAATTTACTCTGTATTGCTACTACGAATTGGCAAATAAAGACTTGGGGAAAAGTAAAAACGAAAGTTTATTAGTAGAGAATTTAAATTCTAGAATTAAGAGGGAAACTTATAATTTAAGAATTACTAAGTCTGTTCTTAAGGTCAACCATCTTTATGGCAGTAACTGCTGCTTCATCTCCTTTATTTCCAAGCCTTCCTCCACTTCGGTCTATGCTTTGTTGTTCTGTATTGTCAGTAAGGACGCCAAAAATAACAGGAGCATTATATTTCAAATTTACATCCTTTATTCCTTGAGTTACACCTTCGCATACAAAATCAAAATGCTTTGTTTCACCTTGTATTACACAGCCTAAGCAGATTACAGCTTCTACAGCTTTATTTTCCAATAATAGCTGCGCTCCTAGTGGTAACTCAAAAGCACCTGGAACAAAGTGAACGTGGATATTTGATTCAAGAACACCATGCTTCAATAGCGTATTTTTAGCACCTTTTAAAAGCTCTAACGTAATTTTATCGTTCCACTCAGAAACAACAATTCCCAATGTCATTTCTGAGCCATTGGGAACGCTGTTAAAATCGTATTCAGAAAGGTTATTTCCTTCAGTTGCCATTCTTAAAGTTTAGCTTCTGCTCTTGCAATAAATTTGTCAATATCATTTGCTTCAGGAGAATTCTTATAGTCTGATTTTATTTTATTGTAATTCTCTGCAGCTGACTTATAGTCTCCAACCATTTCCTGAGCTCTAGCGGCTTTCATTAAAAAAATTGGAGTTGTAAATTCATTTGTTTTTCTTTCTGCAGCCTTTTCGTACTGGTCGATTGCTTTATCGGTATTTTCAAGCTCAAGCAATGCATCGCCTTTAGCACCAATTGCTAAAGTTGCTAAAATCTCATCGTCTCCGTCAAATTGATTTAATGCATCAATAGCAGATTCATATTGTCCAACATTTAAAAAAGACATTCCTAAATAGTAGTTTGCTAAATCTCCTGCTTTTGTGCTTCCATACTTATCAGCAATTTCGATAAAGCCTGCAAAATCTGCTCTTCCATCAATCGCTAAGTTGAATGAATCTAATCTAAAGTACTTTTCTGCCATAAACATTTCTTCTCTAGCCTCATCTTCCAATGGAGCTAAATAAAAGCTGTTATATGCAAAGTAACCTGCAATTAAAACAATCAATCCACCAACTAAAGCGGTGATTAAACTTCTATTCTGATCAATGAACGTTTCTGTTTTGCTATAAACCTCTTGAACGTCTACAATTAACTCTTCGTTGTCTGCTGTCTGCTTAGCCATTTTTTATTCTTTTTACGAATCGGCAAAAATAGGGTTTTTTCACTCAATTCAAATTAATTCTTTTTAGCATTTTTCGCAGTAGCTTTAGGTATTTTTGTGAGGCAATGTATCTAAAAAAATTACAACTCTTAAACTTTAAAAACTACGAAGAAGCAAGCCTTTCGCTTTCGCCTCGAATTAATTGTTTTTTAGGGAATAACGGTCAAGGGAAAACAAACCTTTTAGATGCTATCTATTACCTTTCTTTTAGTAAAAGTTTTTTTAATCCAATTGATTCACAGTTAATCAGAGATGAAGAAGGATTTATGACCTTAACTGGTGAATTTAATAGAGAAGATGAGAAAGAAAAGATACACATTGGATTAAAAAAAGGTCAAAAAAAGCAAGTAAAACGAAATAAGAAGTTGTACGATCGGATAGCAGACCATATTGGTCTAATTCCCTTGGTGATGATTTCTCCTTCTGATTCACTTTTGATTATTGAAGGAAGTGAGATTCGGCGTAAGTTTTTGGATTTGATTATCTCACAATACAATAGAAGGTATTTGGATGATTTAATTCAATACAATAAAGCACTTTCTCAGCGCAATAGGTTGTTGAAAAAGTTCATGGAAATTAGAAGGTTTGACGAAGAGAGTTTGGCCATTTGGGATGAACAATTGATCAATTATGGTATTCCAGTTTACGAAGCTCGGAGTCAATTTATTGAAGAATTCCTCCCTCTGTTTCAAAAGTATTATCAGTTTATTAGTGGCAATAAAGAAGTGGTGAGTTTGGAATATATTTCTCAATTAAAGGAGTCATCCTTTTCTGAGAATCTATTGAATTCAAGAGATAAGGATCGGAGGTTAACCTATACTTCTACAGGTGTTCATAAAGATGATTTAGGTTTTAATTTGGTGGACAAGCCGCTAAAGAAGTTTGGTTCTCAGGGACAACAAAAGACTTTTTTGTTATCCTTAAAATTAGCACAAGCGGAATTTTTAAAAGATCACAAGAAAAATGCACCAATTTTACTTTTAGATGATATTTATGATAAATTAGATGAAGAAAGGGTTGCTAAATTGATGACCATTGTTCAAAAAGATTGGTTCGGTCAAGTTTTTATTTCAGATACTCATTTGGATCGATTACCTAATTTGTTTAATAAGTTGAAAGTGGAATTTAAAGCGTTTGCAATTGAAAAAGGGGAGGTAAAAGATGTCAAATGAAAAAGAAAAGCCATTAAAGCAGTTGGTTGATAAAATGTTACGATCGTATGGTTTGGGAGACAAACTAGATGAAATGAGTTTAGTAAAGAGTTGGGAAGAGTTAGTTGGAAAGATGATAGCTAATCATACGCAAGAAATTTATTTTAATAAAGGGGTATTGTTTGTTCGACTTGATTCTTCAACTTTACGGCAAGAATTGAGTTATGTAAAAAGTGATTTGATTCAGCGATTAAATGAAAAAGCAGGCAAGGTTATGGTGAAAGATATCCACTTAAAATGATACAATTCATTGCAGGTAAATTTTTGGCTCAAAAGCTAAAAAAAGTAAATCGTAAAATAGGAGCTATAAATCTGGCAACTGCTAAGTCTGCATTATTGATTTATGATGCTAGCGATGCTTTAGGTGAGAAAAAGGTGCGTGACTATGCTCGGTTTTTGAAAGAGGAAGGAGTCAAAGCTGACACCATCGGTTTTTATAAGTTGAAAGGCAAGGAAGATAAAAGGCCGCAGGATGAACTAGGTTACATTTACTATGATAAACGGTGTTTGAATAGATTGGGCTTTCCAAAGGACAGTCGAATTTTAAAAATGATAGGGAAGGAATATCACCTGATGATTGATTTGAATTTTGACTCGATTTTTAGCTTGAAAGTCATATCTACTTTATCTAAGTCACACTTTAAAATTGGTCGTTCTAATGGCTACCAAAATGATATTTGTGACTTAACAATTAGTACCGAGAACAAAGAATTAGATTACTTTTTAAGTCAGACAACGACTTATTTGAAAATGATAAATAAGAATTAAGATGGATAAAATTAAAGGAACCGGAGTAGCCTTGGTAACGCCTTTTTTAGCAGATGGGGCAGTTGATTTTGATGGGCTTTCAAATTTAGTAAACCATGTAATTGATGGAGGGTTGGATTACCTTGTTGTTTTAGGAACTACCGGGGAAACTGCTACCTTAAATACGGAAGAGAAAGATCAAGTTTTAGCACATGTCAAATCTGTCAACAAAGGTAGATTGCCAATTGTTATAGGCATTGGGGGTAATAATACAGCAGGAGTAGTAGACGAGTTTGAGAGAGTTGATTTAACAGGAGTTGATGCTATCTTATCTGCAAGTCCATATTATAATAAGCCAACTCAAGAAGGAATTTATCAGCACTACAAGGTCTTAGCTGAACATGCTCCCTTACCATTGATTTTGTACAATGTTCCTGGTAGAACAGCTTCAAACATGACGGCACAAACTACTTTGCGATTAGCCCACGATTTCGAAAATATTGTGGCAATAAAAGAAGCCTCAGGAGATTTGAACCAAGTAATGGATATTGTTCGAGAAAAGCCTTCACATTTTATGGTTATTTCCGGTGAAGATACCTTGAATTTTCCCATTATTGCTTGTGGTGGAGTAGGAGTCATTTCAGTTTTAGCAAACTCTCAACCTAAATTAACATCAGATGTAGTGAATTTTAGTTTGCAGTCTAATAATGAGAAAGCTCGCAACTTACATTACAGTTCTTTAAATTTTACAAATCTGCTTTTCGCTGAGGGAAACCCTGCAGGAGTAAAAGCGGCTTTGAAAATCCAGGGAGTTTGTGGCTATGACGTTAGAATGCCTTTGATGAAAGCTTCTGATGAATTATGCCACGAGTTAAAGATGGAATTAAAAGCCTTGGGTTAGGTCTTTTTAAAACCGGATGTAATAAAGCGAACGAACGACTCTCTTCCTTCTTGTGAAGAGAGAGACTTCAACTCTGACCAGAAACTCTGATTCTTTTTAGCTTCATCAAGTTCTTTTTGAATATTTCGTGCCTCTAATGGTTCGCCCTGAATTCCCAAGTCAGTATTTCCTTTAGGTTCTTCCATTAAATCATCAGCAATTTCAAAGCGTTTTTTAGCTTCTTTTTTATAACCTAACTGTTCTTGCAACATGCCTAAGTTATTTTGCGCAACTGAATCCTCAGGGTCTAATTCTATTGCTTTTTCATAATCCTGAATAGCCTCTTGCGTTAACTTAAAATGCCCTCGAATGTAAGCCCTGCTAGAATAACGGTAGGGTTTCAATGGTTGTAACCGAACCGCTTCATCCATATCGGCTAAAGACTCTTTCTTCTTACCAAGATGAAAGTAAACCACACCTCGTTCACTCCTGTAGTCACCATTACTTGGCTGTTCTTGAATTAAGGCGTTGAATATTCTGAGGGATTTGTCATAATCTCCAGCTCTTAATAACTCAACTCCTTGATCAAATTTTTCTTGGTAATTATTCATACTATACAAACCCTAAAGGCAATCTATTGTTTAACTTGGATGTAAATTTAAGGGCAAAATATGAAACAGAATCAAACGGCATTAGTATTCGGAGCAACAGGTCTTGTTGGTAAAAAGGTATTGCAATTACTTATCGAAGATGAACGATACTCTTCGATTACAGTAGCAAACAGAAGTTCAAAGAAATATGCATCTCTGAAAGTGAAAGAAGCTATTGTAGATTTCTCAAATTTAGGAGCTTTTGCAGAATTATTTATTGTCAATCATGTTTTCATTTGCTTAGGAACAACAATAAAAAAGGCTGGGTCCAAACCTGCTTTTGAAAAAGTAGATTTAGAGTATCCTCATCAGATAGCAAAGCTTGCTAAGAAGGCTAATGTAAATCAGCTGGTTCACATTTCGGCTATCGGAGCAAATTCCGGATCTAGTAATTTTTATACAAGAACAAAGGGGAAAGCAGAAGAAGTAATTTGGAACGATGGCCCATCAAATTCTTATGCAGTCCGACCTTCCATGCTTTTTGGCGACCGCGAAGAGTTTCGTTTAGGAGAAAAGATTGGAATCTTTGTCATGAAAACATTTCAGTTTTTAATGATTGGAAGTGCAAAAAAATACCGAGGTATTTATGATGAAGAAGTCGCACAAGCGATGATTTTTATAGCCAACTCTAGTCCAAAGCAAAAAGCATTTGACTCAGACGAATTAAAAGCAATAGCAACTGACTTTTAAAAGATGGAAAATATGAATATTCCCAAAAATGAGTTCAAAAGAGTTGTTATTATTGGTGGTGGATTTGGAGGCTTGAATTTAGCGAAGACGTTAAAAAATAAAAACTTCCAAGTTGTGATGTTGGATAAGAACAACTATCATACGTTTCAACCGCTTTTATATCAAGTAGCAACTTCGGGGCTAGAACCAGATTCAATTGCATATCCTATTCGGAAAATATTCAAAAATCAGCAACGCTTTCACTTTAGAATGGCAAGCGTTGAAAGAATTAATGCAACCGATAACATCGTAGAAACTAACATAGGACCGTTGGATTATGATTATTTGGTGATAGCCACCGGAACGACTACTAATTTCTTTGGGATGAAAGGAGTAGAGAAATATGCCATGACGATGAAAACAGTTTCTGAGGCATTAGATCTGCGAAGTTTGATTCTTCAAAATTTTGAAAAGGCTTTGTTGGCGAATGAAGAGGAGCAAGAAAGTTACATGAACTTTCCTATTGTTGGAGGAGGTCCAACAGGTGTAGAGCTGGCTGGAGCATTAGCAGAATTGAAAAATCACATTTTACCTGCAGATTATCCAGACTTGAACATTCAAAGAATGAAAATTCAGGTAATTGAAATGCAAGATGAAGTATTGAAGCCTATGTCTGAAAAGGCTTCAAAGAAAGCACTGAGTTATTTACAAGAACTAGGTGTTGACGTTATGCTCAATAAGTCTGTAGAAAGTTTTGACGGCGAAAAATTGACCTTTAAGTCAGGAGAGGTGTTGGAAAGTAAAACCTTAATATGGGCTGCTGGAGTTCGAGGAAATATTATTGATGGCTTTCCGGAAAATTCAATTGATCGGGGACGATACATTGTTGATCGAACATCTAAAGTAAAAGGTTCTGAAAATATTTATGCAATTGGAGATATTGCGCACATGGTTACTCCACTGTTTGAGAATGGTTTGCCGCAAGTTGCTCCTGTCGCCAACCAACAAGGAATCTTTTTAGGTAAAAATTTAGTTCGACTTCAATTGAAAGAAGCAACTGAAAATTTTGAATACAAGGACCAAGGTTCAATGGCTACCATTGGCAGAAATAGAGCAGTAGTAGATATAGGCAAGATAAGATTTCAAGGCACGATAGCTTGGTTCGTTTGGATGTTCGTTCATCTAATCTCACTAGTAGGCTTTAGAAATAGGGTAGTTACCTTTTTCAACTGGACTTATAATTACTTCAGTTTCGATAGGGGTGCACGATTGATTATTCGAAAATTTCAGAGGAGTTAATTTCCTATATGAAACAAAGCATCGCCTTGGTTTACCAGCGGAGCATTCGTATGGCCAATAATGATTCCATCTTTTGGTGCTTTAATTTTAGTTGTAAAATTTCCAAACGGATCAGTGATTCTAGCCAATAGATCTTTTTTGTCAACCACCTCTCCTGAAGTTTTCTCCAGGTGCAATACGCCCGAACTTTTAGCTCTTACCCAAACACTTTCTTTGCAATAGGAGGATTTTTGTAATTCGTATTCAAAATCAATCATACCATAATGAGCCAACACTTTTTTTGCTCCTAAAATTCCATGTTTAATAGAATGTTGATCAAACCTCATCGACTCTCCTGCTTCATACACAATAATGGATTTTCCCATTTTATTACCTTGCTTTCGAAATGATTTGTCGATAAATTTAGACTCTAAAGAGATGGGAGCGTTGAACACATCGGAAATTTCTTTTGCCCGTTCATCACTTGGATCGAATCTGGTTTGAGGGTAATTGTATCGGTTCGCACCTCCGGTATGAAAGTCAATTCCAAAATCAATTTCATGTAAAACTTTGTGCGTTAGGTTGTACGCAACCCTAGAAGCCAAAGAACCGGTAAGTGAACCGGGAAAATTTCTATTGATATCCTTTCCGTCGGGTAACTCTCTTGAAAAGTTTAAGAAACCATAAATATTCATCACCGGTATGGCAATCACCGAGCCACATTTCAACTTGTCAAATGTCTTTTTTTCAATCATTCTACGAACAATCTCCACACCATCAATTTCATCTCCATGCAGTCCACCACTGAGTAAAACAATTGGTCCGGGGTTTTTACTTCTGTACACGTAAATCGGTAAATCAATTTCAGTTCCCGATATTAGTCTAGCAATGTTAAG
>JBLHTZ010000064.1:0-12895 GCA_047627915.1 Vicingaceae bacterium
TTCAGTTCGATCAGTTCGAAATGACGATATATAACAGATGGGGAGAGCAGGTTTACTTGACGAATGACATCAACAAAGGATGGGACGGAACAGTTGAAGGTAAGGATGCTTCTGTAGGTTCTTATGTCTACATCATTCGCTACGTTGCCAGCGACGGCAAAGAGAAACAGAAAAAAGGTACGCTGACGTTGATTCGTTAGGGTTAAATGAAGTGTAAGAGTTGTTTTGAAGAGTTTGTCGGATTCTTGTCACTCCTCACAAAAGATTCCGAGTAATTTTGAACCATGAATAAAAATCTCATAACAATTACTTTTTTAGCAGGAATAACCCTTTTGGCGTGCACTAGTCCTTTAAAAAAAGAAGAACAGCAAGCAGCAAGTAGTGTTAAAGAAAGTTCAAAAGCAGAGCAAATTGTAGAAGCATCAATCAAAGCGCATGGCGGTGAATTATACGACAAATCGCACTTTCGTTTCAACTTCAGAGAAAACTCTTATCGGTTTGAAAACAACAATGAAGAGTTTGAATATGAATTCAAAGGCCTGAACAAACAAGGAGATTCGGTACGTACTTTACTAACTGAAAAATCGATTAACGTGTGGATCAACAATGAACCATTGGACTTAAATGAAAAGCAAAAGGTAAGCTATTCAGACAATTTAAATTCAGTGATTTACTTTGCAACGTTGCCACATAAACTAAAAGATAATTCGGTCAACAAAACCTACGAAGGAACTACAAGTATTTTTAACAAAACCTATGAAGTCATTAAAGTAACCTTTGACCAAGAAGGTGGCGGAACAGACTTTGATGATGAGTATTATTATTGGATCAATGCTGAAACCAATCTGATGGATTACTTGGCTTACAACTACCAGACGAATGGCGGAGGAGTTCGTTTTAGAGCAGCTTACAATCCAAGAAAAGTAGGAGGGATTCACTTTCAAGATTACATCAATTACAAAGCTGAAGTGGGTACTCCGTTAGGCCAGCTTCCCAAACTGCATGAGAATGATCAGTTGAAAGAGATCTCTAGAATTGAAACTGAAAATATAGTTGAAGTAAAGAATTAACTGAATAAGCTGCTTCTCCTTGATTTATTCGATTGTAAAAGGATATTTTTACAAGGTGCTAAACGCAGAAAAGTAAGAAGTATGGAAGAGGAAAGTGTAAAGAAGAATTTTAAGATTGTTGGAGACGATAAAAAGAAGGTCGTGAAATTTGGTGCATCAAAAGCAACACTTTTGAAAGAGGAAAGTCCAAAAGAGGAACAACTTAAAACGGTAGAACCTGAGGCGGAAAAGCCAACAGCAGCTGGAGCTGAACGAAAAAAAACTGTCAATGATAACTTTGCAAAACATTCTTCCAGAGAGCCTTTGGAAGAGGGAGAATACCCAAGAGAGTTAAAGTATCAATTTAGCATTAACACTGAATTTGAGGCAGCATTCGAAAAATTATCTGAAGGGCAAAGAGAAGGTTATCTATTCTATTTTTTAGGGCCCAAATTAACTGCTTCCATTACGAATAGAATTGTTAAAAAAATTGATAGAATACTACTAGGTCAAGGGCTTAATGATTGTACCTGTGGACATTCTAAAAACATGCCCAATTGCGATGGGTCGCATAAACATGCATAATAATTAAGCTGCTGTTCAGCACAATGGTTACTAAAGGAATTAAGTTTGTTGAACATTTACTAGTGAAAGAGTAGGATTTATTTGTAGAGAAGCAATAATTTAGCAGAAGCATTGGTTGAAAAACGAATGCTTTTTTTAATTCAAGTCTAGGTTAAAACAGAATATAAAATGCAGGAGAAGTTTGTTTCAGAAATGGCAGCCGCCTATCAATTTGAGGGCGATTACATCACGTTAGGAGCAGGGATGTTAAACGGTGAAGCACAGCACAATTCAGAAGTTAGAATACCGCTGAAAACCTTGAACCGTCATGGGCTAATTGCAGGAGCAACCGGAACAGGTAAAACGGTCAGCCTGCAAGTATTGGCCGAGCAATTTTCCTCCAAAGGAATTCCTGTTGTCCTCATGGATTTAAAAGGTGATTTAAGTGGATTAGCTGCTGAAGGAACTACAAATAAGCACATTGTTAAACGTCATTCCTATTTATCGGAAGCGTGGACTTCCGGCCGTTTTGCACTTGAATTGCTGTCCCTTTCAGATGAACCTGGTGTTCGATTAAAAGCGACTGTTACCGAGTTTGGTCCCATTTTAATGGCCAAGGTACTTGGATTGAACGATACCCAACGGGGAATTTTGGCTGTTGTTTTCAAATATTGCGACGACAACGATTTAGCGCTAATCAATCTAGAAGATTTAAAAAAGGTGTTGCAATTCGCAACAGGAGTTGGCAAAGAGGCTTTCTCGGAAGAGTACGGCAGCATTAGCAAAACATCTGTTTCCACCATCTTGAGGAAAATATTAGAGCTAGAAACACAAGGAGCAGAGAAATTTTTTCAAGAACTATCATTTGATGTGGACGACTTAGTTCGCTATGATCGCCACGGGAAAGGTGTTATTTCGGTAGTTCGCTTGGCCGATATAAAAGACAAACCAAAGCTATTTTCAACCTTTATGTTGAGCTTATTAGCTGAGATTTATTCGACCTTCCCTGAACAAGGTGATGCAGCCAAACCAAAGCTTTGTTTGTTCATAGATGAAGCGCACTTAATTTTTGACGAGGCATCGAAAGAGTTGTTGGATCAAATTGAATCCATTGTTAAATTAATTCGCTCAAAAGGTGTAGGCATTTATTTTTGTACTCAACGACCCACAGATGTGCCCAACGAGGTATTAAGCCAATTGGGATTGAAGGTACAGCATGCACTAAGGGCTTTCACCGCAAAAGACAGAAAAGACATTAAACGAATTTCTGAGAACTTTCCCGAATCGGAATTTTATAAAACGGACGAAGTATTGACTAGTCTGGGTATTGGAGAAGCTTTGGTTACTGCTTTAAATGAGAAAGGAGTTCCAACTCCTTTGGTGGCAACGTTAATGCGTCCACCGATGTCTAGAATGGGTATTTTGAACGATACAGAACTCAAAGACTTGCTTCAAGAGTCACAGTTGATGGCGAAGTACAATAAAGTAATTGATCGAGAGAGTGCTGAGGAGATATTAGGGGCCAAAATGAAGCAGGCAAAGGAAGATGAAACTCAAGTGCTGCGATTAGAAGAAGCTGAGAAAATAGAAAAGTCAAAAACAACTTCAAGCAGAAGAACTACTAGAACCTCCACTCGAAAAGAAGAAAGTACCTTAACTCAATTGTCAAAAAACACCATGGTTCGTCAAATTGGTAGAACCATAGGAAGAGAATTAATCCGTGGATTGATGGGCGTTTTGGGAATTAAGAAGCGGTGATTACAGATTAATTGTAATTACTCGCTGTATGCATTGTTTTGTATTCTTGGAGTTATTTTGACTTCAACACGTTAACGAGTCGTAAACTGTTCTTTGTGCCATTACTTATTTTTTCTTGTATTAATTTCCAATTCAACTCAGTTGCTAACTTATTATTCACCTCCAATTCTAATCCACTGTAATTGGAAGGAAATGTTTTTCTTAAAATAGTTGTGAAACCGTCGGCAGTGCCCAAATAGGGATAGTTAAAACGAACATTGTAATTCGGTAAGTTGAGTTTTAACTGTTCTTTCCATTTTATTGCAAAGACTTTCTCAGGGGCTTTTTTAGGATTGTATAATATTCCAATTTCAGCATTTCGTTTTTCACCATTCAAAACAGGAGTAAAACTGTGAACGGACAGGTGCAGTACGTTGTAATTATTTTCAATATACGTGCGTATTACGCCTTCTAAGTTAGTTCTATAGGGTGTGTAATAGCTAGCAATTAATTTCTTCTTTTCGTGTTGGTCCAAGCCATTGGTGAACTCAGAAAATATATTTTTGTGGTGTAATGAACGGTTCAATTCAACTAACAATCTGCTGTATTTCCCTTTCGCCGCATAGTTTGGGTCTAAGCTAGTGACTAAATTGTCAAACAGCTCAATGGCTCCCAAATCATACCCTCTGTGGCTTTCAAGGGCAAGCTTAGCTTCATTAAATAAGGATTGATATTCTGCTGGTAATGCATTCGTGGCATGCTCGCAGCTAATGATAAGCTTGGTTATCAATTGACCTCGGGTTTAAAGGGTTTGTTTGCAGCTAAACAAACTGCTAGTTCCTTGTATGTTTTGACAATCGATTCTCTAGAAAAGTCGTTGTTCAAGCTTTTTAAAATCCTTGTGGATAAAGTTCCTTGATCTAAAATGAATTCAACAGGGTTATTTTTAAATCCGATTGCTGAAATAATAAACTGCCAAAGTTCACGAGCAGTGGAGACTTCCGCTTCTAGACCAAACTCTTTTAAATACGCCGAATTCTTAATTAGACTGTCTTCGGCGTTCACAATTGTATTGCAAAAAATGGGATATAAGTCTATTTCACTCCAGGCTTTTTGCCGTTCCAAGTGTTGAGTTTGCAAGCCCATTAAATAGGAGAGTGTTGCATCAAAAAGCTGTAAAATGCCAATGTCCATAACTGGGCTTTCTTGAATATCAATAATTCTAATTTCAATGGCCATGCGATCAAATCTAGAAATAGCCCCCCTAGAGTTTAAAAAGTATTTACTTAGCACTTTTTCAGTATCATAAGGCTCAATTTCAGTACGAATTGGTTCAAATATCAAGCGTTCATATGCTTGCTGCGAAAAAGCACGTTCAGGAATCACTTTTCCCCCAATGCTTGGCAATTTTACCTGGTTTGATTTGTAAAACTCCAAACGGTGATCTTTAATGCCTTGAAATGAAGAATCTAAAATAGGTGTGCTTGCGCTAATTGCAGGAATTATAGGCAACAGTAAACGAACAGCAGCATGTAATTTTTCAAACTCCTGATCATTACTGAAAGGTAGATTAATGTGGGTGCTTTGTAAGTTTGACCATCCATGGCCTTTACAGTTAAAAATCCTGTCATACAACGAATAGACTTCATTGTATTCATGCGGCCAAATTTTTGTTTCAGTGTTTGGGTTCATAAACGGATGGGCGCCACTTGGCAAAAGCATCGCATTGTGCTTTTTAAGCTTTTCGTTTACTTGATTCACGTTTTTCGAAAAACGTTCAGAAAGCCCACTTAATTGGGGTGTTGGACCGTTCGTCTTTAGCTCCACTACATGTAATACCAGCTCGTTAGACCAAGCCATGTCACCATTTTCAAAGTCAGCGGTTATATCGCCAGTCATTTCTTGTAATAACAAATCAGAAATGGGTAAAACCTTCAAAGTCTCTCGGTCTACAATCATGTATTCCATTTCAACCCCAAAACCTTCGCCAAGGCCTAAAATTTTATTCTCCTTGCTCATTTCTTTTGCTTTGATTCGTCCAGACGTCTTTTAAAATCTCCTATAATTTTGTCATACAAGCTATCTCCTAGAATTCGATCCTCAAAAGTTGCGTCAATACTTGGGTTGTCGTTAACCTCAATAATGTAAACTTTCTCTTGATCATACTTTGCATCAACGCCATAAAGTCCATTCCCAATTAAGTTAGCTGCTTTTAAAGAAGCATCAATTACTGTTGGGGGTACATCGCTTAATAGAACTGATTCAACACCTCCGTAATTAGTATCCTCACTAGTAGACCAGTCGTAAATTTGCCAATGTCCTTTGGCCATATGATATTTGCAGGCGTAAATTACTTCCTGATTTAAAACGCCTATTCGCCAATCGTATTCTGTAAACAAAAATTCCTGCCCAATAATTAAGTCAGAGCTCTGCAGCATTTCCGTCAGGGTTTTCCGAAGCTCTTCTGATGTTTTCGCTTTTACAACTCCAATGGAAAAAGAACTATCTGGAGCCTTTAGCACACACGGTAATCCAAGGTAAGCTTCAACCTCTGCAACATTATCCTTATGTATAATTAAGGTCTTAGGGGTAGGTATTTTGTGTCGACTCAAGAGCTCGGCCAAATAAACCTTGTTGGTGCATCTTAGTATTGAAGTTGGGTCGTCTAACACAATTAAACCTTCGGCTGCAGCTTTTCTTGCAAAGCGATAGGTATGATGATTTACGCTAGTAGTCTCTCGTATAAAAAGCGCGTCGAACTCAGGTAAACGATTAAAATCATATTTACCAATTAGCTCCACATGAAAACCAATACGTTCACCGGCATCTATCAATTTTTTAATTGCAGCGGGGTTAGAAGGCGCTGACTTTTCATTCGAATTTACAAGAATTGCTAAATCATAAATTGACTTGTTTACTTTTATAGAATCGTAACGCTTCTTAGAAAAATACTCGTTAGCAGACTGAATTACAAAAGGTTTGTGGTCAATTGAAATGTCTGACAGCCCTATTAGTCTTACATTTTTTACGCTCCATTTCTTTTTAAATTCAAACTCAACTCGCATTAGTGGAGCATGGAATAAATTGTAAAAACTCTTGGCAATCTTATTGTGTTGTTTTGCTGTGTTTTTACCAAAATAAACGCTCAGCGTAAAACTCGAAGACTTTATATTTTTTAAACTTTTTTGAAGCTGCTCGTCAAACTCATCAGTTAAACTTTTTAACAATTGCTGCGAGTTAAAATCTTGAATAGAAGTGATGGAAGGAATTACCTTATGACCTCTAGCTTCCGCTAACAACGAAACATAGTAGCCTGTGCTTTGGTACTTACTGTTTTTACAAAGGTTAAAAACACGTACATCTCTTAATTCAAAATAATGTGCTTTTGTGAGGTAACTTTTAGAGTCGATAACTTCAACTGACTCATTGTTAAAATCGAAATCCCAGTCTTTGGGATTATTTACGACAACTATTTTCTTCACGATTTTTTAGTTTTTGGCTCTATAATGAGCAAGTTTGCGTCATAAGTAATAATTCCGAGCAAGATAGAGTTGATTAAGCGTTGTGTTTTAGCGGAGTAGTAGTTTGATCCCGATACAGGATTTGATTGATAAGGATCTGAAACTAGAACTTTTGTTTTCTTTTTGTTAAAACCGCTTAACACCACAAAGTGTCCCGTTGGTTCTCCAGTGACATCGTTGTAGGTCATACTGCCGTCAGGGTGAGAAAACTCTCTGGCACATCGATATAGATAAGTTGCACTTAAACCTGTTAAAATTGGTGTTTTATTGCGAAATAATTTTTTCAAAAGTTTGGGATTTAAGTCTTTAAATTTCAGGTCGCCACCAAGCTCTAAAAAATCTATGTATGCTTTTGAAGCAGACTGTAATTTCTCGTTTTCTTTAATTTCAATTTGAGCTGTTAGTTTTTGAACAAGCTCTTCCGTGTTTTGTACGGGAAACCAAGTCGGGTCAAATACTTCGAGGTTGTAGTTGTAAATAGTTGCTTTGTATCCTTTTCGTAAGGCATGGTTAGCCAATAAAACAGAAAGTGTTCCTCCATTTTCTAGACTATGTACTTCATCAATTACCTGATTGAGTTCTATATTTTCGCCATAATAATTGTACACAGCTTGTAAGCAGGTCGGACCGCAAGTAAAATCGTTGGGCTGCGCTTGAATAATAAAGTTTTTCAATCTATTTTATCAAAAAATTAAATGCATTTTCAGTTCGTTAATAGTATTTATTTTCAGCTAAGTACGCTGTGCTTAGAGA
This sequence comes from Vicingaceae bacterium, assembly GCA_047627915.1. Taxonomy (GTDB): domain Bacteria; phylum Bacteroidota; class Bacteroidia; order Flavobacteriales_E; family Vicingaceae; genus NORP294. The sequence goes on from JBLHTZ010000064.1 coordinate 7,625, forward strand.
TCAATTATTACTTCTTAATTAAGAGCCAAATGTGAGCTTATTTTTCATATAAATGAACAAATTTAAAGTAACGGAAAAAAATATTTTGAAGTTAAAAATTGAAACAATAGCCCATTCAGGTGATCGAAATAATTCAATTGCTGAAAGGGCTATTAAGGTTGATTTGGTTGGCTCTACTTTTAGATCGTGTGATTTCATTTACAATTTTTCGGCAGGAACAAGGCTAACAGCATCCAAAGGATTGGTTGGAGAGTTTTTGCCGTCTCCACCAAAAATTATAAGGTCTGGAATGACTTAGAATAAGTTGAATGAGCTTGTGAAAGATTGCCGTTAATTGATGTTTTCGGTGTTTGATGTGTAAATTAGTTAGAGTGTTTATAATTAACACTATAGTTTTGTTTTTTGATGTTACACCCTCGTAAACCCCACTAAAAAAAGTCAAAAAACAGGTAGTTTTACGCGTTTTTTTACAAACTCGGTGCACTAATTTTCTACTTAGTTTAAACGCTGAGTTATGAAAATTGTACAATTAAAATCAAATTCTTATTCATCGCCCAACAATTCTCCGCTATTGAAGGAAGTAGGAACAGGTGATAATGCTTTTAGCATCGAACTAGATGATGCTGAAATGAGGTTGGCATTTTTTTCAAAAGGATCGATTCATTTAGAGTCGGGAGATGTAGTTTTTGAAATTAAAAATAACCAAGGACTTTCATTGGCTCAGACCGACTGTTTTGGCCAGTTAATCTCAAATAACTTTGATCGGCTCTTTTCAACTTGCCGTTGTTTTAAATACAACGGATCTGCCGTGCGGTTTACGGTAAGTTTTTACAATGAAAACAATCAATTTCTAGGGAAGCTAATTTCCGATTCCATTTTTAAGAACATCGGCTTTGGAAGAGGAGAAGGGGAATGGATGAAAAGGGAAGAGAAGTAATTATTTAATAATCTGATAAAAAAGAAGAGAAGAACATTGCATTAGATGAGTACCTTTAATTTTCGTAAAATTCTATTAAAATTTTCTTTCAACCCATGAAAAACGATACGAAAATTAGTTGTCCAAATTGCGGAACATCCATTGATGTGCAAGACATTTTAGCACACCAATTAGAAGATGAGATTAAGAAAAAATACCAAGAGCAACTAGCAAAGGCGCAGAAAGATAGCGAATCTAAATTACAGCAACTTGAAAAATTGCAAGAAGAGCAGGCTGCTGTGTTAGCAAAAGAGAAAGCAGCCTTTGAAGAAAAGAAAAAACAAGAGAATCGAATTTTTCAAGAACGATTAGAAAAGCAAATAAAGGAAGAAAAACTGCGTATTGAGGCTGAAGTTAAAGCCAAGTTGACTGATGAGAATTCGGAGCAATTGAAGGCGCTAACACAAGAATTAAATGAAAAAAGTGAACAAGTAAAAGAGCTCAATCGATCAAAGGCAGAAATTGAAAAGCTAAAGAGAGAGAAAGGAGAGTTAAAAGAGGCGGCTGAAGCAGAAGCTCAAAAGCGGTTGAATGAAACCTTACTTACGGAAAGAGATAAAATTAGAAAGTCAGAAGAGGAACGAAATGAATTGCGTTTTAAAGAAATGCAGAAGCAGTTGGAAGACCAGAAAAAACTGACGGAAGAAATGAAACGCAAGCAGGAGCAGGGCTCTATGCAATTGCAAGGTGAAGTGCAAGAGTTGGCCATAGAAGAATGGTTGGCAGATCAATTTCCGTTAGATACCATTGATGAAATTAAAAAAGGTGCTCGTGGTGGCGACTGCATTCAAATTGTAAATACTCGAACGGCTCAAAATTGTGGTTCCATTTATTATGAAAGCAAGCGAACGAAGGATTTCCAACCTTCATGGATTGAAAAGTTTAAGGCGGACATTAGAGCGAAAGGAGCCAACATAGGAGTTTTAGTAACTGAAGTCATGCCGGCTGACATGAACCGCATGGGTTTAAAGGACGGAATTTGGATTTGCAACTACGATGAATTTAAAGGATTGTGTGCAGTATTGCGACAATCCATCATTCAATTGAACAGTGCTGTTAGTTCTCAAGAAAACAAAGGAGATAAAATGCACATGTTGTATGACTTTTTGACTAGCAATACGTTCCGAATGCAAATTGAAGCGATTGTTGAAGGATTTACTCAAATGAAAACAGACCTAGAATCAGAAAAAAGGTCCTTTGCACGAATTTGGAAACAACGGGAAAAACAAATCGATAAAGTCACGTTAAACACCATCGAAATGCACGCCTCGATTAAAGGCATTGCAGGAAATGCAATTCAGTCTGTTAAAGCGCTTGAGTTACCTGGTGAAGAAGATGAGTTAGAATTGGATATGTAAAGAAGAATAACGAATGAATTACGAATGTTCATTACTGATCTAACCGGATTACGATTTAGATTCTTCAATTCACAATGATAAGATTGCTTCTCTCCGTTATACTTCAATCGCAATGACGGCAGATTAAACATTCTTCATTCAACATTCAACATTCATTGCCGAACACTCTGCCACGCACCAGCATTGTGACACGTAATTCCATTCTTCAGTAAGGTGTTTTTAGCCTGACCAGCTCTCATTCCTGATTTGCAAACCACAATAACTTCTTTGCCCTTCAATTGGTTTATTTTTCCATTCAAATTCTGCAACGGAATGTTTTTACTTCCTTTTGCATGTCCCGATTGAAATTCTTGAGGAGAACGCACGTCAATTACGACTGCACCATTTGCAATTAGTGCTCTATAATCTACTGGTGTTCCGAAAATTTGCTCTTTTAGTTGTTGAAAAAATCCCATGTTATTCTGTTTTTTACAAAACTACAGATGAACTTACTTCTTGAACGTAACATTAGTTACTAAACCATCAGGACGACTAAGAAATCAATAATTTCGCAGTTCAATTTTTAGAATATGATTTCAGTAGATGGCTTAGCGGTAGAATTTAGTGGACAAACGTTGTTTGAAGGTGTTTCATTTGTGGTAAATGAAAACGATAAAATCGCTTTAATGGGAAAGAATGGTGCAGGTAAAAGCACCATGATGAAGATCATAGCGGGCGAACAAAAGCCAACCAAGGGAAAAGTAAATGCTGCAAAAGACTACGTCATTGCGTATTTGCCACAGCATTTGTTAACAGAAGATGATTGTACTGTTTTTGAAGAAGCGTCAAAAGCTTTCAAGCAGATTTTCTCAATGAAAGAGGAAATGGATTCCATTAACAAGCAATTGGAAACCAGAACGGATTACGAGTCAGAAGCCTACATGAAACTCATTGAACGGGTGAGCGAGTTGGGTGAAAAATTCTACTCCATTGAAGAAATCAACTACGATGCTGAAGTTGAAATGGCTTTGAAGGGCCTTGGCTTTAAACGAGAAGATTTTACGAGACAAACCTCCGAGTTTAGTGGTGGCTGGAGAATGCGGATTGAATTGGCGAAAATATTACTTCAAAAGCCCGATTTGATTTTGCTAGATGAGCCAACCAACCACATTGACATAGAGTCGGTTATTTGGTTGGAGCAATTCTTAATTCACAAAGCGAAAGCAGTGGTAGTTATTTCTCACGACCGAGCGTTTATTGACAACATTACTACCCGAACCATTGAAGTAACCATGGGTCGTATTTACGACTACAAGGCAAATTACAGTCATTACCTTCAATTGAGAGAAGATCGAAGATTGCACCAGTTAAAAGCTCATGCTGAGCAGCAAAAACTGATTGCCGATAACATGGCATTCATAGAACGTTTTAAAGGAACGTATTCTAAAACCAATCAAGTAAACTCGAGAGAGCGCATGTTAGAGAAGTTAGAAGTTATAGAAATTGATGAAATCGATACTTCTGCCTTGCGGTTACGTTTCCCACCTTCACCGCGTTCAGGTGACTACCCCGTTACGGTAAAAGAAGTTTCAAAACGTTATGGTGACTTGGAAGTGTTTAAGAATGCCAGCTTTGCCATTTCCAGAGGCGAGAAAGTTACTTTTGTTGGCCGAAATGGAGAAGGGAAATCAACCATGATTAAAGCCATTTTAAATGAAATTGACGTCGATGGAACCTGTGAGTTGGGTCACAATGTGAAAGTGGGGTACTTTGCTCAAAACCAAGCATCTTTGTTGGATGAGGACTTAACTATTTTCCAAACGATTGATGAAGTGGCAACTGGAGAAGTACGAACTCAAATTAAAAATATTTTGGGTGGATTTATGTTCAAAGGAGACGATATTGACAAGAAAGTAAGTATGTTATCGGGTGGAGAGAAAACGCGTTTGGCAATGGTAAAGCTGCTGTTAGAACCGGTCAATTTGTTAATTTTAGATGAGCCCACCAACCACTTGGATTTGAAATCGAAAGATGTGTTGAAGGAAGCCTTAAAAAACTACGACGGTACATTGATTTTGGTTTCTCACGATAGAGATTTCTTGGGGGGGCTGTCAGAAAAAGTATTTGAATTCAAGGATAAACGAGTCATTGAGCATTTTGAAACCATTGATGCTTTCTTAGAGCGGAATAGAATCGAAAACTTGAAAGAGTTGGATTTGAAGTAAACCGCTTTTTGAGACGAATTAGCAGCGTTATGCAATTAAACTTATCAGCTTTTCATTTGTTTTATTTACACAAGTAAGAATTTATTAAAATAGAAGTATGATCAATTGGAACGACGTAATAAAATATGCAAACAAAGGAGTTCCGGCTCCAGATCGAAGAGTGGAGAAAACAGAAGCTGAATGGAAGCAACTATTGAGCGAAGAAGATTTTTACATTACCAGAAAGAAAGGAACTGAGCGAGCGGGAACAGGGGAATTGTGCAGTGCACACGAAGCGGGAAAATACAGCTGCAAATGTTGCGATACCGAATTGTTTGATTCAACCATTAAATTTGAATCGAATAGCGGGTGGCCTAGTTTTACACAACCCATAAACGACAAAGCGATTAAGTATGAAAAAGACGAGGCCTTTGGAATGGTGAGAGTAGAAGTGATGTGCAATGTATGCGATGCTCATTTAGGACACGTTTTCCCCGATGGTCCTAAGCCAGGCGGTTTGCGATATTGCGTGAATTCAGCATCTATTCAATTAATTAAAGCGGAGGTATAATATGAAAAATGAAATAGCAGTATTTGGCGGAGGATGTTTTTGGTGCATTGAAGCTGTTGTTCAAAGACTAAAAGGTGTGGAATTGGTAGAATCAGGCTATACAGGAGGAACTGTACCTGGCAAGCCAACCTACCGAGAAGTGTGCTCAGGTTTAACCGGTCATGCAGAAGTGGTTCGAGTAAC
>JBLHTZ010000065.1:0-11855 GCA_047627915.1 Vicingaceae bacterium
GCACCAAACTTTACCACCTCTTTCTTCGCTTCCAAGATAGAACCTTCTGTATTAATCATGGTAGCATTGCTGATGTACTCCAAATGATATTCTTCATCTTCTACGCCTTTTGAAGGAACTATTTTGGTAACAATTCTTGCAATCAGCGGAATGAACCCAATCATAATCAACGTATTGATAATGTTGAAAACAGAATGAAACAAGGATAATTTTAATTCAGCCTCTGAGTTACCAATATCAGGAATAACTTGAGCCAAGAAATCTTGTGCAGGACCCCATAGGTAGGCTATAAAATCTAAGAACCAAGGGAAGATTAAGATGAGCCATATTACACCAACTACATTAAATATCAAGTGCGCCCTTGCCGCTCTTTTTGCATGAACGTTAGCAATGATTGCAGCTAAATTCGCAGTAATAGTAGTTCCAATATTTTCACCTAAAACCATAGCTGCAGCAATTTCGAAAGTAATCACCTGATTAAATAACAATGTTAATGTCAACGCCATTGCTGCAGAAGAAGACTGAACAACAATTGTTACCACAGTACCTATAGCAACAAACAAAATAGTCGTCAAAATACCGTAACCTGTAAATTCATTTAAAAATTGAAGCACCTCAGGGTTCTGGTTCAAATCTGGAACAGCACTTTTCAAAGCATCTAATCCTAAAAACAAAAGTGCAAACCCAATCAATACTTCCGAAAGACTCCGAAGTGTTGACTTTTTTGCGAACATTAATGGAAAACCAATAGCGATAATCGGTAATGCAAAAGCCGAAATTTTAATTTTAAACCCAAAAAATGCAATTAACCATGCTGTAATGGTGGTACCAATATTGGCTCCCATAATTACACCGATTGATTCCACTAGACTTAAAAGCCCAGCATTTGCAAAGCTTACGACCATTACTGTTGTTGCAGAAGAGGACTGAACCAAACAAGTTATTAAGAAACCTGTAAAAACTCCTAAGTAGCGATTTTTTGTCATGCTACTCAGAATGTCGCGCAACTTGGAACCTGCGGTTCTTTGAATGCCTTCACTCATGACTTTCATTCCGTAAATGAAAAATCCAAGTGCACCGAACAAGGTCAGAAAATCTACAAAAGTGAAGCTCATTGATACAAATTAATGGTAAAATAATTTGCAAAACTAACTAGACTGAAACTGTTAAATGTTAATATAACGTTAAGCATACAAGGGATTCTCAACCATTTCAAGTAACTACAAAAGGTTAAAATGAAGTTAACTGACAATGAACAATCACAATAAAACTTGACCTATTGTTAAACTCGATTTAACAGAAGATAAAGGATTGTATAATAGGTTTGTTGGAACTAAAAATACTTCATGCAAATGGCCAACATACTGCTTATAGACGAGAACGAACACCGATTATCCGGTATGTCACAAATGCTGGAAGACAACAACTTTACGGTTGTTAGAGCCCAAAATACAAGTTTATTTGATCAAGAAGTATTTAATTATCACGCAGACCTGGTAATCATTGCAATAGAATCTTCAAATGGCAACAGTCTTGACCAATTCCAACAGTTAAAGATTCACAAATCCCTAGAAGAGGCTTTTGTGGTTATGGTTAGTCAACAAAAACAAGAAGAGATCCAAATCATGGCACTTAATTCAGGAGCTGATGATTTTTGGGTAGAACCAATTGCTCAGAGGTTAATATTAAAACGAATAAACGCTCTACTAAAACGAAGAAAACTCAAAGAATTTATAAAAAAATCAACCTTTTACATCGATCATGAACGATTTGTAATTGTAAAAGACGGTGAGGAGATTTACTTGCCCAAGAAAGAATTTCAATTATTATCACTTCTATATTCTGCTCCTGAACGGATTTTTACAAGAGATGAAATTAAACGGATACTTTGGGAAAACTTTGACCATGTTCAAATGAGAACAATTGACGTACATATTCGAAAAATCAGGGAAAAAGTTGGTGATAATACAATTGAAACTGTACAAGGAAAAGGTTATAAGTTAAATGCGGCCTAGGGTTTAAAAGTAAGCGGAGAAACGTGAATTTCCTCTACCAAAGTGCTCTTCTTCATTGCTAATATGCAACTGGTAATTTCTGCAATATCTTCTGCCTGTATCATTTCAGACCTGTCTACATCGATTCCGTCCCAAGAAGAAGTATTTACTGATCCTGGGAAAATGGCCGAAACTTTTATTTTGCTCGTTCTCAATTCTTCTCGCAGTGCATCATTCCATGCTTTGAATGCGTGTTTGCTCATCGAATAATCTGCCGCAAAGCTTGCTGACTTCAAACTCATTACAGATGCGATATTTACAATATTCTTCAAACCGCCCTCAATATTTTGTTTCAGAACTTGCTGTGTAAGAGCTATCGCACTGTACAAATTAACATCCATCTGATTTTTCAATTTACTGATGTCTATTTCCGTAACATTTTGCATGGAGTACACTCCTAAGTTATTTACCAAAACACTAGTGTCTTCAAAAATTGAGGCAGACTCCTTTAATTTTTGCTGTACATTTTGTTGAGACAAATCTATTGCTAAGTATTCTACTATTACATTTGAAGCACTTAACTCTGACTTACACTGTTCTAGTTCCTCTTTATTTCTAGCAAGAAGCACTAAATCATAACCCAGCTCAGCCAACTTCTCACCTATTGCTTTTCCTATTCCTCTTGTCGCTCCTGATATTACCGCTTTCATCCATCAAAAATAATGCAAATTAGCTTAGCTCCTTTCCCTATATTTGACCGACTTTCCAATGTCTAAACAAAAAAAAATACTCGTTGCTCCATTAAATTGGGGATTAGGACATGCTACTAGATGTGTTCCAATAATCCGAGAGCTTCAAAAACAGAAAGCAACCGTAATTCTTGGTGGTGACGGAATGGCCTTAGCTTATTTAAAAGCGGAGTTTCCAGAATTAGAAAGTATTTCTATCCCAGATTTAAAAGTTCGATACCCAAAAAGCGGTGGGTTCCTACTCTATTTTGCCATGCGTATACCAAGATTATATACCCATGTTAAAAAAGAAAATAGATTACTTAAGAAACTAGTGAGACAACATGAAATCGATGGGATTATATCTGATAATAGATATGGGTTATACCATAGCCTGAAACCGACAGTGTTAATTACACATCAATTATTCATAGAAACGTCTGCTTTTAAAAAGACAGTGCACTCTATTGTTAAAAAATTAATTGCAAAGTTTAATGTTTGCTGGGTTCCCGACACGGCTGATTCTTGGAATTTAAGTGGGCGTCTATCGCATTCAGAAAGTTTGATTCCGAAAGTGGAATTCATTGGCATCCTCTCTCGATTTTCAGGTCATAACAAGAAAAGAGACGTTCAACGAAGAGCGATGGCTGTCCTGTCGGGTCCCGAGCCATATCGAACCCAGCTGGAAGATATTTTAATTAAAAAATTGACTGCTGTGCAATGTAATGCCCTTATTGTAAGAGGAGTTATATCCGAAAAAAACAACAGGGTAAAAGTTAACGATCGATTAGAAACCATAGATTACTTGTCAGCCGATGAACTTATGATGGAAACAGAAAAAAGTGAATTTGTAATTGCCAGATCCGGCTATTCAAGTATTATGGACTTGGTGGCAATGCATCAAAAAGCAGTACTCATTCCAACACCAGGACAAACAGAACAAGAATATTTAGCACAGCACCTCAAAGATCATCCATTGTTTGTTTTTTCCAATCAAGAACAACTGAGCTTGGAGAATGCATTCTTAGCATTAGAAAGGAAGCCAAATAGCAATATAACAGATCCTCCTGATCAAAAAGAAACGATTAAAGACTTTTTAAGAATCTGCTAAACCAACTTTCGCTTCATGCGATTTCCAATGTTGGTCAAAGCCTCATAAGTAATGGTTTCTTGAGCTTCAGCAAAATCAAATATTGTTTTCTTTCCTCCAAAAACAATTGCCTCATCACCTACTTTTACTTCATCCTGTCCAAGGTTTAACAAGCAAATATCCATACATATATTCCCCACAGTTGGATAAAGTTTACCATTAATTTCTACCTGCCAATTCCCATTGCCAAGCTTTCGAGGAACTCCATCAGCGTAACCCAAAGAAAGTAATGCAATATTGCTGTCTTCAGATACTGAACCGCTTCTGTTATAACTAATGTATTCATCTGCGCCAACTCTTCGGACGGCAATGACTTTAGATGTTAGGCGAGCAACCGGCCATAAATCTTGCTTTAAATCGCTTGCTTCCGAGGCACCATAAAGTCCAATTCCCAAACGCACCATATCCATTTGGTACTTCAAAAAGTAATTAATACCATCTGTATTTAAGATGTGACAAATGGGGTCTATTTTTAAAGAGTTTTTAAGTGTAATGCACATGGTTTCAAACTGCTGAATTTGATCCAATGTAAAATCCTCCGCCGTTAAGTTACCTGAACTACTTAGATGACTCATAATCGACTCAACTCTAACCGCACTTTGGTTCTTTAGTTGATTGACTAATTTTTGTAGCTCATCGGAATTAAACCCCAATCGGTTCATCCCTGTGTTCAACTTTATGTGAATTGGATATAACCCTTGTGATAGACAGTTCTTGGACTGCAGAAACGTTAAAAATGATGTAAGAGTTTGCGTAGAATGAATAACAGGTTCTAAACAATATTCGACCATCACATCCCAGTGTTTCGGATTTACATTTTGCACCATCACCGGTAGCTCTACACCCTCCACTCTCAGCTCAATACCTTCAGCAATAGAGGCAACCCCAAGCATATCTGCCATTCTATTCGCCTCAATTCTTTTGCAAATAACACTTGTGTAGTGACCGTAAGCGGCGGCTTTCACCATTAGCATCACTTTTGTGGAAGGGTTTAACTTGCTACGGAAATAATTAATATTATGCTCAATGGCTTCCCAGCTTACCTCTAAGGTATTATCACTGTATTCGCTTAAAAAGTAGGATTTATTTTTACCCATTGTATCCCTCCGCTATTGAAAAACAATTTCTACAAAGGGGCTCATAACTCTCAGTTTCGCCAAGCATCACTAACTTATCATTGATTGTTTTTCTATGACTGTGATTTGCTAAGTTTCCGCATTTTACACAAATAGCATGAACCTTAGTCACATACTCCGCCGTAGCTAAAAGTGCAGGAATAGGGCCGAACGGTTTGCCTTTGTAATCCATGTCTAGGCCAGCCACAATAACCCTAATCCCTTGATTTGCCAAACGGTTACACACACCAACTAATTCCATATCAAAAAACTGAGCTTCATCAATCCCAATTACTTGCTCATCGTTAATTAATAAGGGAATGTTTGCTGAAGCCGGAACTGGCGTTGAGTGAATTTGGTTCGAATCGTGCGAAACAACCGCTTCCATATCGTATCGAATATCGATGGCAGGTTTAAAAATTTCCACCTTCTGTTGCGCAATTTTTGCCCTTTTCAATCGTCGAATAAGTTCCTCTGTCTTACCTGAAAACATTGAGCCGCATATTACTTCTATCCAGCCCTTGCGATTTTCAGAATTAATAGTATTTTCGAGAAACATATGTACCTAGTTCGTTATTAAAACTTGTTACACAAAGGTATTATTTATAGACCAAAAGAAGTACAAAAAATGAAGATTGAAAATAAACTATCGGAGATTACAAGATTAATTGAAAACATAAAAAAGCACTCTGACAGTTTGAATGGTTTGGAAACAATTCCTGTTCTTGAAATTGGTGTAATCCTGTCAAAAATTAACAAGCTCCAAGAGGAAACAGTTGTTTTGAAATACTTGTGCGAGATACAACAAGGAAAAAGAGTTGACTTACATTCCGGTGACTTAATTGCAACTGCCCTTTCAAGCGAAGAAGATCAAGTAGTTTCTGAAGAGAAAATAAATAAAATTGATCCGAATGAAGGCAAAGACGAAGAAGATGCAATGCTTTCTGCAAAAGAAAACAACACCAACGAGGCGTTAAATCATATGATTGAAGCAACAACAAATACTGAAGAAGAACTAAAAGACCCTTCGATTGAACAAGAACCGTCTTCTTCTTTATCTACAGAAAGTAAGAAAGAAGAACAAAAATCTTCAGCAGACCGTGAGACAAAAAATAAAACTGAACAGAATACTCCCCTTCACGAAGGGCTATTAGATCAAATTTTAGAGGAAGTAAGAGACGAAGAATGGGAAACTGGACAAGCGGAGAGCTTGGTGGAAAATCTAGAAGATAATAATGAAATCTCTTCCAAACCTGATATTAACGAAGCTTTTGCAAAAGAAGATTCAAGTATAAGTGGCCATTTACAAAAACAACCTATTGCAGACCTAATGAGCGCCATCGGGCTTAACGAGCGCTATTTGTATGCCAACGATCTGTTTGAAGGCGATATGGAAGAGTTTAAAAATGCCATTAAAATGCTAAATGAGTTTGAAAGCGGAATGGATGCTAAATCTTTTTTTGAAAGTGGATTACGAAGTACCTACAGTTGGGAGGACGACAATGCGTTAGCCCAAGCACTTTTCAACTTAATAGAGAGAAGATACCTATAGTTTTTCCATTTATATTAGCTTGAAACCGATTATACATTCCTTCCAGCTTCAACATGAACATTGTGTTACATTTACCTGCAAACTATACTAACTCATGGGCAATTATAAATTTAGATGGAAAGCTGTAACGTTAGGTATAATTCTATTTTTCGGTTTATTGACAAACTATACAGCACAGAATAAAGTATGGACCCTAGAGGAATGTATTGAATATGCATTGGAAAACAACCTACAAATTCAACAAAATGAATTGTCTCAGAAACTTGCTGATTATGATTTGAAGCAAGCAAAATACAACGTACTTCCTGATTTAAACGGATTTATTTCTCACGCTTACAATTTTGGTCAAACAATTGACCCTTTTACAAACCAATTTGCAAACTCTCAAGTTCGATCAAATTCTTTTTCTGCGTCTTCTACTTTTACTATTTTTAATGGCTTTAGAAATATTAATACAATTAAGAGAAATCAAGCCCAACTAAAATCATCGCAGTTGGATTTAGAGAAAATGAAAAATGACATCTCTTTGAACATTGCAAATTCGTTCTTAGGTATTTTATTTAATCAAGAGTTGCTTAAGAACGCTGAAAGTCAGCTAAAAATAACGCAGCAGCAAATTGACCGAATTGAGAAACAAGTGAAAGCTGGAGCGCTTCCTGAAGGAGCGTTGAAAGACATTAATGCCCAATTTGCTAGCGAAGAATTAAATGTGGTGAATGCCGAAAATCAACTTAATATTTCAAAGTTAAACTTAGCTCAACTGCTGCGACTTGAAAGTTTCGAAGATTTCGAAATTTTAAGTCCTAACTTAAGTTCTTTTAATGGGGTTAAAGAATTGGTTAGTCCCGGAGCATTGTATTTGTCTGCGCTAGAGACTATGCCTGAAGTTAAAAGTGCTGAATTCAGTCTCTATTCGGCTCACAAGAGCACTCAAATTGCCAGAAGTAGCTACTTACCGACTCTTAGCGTTTCTGGTTCAATTGGAACTGGTTACTCAGGAGCAAACAGGCAGGTTGTGGGTTTTAGGGATCCTCAAGTAGTTCAAACTACTGACTTCACAAGAAGTGGAGAAGATATATTTACAACCACAGCCATTCCTCTTTTTAAAGACAAACCATTTTCAGATCAATTTTCAGAAAATGAAAACAAATCTATTCGATTCTCTTTATCTATACCGATTTTCAATCGCTTTAGCGCCAGAGTTGGAGTGAAGCGAGCAAAAATTCAAGAACAAGTTTCTGATTTAAATTACGAATCGGCAAAGCTGACGTTGAGACAAAATATAGAATCTGCCCATAACGATGCTGCATCAGCCTTAAAGCGCTATAAGGCCGCAGAAAAGTCTGTCGCAGCGCTAGAAACCTCGTTTGCTTACACGCAAGAAAGATATAATGTTGGCATCATTAATTCATTTGAATTCAACAATGAAAAGAACCGATTAATTAACGCTCAATCAGAATTATTACAAGCTAAATACAATTATATATTTAGCACCAAAGTCTTAGACTTTTACCAAGGCGGAGGTGTTTCACTCTCTAAATAAAACAATGTCATGAACTCAAAAAAGTGGTTAATTGCACTAGGAATAATAGTAGTTATTCTTGTAGTTGCGGGAGTTATAAAAGGTAAGTCCGGAGGAAAAGGTAAAAAGGTTGCAATTGAAAAGGTGGAGCGCCGAACTATTATTGAAACAGTAGCGGCAAGTGGGAAAATTCAGCCAGAAACGGAGGTTATCATTAGTTCAGATGTTTCTGGAGAAATTATTGAAATGCCTGTTCAAGAGGGTGACCGAGTGAAGCTAGGAGATTTGCTTTTAAAAATTAACCCTGACCTTGTAGAGTCCGCATTAAGCAGAGCTGAAGCCGCTCTGAACACTACCAAGGCAAATTTAGCCGGCTCAAAGGCACGGTTAGCTCAATCTGAATCGCAGTTCCAAAATGCGAAAGCCTCTTTTGATAGAAACAAGCAATTGCATGACAGCAAAGTGATTTCTCAAGCAGAATTTGACCAGGCTAAAGCCAACTACGAGGTTGCTACTGCAGATGTAGAAGCTGCAAAAGAAAGTGTTAGAGCCGGGATGTTTAACGTTAAAAGCTCTGAAGCTACATTAAAAGAAGCAAAAGAGAACTTAGGCAGAACTTCAATTTATTCTCCTATGGATGGAGTCATTACCAAATTAAATAAAGAAAAAGGTGAACGTGTAGTTGGAACAGCCCAAATGGCAGGAACTGAAATTATGACGGTAGCCAATCTCAATGTAATGGAAGTTGCGGTAGAGGTTAATGAAAATGATATTGTTCGGGTTTCCATAAATGATACCACCGAAATTGAAGTTGATGCTTACTTGGATAAAAGCTTTCGAGGTATTGTTACAGAAATTGCAAACTCAGCCAACACCTCAGGCATGAGTGCTGACCAAGTGACCAATTTTGACGTAAAAATCAGAATGCTACGGTATTCTTACGAAGATCTTTTAAAGAAAAGAGCCGATAGCTCCTCTCCGTTCCGACCCGGTATGTCTGCCACAGTTGATATAAGAACAACCCAGGTTAACAATGTGATAACGGTTCCAATTCAAGCCGTTACAATTAGAAAAGATACTTTAAACACTACCGATAAAGCAATTGCATTAGAGACCGAAGAAGAAGACGAAAAGGAAAAAGTAGAAGTGGTATTTATAAAGGACGGCGAACAGGTAAAAATGGTCAAGGTAGAAACTGGAATACAGAATACTATGTATATCGAAATACTAGGTGGGCTTGAAGAAGGGCAAGAAGTAGTTGTTGCTCCTTACACCATCGTTTCTAAAATTTTAAAAGATGGACAAAGTATAATTGTTGTAGATAAAAAAGACCTTTTCACTACTAATAAAAAGTAACTATGTCCTATTTGTTGGCCATTGAAACGGCTACCAAAATTTGTTCAGTCGGACTCTTTAAAGACGATGAGCTACTTCTGCTCAAAGAGGAAAAAGGCTATTATTCTCATGCAGAAAATTTAGCTGATTTCACGAGTAAACTTCTAATCGAAAGCAACCTTAGCGTAAAAGATTTGTCCGCTATAGTCGTGAGTAAGGGGCCGGGTTCATATACTGGCTTGCGAATTGGTGTTTCTTTTGCCAAAGGTCTTTGTTACGCTCTTAAGATTCCTTTAATTAGCATTGATACTTTACATGCACTAGCTCTAGGTTGGGTGCAAGTGGGAAATCCAGAAGTAGATTTAATTTGTCCAATGATTGATGCGCGAAGAATGGAGGTCTATTCAGCAATCTATAGCTCCAAGCTACAATCTTTGAAATCGATTTCTGCAGATATTATTGAAGTTAATAGCTACAGTGAGCTGATTCAAGATAAAACTGTTGTTTTTATTGGAGATGGTGCTAAAAAGTCCCAGAATTTACTGCAAGGTGAAAAACGAACTTTCAGAGGCGATTTTCTACCTTCAGCAGCGTATTTGGGAAAAGAAGGATATAGAAAATTTCAGGAGGCTAAATTTGAAGACGTTGCGTATTTCGAACCACTTTATTTAAAAGAGTTCATTGCACTAAAAAGCAAAAAAGGCCATTTAGGTTAGATCGCTATTTATCAGCCATAAATACGACAAATCAGACCCATTTCAACCATTTGATTAGTACAATATATTTTTCTTTACATTTGGACGGATGAGAGTTATAGTTTTTTTATTTTCACTTTTACTTTTTACTAATGCATTTGCGCAGGAAGATACCTTAAGTGTTACTTGGACTGAAGGCTATATCTTAAGTTGGGATGATTTCCAAGGAAAAGAAGATGTAGTTTTAAACCTATCGGCGCTTTCTAAAATAGCGATACCCTATACATACTCGTCTGACGGAGAAGTAAACTTAACAGTTAAGTTATCTACCGTTTTCGTAAAAGGTGAATCTTGGTACAAAAGTGGGAAAGAAAACAACGTATTGTTGGGTCATGAGCAATTGCACTTTGATATTGCTGAACTTCATAGGCGACTGATTGTGAAAGCAATTCTAGATACAAAATTTTCATCCGAAAATTATGAGTCTGAACTGAAACAACTGGTAAACAAGATTTGGGATGAATATTACCGAAAAATGCAAGATCAGTACGATGCTGAAACGAATTATGCTAGGCTTTTTCAATCCCAAATTGATTGGAATGAAAGTGTTGCTGCCAAATTAATTGAACTAAAGGAATTTGATGATACCGAACTAATGGTCACTTTTCAGTAGAGTAATAATCATATTCCACCTTATAGACACTTATCGTCTTTTCTTTTACATCTCGCTTAACAATTGATTTAATCAATTTATTGTCATCATAAAGCATTGCTAATTTTGCAACAACAACCCGTTCCTCCATTTCTCTAATAAAATCTAAATAGCCACCTTGATACGTAAATTCCCAAAGTGTCTTTTTATGGACGCCAATCGTATTCCATTTCAATCTATGAATAAGCTGAGTCGCTTTGTAGTTAAAACTATCTACAACAAAACTCAACGAACGAGAGTAACTCTCCTTTTTTGAAATAACTTTATCCATAAAATTGGTCGTTACCCATTCAGATTTCATAGGCCTTCCAATAGAATTGTAGTATGTGTATTTTCTTTTTAACTCTTCTTCAGTTTGAATTTCAACTCGGTGAACATAGTTCGTATCTGATGTATTCTCATCTATTTTTATTTCTTGAAAAGTTGAATCATTTAACCACAAATAAGAGTATTTAAAACTAAATGGACCCTGATTTTCTGTTCTTGAAATCAATTTTAAACCATCGTAATGGAATTCAAAAACAGAAGTGTCGATTCGCCTGCTTAACAGTACAAACTTTCGACTTTCATACACTTTCCCTTCGGTTGAAAAGAAATATTCCGCAAATTTCCGTTCGCTACTAAATATTTCATCGTCTTTTTTATCGCTTTTGTAAATTGTAATCGACTTGATTGACTTGTTTTGTATAGATTCTAGCTCAAAAAAATCTTCCATAGTAAACCAGTCCTTGCTAGGGTCAAATTGCGCCACAGATAATAAAGAAATAAAGAAGGAACAAAAGAAAAGAGGAAATTTCATACAAGTAAATCGCGCACCTTGGTACATTAAAAAAATGCTGAACATTTTAAACGTTCAAAAGTCGTCATTATTAACATTAGACAACAGATAACTTTTAAATTACGTCTAACATATAGAGATATAACACTATACATTTGATTCATGAAAAAAATCTTGAAGAAAATAATTTTACTATTTTTTCTTTTTAGCTTCTATCAAGTAAACGCTGCGCACCAAGTAGGTGGGTATTTAGAATACAGGTGCCTTCCGACAA
>JBLHTZ010000066.1:0-11695 GCA_047627915.1 Vicingaceae bacterium
CCAATGAGCCTTTCTGCTCCACGTGCGTTCCCAATATTTCTCTTAGTGCTTGATGCAGTAAGTGTGTAGAAGTATGATTTGCCTTGGATAAATCTCGCTTTCCTGCATTCACAACAGCTTCAAAATCTAGTTCTAAATCACTTGGCAATTCCGCTACAAAGTGAATAATCAAGTTGTTCTCCTTCTTCGTATCTAGAATAAATGTTTTGGTTCCTTTTGCTTCAATGTAGCCGGTATCGCCCACCTGTCCACCACCTTCAGGGTAAAATGGAGTAATGTTAAAAACCAGCTGATAAGCATCTTGCCCTTTTTGGTTCACCTTTCGATAACGAGATATTTTAACTTTCGTTTCTGTCCGATCGTATCCAACGAATTCTTCCTTGTCGTCTTTGTGTATTTCTACCCAGTCACCTGTATCTACTTTTGTTGCAGCTCTAGACCGTTCTTTTTGTGCTTTTAAATTTGCTTCAAAGGCTTTCATGTCAACTGTCAAGCTATGCTCCTGCGCCAACAATTGTGTCAAATCTATTGGAAAACCAAAGGTATCGTAAAGCTCAAAAGCAAAATCCCCATCAATAATACTTGGCTTTGATTTCACCTTGTTTTCAAATAGCTGAATTCCTTTTTCAAGGGTGTTCAAGAATGAACCTTCCTCTTCCTTAATCACTTTTTCAATCAATGTTTTCTGTGCGCCTAATTCATTGAAGGTGCCCCCTAAGGTTGCAATTAAGGGTTCAACCAGTTGGAACATGAACGGCTCTTTTAAGTCTAAAAAGCTGTAACCATAACGCACTGCCCTTCTCAAGATTCTTCGAATCACGTAACCCGCTCCTGTGTTTGATGGCAACTGTCCGTCTGCTATTGAAAAAGAAATCGCACGAATGTGATCTACAATAACTCTAAATGCCACATCTTTTTTAGCATCTGTTGGTGCGTAGGTTTTGGCTGAAATTTTCTCCAATACATGAATCGATGGCATGAAAACATCCGTGTCGTAATTCGAAGTTTTTCCTTGCACGGCCATGCATAAGCGTTCAAATCCCATACCCGTATCTACATGCTGAGCAGGTAACTTTTGAAGGCTTTTATCTTTTAAACGATTGAATTCCATGAAAACTAAATTCCAAATCTCTACCACTTGAGGGTGGTCTTCATTCACCAAGGTTTTTCCGTCTACTGCTTTTCGTTCTTCGTCACTTCGCAAATCAATGTGGATTTCGGAACAAGGTCCACAAGGTCCTGTTTCGCCCATTTCCCAAAAATTATCTTTCTTGTTGGCTTTTAGAATTCTATCCTTCGCTATAATTTTTGTCCATGCTGCAAAAGAAGTTACATCCTCTTCCGTTCCGTCTTCTTGGTCGCCTTCAAAAATGGTGACGTACAACCTGTCTTTATCCAACTTTAACGCTTCGGTTAAAAACTCCCATGCCCACGGAATCATCTCCTCTTTAAAGAAATCTCCAAACGACCAGTTACCCAGCATCTCAAACATGGTGTGGTGATAAGTGTCAACACCTACTTCTTCTAAATCATTGTGCTTACCTGAAACTCGCAAACACTTTTGAGTATCTACTACTCGGTTATATTTTGGTGATTCGTTACCCAAGAAATAGTCTTTAAACTGATTCATACCTGCGTTGGTAAACAGCAAGGTTGGGTCGTTTTTAATGACAATTGGAGCTGATTTTACCAATTGATGTCCTTTAGCTTCGAAAAATTTAAAAAATGCTTCTCTTATTGCTTGTGAAGTCATATCTGTTGAAAACTTTTAACAATCTGTAAGTTATATTAACAATTGAAAACCACCTTTGTTATTGTGAAAACGCTTTAAAAGCAGTACCTTCGCATAGTGATTTACGCTGCAAACTTAACCAAATAAGAAAGCAAATTGGCTCGAATAAAGTATAGATTTAACACCAAAACACTCAGCTACGAAAAAATCGAAGCAGATTGGAAACAACGTTCGTTAAAAATTTCCACTTTCCTAGTAGCTAGTTTATTTGCAGGATTTATTTTCTTTTTTATTGGTGCCAAATACTTTGATTCTCCGAAAGAAAAGTTACTGAAACAAGAGAATAGTCAACTGAAAGCACAGTACGATATCCTTAATAAAAGAATGAGTCAGGCTGAAGAAGTTTTGGCGGATGTACAAAAAAGAGACGACGATATTTATCGCGTTATTTTGGAAGCAGAACCCATTCCGAAAGAAATTAGAACGGCAGGTTTTGGTGGAGTAAACCGATACAAGAAACTTCAAGGATTGAAAAACTCTGAATTAATTGTTGAGAGTTCCAAAAAATTAGACCAGATCACAAAACAATTATACATACAGTCTAAATCGTACGACGATGTAATTGAGATGGCCATGGCGAAGGAAAAAATGATTGCTTCAATTCCTGCCATCCAACCGGTTTCAAACAGCGATTTACGAAGAATGGCCTCTGGTTATGGGATGAGAATGCACCCCATTTATAAAAGAATGAAAATGCATACGGGCATGGACTTCTCTGCAGAGAGAGGGACCGAAATTTATGCCACCGGAGCTGGGAAAGTTGTTCATGCCGAAACAAGTAGAAGAGGTTATGGAAACAATATTGTAATTGATCACGGTTATGGGTATAAAACATTATATGCGCATATGAGTAGCTTTAATGTTCGTGAAGGTCACGAAATTACTCGTGGTCAAACTATTGGATACGTTGGCAACACCGGCACCTCTGTTGCTCCTCATTTGCATTATGAAGTTTGGAAAGATGATCGAAAAGTAAATCCTGTCAATTTCTACTTCAATGATTTAACTCCTGCAGAATACGAACGAATGATTGAATTCTCTTCTCAACAAACACAATCATTTGATTAAAATGGCCGAAAAAAGCGCTAAGCTATATTATTCTATTGGTGAAGTAAGTAAGATGTTCGACGTCAATACTTCATTGATTCGTTTTTGGGAAAAAGAGTTTAGTATTTTAAAACCTAAAAAAAATGCTAAAGGAAATCGCCTTTTCACGCAAAAGGACGTTGATCACCTTCACATAATCTATAATTTGGTAAAAGAAAGAGGTTTTACCCTAGACGGTGCCAAAAAAAAAATGAAAGAAAACAAATCGGATTCTATTAACGAGGCAGAAATGCTAAAATCTTTAAAAAAAATCAGATCCTTTTTACTTGATTTAAAAGAAGAGCTTTAATTTCAGCCCGTGATTCAGAAGCTTTCTATAATTATCCCTGCCTTTAATGAGGAGAAGACCATTGCACAGGTATTAGACATTGTATCTAAACTTAAGCTTGTACAAAATATTAAAAAAGAAATTCTTGTAATTAACGATTTCTCTTCTGACCGGACCAGGGAATTGACGGAGGAATTTATTGCTTCTCATCCCGAAGCAGAAATTAAGCTCTTTAATCAACAGGTGAATCAAGGCAAAGGAGCTGCGCTTCATTATGGAATTAAACAGGCATCAGGAGATTATTTAATTCCTCAAGACGCCGATTTAGAATTAGACCCAAAAGACATTAACAGACTGCTTGAGAAAGCAATTGAAGAGAAATTACAAGTGGTTTATGGTTCTCGTTTTCTTCAAGCAGAGAATCCCCAAAAAAATGCTTCGTATTTTGCTAACCAATTTCTAACTAAGCTATCAAATATTTGCAGTGGCTGGAGAATTACAGACATGGAAACGTGCTACAAGCTAATTGATTCAACTGTTGCAAAGCGTCTGATTTTAAAAGAAAAGCGGTTCGGCTTTGAGCCAGAAATTACCGCTAAACTATCAAAAGTAAAGGCTGTAAAATACGGAGAGGTTCCTGTAGCATATGAGTTTAGAACCTATGAGGAAGGTAAAAAAATTGGCTGGAAAGATGGTGTTAAAGCTATCTTTTGCATTCTAAAATACAGCTTCTAGTGTACCTTTAAATTGTATTTCAAAGGTAAATTAAACCACTGTTTCCCTTCAATTAAGAGATCGGGAACGAAAACAAAATTACCCTCGTGCTCCGGTAAAATAACAGTCATAGTCTGTACATAAGATTCATGCACATCTACTTCCAGCTTTGTTCTTTTGCCATCCCACACCTTCTGTCCGCCAACTTCATCAAACCAGTGATAAGAGAGAAATAGTTGTTCTTCAACGTTAGAAGGTAGTGGCTCAGAATTACTGTTTATGATTTTAACTAAAAATCGCGTAGAATCTTTATGTTGTAATGACTCTTGCTCCAGTAGCTCAAGCTGAATATTCTTTGCGTATGCCTCAATTGGTTTTTCAAAATTCGCTGTATTCAATCGAAAATAATTGCCAGTATCCAATTGAAAATACTGTTGATTTAAAAAAGGAAGCTCTTCTAGGTCAAATCTTCTAAAAATGAATAATTCCGGTTTCAGTTTCTTTAAATTATTCTCAAATTCTAAATCTGAACTAGTTACTAGGCTTAAGGTTTCCTCTTTTCCGTCAAGTGCAGAGTACAACAAACTTTCAATAGGATTGGCCCAAGTTGCGTAATAAATATTCCTTGAATCAATGCTATATCTTGAACCTTCGAGGCTTTGGGTATAATCTACTAGACGCTCTAGTTGGGCAGTTCTTACCCTTAATGGTTCTCCATGTTGATAAATCCACCCTACCCGAAAGAAACAAATAATAAGCAGTAAAGCAATAGCAGTTAAACGAAGATATTTAGTCGCAAAACCAACAACCTCGTATGCAAAGAAAAATACGACAATAAATACCAAAGGGTTGTACATTGATTCATTGTATCGACTGTATTCATCTGCAATTTGAGCTTGATTCACAATCACAATAAGCAGTAATGCACTCCCGATGAAAAGCAACATTTCCTTCCATCTTTTTCGAGAAGCCATATAGACCAAAGCGATCACGAGCAAGGCAATTAAATCAAAAAAGAAATTGGTAAATACAGCGATAACATCTTGAAGATATGCTCCATCTAGTAGGTTCAACGCAGTGGCTTTTTGTTCTCCTCCTACCAGCTGAGAATGCCCCTTCTCGTACTCTGAAAAAGTAAGAATTTCAATAATAAAACCAACTATTGTGAAGATTCCTACACCTAGATGAATCCGTTTTTGAAATCCATTTTGAAGAAAATGGTAGGCGATTGCAATTCCAATTAATAAGAAATTTTCTGGATGACTCATCATGGCAAACCACTGAACCACGAGCATAAAAATTAACCACTTATCATCTTTCCACTTGTTGGATTGCAAAATGGAATAAAACAACAGTGAAAGCGCTGCACCATAGCAAATTTCTAACATGGGTGACCAATATAGAGACAGTTGCCCAATGACATGCACCGCAATTACTGCCAGTGCTGCTCGTTTATCTTTCAGCAGATACAAGCAGATTAGAAATACTCCGTAGTAAAAGAATTCATGCCCTAACGAACCCAAAACAAGCACCAATTTTAATGGCAGGTGCAGCCAAGTTCCTAGAATTGGAAATACTTGAGAAAGTGCTAAAACAGTTCTGCCATGCTCGACATGAAACCATTGACTATTAATGGCATGAAAGAGATAATAAGACGCATCTGCAAACATTCGTTCTTTGTACAGTACAATGGACATAATCATCAATAAGATGAAAATTCCGTGCATGAAAACGGTGGAAATAGATGCTATTCTTTTCATTAATAATAGGCTCCAGATGAAAGGTGCTTTTTCACATAGTCCTCAACTCCTTCTTCCAACGTATGAAACGGGTGCGGGTAGCCGGCTGCTTTTAATTTATCCATATCCGCTTCTGTGAAATATTGGTATTTATCGCGAATGTCTTCAGGAGTTGGAATAAAGCTAATCTGTGGTTCTTTCCCCATTGCGTTAAAAGTAGCCTTTACCAAGTCTAAAAAGGTTCTTGCCTCTCCTGATCCCATGTTATACAAACCATTTTCAGGTAATTTATTGCGCATCCAAAACATGACATTGGCTAAATCCCAAACGTAAACGAAGTCGCGCATCTGCTCACCATCTTTATAGTCTGGATTATGCGATTGAAACAACTTCATAGCGCCTGTTTCACTGATTTGTTTGTATGCATGAAAAATTACCGAAGCCATTCTGCCCTTGTGGTATTCATTTGGACCGTAAACATTGAAAAATTTCAACCCAGCCCAAAATGGAGGCTGATCCTTTTGAGCAAATGCCCATTTATCAAATTCGTTTTTTGAACGACCATAAGGATTTAGAGGCTCTAACTTGTTCATGGTTTCTTCAGAGTCTTTGTAACCATGTTCCCCAAGGCCGTAGGTTGCCGCAGAAGATGCATAAATTAACCCTATTTCATGTTTCGCACAAATGTTCCAGATCGATTTTGAGTACTCAACATTCAACTTTTGAAGAACAGCTTCATCAAATTCCGCGGTATTTGTTCTTGCACCTAAGTGATATACAAAAGTCACATTTTCAGCATTCTCCTCAAACCATCCAATGAACTCTTCCCGTTCAATTTGGTGCACAATCCTTTTCCCAATTAAGTTTTTATTTTTTTCCGGAAAACTAAAATCATCCACGACAATAATGTTTTCCCGATCTTTTTTATTCAAAAAGCTGACCAAATAGCTACCTATAAAACCTGCTGCACCTGTTACTACAATCATTTTTCTACAAATATGGGTTGTGTTATTTCTTTAATTATACCTTTTTCAATGGCAACTGAAAACAAATTTTCAACTGCTGCTCGACCTTTCTCTCCAAGGTCAATCGAGTATTCATTAACATACAAATTAATGTGTTGCCGCGTTACTCCTTCATCCATTTCTTGAGCATGCTGCTTAACATATTCTGAAGATGAACTTGGATTTTCCGCTGCAAATTCAATACTTCTGCGAAGTACTCGATTTACTTTTTGCTGTAATTCGGTATCGAAACTTCTACGAACTACAATTCCGCCTAAAGGAATTAAACCTCCCGATTCTTTTTCCCAAAAGTCACCTAAATCTTTTAATTTTTTAAGTCCTTTTTCAGCATATGTAAATCGGTTTTCATGAATAATTAAACCTGCATCTACCGTACCGTTGAGCACCATTTTTTCAATTTCTGAAAACAGCACTTCCTGTTTATTTTTAGCATTGGGATACGCCATGGAAAGTAAAAAATTAGCTGTGGTAAATTTCCCTGGAATTGCAATTTTTCCTTCATTGATTTGCTCTGTACTTAAATCCTCTCTAGCAATAAGCAATGGACCAACTCCACTTCCTAAAGCACTTCCAGAATGCAATAACTGGTAATCAGCTAGACAAAAAGCCATGGCATGATAGCTTAGCTTCGTAATGTCCAACTGTTGTTTAAAAGCCTTGTCATTCAATTCTTCTACATCTCCTAAAACGACATCAAATTCTAAACCCTCTGTATCAATTTTTTGATGCACCATCGCATCAAAAATGAAGGTGTCGTTCGGACAAGGTGAAAAACCAAGGGTCAATTTTTGCATTTACAGTTTACTTAAAGTGGTTTTAGTAGCCTTCGCTAAATTATTTAAAGCAAGTTCAATTTGCCACGCATCTCGATTTCGCTTTTCCACATAGTTTGAAATCGCTCTAATTTGAACCGTTGCTGTTTTGAATTGATTACAAACATAGAAAAAAGCTGCTCCTTCCATGCTTTCAATCTGTGGGTTAAGTCGTTTTACAATGGACTTTATTGACCTTTTATTTCCGTGAACGGTATTAACAGTAATTCCTTTCACTTCTATAAATGCGGAGTGTGTAGTTCTAGAGGTAGAATGCAAGACCCCATCAATAAACGGATACTCGTTACTTCCACGTAGACCTATTTCTTCATAGGTTTTCAATTCGTCACCATCTTCCACTATTTCCTCTAAAAACTGATCTTGAACAACTTCCACTACTTCACCTAAGGCTATAGTTCTATCAAATGCTCCTGCAATACCTAGGTTAATTGCCAAATCATAGCTGTTACTTACCAATTCTTTCGTTAACGAAAAAGTAGTGGCAATCATTCCTACCCCTGTCACTAAAAAAGTTACTTCATGCGCGCTTTGTTCTTTCTCCAACAAGCGTTGAATTGACTCTAATTCCACAGGAGTGGCAGCTACAAGGAGGATTTTCATTTTTTAATTAGTAATGTTCAATGTGAAATGTTGAATGTGCAATAATTATCAGAAAACTAACCACCGGTTCTGCAATTTCACTTTGTTGATTCTACACTCTTTATTCTACATTTTTCATTCAAAATTCTAAGATTCCTTAGCAGGTATTCTCTTCAACGTTTCCAGTAAAAAGCTCCAGTATTTATGAACTGAACTAATCTGAACTTTCTCATCTGGTGAATGTGCTCCTCTAATATTAGGCCCAAAAGAAACCATGTCTAAATTTGGATAATTAGTTCCAATAATACCACACTCCAGACCTGCATGGCAGGCCATTACATGTGCCTTTTCTTTGAACATCTCTTCGTACAGGTCACTCATTATAGAAACAATGACAGAAGTTGGTTCAGGTGTCCAACCAGGGTAATCTGCATCAAGAGTAACCTTAGCATCAATAATAGACAATGCTGCTTCTATCGTTCTAACTTCATCGTGTTTTTCCGAATCGACAGAACTTCTGCACAAACAAAGAACTTCCGCTTTTCCTAGTTTCATTCTCACCAGTGATAAGTTATTTGAAGTTTGCACCAAACCTTCAATCGTTGGGCTCATTCTAAAAATTCCATTTGGAACAGCATAAACAGCTTTTATGAATCGTTTTGAAGATTCTACTGAAGCACCTTTTGTGCAATGCTCTATCGCCTTTGTCTCAAATACTAAGTTCGGATCAGTATCCTTATACTCAGCAATAACTTCAGTAGCGAATTTATCTTTTACAGCTTTAAAAAGCCCAAGGTCTTTTTTAGCAACCCCCATGCGCGCATTCGATTCTCTCGGAATTGCATTCCGCAAGCCACCACCTTCTATTTCTATAATAGAAAATTCGGTGGCATTCATGAGTTCGTGCATGAATCGATTCATCAATTTATTCGCATTCCCAAGCCCTTTGATAATGTCCATTCCTGAGTGACCACCGGACAATCCTCTAATTGTTACATGAATCGTTTCAAAATTTTCATTCATTTCTATTTCATCGTAAAATGCTTCACCTGAAACATTCACTCCACCGGCACAACCAATGGTCAATTCATCGTCGTCCTCAGTATCTAGGTTCAACAAGATTTCTCCTTCTAAAAAGCCAGCTTTCAGTTCAAAAGCTCCCGTCATTCCGGTTTCTTCATCAACGGTAAAGAACCCTTCTATAGCAGGATGAGGAATATCTGTGGATTCTAATAGCGCCATAATAGAAGCTACTCCAATTCCATTATCAGATCCCAGAGTAGTTCCTTTAGCTTTTACCCAATCACCATCAACATACATCTTAATACCTTCTTCATCAAAATCAAACACGGTAGCGGTATTTTTTTGGTGAACCATGTCTAAATGTGACTGTAAAGTCACCTTCTTGCGGTCCTCCATCCCCGGCGTAGCAGGTTTGGATATTAAAACGTTACCACATTCATCTGTTTTTGTTGGAAACCCTAGTTTTTTACCAAAGTCTTGCATAAACTTAATTACTCGTTCTTCCTTCTTAGAAGGGCGTGGAACTGCATTTAAATCAACAAAATTTTTCCACATGATTTGAGGCTCTAAACCTGCGACATTATTTGACATAGTAATTGTTTTTGAGTTCTCCAAAGATAAGCCAGATAGCTTTAATCAAGAAAGAAAATGATGAAGAAATATATTTCCTTTTTATATTTATTTATATTTGTGTTTTATAAATATGCACCTATGATAACTTTTACTTCAACCCTACCCGATGAACTCTTCCAAGAGCTTGGTGAAGTTGCGGCAAAGCTTTCTACACCAAAGAACAAACTCATAGAAAAGGCGCTTCGAGTTTACCTCGAACAAATCAAACGCATGGAATATATAAAGTCTTACAAAAAAGCAAACAAAGACGAAAACATGCTTTCTATCGCTGCAGAAGGAATGGCTGAGTATTTAAAACAAATTCAAGAAGATTGAAAAAAGGAGAAATTTGGTGGATCAACTATAGCCCGGCAAAAGGAAGCGAGCAAAGTGGTAGAAGGCCGGCAGTTGTGGTTAGCGGAAATATCCTGAACACTTATGCGCCTGTAATTTATGTATGCCCAATTACTACCGAAATAAAAAATTACAAGGGCGATATAGTTCTTGAACCTACTTCAGTTAACGGATTAAATGCAATATCAGAAGTATTAATCATGCACCTTCGGTCTGTTTCTAAAAATCGATTTGAATTTAAAATTGGAGAAATAGATTCAAAACAATTAGACGAATTAAGAACAGGAATACAAGATTTATTGTTGTTGGATTAACACGGTCAATGAAATAGAGCGGTTATATTTGGAAAAAATTAAAATTTATGTCGAAAATAGTGCATATTACCAGAAGAGAGCGTTTTAGCGCAGCGCACAAGCTTTCTAAACCCGAATGGAGCGAAGAAAAAAACTACGAAACGTTTGGAAAGTGCTCCAATCCGAATTGGCATGGGCATAATTACGTGCTTTGGGTAACTGTAAAAGGCACCCCTGAACCATCTACCGGTTTTGTTGTTGATTTATCGGCATTAGGATACGTGATAAAAGACAAAGTAATACAACACGTTGATCATAAAAATTTAAACGTTGACGTAGAGTTTACGAAAGACTTGATGACATCGACAGAGAATTTAGCCATTGCAATATGGGAGCAATTAGA
The DNA here is from genome assembly GCA_047627915.1 of Vicingaceae bacterium. Classification (GTDB taxonomy): domain Bacteria; phylum Bacteroidota; class Bacteroidia; order Flavobacteriales_E; family Vicingaceae; genus NORP294. Next base: position 10,743 of record JBLHTZ010000066.1, read on the forward strand.
AATACCCGTGAAGGAGCTTGGTGCTGAACTACATTGCATTAAGATTTCTGAAACAGAAAATAATTATGTAGAATATTACGGTTAATTATATTAACCAAGGAAACAGACCAAATGGCTGAAGAATTTATAGAGGGTTATATTCGTTCTGACGAATACAATGACGAAAAAATTGAGAGAATTGCTACTATGTATAGCAGTATCATCTCAGAATTAGGTGAGAATGTGAACCGAGAAGGTTTGTTAAAAACACCGGAGAGAGTGGCGAAGGCCATGCAGTATTTAACTCACGGTTACGATTTAGACCCTGCAGAAATACTAAGAGGCGCAATGTTCACCGAAGACCATAATCAAATGGTTATTGTTAAAGACATTGAAATGTATAGTATGTGCGAGCACCACATGTTGCCGTTTATGGGAAAAGCTCACATTGCTTACATACCTAATGGTAAAATTGTTGGATTAAGTAAAATTCCTAGAGTAGTCGACGCATTTTCTAGAAGATTACAAGTCCAAGAACGGTTAACCGATCAAATAAAAGCTTGCATTCAAGACACTTTGAATCCTTTAGGAGTTGCTGTTGTTATTGAAGCCAAACACATGTGCATGCAAATGAGAGGAATTCAAAAACAAAACTCGGTCACAACAACTTCTGCTTTCACTGGAGCGTTTGAAAAGGATTCTACAAGAAAAGAATTCATTCAATTATTGTCAGCTAAACTTTCATAAATCTGACAAAAATTCAGTTTTAATTTGAGGGTACTATTTTTGATAATAGTATGAAAAAATATAAATCATGATAGATTACAGTAACAATAACTTCAACGTTAAAACTAGTGGAGTAAAATCCCAAGACGCTGTAAGTACATTTTTAGCAAATGTATTTACCTATATGGGAGGAGCTTTGGCAATTACAGGGTTATTAGCTTATTGGTTTGGCAATACTCCTAGTTTAA
>JBLHTZ010000067.1:0-11610 GCA_047627915.1 Vicingaceae bacterium
CTGGCCCGAATACAGTTCAGCTAATCGCAATAGATGTTAATGGGAATATTGATTCTGCTTCTGCTATAGTGACTGTTAATGATACCACTCCTCCTAGCGCAGTGGTTCAGAATATAACAGCTTATCTAGATGGAACAGGTAATGTTTCTATTCTTCCTGCGGATGTCGATAATGGTTCGGCTGATAATTGTGGCGTTCCAACCCTTACACTTAGCAATAACACATTCACTTGTGCGAATATTGGAATTAACAATGTGACATTAACAGCTGCTGATGGGAGTAGCAATATAGCAACAGCAACAGCGATTGTAAACGTTGTAGATACAACCTCACCGGCTGCTTCTGCTCAAAATATAAGTGTGTATTTAGATGTTTCAGGCAGTGCTACTATTACTGCTGCAGATATAGATAATGGTTCTGCAGATAACTGCTCTTTCGTTAACCTTTCGGTTAACACGGATACTTTCGATTGCACGGATGTTGGTGCAAATAGTGTAATACTTACAGTAATTGATGGGAATGGAAACAATTCTTCAGCCACCTCAACAGTAACAGTGTTAGATACAATTAAACCAATAGTGATTACTAGAAATATTTCGGTTAATTTAAATAATGCAGGTGTCGACACTATTACTGCACTAGACATTGACAATGGAAGTTTTTCAAATTGTGGTCCGGTTAGTTTGAGCTTGGATTCTACTATTTTCGATTGTAGTGAAGTAGGGCCAAATACAGTGACTTTAATAGTTACAGATGCTAATGGAAATGTGGATTCTGCAACTGCAATAGTGACAGTAATAGATAGTTGGAGAGTTTCAGCTTTTGCTCAAGACATTACTGTTTATTTAGATAATCTTGGTCAAGTAACGATTGACTCCTTAGCTATAGATGCAGGAAGTAGTGACAACTGCAGTATTGATCGAGCCTCTCTTAGTCAATCTACCTTTAATTGCTCAGATATAGGGGGTAATTCGGTAGAGATGTTGTTAATAGACCCAAGTGGGAATAGAGATTCCGCAACAGCGATAGTAACAGTTTTGGATACTACCCGGCCCAATGTAATTACTCAAAACATCAATGTTTATATTGATGGTCAAGGTTTTGCTTCGATTAATCCGTCGGAAGTGGATAATGGATCTTCGGATAACTGTTCAGCAGTGACGTTATCGTTAGACACTTCCTTTTTTGACTGTGCTGATATTGGCGCAAACACTGTCACTCTAACAGTTACAGATGGAAGCAGCAATGCTTCATCTGGGACAGCAATAGTTACAGTAATTGATACTATTTCACCAATAGCTGTTGCTCAAAATATTAGCGTAGTACTGAATGCATCTGGCATCGCAACGATAGTGGCTGGAGATATTGACAATGGAAGTTCTGATAACTGTTCAACGTTAACATTAAGTGTTGATAGCACTACATTCGATTGTTCAGAAATTGGAGTTAATACGGTTGTACTTACTACTACAGATGGTAGCAACAACACTTCTACCGCAACTGTAACTGTAACTGTGAGTGATACTAGCTCTCCTATAGCCGTGGCACAAAACCTTTTTGCATATTTAGATGCAACGGGAAATGTGACAATTGCTGCAGCAGACGTAAACAATGGATCTCTTGACAATTGTGTTTCTCCAACATTAAGTATTGATGTATCTTCCTTTACGTGTGCTGATATTGGTCCAAATACAGTTACACTTACTGTAACCGATGGAGGTAGTAATTTCTCTACAGCAAATTCAATTGTAACAGTTGAGGACACTATTTCTCCAGTCGTAATACCTCAGAACATTGATATATACCTTAATAGATTGGGTGTTGCAAGTATAACACCAACACAGGTTGATAATGGAAGTTCAGACAATTGCTCGAACGTTATTTTAAGCATAGATAGTTCCAACTTCGATTGCTCTGAAGTTGGATTAAACACTGTAATCTTAACAGCAAGAGATGTCAATGGGAACACTTCTTCTGCGCAGGCAATCGTAACAATACGGGACTCGATTTCTCGAACTTCGTCAATTCAAGAAACTTCTTGTGGCGCTTATACTTGGACACAGACGGGTTTGACTTATTCTGCGACAGGATTATATTATGATACGATTCCAACAGCTTTAGGGTGTGACTCTATTCTTGAACTGGATTTGACAATCAATAATATCGGAAGGGACACTGTACCTGTAACATCTTGTAATTCTTATGTTTGGTTGTCTAATAACATAACCTATACATCAAGCGGAGTTTATTCTGACACACTGTCTGGTCAGGCTTCAAATGGTTGTGATTCAATTGCGAGTATTGATTTAACAATCGATGTTGCGACTGTTGCAACTGACCTTCAAACGGCTTGTGATAGTTTAGTTTGGATTGACGGAATTACTTATTTTACATCAAATAACACAGCAACATTTACAATACCCAATGCTGTAGGTTGTGATTCTGTAATTACATTGGATTTAACAATTAATAATGCAACATCATCAACGGTCACAGAAGGAGCTTGTGGATCTTTTACATGGGCGCAAAATGGGTTAAGTTATTTGACTACCGGCTTACACAACGACACAATTTTAAATGCAGCAGGTTGTGACTCTATTGTAACATTAGATTTAACGATTAATCAACCAACAGCATCAACCCTAACAGAAACAGCTTGTGAAACATATACTTGGGTTCGGAATGGTGAAACGTATACTACATCAGGAAATTATAATGATACGGTGCCAAACGCGGTGGGTTGTGACTCAGTAATCACATTGGACTTAACTATAAATCAATCCACAGCTTCAAGCTTTTCGATTACCAGCTGTGATACTTACAATTGGGCATTGTCAGGAGTAACCTATACAATTTCAGGAAGCTACAATGATACTATACCAAACGCAGTTGGATGTGACTCTGTACTCACACTTATTCTAACTATTGATAGATCGACTGTTGCCAATGCGGGTGAGGATCAATCTATTTGTGATATTGATTTAGCAGTATTGTCTGCGAACTCTCCTATAAATGGATCGGGTACTTGGAGTGTCTTATCTGGTTCAGGTAGTTTTAATAATTTAAATAACCCCAATACAACTGTAACTGGTATAACTCAAGGATTGAATCAATACACTTGGAGTATAGTTAACGGTGTTTGCCCAATCGGTGTAGACACAGTTATCGTGTCGAAGGCGAACAATCCAATTGTTGATGCAGGACCTGATCAAACTATTTTTCAGCTTGATGGAGCTGTTCTTGAAGCAACATCAAACATAGACAATGTAATAGGGGTTATGTACAGCTGGGAGCCTGCTTTTTACTTATCCTCGAACTCGAGTCGAGTTGCAGAAACGAACTCTTTCTTGGAGGAAACTACAGAGTTTATGGTTCAGGTAACATCTCCTGAAGGGTGCGTAGGAAGTGATCGTTTAGTCGTAAATATTAATGAGTTACTTACTTTCTCTGCTGCATTTACACCTAACGGAGATGGGAAGAACGATCTCTGGCTGATTAAAAACATCCAAAACCCCAAAATTTTAAGTCACAAGGTTACAATTTTCGATAGTTACGGTTCAGAACTATTTAGATCAACCAATTTCCAGGGGTGGGATGGAACATATAATGGAAATGCATTACCTGTATCGTCCTATTATTATTCTGTGGAAATCAAATTTGCAGACGGGGAATCTAGAGTGGAAACAGGTCTTGTAACGATATTAAGATAAACAACTGAAAGATGAAAAAAGGAATAATCATAGGATTGCTCATTTTGGTGGCATCTACATTGGATGCTCAGACCATTGGTCAGTTTACCATGTGGAATCAAAATCATTTTATAGTTAACCCAGCGGCTGCAGGCAATTTGGATTACCTAGACGCTGCAATTGGTTACAGAAGACAATGGGCAGGAATTAAAGAGGCACCTACCACATTTTATGGTACAGCTCACACTGTTCTTAATAGACCTAAGAGAAATCAAGTTTCTTCGCTAAGGGGAACAGGGTCTACCATACAACCTGTGGATATAGAGAAAGCAAAAAGTAAAGTTAAGGTGAAGCATGCAGTGGGAATTATGCTAAATACAAGTGAATTCGGAGCGTTTGAAAAGTCTGAAATGTCAGCGACCTATGCAATACACTTGCCAGTTACAAGAAAGATTAGTTTGTCATTTGGGTTAACTGCGGGACTTAATAACTTTGGTTTCGACGAGTCTAAAACCAGTGTAATTGAAGCAGACGACCCTGTTTATGATGCTTATTTCATTGGGCAGAATCAAAGCATTTTTAATGTGAACTCAGGAGTTTATTTGTACTCAGATCGTTTTTTCGTTGGTTACTCAGCAAATCAATTGTTAGAGAATGAATGGGAAATATCAGAATTAAAAACTTCCGGTGACGTAACGGCGATTTCGACACATCATTTCGTGATGGGAGGGTTTAATTATGATTTAAATAACAACATTAGAATTACACCTTCAGTTTTAACGAAGAAATTAAAAACACATCCGTTAAGCGTTGACTTTAGTACAACTGTAACTTATAAGCAAGCCATATATGCAGGGTTAACATATAGAACTACAGATGCAATTTCAATCATGGGAGGATACCAATTCAATCATTTTTTAAGAGCTGGATACGCTTATGACTACACGCTGTCCGAATTGCGAGAAACTTCAAACGGAAGCCATGAGATTTTTATTGGATTTACCTTGTTTTAATCTACCACAACCGAACATGAATAAAGTGCTAAAATACAAATTGCTATTCTTCTTCTCTCTTGTTACCCTAGTGGTAAATTCTCAAGTTATGATGCCTAGTTTCGAAACGCCACAGCGTTTAGAAATACTGAGTACTAAATCTGAAGAAATTGCTCCAGTTCCATTTTCAAACGGGGAAAAACTTTACTTTGTAAGGGCGATCCAAGAGGGAAAGGCCGAAGAAAGAAAGGCAGGCCAAGAGATTTGGACATCAGAACGGATAGGAGATAGTTGGTCTGAACCACAAAGAGTTCTTAAAGAAGCAAATGACTTGGGAAACAATGGAGTAATTGGATCCTCAGCTGATGGGAGTAAAATTTATGTTTTTAACTCAACTCAATCGAGAAGAAAGCGAGCTAGAGGAATCGCTTATCTTGAAAAACAAGAGGATGGTTCTTGGGGTGAGTTAGAGAAGTTAAAAATAGATGGGTTCAAAATCGGAGATGGATACTATTCGTTTTATATGAATAGGACGGAAGATGTTTTATTAATTAGTATGGCTCCCGACAAAAAAACAATCAATGAAGACTTGTTTGTTAGTATTAAAGATGAAGAGGGTAAGTGGTCAGAGGTGCAAAGTCTTGGCTCTAAAATAAACACCCCGGGGGTCGAATTAAGTCCATTCATTACAGAGGATAAGAGCGCATTATATTTTGCAAGTAATGGTCATGGAGGAGAAGGGAATGTAGATGTTTTTATAAGTTTTCGTTTAGGAGATGGGTGGAACAACTGGACCACACCCAAAAATTTAGGATCTCAAATAAATTCAAAAGAATTTGACGGGTACTTCATTATTGGAAACAATAAAGAAGTCTTTTTCGTGAGCGATAGAGCCTCAGCAGCTGGAGATGTTTACACCACAAGACTAGTGGATAGAAATGAAGTAAATGGTCAGTTTTTATATAAAGGGTTGGCTGCTGAAAACGTTACTCTCGAAGTATACGATGAGCTTGGAAACATTGTAGATACGCTGATAACGGATGAGTCAGGTAATTTTTCTTATCGAAAACTGAGCCCAGACGAAAAATACTTTTTGAAAGTTGCTGAAGAGGATGCGGCTGAATACCCCAATGCGGTATTTTACGAATTGGATCCGGATGGGAATAAATCAAGCAGATCCGTACTTACAAAAACAGGCCGCTTTGTAAGCGAAAATGAAGTTAAAGACGGAGAGAACGTAGTTGGAACATTTACCTACGATAACTTGCCTTTAGAAAATGCATACCTGTTGGTTTTTGATGAAAAAGGCGATGTAGTTGATACGATAATAACAGATGCGAGTGGTAATTTCATTTATAAAAAATTAAACGCTAATGCCAACTATACTTTCAAGCCATTAGACATTGATAACTCAGATGAAGTATTTGTTGACATTACTGATCCGGAATTAAATCTCGTCGGGAAATTTACTTACAACAGTTTGCCATTACAAAATGAAGCTCTTTTAGTTTTAGGTGAAACTGGCGACATTGTTGATACAATCTATACCAATAACGAAGGTAAATTTAATTATACCAAGTTAGGCGCGGATAATAATTACTCCTTTAAACCCGCAGTTATAAACGATGATGAACTAAAGTTTGACTACACACTCGAAAAACCTGAAAAAAATGCAATAGGAGGGACTATTAAATACAAAGAGCTTCCTTTGAGAAGTACTCCAGTTCTAGTAAAGGATAAAAATGGGTCTATTACAGATACCATTTATACTGATGCCAATGGGAAATTTAACTATAACAAACCCAAAGCAGACGAAGAGTATACTTTTGAGGCACTCACTAAAGGGAATAATCCTGACCTAGTAGCTAGTAGCTTTTCGCAAATAGAAAAAGAAGAAGTTCGAGGTATATTTAGGTATAAGGACTTGCCCTTGGAAAATAAAGCATTAGTTGTATATGATGAGACAGGTTTTCCAATAGACACCATTTATACGGATGAAAATGGAAAATTCCAATACCAGAAGCTTAAAGGTGAATCGAATTACACCATGAAGCCACTTGACGAAGACGACATCAACTTTGAAGATTTGATAATGACGTTAAGTTCAGACGAAGACATATCTAATTTGGAAAATGTCCAAGGAACTTTTAAATACAAAAGTTTACCCTTAAAAAACGAGGGATTAGTTATAATAGATGAAAACGGGTTTCCAATAGACACTATTTTTACTGATGAGAATGGTAGGTTTCAATATCAAAAACTTAAAGGGGAAACGAACTACACAATGAAGCCTCTTAATGAGGAAGACATTAACTTCGATGACCTGATAATGACAATATTAATTGGGGATGGATTTGCAGATAATGAACAAATTACAGGGGATTTGAAATATAAAAACCAACCGCTAAAGAGCGAAGCTTTGGTTGTTTTAAACGAGAAAGGTCTCCCTATTGATACAATTTATACCGATGAGAGCGGGAAGTTTGTATATGACAAAGACAAAGGAGAAGATAACTATACAGTTCAATTACTCAATGACAAGGATAGAGATGTTGTGGATGTGTTAATGGTATTAAACTCGGCAGATGAAACAACTGAGAAAGAAAAAGAGGACATAGCTGTTATTGACGATAAGGATAAAAAGAGAGATCAAGAAAATGAAACGATTCTACCAAAAGCTAGCAATGAAGCTTTCTCATTATCAAACGTAATTTATTTTAATTTTGACGAATTTGTTCTTACTCCTGATGATTACGCCGCTTTAGATAAAATTATTAGCAGTAAAGGAAAAATAAAGGAATTGGTGTTAGAAGGACACGCTGATAGCTTGGGTACCCTTGAAACTAATATGAACTTTTCTAAATTAAGAATTGAATCTACGGTCAATTATTTAGTGGAGAGAGGGTTTAATCCTGAAATTATTAAGCGAATTCCAGTCGGAGAGAGTCAACCTGTGGAGGACAATGCCACAGAAGCTGGCAGAGCTAAAAATAGAAGGGTAGTGTATATATGCAACTAACAATAGGGTTGGTTATTACTAATTATAAGTAATCCTCGTTTTACAATAGAACCAGCTAAATTCACATCATAAAATTAAAGCTATGAAGAAGCTATATTCCTTTTTTTTGATATGTTTTTTAATTTCGGGAAACATATTATTTGCACAATTACTTCTTCCTCAATTTAAGCCTGTTCAAAAACAAACGACCTTTAGTAGTGACGAAGAGGACAGCAACCCTATATTGTGCAATGATGGAGCATCAATATTTTACAATAGAACTTATACGGAAAAGGACGGACAAAACATCATAGCAACAGCGCAAGAGATATGGTTTGCAGCTCATGGAAAAAAAGGGTGGGAAAACCCATATAGGCTGCTTCGGGAGGATGATTTACTTGGAGAAAATTTAATTGTAGGAACAAATGAGACGGGTACAAGAATATATGTTTTTAATGCACTTCCTGATAAGGATACACTTTACCGGAAGCTGTATTATTTAGACAAGGCGGAAGAGAAGTACAAATGGTCTGAACCAACTGAGGTAATAATTCCGGGACTCAAATATGGCAATGACTTCATTCACTTTTATATAAACCCTGAGGAAACAGTTATACTTGTTAGTAAGCCACCACAAGGTAATAGCAACGATGAAGACCTCTTTGTTAGTGTAAAAGACGAGAAAGGGAACTGGGGCCCACTTGTTGATCTTGGGAAAGACATTAATACCAATCGGGTTGAACTTGGCTCGTTTATCACAAAGGATCTTAAAACCATTTATTTTTCTTCAGAAGGTCACGGAGGCTATGGGTCTGCCGACATTTTCGTAAGCATGCGATTAGATGATTCTTGGCAAAATTGGACTAAACCGTTAAACCTTGGCGAGCCAGTAAACACAATTGATTATGAGGCTTTTTTCACGATAACAAACGGCAACGAGGTATATTTTACTTCAGACAGAGACGATGTACACAGCAATATTTATAATGGAACTTTTACAGGAGAACTCGTTTTAGCGAATAATGACTCTTTAAAAGGTTTATTTATTAAAAAAGGGAAGCCTGTTATAGGAGCAAACTTTCTTGTTTCAGACAGCAAAGGCAATAAGGTCGCTGATGTAACGACTAATAATAAAGGGGTTTTTAAGTTTGAAAAACTAAAAGGAGAGGAGAACTATTTAGTCAAAATGAAAGAAGAGGATCCTGATTTTGTGGGGAGTAAAATCTACTTTTTAAGTGAAAAAGACGAGAAAACAGACCGGTACGTTTATACCAAAGAAGGACTTTTTGTAAACTCAGAAGATCTTGGGACCAATGAAGTTTTCCAAGGAGTGTTTAATTATAACTCGCTGCCGGCAATAAAAACAGGCCTCGTCGTGTTTGATGAAAATGGATTTCCTTTAGATACTATTTATACGGATGACAAAGGTAACTTCACCTATACTGTATTGGATTTAGAAACTGGATTTTCATTGGTTCCGTTAAACATGACAGAAGATGACTTTATCAATGTCGACATTTATTTGCTGGACCCAGAAGGGAATCGACTACAAACGTTGAGTCCCAGAAAATTTCATACTTTAACAATTGACGATATTGAACTAGTTGAGTTACAGATTGCAGAAAAAACCCAAGCTCCTGGAATTGACTTAGAGCACGTAGAAGGAGCTCAACAAGAGATCACTGCATGGGAGGGAAGCGCTGAAGAAAGCAAAATTATTTACTTCGATTTTGAAGAAGTACAACCCAATGTGGGAGAGCATAACAAATTAAGCCTTATCGTGAGCCTCATAAGATTAGATAGTGAAAGAAAGATCGTTCTTACCGGGCATACAGACAACTCTGGTGAAGAGTCGGTAAACTTCTCGTTTGGGCTTGCAAGGGCTGGCGCTGTTCAATCTTATTTGATTTCTAAAGGCGTTCCCGCTCAAAACATAAAAGTGCTCTCTGAAGGCGAGAAAAAGCCAAAAGCAGATAATTCAACTAGAAAGGGTAGGGTTCAAAACAGGAGAGTGGAAATAAGAGTTAAATAAGGCTTCGTTTCGAGCTTATTTTTTATACTAATTATCTAAGGCAATAAAGCGTTAAGTCTTCACTGAACCTCATCCCCGGTCATTAAAAGGTTTTTAGTTACGAAAGCTTTTCTTGTATAGGTCAATCCAGTCTTGCACTTTCATTTTCCGAATAAGTTCGGCAAGTAAATCAAATGGAATATCATCCATGCGCTTAAAGCGAATGCAGCTTTTGCCCATGTCTAATTTGTACTTGGAATGCTTAGGGTATTCAGCAACAAACCAATCATGCAAGTCTTTATTCGCATAGAGTCCCAAGTGATATAGCGCAATAAACCCTTTCTGGTTGGCTAAGTTTAAAAATGGAAGTGGAGATTTTGGTTTGCAATGATACCCGTCTGGATAAATAGAATACGGGACAACCCAGCCCGGCATATTGTATAATATACAGCTTTCAAAACCCTCAGGCAAGTTGTCCTCAATAGTTTGTAATAACTGTTTAAAAGCGGCCCTTCTCTCTTCAGGAATAGCTTTTAAGTAACTTTTTTGAGTCATGTTGGTTGACATTGTTGTTAGCTTTGGTTAAAGGACTAAAGCTAGTAAAATTAGAGCAGGAAGACTAAAGCAGCAAAAAACACAAATTGGGCAAGGTATAAATGAATTGAAAAAGAAAAATTACCCTTTAAGTGAAGGGTGTGGAAAAGGAAATGCATAACCGCTCCTATGAAAAACCAACTAAAGTAATTTTCAATGGGGGCATGACGTACAAATTCCCAAAAATCAAAAGCAGGAGCAACTATTTCCATGGGTATGTCAAGCAAAACCATTAAGGCTCCTCCAAAAAACGATTTTATCCAAATGTTTGAAAATAAGCGATTAGCAATCGCTGCACCGCAAAATACAAGAACTGCCCAATTGCACCCAATTAGTAAGGGAACCTCCATAAATTTAAAACCTAGATTGGTGCCGTAAGCGTATTCTCCAAAAGGGAACCCTGTAGCAACGCCAACTATTTCTGCAGTCATTCCCAAAGCAAAGAGTAACATTAGCAAAAAGGTTTGTTTGGCATTTTTAATTGGGAAAACCCAGACCAATAGAGCCAATTGAATGATTAGGTTTAATGGGGTTTTCTCAATAAACCAATCTTGAAATCCAAGTATAATTCCAACAATAGCACTTATTTGAAAGAGCCACAAGATGCCAATGGCATAGTGTTCTTTTTTAATCAAAATTTGTTCAGGTAAGTAGCTGGGATGTTCAATCATGCCTTTGTAATTAAATCAGCAACAATTTGACCCGATTTTAAACAAAGTGGAATTCCACCACCAGGATGCACGGAGCCACCACAAAAATACAAGCCATTGAGTTGATTTGAAAAATTGGGGTGACGTAAAAACGCAGAAAATTTTGAATTACTTGCACTTCCGTACAACGAACCTTGATGAGAGCTTGTTTTTAATTCAATTTTAACAGGATCTAAAACCTCCTCCGTTTCAATCAAGTTCTTTAGGTCAACTTTTAAATTCCGATTGAGTTTAGTAATTATTCGCTGCTTTGCTTCTGAAACAAGTTGATCCCAATTTTGACCATTGTTGGTCGGCACATTAATCATTACAAACCAATTTTCGCAACCTGATGGAGCATCATTTTTGTCGGCTTTTGAGCTAATATTTAGGTAAATGGTTGAATCTGCTGCTAGTTTCTTCTGATTAAAAATTGCATCAAATTCTTGTTTGTAATTTTCACTAAAAAATATATTGTGAAGGTCTAGTTGTGGAAAGGACTTTTTAACTCCCCAGTAAAAAATTATTGCTGAACTAGACTTTTCTTGATTTAACGTCTTTTTGGGTGCTTTTAACTTTGGTAAAAGGGAGGTGTAAGTGTAAAAGGCATCAATACCTGAAACTACAATATCAGCAT
>JBLHTZ010000068.1:0-11182 GCA_047627915.1 Vicingaceae bacterium
AGTCGGTTGGAACAGATACGGAAGAAAAGAAAGGAACGTTCAAAAGCAAGTTTGAAAAACTCTCTCAACAAAAAACAGCTACCTCGTCCTTATCAATAAATGAGTTAACGAAAGAGGTCGAAAAAACGGATGAAGAAATTGCTGCTGAAGAATACACTTCGCATGCAAGAGACAGTTACTCTGACGAGCAATTTCAAACAAATTGGAAAAAATTAGCAGAACGAATAAAAGACAGCGAAGTCGAAGGAAGTTCTATTGTATATTCAGCTATGATTACAAGAGCTCCAATTCTAAGCGACAACTTCCAAGTAGAACTTTCAGTAGACAATAGAAGTCAGGCAGAAGAGTTGATGGACCGACGAACGGAAATTCACGATTATTTAAGAAAGCAATTAAACAACGGTGGAGTTGAAGTGAAATTTAGAATTGAGAAAGATCAAAAGAAGCGTAAAGCCTATACGGACGAAGAAAAGTTCAATAAAATGCTTGAAAGTAACCCTACTTTGCTACGCTTAAAAAATGAACTCAGCCTCGATTTTATTTAAAGAAGTTTCTCAACCGTATCTCCCTGCAATCTACCTTTTAACAGAAAACACATTAAAACCTGCCGAGAATTTTATACTTTCGCCACTTATTGTTTAACAAACTCAATTTCAATGAAAATTAAATCAATCTTAGCAAGCTCTTTTGCTGCATCGGCCATTTTATTTATGGTTGCATGCGGAGGAGGAGAATCAAAATCGGATTCTACAGCAAGTAACAAAGCGTACGAAACCGTTGAAAATGACCCTACAAACACACGTATTTATACGTTAGACAACGGTCTAAAAGTCTACCTTTCCGTGAACGAGGAAGCCCCTAGAGTTCAAACTTCAATTGCAGTTCGTGCGGGAAGTAAAAATGATCCCTCTACAGCTACTGGCTTAGCGCATTACCTAGAGCACATGTTGTTTAAAGGAACAGATGTTTACGGAACATTAGACTTCTCAAAAGAAGGCCCTTTATTGCTAGAAATTGATAGCTTATATGAAGTTTACAGAGGAACAACTAACGAAGCAACAAGAAAAAAGTTGTACTCTCAAATTGACAGCGTTTCACAAGTTGCCTCAACATTTGCAATTGCCAATGAGTACGACAAAATGGTTTCTGAAATGGGAGCTAAAGGCACCAACGCTTATACTTCACAAGAAGAAACAGTTTATATAAACGACATCCCAACCAATCAATTAGAGAAGTGGTTGAACTTAGAAGCTGAGCGTTTCAGAAGTCCACAATTAAGACTATTTCACACTGAATTAGAAGCTGTTTACGAAGAGAAAAACAGAAGCTTAGACAGTGATGGAAGCATTACTTTCGAAACATTGATGTCTAATCTTTTCCCAACACATCAATATGGTCAGCAAACTACAATTGGTACGATTGATCATTTAAAAAACCCTTCGTTAACAGAAATTAAAAAGTATTTCAATACTTACTATGTGCCAAATAACATGGCCATCTGTTTAGCCGGAGATTTTAATCCTGACAGTGTAATTGTGATGATTAAAGACAAGTTTGGTTCTTTCGAATCAAAAGAAGTTCCAACATTTGAGATAGCGCAAGAAGCTCCAATTACATCACCAATTATAAAAGAAGTAACAGGTCCGGATGCAGAATTTATGTACATGGCCTATCGTTTTGACGGAGTTGACACCCGCGAGTCTCAAATGATTCGACTGTGCGACATGATTTTAGCGAACTCAACCGCAGGTATTATTGACCTTAACTTAAATCAAGCACAAGCAGTTCAAAGAGCTAGTTCTTTCACGTACATTTTAACAGATTACTCTGCACACATGTTAACTGGAAGCCCAAAGCAAGGACAAACACTGGAAGAAGTAAAAGATCTTTTATTGGCTCAAATTGATAGCTTAAAAGCAGGAGCATTTCCCGATTGGTTACCTGAAGCTTGTATCAACGATTTAAAGTTGGGAAGAGTAAGACAATTCGACAACAACAGAGGCAGAACGAGTATGATGGTTGACGCATTTGTTCAGCGAAGAGATTGGGAAGAAGCAGTAAACGAAATTGATGCATTGAAAAAATTCTCAAAGGAAGACATCATGAACTTTGCAAAAGAAAACTACAACGATAATTACGTGGCAGTTTACAAAAAGAACGGAGAAAAAACAAATGACGTTGCTGTTGTAAAACCGGAGATCACTCCAGTTAATGTAAACAGAGAAGATGCTTCTCCTTTCTTGACAGAATTAACAGGAATGAAATTTGATCCTATTCAACCAAGGTTTTTAGATTACGAAAAAGACATCAACGAAACGGAATTAGCAAATGGCACCACGGTGAGAACAGTTAAAAACGAAACCAACGGTTTGTTCAGCTTATATTATTTATTTGATATGGGTAAAAACAACAATTCTAAAGTTGACTTAGCATTAGATTATTTGAAATTCTTAGGAACAGACAAATACTCTGCTTCTGAAATTCAGCAAGAATTTTACAAAATTGGTTGCGAATTTAGTGTTTTTGCAAGCGACGAAAGATCGTATGTAATCATGAGTGGCTTGGATGAGAACTTTGATAAAGGAATCAAGTTGTTCGAGCACCTTTTGGCAAATGCAGCTCCGGAAGAAGAAGCATTAAAGAACATGGTTTCAAACGTATTAAAGGCTAGATCTGATGCAAAGTTGAACAAAGGGAATATCCTTTTTGGAGCGATGCAATCTTACGCTCAGTATGGCACGAACTC
The DNA here is from genome assembly GCA_047627915.1 of Vicingaceae bacterium. GTDB lineage: Bacteria > Bacteroidota > Bacteroidia > Flavobacteriales_E > Vicingaceae > NORP294. The sequence goes on from JBLHTZ010000068.1 coordinate 2,747, forward strand.
TCCATTCAAAAATATTCTTACAACAGAAGATCTGAACAACTTGAATGCAGACGAGCTAGTTGCAATGATTCAAGATTTAACCAACTACCAGCACAGAGTTCTTTATTATGGTCCTAAATCTGAAAAGGAATTAGTGGCCGCCTTAAACGAAAACCACAAAATGCCGGAAAGTATGAAAGCAATTCCGGAAGGAAAAGAATTTGTGGAGCAAGAGAATGAAGGAACGAATGTTTATGTTGTTGATTACGACATGAAGCAAGCTGAGATTATGATGCTTTCTAAAAAAGAAATGTATAACCCAAAGACGGTTGCAGCAGCAGCAATTTTCAATGAATATTTTGGAGGTGGAATGGGTTCTATTGTTTTCCAAGAAATGAGAGAATCAAAAGCATTAGCTTATTCAGTGTACTCGGTATACCGTTCGCCAGGAGATTCTTCTAAAGCGCATTACACGATGGCATATATAGGTACGCAAGCAGACAAACTTACTGAAGCTATGGCAGGCATGACCGACTTGTTGAACAACATGCCTGAGTCTGAAAAAAGTTTCGAGTTGGCTAAGAAAGCTGCTATCGAAAAAATAAGAACGGAAAGAATTACTAAAGCTTCCAAAATCTTTGACTATGAAACAGCTCTAAAAAGAGGTGTTGATCATGATTTGAGAAAAGACATTTACGATGCTATTCCAAACATGACAATGGACGACTTGAAAGCCTTTCACCAGGAATACATTAAAGGTGGCCAATACAACATTATGGTAATTGGTAAAAAAGAAGGATTAAATATGGATGCTTTAGCAAAATATGGTCCGGTACAAACGTTATCGTTAGAAGAAGTATTCGGTTACTAGTAGCCACTTTCTCTTCTATTGAAAAGCCCTCAAGTGCAAATTGCGCTTGAGGGCTTTTTTATATCAACAGGTTAATGCGACTTAGTCTATAAAATCGTAGAGAGAACTCTCAAACATCGTTTGTATCATTTCTCAATACATCTATTTAAGCAACTGTTTTTCGATTATAAAAGAAGAAAAACAACACAGTAGCGAAAGCTCCTAAAATTGGAATCGAGAAAATGCTGGTAAAATGGAGCGTTCCCAAAACGTCGAACATAAAAAAAAGTGAGATTACAACAAGTCCGATAGCTTGTAAGTAAATATTCGCAAACTTGTTATAATTCCAAATTACTCCAACTGTTCCTGTAAGCACTAGAACCAAAGACAATAGTCTAGTCGACTCATTCTCTCCGATGCCTTTCATTTTAAAATCGGTGAAATAAAAAGCAACAACTCCTAGCACAATGAATAATAAGGACAGGATTCGAGAGACTTGTGCTTTTTGCACAGACACCAATGGCGTTTGCAATGGACCAAACTTTTTTGTTTGCAGCACCTTTGAGTACTCTTCTTTTGAGAGCGCTTCGAATTGAAAGTAATTTCTAAATCTATTTGGTAAGAAGGCACTCCAAAATGAATTGGGAGAATAATAGCAAATCAAATAAAGGTCTTTCTTTTCATTTACTTCGAAAGATCCGCTCAGGTAATCCACCTTTACCGTTAGCTTTTTTAGCTCCTCTTTAATAATTACTTCTGAATCTGACGTTGCATAATTCAATAACGTTCCTTTTTCATTGTAAAATTTATAATTACGAATAGAGTAAGCCAACTGAGGAAATCGATAGACATATATCATAGTGATAAGATATTTAGTGCTGTATCGTAATCCGATAAAGCGACAGGAATGTACACTTTAATTCAACATAGTGGAGGTCTTCAAATGAAATATCCAATTATTAAATCGTTGCAGAATCGAATATCTCAAAAAAATAAAATACACTGCTCGAGATAATTCCAGCAACGCCCTTAATTGATTAAACCATCGTTGTAACAAACACAAAAAGGAGCCCTTACGAACTCCCTTTTGCTTCAATTACTAACCAATTAACAAGTCTACTACCTCTTGTTAGTACAAAAGTACAAAATTTTTACTATGCATGCATAGTAAATGGCTTTTTTTTAATACATTTGAAGGAGTATTAGATAAATTCAAGAATGAAGCCCACAGAAACAGTAGATTATCACATAAAATTCCTTTGGCATTCCATCTCGAACCTGTACAATCAGATTGCTCAAGAATTTGATTTGACACAGGCAACAGGGTACGCTTTGTTAAACATTGATTCTCATGAGGGAATAGCAGCCACGAAAATTGCTCCGCTCATGGGAATGAAAGCAACAAGCTTGAGCAGAATGCTAAAAAAAATGGAAGATGACAACTTGATTTACAAGAAAAAATGTGAAAACGATGCACGTTCGGTTAAAATTCATTTAACTGAAAAGGGAGAAGAAAAAAAGAAAATTGCCCGAAATGTTGTGCTTGAATTCAATGAATACATGCTTGAACGACTTGATAAAAATGATTTGAAAAAATACTTTGAAACCATGCGTTCAATAACAGAAATAACCGAAGAATATAAAAATTTAAAACTCAATTAAGTGATGAGTAAAAGAAGAATTAAAAAAGTTGCTGTTCTGGGTTCCGGAGTAATGGGATCTAGAATTGCATGTCATTTTGCAAACATTGGCCTCGAAGTTCTCCTTCTGGACATTGTTCCTAGAGAACTAAATGATGCAGAAAAAGCAAAGAAGCTTACGTTAGAAGACAAAGCAGTAAGAAATAGGATTGTGAACGATGCGTTTACAGCAGCTATAAAGTCCTCCCCTGCTCCCTTGTATTCAAAGAAGTTTGCCAATCGAGTTTCTCTTGGAAATTTTGATGACGATTTATCCAAAATCTCAGAAGTAGATTGGGTAATTGAAGTGGTTGTCGAACGACTCGACATTAAAAAAATAGTATTCGAAAAGGTAGAAAAATTTAGAAAGCAAGGAACCATTATTTCATCTAACACCTCGGGAATTCCAATTGAATCCATGTTAGAAGGAAGGTCAGAAGATTTTCAAACAAACTTCTTTGGAACTCACTTTTTCAACCCCCCAAGGTATTTAGAACTTCTTGAAATCATTCCTAGTTCCAAGACAAATCCTGACTTGGTTAATTTTATGTTGGACTATGGAAGAACATATCTTGGTAAAAAGACCGTGCTAGCTAAAGATACTCCTGCGTTCATTGCCAATAGAATTGGGGTATTCTCAATCATGTCGCTTTTCCATACTGTACAAGAAATGGGATTGACTGTTGAAGAAGTAGACAAGTTAACTGGACCGGTGCTTGGCCGACCAAAATCGGCAACATTTAGAACTTGTGATGTTGTAGGTTTGGACACTTTAGTTCATGTAGCAAATGGTGTTGCAGAGAATTGTCCTACTGACGAGAAAAAAGGAACCTTCCAAATCCCTTCTTATGTGAAACACATGGTCGAAGAAAATTGGTTGGGTTCAAAAAGTGGTCAAGGATTTTATAAAAAAATTAAAGGAGCTGATGGGAAAAGTGAAATCCTATCGCTCGATTTAAAAAGCTTAGAATACAAGTCTCAAGAAAAGGTCAAATTCGATTCAATCGGTAAAGCGAGAGAAATTGATGATTTAGCTGAAAAAACGAGAGTTCTATTCAATCACAAAGATAAAGGTGGAGATTTTTACAGAACTACATTCACTGATTTATTCAGTTATGTATCGTTTCGAATTCCCGAAATCTCTGATGAGTTATTTAGGTTAGACGATGGTGTTAAAGCAGGTTTTGGATGGCAATTAGGCCCCTTTGAAAGTTGGGATGCGCTTGGTGTGTCAACGGTTGTTGGCATGATGAAAGAGATGGGGAAAAATATTGCTCCATGGGTTGGCGAAATGATAGCAGCAGGTTGCGAGTCTTTCTATAAAGTTGAAAAAGGAACAAAGCTTTATTACGACATCCCTTCAAAATCATACAAAGGAATTCCTGGAACAGAAAAATTAGTTGTACTTGATAATTTAAGAGCTGAGCATACCGTTTGGAAAAACAATGATGCAACGATTATCGATTTAGGAGATGGTATTCTAAACTTAGAGTTTCATTCCAAAATGAACACCATTGGAGCAGGAACGATAGCCGCTATCAACAAGGCAATTGATCTTGCCGAAAAAGAATACGAGGGTTTAGTGATTTACAACACAGGTGGAAACTTCTCAGCTGGGGCTAATGTTGGAATGATCTTCATGATGGCGGTAGAACAAGAATACGATGAATTGAATTTTGCGATTAAACAATTTCAAAACACCATGATGAGGGTTCGATACTCCTCTATTCCAGTTGTTGTAGCAACCCATCAAATGGCACTTGGCGGAGGTTGCGAACTTTCAATGCACGCTGACAAAGTTATTGCCCATGCAGAAACCTATATGGGCCTCGTTGAGTTCGGTGTCGGAGTAATCCCCGGCGGTGGTGGCTCTAAAGAGTTTGCCCTTAGATTATCGGACGAATTAAAAGAAGGAGACATCCGTATCAATGCTTTTAGACAACGATTTTTAACCATTGGCCAAGCTCAAGTAGCTACTAGTGCTGAAGAAGCTTTCGAATTAGGCTACCTAAGAAAAGGAATTGATGAAGTAATTGTGAGCCGCGAACTTCAATTGACCAGAGCTAAAAAAGCAGCCCTTGAATTAGTTGACAAAGGATATACAAAGCCTATTGAACGAAGAGATATCAAAGTTCTAGGTCAAGAAGCTTTGGGTATTGTGTACGTTGGTGCAAATTCAATGAAAAGTGGAAATTACATTTCTGAGCACGACCAGTTCATTTCAGAAAAACTGGGCTTTGTATTAGCCGGTGGGGATTTATCAGAAATAACAGAAGTTTCCGAACGATACCTTTTGGATCTAGAACGAAAAACATTTGTAGAGTTATGCATGAAAAAGAAAACGCTGCAAAGACTGCAGAGCATGATTACAAAAGGCAAAGTTTTGAGGAATTAAGAATTTAACAAGGCGTCTTTGCGAGGAACGAAGCAATCGCGCCTTCAAAAACTAAAAATTACAGAAAGAATGGAAACATATATAGTAGCAGGGTACAGAACAGCAGTCGGGAAGTCGGGACGAGGTTCACTTCGATTTACCAGACCTGATGATTTGGCGGCTAATGTTATTCAGCATTTAATGAACATCAATCCAAGTATTACCCCGCAAGAAATTGACGATGTAATTGTTGGAAATGCAACTCCCGAAGCAGAGCAAGGATTAAACATTGGCCGTTTAGTTTCCCTCATGGGGCTAAACTCAATTGATGTTCCCGGAATGACAGTGAACAGGTACTGCTCTTCAGGGTTGGAAACCATAGCCATAGCCGATTCCAAAATCAAAAATGGTATGGGTAATTTAATCATTGCAGGTGGTGTAGAAAGCATGTCGCCAATTGCAATGGGAGGTTGGAGAATTGTGCCTAACCCTAAAGTGGCAAAAGACAACCCAACTTACTATTGGGGAATGGGCTTAACGGCAGAAGAAGTAGCCAATAAGTATAATGTAAGTAGAGAAGATCAAGATCAGTTTGCTTTTGAGTCGCACATGAAATCGTTAAAAGCGAATGAAAACGGAACTTTTAAAGACGACATTGTTCCAATACAAGTAGAACAAGTCTATTTGGATGAGAACGGAAAAAAACAAACAAGATCCTATACCTTCGATCAGGACGAAGGCCCAAGAAAGGGCACTTCTGTTGAAGCATTAGCAAAGTTAAGACCTGTGTTTGCACAAGGTGGTAGTGTAACTGCCGGTAATTCTTCGCAAACCTCAGATGGTGCTGCCTTTGTGATGGTCGCTTCTGAAGAAATGGTAAAAAGACACAATTTAAAACCAATTGCTAGAATGGTTTCCTACGCAACTGCAGGTGTTGACCCTAGCATTATGGGCATTGGTCCTGTAAAAGCTATACCAATGGCTTTAAAGCAAGCAGGATTGCAATTAAAAGACATCGATTTAATTGAACTAAACGAAGCTTTTGCATCACAATCTTTGGCGGTTATCAGAGAATTAGACCTAAATCCAGATGTGTTAAATGTAAATGGTGGAGCAATTTCTCTTGGTCATCCTTTAGGTTGCACAGGTGCTAAACTGTCTGTTCAAATTTTTAATGAATTGAAAAGAAGAAATAAAAAATACGGAATGGTAACCATGTGTGTGGGAACAGGACAAGGTGCTGCCGGAATATTTGAAATGTTATAATAAAGAGAACAATGAGCAATAAAAAAATTATAAAAGGAGGTGAATTCCTTATTAAAGAAACAGAAGCAAATGAAATTTTTATTCCGGAGCAGTATGATGAGGAACAAAAAATGATTGCACAAAGTTGTCGAGATTTTTTAGACCAGGAGATTTACCCTGAATTGGATGAGCTTGATGCACTAACTGAGGGATTGATGGAAAGCAAGATTACCAAAGCCGGTGAACTGGGTCTTTGTGGCATCTCCGTTCCTGAAGAGTTAGGCGGGTTTGGAAAAAACTTTGTAACTTCCATGTTAACTGCTGAAATTACTGGAGCAGGTCATTCATTTGCTGTAGCACTTTCTGCACATACAGGAATTGGCACCTTGCCCATTTTGTATTATGGTACCGAAGCACAAAAGCAAGAATTCATTCCAAAACTAGCTAGCGGTGAATGGAAAGGTTGTTATTGCTTGACTGAGCCAAGCTCGGGATCTGATGCAAATTCTGGAAAAACAAAAGCTCTTCCAACTGTAGATGGCGAACACTACATTATTAACGGACAAAAAATGTGGATTACTAACGGTGGTTTTGCGCATGTGTTAACCGTGTTTGCAAAAATTGAGGACGACGAAAATTTATCTGCCTTCATTTTAACTGCAGATATGCCGGGTATCACAATGAATCCTGAAGAGAAAAAATTAGGAATTAAAGGATCTTCTACAAGACAAATATTTTTTAACGATGTAAAAATTTCAAAAGATAATTTACTTGGAGAAAGACAAGGGGGGTTCAAGATAGCATTAAACATTTTGAACATTGGAAGAGCAAAGTTAGCGGGTGCCGCATTGGGAGCTTCTAAGGCTGCTATTAGCCGCTCTATTCAGTTTGCAAACGGAAGGGAACAATTTGGTCGTCCAATATCCAAATATGGCGCTATACGCTTTAAATTAGCTGAACAAGCTATTAAGTGTTTCGCTACTGAGTCAGCATTGTACAGATTAAGTCAAAACATTACCGATACCATTAAAGCTCACGAAGCTGAGGGCATGGACAAACAAGCAGCCACCTTAGAAGGACTTAGAGAGTATGCCGCTGAGTGTGCCATCCTAAAAGTTCATGGTTCTGAAACCTTAGACTATGTTGTAGACGAAGGTGTGCAGATCTATGGAGGAATGGGATATTCAGCGGAAGCAGATATGGAGAGAGCATACAGAGACGCTCGAATCAACAGAATATTCGAAGGAACGAATGAAATCAACCGAATGTTAACTGTTGACATTATTTTAAAGAGAGCCATGAAAGGGGAATTAAACATCTTAGAACCTGCCATGAAAGTAGCAGAGGAGTTGATGGAAATTCCAGACTTTGATTTTGATGAATCAGGAGAATATACTGCTGAGAAAAGAACAGTTGCTAATTTCAAGAAGGCAGTATTGTTAACTGCAGGAGCTGCTGCTAAAATATTAGCGACTTCCTTATCGAAAGAACAAGAGGTTTTAATGAACATAGCAGACATGACTATGGAAACCTACATTTCTGAATCCTTGATCTTGAGAGTTGAGAAAATGAAGTCCATGGGACTCGACTATCAACTCCAAGAAAAAATGATGCAAACGTATATTTATGACGCTGCTGACCGTATGCACAAACACGGAAAAGACGCAGTAAACTCTTTCGCTTCAGGCGATGAGCAAATGGGAATGTTAATGGGAATTAAAAGATTCGCCAAACATGGTCCAATCAATGCAAAAGAATACAGACAAGCCATTGCTAAAAAAATGATTGCAGAAAACAAATACTGCTTCTAAAATTATATTGTATCGTATAAAGCAAAAGCGCTGAGGATGTTTCCTCAGCGCTTTTTTTTATGTTCTAATCTCGAAGATTTTAATTCAATCTGTTTTACTCTGAAACCTTACTAGCGTTAAACCCTTCTAGGCTTTGCAACAAGAGTACTTTAATACTGCTTTAAAACAAATACTCATATCCCCTTGTCCTGAAGTGTATAAAAGCTATAATTCCTTAAAAATGTAAAGCACTTTTCTAATTAATTCACACCAGCAACTTCGTCGTTTGATATTGCTTTTAAAACAAAAAAAATCCCAAGCCTTTCGACTCGGGATTTCCTTTTAAGATAATCTAAACTTCTATTGGATAATCAGTTTTTCAACTGTTAATCCATTTTCTGTTTGAATTTGCATGTAATACACACCTTTTGCGAAAGACGTAAAGTCTAAATCGTTTCTGTATGTACCGTTAACATCAAAGTTCGCCGTGTAAACACTTCGTCCTTGTGCATCTCTCAC
>JBLHTZ010000069.1:0-11134 GCA_047627915.1 Vicingaceae bacterium
GCAGTACGTTGGTTTAACGCAAGAACACTTGGCGGTAAGAAATAGTGTTGGAGTTTTTGATGTTTCTCACATGGGGGAATTCATTGTTCGGGGGGCAGAAGCACTAGATTTAATTCAAAAAATTAGTACAAACGATGCTTCAAAGCTAGAAGTTGGTAAAGTACAATACTCATGTATGCCAAATGGTAGAGGAGGAATTGTAGATGACTTGTTGATCTATAAATTAGAGGAAGATGTGTACATGTTGGTAGTAAATGCTTCTAATATTCAAAAGGATTGGGATTGGATTCAGAAGAATAATTCTTTTAACGCAACATTTCAAGATATTTCTGATCGAACTACGTTGTTAGCCATTCAAGGGCCTAAAGCTGCTGAAGCCATGCAAAGCCTAACCGATATTAATTTAACCGATATGGTTTATTACACATTCGAAAAAGGGAAATTTGCAGGAGTTGATAATGTATTGGTTTCTGCGACAGGATATACAGGTTCTGGAGGCTTTGAAATTTATTTTGACAATGAACATGCTGAAAAAATTTGGACTGCAGTAATGAAAGCAGGGCAAGGTAACGGAATTATGCCTGCAGGTTTAGGCGCCAGGGATACATTGCGTTTGGAAAAAGGGTTTTGTTTATACGGTAATGATATTGACGACACAACTTCACCAATTGAAGCAGGATTGGGTTGGATTACGAAATTTACAAAAGACTTTGTGGACAGTAAACTTCTTTTAGAGCAGAAAGAAAAGGGAACAACGAGAAAACTTGTCGCTTTTAAAATGATCGATAGAGGAATTCCAAGAAAGGAATATCAAATCAATGATTCTGAAGGAAAATCTATTGGAGTAGTTACTTCTGGAACATCCTCGCCCTCTTTAAAATTAGGGATTGGAATGGGCTATGTAACCAAAGATCTATCAAAAATTGGAACAGAGATTTTTGTAGAAATTAGAGGTCGCCAATTGAAGTGCGAAATTGTTAAACTTCCTTTTGTAAAGTAATATGGAGACTACTGAGAATGAATTCCAACGTAAGTTGGAGGTTTGCTACTCACCAGATCTTTTCCCCGTATACTTTACCAAAAAAGATTGTGTAGTAGTTGTAATTGATATATTCAGAGCAACTTCTGCTATTTGTACTGCTTTTCAAGAAGGAATTAATCAAATCATCCCGGTTGCAACAATTGAAGAAGCAAGAGCTTATCAAGCAAAAGGCTACGTTGCTGCCGCTGAACGACACGGTGAGATTGTAGAAGGGTTTGATATTGGGAACTCTCCTTTTAGTTACATGAATCCAAAATTAAAAGGAAAAGATGTGGTTTTAAGTACTACTAATGGCACGCAAGCAATTGAAAAAGCGAAGGGAGCCGAAAGAATTATTATCGGCTCTTTTTTGAATTTAACTGCGGTTTGTAAGTACTTAGAAAATCAAAACAAGGATGTTATTTTACTCTGCGCGGGTTGGAAAGGGAGATATAACTTAGAGGATTCACTTTATGCAGGAGCAGTTGTTAATTATTTTGAAGGGAGTAAAGTGTTTACCGGAATTTCTGATTCTTCAATAGCAGCGAGACAAATGTATAATGCTGCTGGAGGAAACCTTAATGACTTCTTAAAAGATTCTTCACACAGAATACGTTTACAACGATTAAACCTGGAGAAAGACATCGAATATTGTCTTCAAATTGATACAACAGACTTAGTTCCCGTATTTGATGGTATTGGATTAAAAGTATAAAACCATGAAAAGATTTGGGTGGACTAGTATTGTATTAATTGCAGTTATGCTCGTTTTCCAATCATGGGGCTTTTATGGCCATCGAAGAATCAATCGAATGGCAGTATATACCTTACCACCTGAAATGGTAGGATTTTACAAGAAAAACATAGAGTTTGTAACCGTTCATGCAGTAGATCCAGATAAGCGAAGGTATGCTTCTAAAAATGAAGCTCCAAGGCATTATATCGACATAGATCATTATGCTAAAGGAGGCGGAAATCCTTTTGAAATAATGCCGAAGTACTGGTATGACGCGGTAGAAAAATTTACTGAAGATACTTTGCAAGCATATGGAATTGTTCCGTGGCATGTCGCAAGGATGACCAACTGGCTAACCAAAGCCTTTGAAACAAGAGATGTGAATCAAATTTTATCTATTTCAGCAGATATTGGTCACTACATTGCAGATGCGCACGTACCCTTACATACAACCGAAAATTACAATGGCCAATTAACGGATCAAAAAGGAATTCACGGACTTTGGGAATCTCGAATTCCTGAACTTGCAGCAGATCAATACGATTACTTGGTGGGTAGGGCAGAATATATTGATAAACCAATACATGCCATTTGGGATGTTGTTGAAGAAAGTCATTCTTACTTAGACTCAGTATTAACTATTGAAAAGGATTTAACATCAAAAACTCCGTCTGATCAGAAATACGCTTTTGAAACTAGAGGTAAAAGCACAGTAAGGCAATATTCTCAGCAGTTCGCACTAGCTTATACAAATAGAATGGGGGATATTGTAGAAGGTAGAATGAGAAAAGCGATTATGATGGTTGGTAGTATTTGGTACACGGCATGGGTAAATGCTGGGCAGCCAGATTTAGATAAAATTGGCGAGGTGAATGAAGAGCAGTTGGGCAACGAGCAAAAAGAGGCCGAAGACGCTTATCAGAAAAAAGAAATAAAGGGAAGGAGCCACAGCGACTAAATAAGCTTGTCCCAGAAACTTCGTTAATTGAAGTGAAGGAATAGCAGCAACACTATAATTCTTTTAGTAAGTTTTAATTCAACACTACCTTACTACCATTTATAATTCCTACTACTTTACCGTGCAGTTTTCTGTTGAAAAAGGGAGAGTTTTTTGATTTTGAAAGCACCATCTCTTTAGTAAATGTGAATTCTTCTTCTGGTAGAAAAAGTGTTAATTCTGCTTTTTCTCCTTCTTCAATTAAACCTAGATTAAGCCCTAAAACTTTTGCAGGTCCACTTGTAAAAAGCGGAATAATTTCAGAAATAGTGAATGTATTTCTTAAAGCTGAATTGGCGGCTGAGAATGATGTCTGTAAATTAATTATACCAAATGCTGCATGGTCGAATTCTTTCATCTTTTCCTCTACATCCTCAGGTGTATGGTCGGAGCAAATAGCGTCAATTGTACCATTTTTGATGCCTTTAATTAAGGTTTTAATCGTGCCTTTCGATCGGAGTGGAGGTAAGGTTTTGAACCTGGTATCAAATTCCCCAAGCTCAGTTTCGTCCAATAAAAGGTTGTATGAAGATAGATCGCAGGTTACCTGCATTCCGTCTTTTTTTGCCTTGCTAATTAATTCGATTGATTTTGAAGTAGAGATGCAATTAAAATGAAGCTTTCCTCCTGTATATTCTAATATGTTTAAGTCTCTAGCAACCATCAATGACTCAGCTAGTTCAGGAATACCTTTTAATCCGAGATGTGTACTAGTTTCTCCCTCATTCATGACGCCCTGATAAGCTACTTCATCAGTGTGAGGAAAATTAAAAACTACCCCATCAAATGCCTGTGTATAAAGCAAAGCACGATTTAAAACATTTGGATTTTTAACAGACTTTTTCCCGTCTGAAAACCCTACAGCGCCTGCTTCTTTTAAATCATACAACTCCGCTAATTCTTTTCCGTTAGCACCTTTACTTAATGTTCCTAAAGGTAAAAGCTCAACAGGCTGTGAAGAATACTTTTTGAGGTATTCTAGTTGAGATTTTGAATCTCTAACAGGGTCACTTAATGGTGAGACTACAATTTTTGTAAACCCTCCTGCAGCTGCGGCATTTGAAGCTGAATTTATATCTTCCTTGTGCTCATACCCGGGGTCTTGGATGTTTGCTTGTAAATCAATCCAACCGACAGAAACATGAAGCCCCTTTGCTTCAATCTCTTTAATTCCATTCGAAGAAATTAGTTTATCAATTTTTACAATTTTTCCTCTTTGTATTAAAATGTCCTTTACTTTTAAATGGTAAGGACTTCCTTCAGAAACTATGGTCGCTTGTTTGATTAATACATCCATCTTTTTTTACTTTAATATGCGAAGAAATAAAATTTCTAATGCAATAAAAATTAAACTCAAAATAATAAAATACTTCCACAACCCTTGAGCTTTTCCTAGAGCATTTATTGTTGCTATGAGTGTTTCCGCACTGCCATTTAGAACTTCTACTTTTAATCCTTTATTTTCTGCTTGGAATTTGAATTCTTTAGCTGAAAACTGGTTTAAGTCAGATTCATTTCTATTGAAGTTGAATGCCAAATTTTCAATTACTTTACTGTCTTGTATCACACTGTAAAAGCCGGGTTCGATGATTTTATTCCTGAGAAAAATCTCAACAGAATTCTCTTTCCAATTTTGCTTTGGAATCCATTCGTAATTTCCTTTTTTAAGTTTAATTGGAGATTCAGAGGCTTTTATACCGTTCAAAACGATTTTAGTATCATCCATTAGATACGAAGTCTTACTTACTTTAGCAGATTGAAGAGCCATGTTGTAAATTGTAGGAACAAACAAGGCATGTTTTCCGAAGTTGCTAGCATTTGAATTTAAATTACTTGCACATAGAAAAATAGCACCACTGTTCACTTCGTATTTTTTCAAAAAAGAGGTCCCATTTGAAAAGGCAAGTAATTGCTCTGAGATACTATTTTGGTCTTGCAGAATCACCCAAGAGTTATAGCTTACTGGATAGTTAATGTTCTTTGGTGGTTCCTCAAACACATTATTAAACAAAGAAGCATTAATATTTAATTCATTTACCTGCAATGTATCTTTTAGCGCTTTACCGTAACCAGCAATACCAAATTGGTTAAACAATGAATTCACTGAAGAAGCATCCATTTTTAGAGCAGGAAAAATTAAAACAGTACCACTATTATTTATAAAGGAAGTTAACTCAGAAATAAGACCGCTTGATAGGTTACTACTGTTTTCTACAACAAGTAAATTCGCTGTTTTCAATTTTGAATAGTCTATTCTTTTAACAGTAGAACTTTTAAATTCAATTAAACTGTCTTCTAAAAATAAGCTACTAATACTTTTGTTTTCAATATTTTCAAATATATGATATACTTCAATTTTTCTGTTAGTGTGATAGGAGAAGTAAAAGGTGTCATCGAAAATAACCGGATAGTCTTTAATGGCAACTTTACCTAAAACCTGATTTGTTTCAGGATTGTTAAAGTTGATCTCTTTTTCTGCTGAATCTCTTTCCATCTCAATTATAAATGGATTTTTCAATTCACTGTTTAAAAATAACTGTCCATTTACTTGATCTCTTTCTCCACCATCATTTTGTTGAATTTTTAAAATGAAACTCTCGTTCATTGAAGGTAAGTGAAAAGGTTGAAAAGCATTAAACTCCTTAATCCATATATTTTGCTCTAATTGAGATTGAACAGGTAATATGTAATACAAACCGCTGTCTTGTATTTCATTAATTTGATAACTTGTCCTTTGCAGATCTCCAATGATATAATACTCTAAAATAAAATTATTGTCATTCTCAGCTGCCTTCATCCGATTGGTAATGGCATTAAAACTTCTAAAGGTTGCACTAAAATCAACCTCTTGTAAACGATCAATGAATGCTTTTTTAGTTAACCATCGTTGCTCGCTTGCATCAAATAGGTTGGTATGTAATTGAAATTTATCAGCTTCTTTATAGGCTTTAGCTATTGTTATAGCCTTATTTTTTGCTTCATCTAACAAACTTCCAACCTCTGCACTCGCTTGCATTGAGAAGGAGTTGTCTAAAAATACAACCACACCTTTCTTTCCTACAGCTTCATTTGGTCTATCATCTGCGAAGAATGGTTGAGCAAAGGCAAAAACCATTGCGGTTAAAGCAAGACATCTAAAAAGTAGTACTATAAGATGCTTTAACCTCGAAGTCGATTGGGTTTGCTTTTTAATACTTTTAAGGAAACGAACTTGAGAGAATTGAACCGTTTTGTACCTTCTAAAGTTGAAGAGGTGAATAAGAATCGGAATTGCTAGAAAGCCAAGTGCATAAAGAAACTCTGGTGCAATAAAATTCATTAAAGCACAATATTACGAATTTGAAATTGCTACTAACTAATGAATCAGTCAATTTAAACTTTGATTATTAACAAAACCTGAAAGATATTGACAAAAATATTTTTTTTAATTGAAAATTACCTTAAAAAGATGCTATCTTTAGTAAGTTAATTTTAAAATAAAGCAAAATGAAAAAAATATTTTTTATAGCATCAGCATTTTCAATATTAATTACCCAAACAGGATGTTTTGGATCCTTTTCTGCAATTAAAAAGGTTTATGAGTTTAACGACAGCGTAGATGATAAATTCGTAAAAACACTGCTGTTTTATGTTTTAAATATAATACCTGTATATGGCGTTGCAGGATTCTTAGATGCAGTAATTTTTAACCTAATCGAATTCTGGACAGGTTCCAATCCAATTGCAATGGAACTAGGACAAATGGAAGAGCAATTAATTACTTTAAATGGAGAAATTTATAAAGTAACTGCAACTCAAAATAAAATGGTATTTGCAAAAATTGATGGTACTGATTTAGTAGATATGGGTGCAGTTTATTTTGATAGTGAAAATTATGTTTGGAATTTCGAAAAAGATGGAGAGGTAAATAAATTAGCGTCCTTTGACCCGGGAAATAATCAAGTGAATTACTACTCAACAAAGGGTGTTAAATCAATAGATGCAGCTTCTATTGAATGCTTAGTAAAAGAAAAGATGAATACAGTAAACTCTTTGGCCGTTTTAACTGAGTAATTGGATTAACAGAATTAAAAAGCCGGCAAACATTTAAGGCCGGCTTTTTTGTTTTAAGTCAATTATAATTCGGCTAATTATTTATTTTTAGTAAACTTTTATTTAGACTTTTGGCATAACTATTGGTAAGTACCTTTTAAACCTAAAAAATCAATCAAGATGAAATTCAAAACAATATTATTAGCGACTGCATTAGTAAGTTTGACAGCACTTTTCGATGCCTGTAAGGGAACGAAACAAGTAACAAGAGTAGATGAGAATGCAGTTATTGATTTAAGTGGAAGATGGAATGAGACCGACTCAAGGTTAGTAGCTGAAGAAATGGTAAGCGATATGATGTTGCGTCCTTGGTTAGCTGAATTTGAAAATGCTAAAGGAAGAAGACCTGTTTTAGTAGTTGGAATTGTAAAAAACAAAAGCCATGAACATATTGCAGTTGAAACATTTATTAAGGACATTGAAAAATCAGTATTAAATATTGGGAAAGTTCGTTTAGTAACAGCCGGTGAAGCAAGAGAAGAACTTAGAAAAGAAAGAGCAGATCAAAATGAATTTGCTACACCTGCATCAACTGCAAAGTGGGGGAGAGAGTTAGGAGCAGATTTTATTTTGCAAGGTGTATTGAACTCTATCGTTGATTCTAATGGAAAACAAAAGGTTGTTTTTTATCAAACTGATTTAGAATTAACCAACATGGAATCCAACGAAAAAGTTTGGATTGGAGACAAGAAAATTAAAAAGGTAATAGAGTAACAAATTCAACATGAAAGCCTCAAAAAATATCGTCATCAGTTTATTGTTGACGATATTTCTTTTCTCATCCTGCGCTTCTTATTATCAAAAAAGTTATCAGTTTCAAGAGCAATTTTCGAGCGGAAACATTAAGGAGGCTCAGGCATTTCTAATTAGTCAGAAAAAAGCCGCAGAGAAGAAAGATCGTTTACTATATTTTTTAGATCGTGGAGTAGTGGAGCAAATGCTCGGCAACTATGAGGCAAGTAATGTTTATTTTGAAAAGGCATACGTGTACAATCAAGATTTCCGTAAAAATTTCAAATACGATATTATAGGTTCTCTCACTAATCCTATGCTTAAGCCATACAAAGCCGAAGACCATGAAGTAGTATTAGTTCACTTTTACAAAGCAATAAACTTTATTCAACTCAAAGATTTTGATGCAGCTTTAGTAGAAGTAAGGCGTGTTAATATTTCGCTTAATGAGTTGAATGATAAATATGAAGATAAAAAAAACAGGTACAAGGAGGATGCATTTGCTCATTTGCTGATGGGAATTATTTATGAAGCAAAAAATGATCCGAATAATGCTTTTATTGCCTATAGAAACTCGCTAAATGTTTACAAAGGTATCTATAGTGAGGCGTTTCATGTAGGGGTTCCTGAGCAGCTCAAAAGAGATTTACTGCGAACCGCCGCCAAGAATGGATTCAGAACTGAATTGCAACAATACGAGTCCGAGTTTGAAATCAAATACGAGAAGGAAAATCCAACCGACGGTGGATTGGTCTTTTTTTGGCTGAACGGTCTAAGTCCTGTAAAAGGTGAATTCAGTATGAATTTGGTTCGAAGCGAAGGAACGGGTGGAAACTTGGTATTTGCAAACGAAAGTGGTCCATATGTTTTTCCAGTTAATTTAACAGGACAAGTAAATAATTCGAATCAGCAAGGTATTGCAGATGTGCGTTTTGTACGAATGGCCGTGCCAAAATACAAAGCAAGAAAACCTTTAATTTCAGAAGCTCATTTAATGGTAGACGGTAATAAAGTAAATCTGGAACTGGCGGAAGATGTTGAACAAATTGCCTTTGCCGGCTTAGAAGATCGAATGTTGCGCGAGATAGGTAAATCAATTGCTCGATTAGTCTTAAAACAAGCTGCAGAGATTGTCGCTACAAATCAAAATAAAGACGCAGGTTTCGTGCTTTCAGCTTTGAATGCGATTACTGAAAAAGCCGACACAAGAAATTGGCAGAGTTTACCTCACTCGATTTACTACCAAAGAGTTCCTTTAGCTGCCGGAAGTCATTCCATAAATCTTTTAACAGATGGAAGTGGGATAAGTAAGCAGACAGTTGACTTTCAGATAGAAATTAGTAAAGGAGAAACGATTTTTAGAACATTTCATTCATTAGAAAGTACATTGCCGGTAGAACAATAACTCGATGCTCGTGTTATATAAATAGTACCTAATTGTTTATATGATAGATAGTAAAAATTTTACAACGCAAGAACACAATAATAGATTAGCAACGCTTTTAACAACTGGTCTATTATCAGGAATAACAGCCGCACTGTTAAACCTAATTTATATGTATCTCCATGAGTCAGCAACTTCCTTTTCTATTCCAGAGGTAATCAACATTGGTTCTGTTACCATAGCTTCCTTAATACCTGGAATAATTTCTGGTATATTTTTTTTTATGTTGAGAAGAGTAATGACAGATAAGAATGCGTTAATTACATTTATTGGAACATTGTCAGTTTTAGCATTAATCAGTTTATTAGGTCCACTTTCAAGTGAATTGCCAGATGGAACAATGACTCCAAAAGGTTTTGCGGTTCTCACTATTCCGATGCACTTCATAGCCGTATTTATTTATTCGGTTATGTTAGTAAGGTCTGTACCTAGGTCTTAATTTTACCCAATGTTTAGTAAGATTCAACGAACTGAATTTCCTCCTAAGGTTAAACCGCTAATGGTTTTTGATGGGAATTGCGGCTTTTGCAAGTATTGGGTTATTCGTTGGAAAAAAATAAGCGGTCTAGGAGTAGATTACAAACCTTATCAAGAGGTTGCAGTCCATTTTAAAGACATTCAAGAGCATCACTTCAAACAAGCAGTGCGTTATATAGATATGGATGGACACATATTTAATGGACCTGACGCTGCATACATTACTTATTACAACAAAAATAAACTCAAATTTCTACATCAATGGTACATCAATAAAAATTGGTTTAGAAAATTTAGTGATTATGCTTATCAGTTTGTAGCGGATCATCGAAATACGATGTCTATAATAACAATTCGTTTGTTTGGTAAGAATCCTGCGAACCCTAAACCTTATTGGATATATTATTTGATTGGATTAATAGCAATTATTCTTAGTCTATTAATTTTATTGTAAGCCAGTACTTAATACCGACAATCAATTTTTGAACAGCAGACAAACGGTTTAGATCTTTTTGATGAATTTTCGGAAACAATCGATTGACTAAGAAAAAAAGAATTTTATAAACTTTATTCACTATAAATTTATTACTAAACCAACTCCTAAGTTAAGGGCTGAAATCTCTCTTGTTACGGTTTGTCTTTTCTCCTCTTGAAGTGCCCCAGAAGATAGGGTTTCAGTTATTTTTTCTTCAAATTCCTGAGTAGCAAGCATCCCTTCCCCATTCAATCTAAGTCCTAGTTTTCCTGTTAACCTTATCCTAAAGTGCATTCCATAATTAATACCAAAAGATGTACTATAAACTGCCGCTGAGTTAAATTCATATTGATCATCCTTAGATTGAATGTTAACAAAAGGCCTTTCTGAATTTATAATTCCTCCTAGAACTTTTAGGTCAACAATAAATTTTTGCGACCCAAAAGAGAAGTAGGGCCCAAGCATAATGTATCCGTTTGTCCAACTTTTTGAAGTTACATCAAAACTTGAATTAGTAAATCGTATGTCAGTTTTCAATTGATCAATAATGCCTTGATCGTCAACTGAGTTGTTAAAAGCTCCTATATTGACACCGATACCTAACAACTTAGAGAAATAGGCACCTGCTTCAAAACTATAATATATGCCGGGGTTTGCACCTGCACTGCTTAAACTATCAATTGTTCCATATTCTGACAGCGGAATATTCGTTCCAAGATTTAGAGAAATAAAGTGTGGATGAGCCAATTGAGCAAAGGTTGCTCCACATGAGAAAAATGCAAAGGCAGCTAATAATGATTTTATTGATTTCATAATTACCTAGTATACAATTGTAATAGTGCCTTCTGTTTTGAGGGGACCTTTTAAATTTTCATCAAACTTAGCTGTTTTTGCTGCAGTTTCTGCTTTAATATATAAATAATTGTTTGACGTTGTACTTCCTGACTGACCAGACTCAGCAGATAAAACATTTCCATAACGATCAACAACAACCTTTACCACAACTGCTCCTTTGTCTTGTGTGCCAATAGAAACTCTTGGTTCTCCAATCATTTTGCGGTCTTTCATTAAGTATTTAACTGTAAAATCACCGACCTTAAGAGTTGTCTCCTTTCCTGATGGTATAAAAACACCATCATAAGGAACATATTCGTTAAAAA
>JBLHTZ010000070.1:0-10853 GCA_047627915.1 Vicingaceae bacterium
CCGGCTTTAATGATTTGAATTTTCTCCGCCTCAAAGGATTCGTAATATTTTGAAGCAGTTAAGTTTTTGCTAAAAAGTTTTAAAACTATATCGGGAGTAACATGAGCAGGAAATGGGTTGATGATACAAACGTTTAGCTTGCCATCTTCCATAGAAGCTTCAGGAGCAATCCAAGCGTTATTTCCATACTGTCCACCGTTGGCGATACTCACTACAAATGCTTTTTTTTTAAGCTCTTTACCGTCAATAATTAAGTGATACTCTTCTTCTTTGTAGCCAATAAATTCGTTAATGGCGATTTGAGAATAGGTTAAAAATCCTCGACTTCTGCTTTCGGAAAACTTCCAACCTACATGTGCATCAAACCCAAGGCCTGCCGTAGTTAGAAAAACTTCCCCGTTTAAAGTGGCAGTGTCTACAATTTTGGTAGAAAAACGATTAATTACATCAATAGCATCTTTTATTGCAATTGGAATTTTACGATGACGCGCAAAACCATTTCCAGATCCAAAAGGTATAACACCTAAAGCTACTGTGGAATTTACCAATGCTTTTCCTATTTCATTTACTGTTCCATCGCCACCAATGGCAATAACGGCATCATATCCATTCAGAATTGCTTCTTTCGCCAACTCTGTTGCATGATTTGCCATCTCTGTTTCAACAACGGTGAAAGTAATGCGATCATCAAATGCGGTTTTCAATAATTCTAAGGTAGGTTTTTTACTTTTTCCTCCAGAAATAGGGTTCACAACAAATAAGATTTTCTTATTCTCCGTCATACGTTAACTTATTGTTTACTATTCTGTTCCGATATTGCTGAAGGTAAGCCTTTAGCTGTTCTTCTAAGGTAGCAAGAGTCGCTTTTACGTTGGTCTCTTTGGAGTCTATTAAATTGTTAACTAAAGCGTTGTCCTTTTTCCAGTTGTAGAAGCCTATCGTTTTGTCACCGTTAAACTGGAGGCAATAATCATCGGAGGTCAGTTGATAAATTCCATTCAAATAACTGACAGCGAAATGTATGTTCTCGTCGAAAGCAGATTGCCCGAAACTTACAATGGAGTTATCTATTCCCAATAAATCCAATGTAGTAGGGTAGATGTCCACTTGCTGCGTAATGGTGTTTATTAACGTATCGGAGAGGTATTTTGGACAATAGTAGGCGATTGGAACTCGATACATCCCAACAGGATTATTGTACCATTGGTTAACATTGGCTTGAGTATGATCGGCTGTAATAATAAATAAGGTGTTTTCAAACCAGGTAGTTTCTTTTGCAGTAGCAAAGAACTGTTTCAGCGCGTAGTCAGAATATCCAATGCTCTCATGAATCGGTAAAACTCCTTTCGGGAACTTACCAATGTATTGATCAGGAATAGTGTATGGATGGTGAGATGAAAGGGTAAATATTCCACTAAAAAAGGGAGCAGGCATGTTCGAAAACTGGTCTACACAATATTGCAGATAGGGTTCGTCAAATATTCCCCAATTGCCATCAAAATCTCCTTCATTCGGATAGTCGGCTTTACCATAATAGTTATCGATTCCTGCGATTTGTGTAAAAGCTTGGAAACCCATGGTCCCGTTTGCCCCTCCATGATAAAAAGCAGAAGAATAGCCTTGTTTTTTCAAGGTGCGGGGCAGACTTTCTATGGTATTACCTCCGTACTTACTAGAAATGTAGGAAGTATTACTCAATGTAGGAATACTCGATAAAATAGCAGGCAGTGCTTCAATGGATTTTTTGCCATTGGCAAAAGCATTTTTAAATACAATGCTTTCGTTTAACAAGCTATCTAAAAACGGAGTATAGCCTTTTCCATTGTTGTAAAAACCGATGTATTCTTGCGAAAAACTCTCAGCTATAATTAACACTACATTTAATTGTTTGGAAATACTGTCTCCTGAGAATTTTTGTATCGGACTGTAAATTGAACTTAAAGCTTCCTCTTCAAAGTAGTTCTTGACAACAATACTTTCCTTATTCGTTGATTTAATTAAGGTAAAACTAGTGTTGGTTACCAATGGAATGTTTTGAGCTTTTGCGTATTGAGACGCTTGAATCACATTCAAAGGCTTTAATTGCACCCCACCTCTAAATCCAATAAAAGTCAAGACTGTAACTGGGAGACTAAAAATAAGGTAAGCTTTCCAGGTCAGGCGCTTCGTTTCAATTTTATCAATCTTTTCGTAAACCACTTTAACCAACCAAAAACAAAGCATAGCAAGTAGACCTAAATACCAATAATCTGCTACGAACTGAGGCAGTAAACGGAATACATCCTCCTCAATGCCCTTGGTCGTAAAAAGATCTGCAGTGGTGCGTTTTTGGGTGAATTTGAAATATTCAAAATCTAAGAAGTTACTTGCAATGGCAAGGGTGGTAGAGAATAAGAATAAGACTTTTTGTACGACCGTGTTCGAACGTGGGAAAAACCATAGCGAAACAAAAAAAGGTAAATATAAAATCGTGATTGTTATCCAATCAAAGCGTAACCCACCAATAAAATTAATTGCTTCAGGTTGAGGGAAGTAATTTGAATTAAATAAGTAAAAAAGCACTCTAAAAAGGCTGAATAACCAAAATAGTAAGGCAAATTTTAACCCAAAAATGATGTAGGATTTTCCAAGTGATTTCATTCGAAGTAAAAGTAAGAAGAGTTGGAAGAGTTTTTTAGTTCGACGAGTTCTTTTGAACGATTTTCATTTACTCTACATTTAGTGCATTAAAAGTATAAAAAAGCAAGAGTTAAGGACAGACAAATTGTTACTTCTTTTGACATTAGCTATATTTGATAGGTGCAAGATTATTTGACAACAATAGAAGAACTTTCCAAGAGTGTAGATTTACATAAGGGGAAAATTAAAAAATTTACAAAGGAGATTTTAATTCATTCCTCAGAATCATTAATGTGTGACCGTTGTAACGTGTGGTTGTTTGAAAAGGAGCAAACCGAACTCATGTCCTTGTTGTCGTACACCAGGTCTGATCATTCCTTTAGCAAAGAAGTCTCACTCGATAATGAAACGCTTCCCAACTATTTTAGGTTTTTGCGAAAAAATGAGTTTATCGTATCTAATAATGCAAGGAGTGAGCCTATGAATTCTGAACTGTTAGATGGCTATATTATACCAAATCAAATCACATCTATGATTGATGTTCCTTTGCGGTCGGAGGGAAAAATGATTGGAGTGATTTGTTTTGAGCACATTGAAAAGAATCACTCCTGGTCAAGTGATGAACAAAAATTTACCCAGTCTATGGCTCAATTACTTTCATTGGCTTTAGAAACAAATAAAAAAAGAAAATATAGGAAACGGCTTGAGAAAATTATAAAACAAAAGGAAGTTTTGATTACCGAAATCAACCATAGAGTTAAAAATAACATGGCAGTAATCATTAGCTTGTTGAATCTACAAAAGAGCAAAACGGGAGATACGTATCATTCAGGATTGTTAGAGGAAGTAAAAAGTAAGGTGTACTCTATGTCGATGATTCAAGAGCAGTTGCATTCCAATAGGAATATCGACTCAATAGATTTAGCCCAATACTTACAAAGCTTAGTAACCAACCTAAATGATTCGTATGGTCAAGGTAAAAACGTTCAGTTCAATTTAGAGATGGAGAGTATAGGAGTAGATGTGTCGAATGCGATTCCATGTGGGTTAATTGCAAATGAAATACTAACAAATTCTTTTAAATACGCCTTTAACGGGCTAAATCAGAACCCTGAATTGGGCATTAAATTAGAAAAACAGGAAGGCTTTGCCCATTTGGAGTTTTATGATAATGGGACAGGCTTTGATTTAACTACTTCTAACACCGGCATGGGGTTAGAGTTAATTAAAGATCTATCTGAGCAAATAGGCGCAACAATAAGCTTTAGTACGAAGGTTGGTGTGTCGATCAAGCTTGTGATTCCAATAGATTGAAGGCGCTTTCATGATTAAAGCTGATTTTACTACGATGCTAAATGCCTTCAAATCATGGCAAGAATATTGATACATGGCGTTTCAAATTAAATTATATACTATGAAGAAAGGAACAATTATAGCAGTAATTCTATTGCTTTCAACAACAATATTTGCTCAGGTAAATGATAAGGTTCGTGTAAAAGAAGTCGGCTTAACTTTCTATAATTTGGATGGCTTTGGCATGACGTATAGAGTAGGGACAGAAAACTCACTTTGGCGATTTAATTCAGGTTATAGCAGTGGAAATGAAGTTTACATAGGAGATAATGTAAATTCAAATTTTTCGATTGGAGCAAATGTCGGTCGAGAATGGCGCAAAGAGCTGGCCTCAAAGTTAGATTTTAGATATGGTATTGATTTGCAGTATAGTTTGGGGATAAATTCAAGTAAAAATGCAAACACACCGGATATATATGAAAGAAAGTCTAAATCTCATTTTGGAGGTTTAAACTTAGTGCTAGGATTTAATTATGAAATATCAAGTTCATTATTTATTGGGGCAGAACTACTCCCTTTTGCTGGTTTTAATTACAGTGAAAACAAATCAAGTGAAGTAATTATAGATCAATTTGGAGTAGTGTATACTATAGAAAATGAAAGTTCAAGCTATACCAATCGCTTTGGAATTCAAAATAATTCGGCTTTAATTTCAATTGTATACCAGTTCTAGTATAAAAAGTACTTCGCAATCATAACAATACCACTGATTGTCATAATTAATACTACTAATTTTCTAAAGCCTTCATCGCTCATTTTAGAAAGTAGTCTTTTGCCAAAGATGTTTCCAATGATGGCACCAAGGCCAATTAAGATTCCATAGCCCCACAATTCGCCTTGTAATACTCCTAGGTATGTGTAGCTGCCCAATTGAGCAAAGCCTGCGAAAAAAGAGTTAGCCGTTTTGGTCGCAATAAGTTTTTCCTTTACTAAGCCCATATTTAGGTAAAAAGGGTTTAAAACAGCTCCTGTAGCGCCAAATAAGGTAGAAATAAGAGTCACAACAAATCCCAACGGAATAAAATACCATAATTTCATTCCAAATGAAGTCTTCTTTTTACCAAATCGGAATTGAAATGCTGTGGAAACTAAAAAGATACCCAACAGCAGTTGAATCCATTCTGCTTTAAGTTCTACAAAAATAAGCGCACCAACAACAGCTCCAAGTAGGGAAGAGGGGACATAATAAGCTACAAGCTTCCATTCAATGTCTTTCCAAAATAAGATTAGTCGTGCAGGCCTCCCAATCATGTTGCCCAAGTTTACAACTGGGGCAACAACTGCCGGACTTAAGTAAAACCCTACAATGGGTAATAAAATTAACGCACCACCACCACCGGATAGTGTACTGACAATGTATGCGACAATTCCGCATAAAAAGAGGATGAAATAACTCATGGAGTTAGTCTCAGTGTCTTGTTAAAATCAAGTTTGAATTACACCAACGTTGTATGGCTTTTCAATTGGAGCATTGTTAGCCGCTTCAATTCCCATGGAAACCCAACGTCTAGAGTCTAACGGATCAATTACATTGTCTACCCACAATCTACTTGCAGCATAATACGGTGAAGTTTGCTTGTCGTAACGTTCTGTAATCTCTTTTAGTAGTTTGTTCTGAGCTTCTTCAGTAATTACTTCACCTTTTGCTTTTAATGTTGCTACTTGTATTTGCAACAACGTTTTAGCAGCAGAAGCACCGCTCATTACTGCAATATTTGCTGTTGGCCAAGCTGCAATTAATCGAGGGTCATACGCCTTACCGCACATAGCATAATTTCCTGCTCCGTAACTATTTCCCATGACAATGGTAAATTTTGGAACTACAGAATTAGCCATGGCATTTACCATCTTAGCACCATCCTTAATAATGCCGCCATGCTCAGATTTAGAACCCACCATAAAGCCTGTTACATCTTGTAAAAAGACCAATGGAATTTTCTTTTGGTTGCAATTCATGATAAACCGAGCAGCTTTATCTGCTGAATCTGAATAAATTACTCCACCAAAGTGCATTTCTCCTGTTTTGGTTTTTACCAACTTTCGTTGATTGGCTACAATACCGACAGCCCAACCATCAATTCTAGCGTAACCGCAAACAATTGTTTTCCCGTGTAGCTCCTTGTATTCCTCAAATTCACTGTTGTCAACCAGACAGTTAATTACCTCTTTAACATCGTACTGCTTGTTTCTATCGTAAGGGATTTTACTGTACAATGCTTTTTCCTCGGTGTTCGGTTTGGCGGGTTCAGTTCTATTAAAACCTGCCTTGTTGCTTTCGCCCATTTTATCCATAATGTTGCGGATAGAAGTCAAGCAATCTTTATCGTCCTTGCTTTTGTAATCGGTAACGCCTGAAATTTCACAATGCGTAGTTGCACCACCTAAGGTTTCGTTGTCTACACTTTCTCCAATAGCAGCCTTTACTAAATAAGAACCTGCCAAGAAAATAGAGCCGGTTTTATCTACGATAAGCGCTTCATCACTCATAATGGGTAAATAGGCACCACCTGCAACGCAAGAGCCCATTACAGCAGCGATTTGGCTTATTCCCATGCTACTCATAATCGCATTGTTTCGAAACATTCTGCCAAAGTGCTCTTTATCCGGAAAAATTTCGTCTTGCATGGGTAAGAAAACACCTGCACTATCTACCAAGTAAATGATTGGCAAACGGTTTTCAATAGAAATTTCTTGAGCTCTTAGGTTCTTTTTGGCGGTAATGGGAAACCATGCGCCGGCTTTTACTGTGGCATCGTTGGCTACTATAATGCAAAGCCGTTTAGAAACGTATCCAATCTTGACTACAACACCACCAGATGGGCAACCACCATATTCCTCATACATACCTTCGCCAACAAATGAACCGATCTCAATGCAGTTGTCTTTATCGTCCAATAGAAAATCAATACGTTCTCTAGCAATTAATTTACCCTTTGCGTGCTGCTTGTCAATTTTACTTTGACCACCTCCTAAATTGACTTCCTCTTGCTTTCTCTTCAACTCAGAAATCATCATTCTGATGCTATCGTCGTTCTTACTCTCTTCTATATCAATTTTTTTTGCCATCTTTTATCGATTGGTTTAATAGTTTTAAATAAAGTTTGCATTCAGGGCCTAAGTTAAACAGCAAATCTAGAATACTCAAATTTGGAATAAAACCATGTTTGTCCTCAAACACCTGAATATAATTTGAAATTGAAACGGATTCCATTTCTACTTTGCTCTTTGGGTTAATCAGGCTTCTCCAATCAAGTTCTTGTTCACTATAATTCTCAGAGAAAATGGCACTTGATGAAATCCCGATTATTCTAAGAATAATACGTTCAATTTCTGCATTTCGCATGATTAGGTTAATTTCTTTCGAAAAGACCAAGGGCTTTATTTCCTCTTCGTAGAACTCAAAAAAAGGAGAGGCTCGATAGGCTGATTCAATAGACCGCCAATGCAACTGCTGCCAATTCTCATCGTAACTCACTTGAATTTCTTCAATTGAGGAATGGTTTTTCCACTTTTTTACAGGAACGACTAAGTTTAACAAGCCATTAGCCCCGTAGATTTGGAATCTACTCCTGTAGCTTTGTTTTACAAAATGTTCCTTTGTTTCTATGGTGTAATTCTCTGCATCTGTAATCAACGCAAATTGTAAAATGGGAGCAAAACAAGAGGAGGGAAGGATGAGCATTGAAACCTTAGATTTTTAACTTTACCATAAGTATACAGGTAAAATGAAGAGATGCAAAATTAAGGATTCGCACAACGAAAACTTGATACAAACGAACTGGAAATTAATTCTATTCCAACAAATGGTATATCTGTATCAGGAAAGTCATGAAATTTAGTTGAAATTCAGCTGAAAGTAACTGTTCCAATTTTCGTCATTCAAATTGCCAAAAATGGATTGAAGAAGCGAAAAACTATCTGAAATAACTTGATCTTTGTCACTACTTTCTTGAAGCGAAACAATTAATTTCAATTGATCTTTAATAGACTGCTCATTCCCATTATGGAACGTAACCTTGTTTAATTTGCTAATCTCTCCGCTTTTAGTGTTTATCTTATAAAATTGCAACTCGCTTCGCTTTTCATTGTTTGGGAATAAGAGGCTATTATCTAGTGAAATCGTTCCGTTCTTAAAGCTTAATTCTCTTTTCTCTTTCGAATCGTCAACTACAAAAAATCGAATACTATTCAAATCTTCCTTACTCGATGGATTCAATGTGAATGACTCGCTTTGATTAAAGAAAAGATAGTTCGTGCCACAAAAATAGTCTTCAATTGACAAATACGAACTGTCCTCCGAACCTCTAGAGGCAATTAACTGTCTAGAAATTGGCGGTTGAAATAAATCAGAAACAGTTCCCGACTTATTATCAGCGCTAGGCTTAAATGAGAGTTTGTTTTTTCCATCAAACAAAAAACAACTTAAGCTTGAGCCGGCAAAACTTAATACCTCGCTAGGATCAATTTCATCACCTATTGCAATGTTTCTATTAATCTTATTGGAATAAATATCGCCGGAGACATGAACTACTTTCAAGCCTTGGGCCAAAGAGCAAATGGATATTAAGCTTGTAAATAGGAAATAAAATACCTTCATTGTGTTAATCTTCTAGTTTAAAAATAAACTCTCCACCTTCATCACCAAGTCCGCCTAATGGATTACCTACTGGTGCTTGCTTGGTAGCATTGGCAACATTTATTTTGACAAACTGTACCAATTCGGAAACGGAGAATTCTTCTTTGTCATTCTTCTCTAAATACTCTGTCAAATACTTGTTGAAAGGGCTGCTTTCTCCTGAATTTCCGTCAGAAACATATTCTAATCTGCCAGACGCTAGGCCCCATCGCGATTTATAGCTTCCTACGTTGTCAGTATAACCTCTGCTGGAGTTGTTAAACAATGAACCGGAGAAACAGGCGTCAGCTACTAAAAAGATGTGTTTTGAATTCACTTTTTTCATCAATTGCATCATAAAGCTATTCGGTAGGTAGTCCCCATCTTGTCCTTTTTGGGCATCAACCGGAATCCAATATCCTTCTCCTAATTGGGCGTCAAAGTAACCATGCCCTGAATAATAAATAATTACGTTATCATTCGGTCCTGCTTTGCTAATTAGTTCCTTAAATCCGTTAATAATCCCTTGTCGATCAGCATTCTCGTTTTTCACTTCAATTACATTGGAAGAGTCAAAACCATATTTATCCTCTAGTATTTTTGTCAATTTATTTCCATCGGAAACTGCGTTGTTCAGAGGAGACCAATTTGTATACTTATCAATCGAAATTAATAACATGTGATTTTGTGATTCAAGTGATAAAGAATTTAAGTCGAATTCTTTTCGAATGATCGTTATCCTTTTGACACTTGTGTTTTTGTTCACATCTGTCGCTTCAATGGCAACCCTGTTTTCTCCAATCGCTAAGTTCATTTTTACACTAAAGTCTCCAGTTGCAGATAAATTGGCTTTTTGTCCGTTTACTTTTACTTCAGAAACTCCAATGTTATCAATTACAAGCCCTTCTAGTGTAATTTCCTCTTGGGTAACCGATACTTTATCTTTTGGAACTTTGGGGTTCGTTAAAACCACTTGAGGAGGTGTTTTATCAGACTCATCTTTAAATTCCATGAATGGGGCAATATTTAAGCCCGATGTATTCCACAGTTCAATTTTTCTTGAGGTATATCCTGAGACAGCGAGTAATTGACCTGAGGGGTCAAATTTAATCGAAGACAAAACCCCTTTTCCTCCTCGTTTCTTGGAATACAAATTCGCTTTGCTTTCGATTTGCCATAAATCTAAGCGCATCAAATTGGTAGATGCAAGATATTTTCCATCGAGGGAAAACGACAAGTTAGTGTAGCGTTTTTTTCCTTTTTTACCATTCAATTTTTGAGGTTGATATGATAAATTCTTGTCCGTGTAGTAAAGGTTTTTCTTTTTGTCAGCTAGAGCAATGCGTTCTCCATTTTTGGAAAGAGAAATACTTGTAGGAATTTCTTTTAAATTGATGGTTTGTTTAATCGAATTAGAACTTACTTCATAGTTTATAAGCTCTTTCCCTTCAGTAATAACCCAAAAGCTTTCGGAATTTTCATCGTATTCTGCATCTACAATAATATTTTCAAATGAAATTGTCGAAGAATCGTTTTTAGAATAGAGAAGCAGTTTCTTTCCTACAACAACGGCCACTCCTAAATTTTCATTTCGGTAGGGGATAATAGCTGTAATGTCCTCTTTTATGTGTTTCAAGTTTTTTACTTCTACAAATTCTCTTTTTTCTATGTTATAGATGGAGTAGTGCTTGTAGTGTTTCCCGAATTTATTATAACCTGAGAATAACAAGTCAGAAGAATTGATAAAATACAATTCGTTTAATAGACTGTATTTCGTTTTAAAGGAAAAGTATGATTTAGCTGCTTGATTCAAATAAAGACTAATACTCTTTGAAGATGCTACCGCCATATTTTTTCCATTCGGATTAAATACAACTTCACTTACCTTTCCGTTCTTTGATTTAACAACTTGTTGTCTTTTTATCTGAGCAAAAGAGCTAAGACAAACTAATGTCAGCAGCAGTGTTGTAAAGTATCTCATATGTTAAAATATTTTGTAGCTTATACCAATGCTCCCAAAGAAGGTTGGATATCTTTGTTCCGTTAATGTTTCTAAAAAGGTTGCATTTTTTGTAGAACCGCCACCATACGATGATGTGCTACCGGAACCATCATCTATTATGACTTCTTCCGTAAATTCTTCATTGGTTTTCTTTAGGCTGATCTGATTTTGAACAAGGTTGGTTAATAAGGTGGCTCTGATATTTATAAAAAATAAAAATCGATTACTAATATCTTGGTCTATGCCCAACTCAAAAGAGGTAAG
>JBLHTZ010000071.1:0-10849 GCA_047627915.1 Vicingaceae bacterium
CTACAAGCGCATTTAATTGGTCGTTTTTTGTTTCCACAAGTTTCATTTTTGCTTACAATGCATCTCTTTGCGTTAAAAGTACTTCCATGTAATCAGCACGGGCAGACTGAAACAAACTGGTAGAAATGGTAATAGAAGTGTTTAAGGCATCCACTTGCTGAGATTTTAAATCAAAGCTCTTATTCAAATTCTCAATTTTCGACAGCTGGTTCACTACTTCTACGTAGGCATTTAAAATCGTTTGTTCGTAGTTGTAAATGGCTTGAATTTGTTTGTTATTGGAGCTTAAATAGTTCGCCTTGATGGCTTTCCTGTTTATCAACGGTGCAATTAAATCACCTGCTAAATTGTACAGTAATGATTCTGGCGTTTTCAAAAAATAACTGGGATCAAAAGCTTGTAAACCAATATTTACATTAATTTCTAACTTCGGGTAAAAGTTAGCTTTTGCGACTTTAACATTCAATTTTGCAGCTTCTATTGCTAACTCGGCTTGCTTTATATCTGTTCTGTTGGCTAACAATTCAGAAGGAACACCGGCAGTAAGTTGAGCAGGGAATATAGTGTTAAAGTTTTGAGCGTTTCTTGGTACCGACTGAGGTAAGCGACCAACCAACAAGTTGATTCTATTTTCCGTTTCTACAATCTTTTGTTCAAGGTAAAATCGTGCGCTTTTGTTTTTAAGTACTTCCGCTTCAAAACGTTTTACTGCAAGTTCATTTACTTTTGCCGATTGCTTTTGCAGTTTCACAATTCGAAGTGCTTTGTTTTGAATTTGAATGTTCTGAAGTACTATTTCCAATTGATTATCTAGTGCAAGCAATTCATAATAAGAGGAAGCGACTTCAGCCACTAAATTGGTCGTCATGAATTTTCTACCTTCAACAGAAGATAAATAACTTAATACAGCCGATTTTTTAGCACTTCTTAATTTGTTCCAAATGTCAATTTCCCATGAAGCTGTTGCTCCCAAAAGAAAGTCGGGGAGAGGCTCAGGAAACGCTCTATTTTCGATGATGTCATTGTTGGCTTCAAGCGATCCGTTTCTGGTATACCTCGATGACTTTTCAATTCCGGAACTTGCTCCTAAACCAACGGAAGGCAAATACTCTCCCTTTTTTTCGCGAATGTCATTTTTGAGAATTGAAACCTCTTGAAGTGTGATGTTCAGTTCTCTGTTATTGCTCAAGGCAGAGTCAATTAGCTGTACCAAAAAGGGGTCGTTGAAAAAGTCCTTCCAGATAAAAGTCGAGCTTGAGTTGGAAGTGCTTAGTGAGTCATTGTACGTATCAGGGAGAACAACATTTGGACTTTTCTGGGCAAGCTTTGGCACTCCGCAAGCAAACAAAATCATGCTTATCAATGCAATACCTGTTAGTGGTGAAATTATTTTTTGTAACATCTTTATCTTTTTAATAAATAATTATTCTTTTAATTACCAATGTGTTCTGTTAATGAACTTTCTTCTTCATCTTTCAATAGTTTATTCTTGTTAGCGATAGAGGCAAATACGAAGTACAAGCCCGGAACGACAATTACACCGAAGAGGGTTCCAAAAAGCATTCCTCCTAAAGCGGAACCGCCAATGGTTTTGTTACCAATAGCACCTGCACCTGAAGAAAGTACCAGTGGGAGTAACCCTGCAATAAATGCGAATGAAGTCATTAAAATAGGTCGGAAACGGACTTTGGCTCCTTCTATGGCGGCATTGTAAACCGACATGCCCTGATCGTGTTTTTGAACGGCAAACTCTACAATTAAAACTGCATTTTTACCCAACAATCCAACGAGCATAATTAATCCAACCTGCGCGTAGACATCGTTTGCGAGTCCCATCATTTTGAGTAAGAAAAACGAACCAAATACACCAACAGGTAAGGAGAGTATAACCGCTAGCGGTAGCACAAAGCTTTCATATTGAGCAGCTAGTACCAAGTACACAAATATTAATACAATCAAGAAGATGTAGATGGCTTCATTTCCTCTTCTCGATTCATCGTAAGAAAGACCTTCCCATGCAATATCATATCCTCTTAACAATTGCTCATCTGCCACTTCTCTAATGGCTTGGATAGCTTCTGCAGAAGTAAATCCTTCTGCCGGAAGCCCTCTGATGGAAGCAGAATTGTACATGTTGTATCGAGTAATTTCGTTCGGGCCTTGTGTTTTTTTCAATTTCATGAAAGAAGAGTAGGGCACCATTTCGCCTTCGTCGTTTTTAACAAATAAATTCATAACGTCGGACGGTAATCTTCTGAATTCAGGACTGGATTGCACGTATACTTTGAAAAAACGACCGAATTTGATAAAACCTTGCTCATAGGTACTACCTATTAAAATGTTCAGGTTCTCCATAGCTGCTCCAATTGAAACTCCCTTTTGCATGGCAGCTTTATTGTCAATTTCTAATTCGAATTGAGGGTAGTTGGCAGCGAAAAAGGTAAAAACTCCAGAAAGTTCTTTTCTTTCCTTCAAGGCTTTAACAAAGTTGTTGTTGATCTTGTCAAATTCTTGATAATCCGTTGAAGTTGTTTTGTCTAGTAAACGCAACGAAAACCCACCGGAAGAACCAAAACCAGGAACAGCAGGTGGCTCAAAGTACTCAATAATAGCACCAAGGTCTTTTGATTTTTCCTCAAGCTCTTCCATTACTTCATGCACCGACTGTTCACGGTCACCCCAATTTTTTAAGTTGATTAAACATGTTCCAGCGTTAGATCCTCGACCCTCCGTCATAATTTCATAACCTGCCAATGAAGAAACAGACTCGACAGCCTCAACTTCTTCACAGATTTTTTGTAATTGCTGCGATATCTTATTTGTGAACTCTAATGTTGATCCCGGAGGGGTTTGAATAATGGCATAAATGGTTCCTTGGTCTTCTCCCGGAATAAACCCAGAAGGTAAAAACTCGTTTTGAACAACAATGCCGATTCCAAAAATGATCAAGATTCCAAACGTGATGACTTTCCGATTTACAATCCTTCTCAATAAATTAACATATCTATTGGTGAGCTTTTCAAACTTGTTGTTGAACCAATCTAAAAACCGATTAACGGGAGTTTTCTTCTTTTCCTTTCCATGGTTGTTTTTCAAGAGCATGGCACACAAAACCGGAGTAAGTGTAAGTGCTACAATTGCCGATAATACAATGGAACTGGCCATGGTAATTGAAAATTGACGGTAAAATGTTCCAACGGGCCCACTCATAAAAGCAATGGGAATAAAAACCGAAACCATGACCAAGGTAATGGCGATAATCGCTCCACTAATTTCCTTCATTACTTCTTGCACTGCTTTGTAGGGTGAAATATTCTTTGTTTCCATTTTTTCATGGACAGCCTCCACCACCACAATGGCATCATCGACTACAATTCCAATGGCTAACACCAATGCAAATAAGGTTATTAGGTTAATTGAAATGCCAAACAATTGCATGACAAAAAACGCCCCGATTAAGGAAACGGGAACTGCAATAATTGGAATGATGGTAGACTTAAAGTCTCCTAAAAAGAGGAAGACCACTAACGCAACTAAAATAAAGGCATCTCTCAGGGTGTGAATTACTTGCTCGGCAGAAGCGTCCAAAAATGTAGAAACATCGTAACTAATTTTGTAATCCATTCCCATAGGGAAGTCTTTTTTCATTTCATCCAATTGCGTTTTCACGTCTTCAATTACATCACTGGCATTACTCCCAAATGTTTGTTTCAACACAATTGCAGCAGAAGGATAACCATCTAGGTTGGAGTAAATATCAAAAAATTCACTGCCTAATTTTACATCAGCAATATCACGTAAGTGAATACTTTCTCCTTCTGGATTGGCTCGAATAATGATGTCTTCGTATTGTTTCTCTGTGTTATACTGCCCTTTGTAGGTCAACACATATTCAATTGATTGAGCAGAAATGCCGGAGCTTTGACCAATTCTACCCGGTCTGCCAATTAAACTTTGCTCCTCCAACGCTTTCATTACTTCTTCCGAAGAAATGGAGTACGCTCTCATTCTATCTGGGTTTAACCAAACCCGCATGGCATATTTTCTACTTCCTAAAATACTTGATCTTGCAATTCCTTTAATTCGATTAATTTCAGGAATCATCTTCACATCAGCATAGTTGTAAAGAAATTTTTGATCTACATTCTCATCGGTGCTGTAAAGGTTTACATACATCAACATACTTGGTTGAATAGGAGTGATTACTACACCTTCTCTTTGAACCAAGGGAGGCAATAATGGCATTACTTGATCGACCCTTGTTTTCACCCTAATCACGGCAATGTTCGGATCTGTTCCAGGTTCAAAAACAACATTCAATGTAGCCTCACCCGCACTGGTTGCATCTGTTGCCATGTAACGCATGTCTTGCACACCATTAATAGAGTTTTCTAAAGTGGTGAGCGTAGATTTAACCAATACATCTGCGCCTGCACCTGGGTAAGCAATAAATATGCTCACGGTTGTTGGCGCAATCTGAGGAAATTGTGAAGTTGGCAATTGGTTGATTGCTAGAATTCCGGTAAATACGATAACAATAGAAATCACTATTGCGAAAACCGGTCGTTTAATTATATTTTGAAACATAATATCTTATTTTTTACTATTCTGAATAGAGTGACAGGTTTGAAATAACTTCGCTTGGGTCTTTTAAATCGTATTTAATTTCATCACCTTCTCTTACCTTTCGAATTCCTTCCAAAAGGATTTTATCATCTTCCTGTAAGCCAGATTTTATGATAAATAGGTGTTGTAGTTCTTCTTGGATAGAAATTTCTCTAGAACGTACTTTGTTTTCCTTATCAATAACAAAAACAAATTTTTTGTCAAGCACTTCGTAAGTAGCCTTTTGTGGAATTAATAAGGCACCTTTAATGTTCGTAATCATTTGAATAGATCCGGTTTCACCATGTCTTAGTAGCTTCTCAGGGTTAGGGAATGTAGCTCTGAAAGGAATATTTCCTGTTTCGTTATTGAAGTCTGCCTCTATCGTTTCGACTATGCCCGTATATCCGAATAGCTTATTGTTCGCCATTTTAAGGTTTACTTTCGTTTTTTCAGAATCATGCTTTTCACTCATGTAATCCAAATATTCAACTTCTGGCACATTAAAATAGACCCACATTTCACTGTTGTCTGATAGCGTTGTTATAAATTCACCCTCATCAACTAAGCTTCCTAATCGCACGTGGAAGCGATCTATAATACCATTAAACGGTGCTTTAATTTTGGTGAATCCTAAGTGAACATTTGCCACTTCTAACTCAGCAATTGCCTTGTCGTAATTCGCACGAGCCATTGCCAATTCATTGATTGAAACAATATTGCTGTCCGATAATGCTTTTGTATTTAGGTACTCTATTTTTGCAAGGTTAGCTTCAGCTTGAGCTTTAGAGTATTCTGCCTTATAGAGCGATGGCATAATTTCAAATAGCATTTGTCCTTTTTTAACAGATTGTCCTTCGTCCACATAAAACGTTTGTAAGAACCCTCTTTCTTGAGATCTAATTTCTATGTGACTAATAGAGTGTATCTGACAAACGTATTCTTGAATGATACTTGTATCTTGTCTTAATGGCTTGGTAACCTGAAAGATTGAGTCTAGGTGATGGTGTTCTTCTTTATGTTCAGAAGAACAGCTAGAAAGGATTGCTAGAACAATTAAACTGATTGTTATAAATAGCTTATTCATGGGATTGAACTTTAGTAAATGGTATAAAAAATGTTGTTATAAGGATTGGGCTGCGACAAAACGTAACCCGATTGGATAAGCCCATAAGGGCTTAGAAGGTATTTAGAACAATACCCTAATTAGTATAAATCAAATGCGAAAATCTTGAAATTCTAGGTATAGAACTTCTTTAGCTATTGAACTAAGTAGCTCAATGTAGTTTGGAAAAGTTTCGCTAGTTAGCGACTCAAAAAAGCCCTTGTCTCCCAAGTAAAAGAGCACAGAGTAGTGCAAGGTGTTTTTAAGGTATGTTTTATTTTCAGAAACTTCATCGTCGTCCACTTCTTCTTTTAATTCCATAATGACCGCAGCAAACGGCATTAACGATTTTGAAGAGTGCGCCTCGGTATAATATAACTTCGGTGTATTGTTCGAATGTTGAATTGTATAAAACTGTTCAACGGTTAAGTTGTGGTAATGAGAAGTTTTGTTTTCTGAAAATGCAGCAATACCCGAATCCTGGGTAAGTAATGTAGTCAAAATGACTATAAAAACTGAAATGATTTTAACTCCGTTTTTCATCCTAATATTGGGCAAATGTAGGATTTGATTTGAAATGCAATTTTATTTTTAACAAAAAAATAACATTATTTCTAGGTCGGTAAATACCTAGCTATTAACCTTCTTCAACTGAATAATATTTAATCTATTCAGAATTCTCATAATAAAAAACGTAGGGTCAAATTCATGCCAGCGTACACCACCAAAATTAGGGTTACCGCTGCGCTTGTGATGATTGTTGTGGTAGGATTCCCCCATCATTAAAAAGTCGAAAGGCAAGAAGTTTTTTGAAGTATCCTTTACTTTAAAGTTGACGTAGCCG
The DNA here is from genome assembly GCA_047627915.1 of Vicingaceae bacterium. GTDB lineage: Bacteria > Bacteroidota > Bacteroidia > Flavobacteriales_E > Vicingaceae > NORP294. The sequence goes on from JBLHTZ010000071.1 coordinate 6,555, forward strand.
TAAATGTGCGCGAACCAATTAATGATTGCGCCATGTATAGGTGCCATTAGGAACGTAAGAGGTAGGAATAACCATTGCCACCAAGCGGTAGCAAAAAAATAGAAAAAAGTAGTGTATGCTGCTCCCCAAAGGACTCTTGACAGAATTGAACTTGCAAATTTGTCGAAGCTTGCCCATTGCGGAACGTTGGTTAAAAAACGCTCTTCGACTTCTACTTTCATTTTGTTGATTTTTTGATAGGTATTTTTCGTTTTAAACATCATCTTGAAAAGATTGTCGTCGTATTTCGGAGAATGCACGTCTTTTGGGGTGTCTGCATAAGCATGGTGAATGCGGTGCATCACTCCATAACCATACGCACTTAAATAACTACTCCCTTGAAAAATCCAAGTTAGCACATATGTCAACTTTTCCATGCCTTTAGACATGGTAAATGTTTGGTGCGCAGCATAGCGGTGTAAGAAAAAGGTTTGAAAGAATAGTCCTCCATACCAAAGCACAAGTAATAAAAATAAAATTGCCATAGGTTAGTAATATAAGTAGAATGTAAAGTTCCTCATTACTGAAACAAGTAACTACAGAAAGGTTCATTATTATGAAAAAAATAAATTGTCTTAAAATTAGTTGCAGCTGCAACTAAAGAGTATTTTTGCACGGTGAAGTCAGATTTTCCAACATTCGTAAAAGGAGTGCTAACGCCAAAAATTGGTAAAACGGCCAAGCTCGTCAACATTATGATGAAAACTCATTTTACTGTGAAAGGCATTCCGCTTACCAAGGAACAATTCGTTGTTTTACTCTGTTTGGAAGAGGAAGCAAAAACCCAATCCATTTTAACCCTTATTACCGAAAGAGATAAAGGTTCACTAACAAGATTAATTCAATCGTTAGAGAGAAAAAAGTACGTTTTACGAAGAGTCTCAGAAGAAGATAACCGAGTAAACGAGGTAGAACTAACGCCGAAAGGCAGCGAAATTTTAGAAAGCACAAAACCGATGATGAAAAACCTTTTTATGCTGTTGCAAGAAGGAATTGATGAAAATGAAATAGAAGTGGTAAGCCGCGTTATGGAAAAAATACAATGCAATGCCATGAGAGAAATAGAAAGAATTGAAGAGGCTAAGAATTAAGAAATGAAAAAAAGACAGATAATAATAGTTGTTGTCGCAGTTGCGATTTTTGCAGGTGGAATAGTAGTTAAAAATATATTGGCTGCGCCCAAAGAACGACCTGCGAAACAAATTAAGGAGAACATTACAACCGTTTTTACCACCAAGGTACAGAACGATTCTATTCCGGTTTATGTAGAGTCAACAGGATCGGTAGAGGCGGTAAAAAGAATTGAATTGTTCAGCGAAGTTCAAGGTGTCATGGAAGCCGACAACGGTAGGTTTAGGGCAGGTAACTCCTTCAATTCCGGAGAAGTTTTAATTCGAATTCGTTCTAACGATCAGCAAGCACAGTTGTATTCGCAACGTTCTTCATTTCAAAGTATGTTAATGTCAATTATGCCAGACTTGAAGGCGGATTACAACGATGAGTTTTTAGCCTGGAATGCATACATGCAGAACTTCTCTGTTGAAAAATCTACACAAAGCTTACCAAAGGTAGAGTCTGATAAATTAAAATCTTTCTTGGTAGGACGAGGCGTGTATAGTAGCTATCATAGCTTAAGGAATTTGGAAATTATAAACGGTAAATACAATTTAACTGCGCCTTACAATGGGGTTTTAATTGCTGCTAATGTTGACCCAGGAACTTTAATTAGACCAGGTCAAGCGTTGGGTACCTTCATTCAACCCCTAAATTACGAGTTAGAAACATCAACCGATGTATTAACTGCTGAGCGATTAACAGTAGGACAAACTGTAGCATTAAACTTGCAAGGAATGCACGGTAAACAATGGAAAGGTAAAATTTCTAGATTGGTAAAGGCAATAGACAAAAACAGTCAAATGAGCACCTTCTTCGTTTCTGTTCAAGGATCTGACTTAAAGGAAGGCATGTTTCTACAAGCAAAAGTGAAGGCAAATGAAATACCAAATGCCTTTGAAATTTCTCGAGCTTCATTAATTGACAATAAACAGGTTTTTGTTGTAGAGAAAGGAGTTTTAATATTGAAAGAGGTGAGTACTGAGTACTTCAATCAATCAACCGCAGTAATTAAAGGCTTAATGGATGGTGATGTTGTATTAACTAAAGTTCCGCCTACAGCTTTTGAAGGGATGAAGGTTACAGTTTATAAAGGAGAGCAATAGGATGAAGAAGTTAATCACATACTTTATTAAGTATCCTATTTCAGGGAATGTAATCATACTGGCATTCTTTATTTTGGGTTACATTGGCATTACAAGTATGCCTTCCAGTTTTTTCCCACTACAGGAATCGAAGTTTATTAATATTAACGTGGTATATCCAGGTGCTTCTCCTCAAGAGATTGAAGAGGGAGTGGTACTTAAAATCGAAAATAATCTTCGAGGTTTATTGGGTATCGATCGTTTTACTTCTTCCTCCAGCGAAAATGCTGCTAGCATTAAAGTGGAGGCGGTAAAAGGGTATGATGTAGATGTTTTATTGGCCGATGTAAAGAATGCCGTGGATAAAGTACCTTCTTTCCCGGCAGAGATGGAACCACCGGTTGTAGCAAAGCAAGAAACCATAAATAAAGCAATTTCAATGGTAATTGCGGGTCAATCTATTGATTTGATTACGCTGAAAAATATGGCTCGCCAAGTAGAAGCAGAATTACGAGCGATTGATGGAATTTCTCAGGTTGACGTTAGCGGTTTTCCAGACGAGGAGATCGTGATCGCTGTAAAAGAGGATGTTCTAAGGAAATACAAATTAGGGTTTCAAGACGTCGCTCAAGCAGTTTCTTCAGCTAACTTGTTGGTGACAGGTGGGTCGGTAAAAACCAAACAAGAAGAGTACTTAATTCGATTGAGAAATAAATCCTATTACGCCAAAGAGCTAGAGAACATTGTCGTTAAAGCTTTTCCAAATGGGGCTCAAGTAAAATTATTGGATGTAGCTGATATTTCAGATACTTGGTCGGAAACACCAAACCGTTCGTATTTTAATGGGAACCCTTCTGTAACGATTGATGTAAGCACAACTAATCAAGAAGATTTAATAAAAGCTGCGGAAAAGACTCTAATTTACGTAGATGAGTTTAATGCGAAAAATCAAAATGCAACTTTATCAGTTACCAGTGACCGGAGTATTACCATTATTCAACGAACGGAGCTATTGCTAACAAACGGTGTGCAAGGAGTTGCATTAGTTATCTTTTTTCTTTCATTGTTTTTAAGACCAAGATTAGCATGGTGGGTTGCAGTTGGTTTACCCATTTCCTTTTTAGGGATGTTTATGGTGGTCAATTATTTAGACGTTACCATCAACGTGTTGTCACTTTTCGGAATGATTATCGTGATAGGAATTTTAGTAGATGATGGAATTGTAATTGCCGAAAATATTTATCATCACTATGAGAAAGGTAAAACGAGAATACAAGCCGCTATTGATGGAACGATGGAGGTTATTCCTGCCATTACTTCAGCCATTTTAACTACTATTATCGCTTTTAGTACCTTCTTCTTTTTGGACGGCAGAGTAGGTGAGTTTTTTATGGAAGTAAGTATTGTAGTAATTCTTACATTGTCTTTTTCCCTTCTAGAAGCATTTATTATATTGCCGTCTCACATTGCACACTCTAAGGTGCTTACTCCTAATCAAAAGACCTACCGATTCAACATTTGGGGAGATAAGATGATGGATTACTTGAGAGATAAAATTTACACTCCTTCTTTAACGTGGGCATTAAAATACAAGCCCATCTCATTTTCCATTTTTATTTCATTTTTGTTAATTACTATAGGAGCAATGCAAGGTGGAGTAATTAAAGGAACCTTTTTTCCAGCGATTGCAAGTGATGAGGTTTCAGTGAGTTTAACGATGCCTCAAGGCGTAAATCCTGAGGAGACCGATTCGTTAATTTCAGTAGTTGAGGCTGCTGCTTGGGAAGTGAACAAAGAGTTTAGTGAAAGGCAAGAAGGAGGAGATCAGGTAATCGAAAACATCATTAAGAATGTTGGTCCCGGAACGGCTAATGCGTCGTTAACGCTAAACCTTTTACCCGGAGAATTTAGAGAAGCATCGTCTTCAGAAATTGCAGGAGCTATTTTTGAAAAGGTAGGCAAGTTTCCTTCTGCAGAAAGTTTGGTGATTGATGGTAATTCAAATTTTGGAGGTAAGCCTGTCTCTGTTTCTTTGTTAGGTTACAACATTCAAGAACT
>JBLHTZ010000072.1:0-10514 GCA_047627915.1 Vicingaceae bacterium
CGAAATATTTAGTGATGGGTTTCTAGGAGGGAAAGCAATCAATCTTGCATTTGGAACAAGTGAAACTTCAGTAAAAAATCTTGACACGTTAAGTTCATCTATTGAAGCGTCTCTTCAAGATGCGGTTAATCAACAAATAGCTCCATTAAAGAATAAGGCTGAAGATTTAATTGGCTCTATTGATTCTGCGATTACAACAGTGAAGTCAATTTTTAATACGAAAGCTCAAGAAGATATCGGCTCAAGTATTACTAATATTCGTCAATCGTTGGAAGTATTTAAGAGGACGATGGAAGATGCGGATGCTATGGTGAATGAGAATCGTCAGAGCCTTAGTCGAATTTTTTCAAATGTTGAATCCATCACTCAAAATTTTGAAAACAACAACAAGAAGTTAGATGAAACACTTTCTAATTTGAAAATGATTAGTGATTCCTTAGCAGGAGCTAATCTTCAGCAAACCGTAAATAACGCTTCAATTGCAATGCAGGAAGTAGCAGAGTTGATGCAGAAAGTGAACAATGGAGAGGGCTCGTTAGGTGCATTAATGAATAACGACACCTTGTATAGGAATTTAGAAGCTGCAGCTTACGACCTTGATCAGTTAATGCTAGATATGAGATTGAATCCTGAGCGTTACGTTCACTTTTCAATATTTGGTAGAAAGGATAAAAAAGGTAATTAGCTGGCATAAGCTTTAATTCATAATTTTACTTTTATGGGATTAGAAAATATTTTATTTATCGTTGCTTTTGTTGTAGCGGTATTTTTGTTCTCCAAAAACTTAAAGGCGATTATTCGCAACATCAATTTAGGTAAGGATATAGATATTTCTGACAATAAGCCTGAGCGATGGAAGAAAATGATTTTGGTTGCGATTGGTCAATCTAAAATGGTGGTGAAGCCCATTTCAGGGTTGATGCACATTATTGTTTACGCAGGATTCATTATTATAAACATTGAGGTTCTAGAAATAATTATAGATGGTATTTTTGGAACACACAGAATTTTTGCTGCTCCTTTAGGTGGCTTTTATGATTTCTTAATTGGAACATTTGAAATATTAGCCTTTCTTGTTTTAGTTGCCATTACTGTATTTTTTGTCAGAAGAAATTTTATGACCATTAAGCGTTTCGGAATGAGAGAAATGTTCGGCTGGCCAAAAACTGACGCAAATATTATATTAATTGTTGAAGTGCTATTGATGGGTGCTTTTCTTAACATGAATGCTGCTGATCAAATTTTACAGGCAAGAGGAGCAGAGCACTATGCTATTGCAGGTTCTTATCCGATTAGTCAATTCTTAGTTCCAATGTTGGATGGATTATCAAATGGAACTTTGATAATTCTTGAAAGAGCAACTTGGTGGTTTCACATTCTTGGAATATTAGCATTTTTGAATTATTTGCCTTATTCCAAGCACTTCCATATCATGTTGGCTTTTCCTTCTGTTTTTTACTCTAAACTAAAGCCTAATGGTGAGTTTGACAACATGGATTCTGTAAAGAAGGAAGTTAAAATGATGTTTGATCCCGATGCAGATCCATATGCTGCACCTGCAGAACCTGAAGGTCCGGTTGAGCGATTTGGAGCTAAAGATGTAGCTGATTTAAACTGGAAGCAGCTAATGGACTCTTATTCTTGTACGGAATGTGGACGATGTTCTGAGCAATGTCCAGCAAGTCAAACAGGAAAGTTACTTTCTCCACGAAAGATAATGATGGATACGAGAGACAGGCTAGAAGAAGTTGGGAAGGGTATCGATAAAAATGGCAAAGATTTTTCTGATGGTAAATCGTTACTGGGCGATTATATATCGGAAGAAGAATTATGGGCATGCACTACTTGTAATGCTTGCGTTGATGCTTGCCCGATTGAGTTAAATCCGCTGTCAATAATAATGGACATGCGAAGAAGTTTAGTAATGGAAGAATCAAAAATTCCATCAGAATTAGCGGGAATGATTACAAATATTGAGAACAATGGTGCACCTTGGCAGTTTTCTCAAACAGATAGAGCAAATTGGATAAATGAAGGATAAGAAAGAATTTAAGCTCAAAACAATTGAGCAAGATGGACATTTGATAAGTCCTGTGTTAGCAGATAATCGAAAGAATTATTTGATTGATATTGATGGAACTATATGTGACGATATTCCAAATGAGGAGCCGGAAAGAATGGCCACCGCAGAATTGTATCCTGATGCATTGGAAACAACGAATAAGTGGTTTGATGAAGGGCACGTGATTACCTATTTTACGTCAAGAACAGAAGACCATCGAGAAGTAACAGAGAAGTGGTTGAATGAAAATGGATTTAAATATCATGCACTCTTAATGGGAAAGCCACGAGGAGGTAACTATCATTGGATCGACAATCATTTGGTGAAGGCAACTCGATTTAATGGAAAGTTTACAGATTTAGTGAAAAAAGAGAAAACAATCGAAGTTTTTGAAAGATAAATAGTTATGAGTAATACTTTAAATGTGAACACAATGGCCGATTTAATGGCCAAAGGAGAGAAGCCGGAAGTTTTATTTTGGGTAGGTTGTGCAGGTAGTTTCGACGACCGAGCGAAGAAGATTACTCGTGCTTTTGTGAAAATACTGAACAGTGTTGGAGTAAATTTTGCAATTCTTGGAACAGAAGAGAGTTGTACAGGGGATCCAGCAAAACGCGCTGGGAACGAGTTTTTGTTTCAAATGCAGGCAATGACCAATATTCAGGTAATGAATGCGTACGAGGTTAAAAAGATAGTGACGACTTGTCCACATTGCTTTAACACGTTAAAAAATGAATATCCTGGTTTAGGAGGAGATTACGAAGTTTTGCACCACTCTCAATTTCTTCAAAAATTAATGGAAGAAGGAAAGCTAAAGATTGAGGGAGGAGAATTTAAAGGCAAGAAAATTTCCTTCCACGATCCATGTTATTTAGGCCGAGGGAATGGCGAGTACGAAGCACCGAGAGCCTTATTAGAGCAGTTAGATGCTGAACTGGTAGAATTGAAAAGATGCAAGTCCAAAGGACTTTGTTGTGGTGCCGGTGGTGCTCAAATGTTTAAAGAAGCAGAGCCAGGCACTAAAGAAGTGAACATTGAAAGAATGGAAGATGTAGTAGAAGCCAGCCCAAACATTGTTGCAGTGGGTTGTCCATTTTGCATGACCATGATGACAGACGGAGTTAAAAACAAAGAAAAAGAGGATACATTAAAAGTTTATGATTTAGCTGAATTGATAGCGGAGGGAAATGGCCTTTAAAGAATTATGAATTGTAAACTTTTGAATTATAAATTAACAGAGAGGGGAGCATTCGCTTCCCTTTTTTTGTGCAATAATTTAGGATGCAGAACAGCATCATTCGTTACCTTTGAAAAAAGACAAAAGAATGAATTACCAAGAATTGGCAGATTATAGTAGGGTTTGGATTTATCAAGCGAATAGAAGATTAACCGATGCAGAGGCAAACGAAATTAAGGCGCATGGCGATAAATTTATTGAGAAATGGGCTGCTCACGGTTCTAACTTGCAAGCAGCTTTTGAGGTACTTTACAATCAGTTTATTGTGCTTTTTGCAGATGAGTCTCAGGTGAAAGCTTCTGGTTGTTCTATTGATTCATCTGTGCGATTTATAAAAGAAATTGAAAAGCACTATCAGTTAGATTTGTTCGATCGTTTGAACTTGACATACAAGGACGGGGCAAATATTAAAATGATGCCGATGGCTGACTTCCAAAACAGTTTAGAGAAAGGGGAATTATCAGAAGAGACCATTGTGTTCAACAACTTGATAGAAACAAAGGGTGAATTTGATTCGAAATGGGAGGTCGCAGTAAAAGATAGTTGGCATTCAAATTTAATATCAAACTAGGTCTCAATAAGTATGAAAAGTAAGGCTGAAAAGGTATTTGAATCCATGATGGAGAGCGACTTTTGTTCTCAATGGTTGGGAATAAAACCAATCAAAGTTGAAGAGGGTCATTGTATTCTAGAAATGGAGGTTCGCAAAGAAATGCTCAATGGTTTTGGAACGTTGCATGGCGGAATGGCGTATTCATTGGCAGATTCTGCATTGGCATTTGCTTCTAATTCTTACGGACGTATTTCACCTTTGATTAATGGAAATATGTCGTATTCTAAATCGGCTAAAATTGGTGATGTTTTGAAGGCAGAAGCCAAGGTAATTTCCTTGGGAAATAAAAAAGCAGATATCGATGTAGTGATTACTTGTGAAGGTCATGAGGAGCCCTTTTACTTTTTTAGAGGAACTGTATATCGGACTTCGAAAGAACACTTGACCTAATAATAAATTTCAAATGATTGAATGTTTGGTGACTGGGGAATTTCAGAAAGCATTATCGAATAATTTGTAATTATCAGATTCGTAATTCTTATGTTACCTTTAACATTCCAAAAAAAGACAGCATGAAAGAAGCATATATAATTGATGGTATTAGGACTCCAATAGGAAAGTTCACAGGTGCTTTGTCTCCTGTTAGAACCGATGATTTAGGGGCTTTAGTCATAAAAGAGTTGGTAAGAAGAAATCCATCTATTCCGGCAGAAGCTTACGATGATGTGATTTTAGGAAATGCCAATCAAGCAGGAGAGGACAATCGAAACGTAGCAAGAATGTGTTCTTTGTTGGCAGGTTTACCTTGGTCGGTGCCTGGAGAAACAGTAAATAGGTTGTGCTCGTCGGGAATGTCTGCAATCGTTCATGCGAATAGAGCGATTAAAGCTGGCGAAGGAGATGTGTTTATCGCAGGTGGTGTTGAAAATATGACCCGAGGACCTTGGGTAATTTCAAAAACATCAACACCTTTTGGTAGAGATGCGGAAATGCACGACTCTAGTTTTGGCTGGAGGTTTGTAAACAAAAAGATGAAAGATCTTTATGGCACAGACGCAATGGGAGAAACGGCCGAGAATTTAGTAGACCGATTTGGCATTAGTCGAGAAGATCAAGATAAGTTTTCTGCGTGGTCGCAACAGAAAGCTGCTGCAGCTCAAGAAAACGGGAGATTGGCTCAAGAAATAATTCCTGTCGAAATTCCACAACGTAAGAAAGACCCTATAATTTTTAGCAAAGATGAGTTTGTTCGTCCGGGAACTACTTTTGAAGGGTTGTCTCAATTAAGACCAGCTTTTAGAAAAGAAGGAGGAACGGTGACTGCTGGAAATGCGTCAGGGTTAAATGATGGTGCTGCGGCAACAATTATTGCTTCTGAAGATGCGGTAAAGAAATACAACTTGAAGCCAATGGCAAGAATTGTAAGCTCAGCGGTTGTTGGTGTAGAACCTAGAATTATGGGAATTGGTCCTGTAGGTGCAACTAAACTAGCTTTGAAAAGGGCAGGTCTTACCTTGGACGATATGGATATCTTGGAATTTAACGAAGCATTTGCAGCCCAGGCATTGGCTTGCACTAGAGAGCTCGGTTTGGCGGATGACGACGCGAGAATTAATCCAAACGGAGGAGCCATTGCAATTGGTCATCCACTTGGAGTAACAGGAACGAGAATTTTACATACAGCGGCAATAGAACTTCAGAAAACTGGGAAGCGGTATGCCTTGGCTGCTATGTGTGTTGGAGTGGGCCAAGGGTACGCTACGATAATAGAGAGAGTTTAACAATTACGAATATGAGAATTATGAATTTTTAATCAATAGGTGAAAATTCGTAATTCGTAATTCGACATTAGTAATTATATTATGAAATTAGAAAACTACATACAAGGAAATTGGGTAACTGGTGACGGTGATGGAACTCCACTAATCAACGCAGTAAATGGCGAAGAAGTAGCAGTTGCCACTACAAAAGGTTTTGACTTTAAAGATATTCTTGAATATGGTCGAAGAGTAGGAAACCCTGCTTTGCGAAAAATGACTTTTCAGGAAAGAGGGATGATGTTGAAGAAGTTGGGACTTCATTTAATGAAGCACAAAGCCAAGTTCTATGAGGTGTCGTATAAAACCGGAGCAACTAAGGTTGATTCTTGGATCGATATTGAAGGAGGTTTTGGAAACCTATTTGCCAATGCATCATTGAGAAAGGAGTTTCCAAATAAACCATTTCATGTGGAAGGCGATGGAATAGACCTTTCTAGAGGTGGTCAATTTATGGGACACCACATAATGGTTCCTAAAAGAGGCGTTGCAGTGCACATAAATGCTTTCAACTTTCCTGTTTGGGGAATGCTAGAAAAGTGTGCGGTGAACTGGATGGCAGGAGTTCCTGCTGTGGTCAAGCCAGCAACAAACACGTCCTTCTTAACAGAGGCTGTAGTAAAAGAAATAATTGCATCTAAAATATTACCTGAAGGGGCTTTACAGCTTATTTGTGGTTCAGCAAGAACGATTTTAGACCACGTAGAATCACAAGATGTAGTCACTTTTACCGGCTCTGCAACTACCGGTAGAATGCTAAAAGTGAATCCAAGAATTATCAATGAAGCGGTGCCTTTTAACATGGAAGCAGATTCATTGAACTGTTCAGTTTTAGGGTTAGATGCTGCACCTGGCACACCAGAATTTAACTTGTTTATTAAGGGCGTAAAAGCTGAAATGACGGTAAAGTGTGGTCAGAAATGTACTGCCATTCGAAGAATAATGGTTCCTGAAAATTATGTTGAAGATGTGCAGATTGCTTTAGGGAAAGAACTAGCAAGAACCAACATTGGAGATCCTTCACTGAAAGAAACAAGAATGGGGGCTTTAGTAAGCAAAGACCAAGTTCAAGAAGTGAAAGAAAGAGTAGCAGAGTTGAATAAAACTGCTGAAATTGTTTACGGAAGTTTGGATCAAGTTGAGGTGAATGGAGCGGATGCTTCAAAAGGAGCATTTTTGAGTCCAATTTTGTTGGTGGAGAAAGAGCCATTCAAAAATAGGGCAGTTCATAACGTTGAAGCTTTTGGACCGGTTAGTACTATTATGCCGTATTCTACGACGGCAGAAGCGGTTGAGCTTTCGCATTTAGGAATGGGGTCGTTAGTCGCTTCCATTGTTACTGGAGATGACAAAATAGCTACTGAATTTACAGTTGAAGCAGCAACACATCATGGAAGAATATTGGTATTGAATCAAGATTCTGCTGTTCAAAGTACAGGTCATGGTTCTCCATTACCAACCTTGACGCACGGTGGACCTGGAAGAGCAGGAGGTGGAGAAGAAATGGGCGGCATGCGCGGTGTAAAACACTACATGCAGCGTTGTGCTATTCAAGGCTCACCAACAACCATAACAGAAATTACAGGTGTTTATCAGCCTGGAGCAGAATATAAAGATACTCCGGAGCATCCTTTTAAATATCATTTTGAGGACATAGAGGCGGGAATGTCATTAAAGACGCACCGAAGAACCATGATGGATTCAGAGATTGCAAACTTTGCAAACCTATCTTGGGATCACTTTTATGCGCATACTGATATTACTTCGTTAGGGCACACCATTTTTGAAAAGCGAGCAGCTCATGGTTACTTTATTCTTTCTGCCGCAGCAGGTTTATTCGTTTATCCAAACAAAGGACCGGTAGCTGCAAATTACGGATTGGATACCTGTCGATTTATGCGACCAATTTATCATGGCGATACCATTTACGTTCGTTTAACGTGTCAGGAAAAGAGAGATAAAGATGTTCGAGGTCAGCAATTTCCGTCGGGAGTAGTAAAGTGGTTTGTTGAGGTATTTGATCAAGATGATGAGAAAGTAGCAATAGCAACCGTATTGACCATGGTCGCTAAGAAAAGCCCATTTGTTGAAATTAACCGTAATAACGTTGAAGGCTATTTAAGCAAGTTGACAGAAAACGCTAAGCCAAGTTGGGGAATAATGACACCTCAGCACATGGTTGAGCATTTGAGACATGGTTTGGAGTCTGCTGTAAATAAGATAAAATTAGACGTTCATACTCCTGAGGAGCATTTAGAAAAGTATACTGATAGTTTGTATAATTACTATCCATTTCCGAAGAACAGTAAAACACCTGTATTGAAAGATGGCGTTTTGGCGGACTTAAAGTGCACAGATTTGAAGGAAGCAAAGAACCAATTCTTAGAAGCTTTCGATGCTTTTGAATTGTACTACAAGGAAAACCCGGACGCAACAGCAAACAATGCGGTGTTCGGCGCGCTGGACAAAGATCTTTGGGAATTGATGAACAGGAAACACTTTAATCATCATTTTGAGCAATTTGGATTATTTTAAAACGGAGTTTTAAGATAATCCAAATTGGAATTTTTAGTTTTCAATAATGAATTTTTAATCTTTAAATGTGGTGTTAATCATTATTGAAATATTAATCAACTAAAAGTTAATCAGAGATGTCGCAAGACAATGTTGTTCAAAGAAAGAGTTTTGAATTTGCGGTTAAAGCTGTGAAGTTGGCATATTCAGTTCAAAAAGAAAAAAAGGAATATGATTTGACCAGACAAATTATTCGAAGTGCAACTTCCATAGGAGCAAATCTTGAAGAATCAATGGGTGGCCAGAGTGATAAAGATTTCCTTCATAAAGTTTCAATATCTTATAAGGAAGCTCGGGAAACTGAATATTGGTTAAGATTGATGTTAGAAGTTGAATTAATAAGTAAAGACCAACAGGAAGAATTACTAGAAAACGTTAGAGAGATATTACGACTACTCGGAGCAATTCGAAGAACGATGAAAAGGAAGTTGAATCAATAATTTTTAATTATGTGTTTTTAATAATTTGTGATTTAATATTAAAAACTAACAATTCAAGATTAAAAACTTAATAAATAAAGAAATTACTATGACAGATCCATATGTAAAAATTAATAAAGAAGCCAACGGACTCGCAACAATAGAATTTTTTCATCCAAAACACAACTCATTACCAAGTGATATATTGAGCAAATTGGCCGATACAATTACTGAAGCGGGTAAGGACGATGCTGTGAAATTGATCGTTCTAAAGAGTGGTGGAGACCGAACGTTTTGTTCAGGAGCTAGCTTCACGGAATTAATTAGCATTAATGATTTGGAGACTGGGAAGCAATTCTTTTCAGGCTTTGCTAACGTGATTAATGCCTGTAGAAAATGCCCTAAATTGATAATTGGCCGAGTGCAAGGAAAAGCTGTTGGTGGTGGAGTGGGAGTAGCCTCTGCAGTGGATTATTGCTTGGCTACTAAATTTGCTTCTGCTAAATTATCTGAACTGAATGTTGGTATTGGACCATTTGTAGTTGGGCCGGCAGTTGAGCGCAAAGTAGGTGTTTCTGCAATGAGTCAAATGACCATTAATGCAGATCATTTTTACTCTGCAAGCTGGGCGATGGAAAAAGGGTTGTATGCTGAGGTATATGATGATATTGATAGTTTAGACGCGGGTGTTCAAAAATTAGTAGACTACTTACTTTCTAAAAACCCTGAAGCGCAAAGTATGCTGAAAAAGGTATTTTGGGAAGGAACAGAAAATTGGGATACACTTTTATCTGACAGAGCAGCTATGAGTGGCCGATTGGTTTTGAGTGAGTATACGAAGGAGGTATTAAGCGGGTACGCTTAACACCTCAAATTACGAATTTGAAATTTTTCAATTACGAATGTTTAGTATAGCGACGAACACCAGTAGTTAATTATATATTGATGAAAAAAGACAACCCACTTTTAGATAAAAGCTATGCTTTTGCAGTGCGTATTGCCAAGCTATGTTTTCAAATTCAACAAGAAAAGAAAGAATATATTTTAACGAAACAGTTTTTGAGGTCAGGAACATCAATTGGGGCTAATGCTGAAGAAGCAGTTGGCGGTCAAAGTGAAAAGGATTTCTTTCATAAATTAACTATATCGTATAAAGAAGCCAGAGAATCTCACTATTGGATTAGGTTAATGGGCGATACTGAGTTAATTGATCTTGAAACAAGGGAAGAGCTATTGGATGATGTGGAAGAACTACTTCGAATAATAGGTTCAATTCAGAAAACAATGAGGAATAAGATGAATTCCTAACACGATTACGAATAATAAAATAGAAACCCACTCCATATTTTAACTTTTGTAATTCAATTTATAAAATTCGTAATTCATAATTTTAACATTCGTAATTGAATGATTCGTAATTCGTAATTAAAACATTCGTAATTGATATACAGTTTCAAAAGTTTCATCCCAGTAGTTCATCCTAGTTCATTTGTTCACCCAAATGCAACGGTAACAGGCAATGTTATAATTGGCAAAAACGTATACGTTGGTCCAGGTGCTGCTATTCGTGGCGATTGGGGAGGTATAGTAATAGAAGACGGATGTAATGTTCAAGAAAACTGCACGATTCACATGTTTCCAGGAATTACGATAACCTTAAAAGAAGGTGCTCACATAGGTCACGGAGCTATTATACATGGCGCCAACATTGGCAAAAATGTATTGGTAGGCATGAATGCTGTGGTAATGGATGAAGCTGTAATTGGTGACGAGTGCATTATTGGAGCATTAACTTTTGTAAAATCGAAAGCAGTATTTGAAAAGCGAAGTTTGATTGTGGGCAACCCTGCTA
>JBLHTZ010000073.1:0-9994 GCA_047627915.1 Vicingaceae bacterium
GTAGCCGTAGTTTTTACCATACCCCATGCTTGATTTCTGTTCAACTGCATTCACAACAATACCAATGTTTGTCATTACTTTATCTTCATACAATTGATTAATATTTTCTAAATAACCTTTCTTGGTATAATTGTGCCGCACAATGTATAAGGATGCGTCTGCATATTCTTTTAATAACAATGCATCCGTCACTAATCCCAAAGGAGGTGAATCAATAATAATCACCTCATAATGGGCTTCTAATTCAAAAAATAAACTCTTCATCGAATCGCTTTCAATCAACTCGGCAGGATTAGGAGGAATAGGACCGGAAGAAATTAGATAAAGGTCATCGACCTTTGTCTTTTGAGTTATTGCTTCAAGATTACCCTTATTAATCAAAAAAGTACTTAATCCAATATCATTTTTCAGCCCAAAGTCTTTGAAAATTTTTGGTTTCCGCATATCTGCTCCTATAATGACAGTCTTTTTACCACTTGCTGCATAAATTGCCGCCAAGTTTATAGATGTAAAGGTTTTACCTTCTCCACTTATCGATGAAGTTACTAATATTTTAATACACTTTTTATGAACTACCATAAAATTCAACTTCGTTCTTATATTACGAAAAGCCTCTGCCGTTATTGATTTTAGAGAATCTGAAACCAAAATATTATTTTCCAACCCCTTTTTGTACATAATGGAGCCCAAAATTGGAATAGAAGTCAAGCGATTCAAATCTGTGGGGTCTACGATTTTAGTATTCAGTAAATAGAAGATCAGAATTAGTCCTAATGGCAAAGCCAGTCCCATAAAGATTCCTCTCGTATAAATAGTAGAGGCATCGGGGCCAACATATACCACCCTGTATGTATTTGCAAAATCTAAGATTTGAGCTTTTGCAACGTTCGAGGCCTCAGCAATGCCGGCTTCTGAGCGTTTGGTGAGTAAAAAAGTATACAAATCACTCAATAATTTATTTTCTCTTTTTAATGTCAAATATTTCCGTTGCTCATGAGGAATTTTTAACACCCTGCCCTCTTCTTTTTCAATTTTTATATTTATTTGCTGCAGTAATTTGTCCAAACGCTTGACTCCATTTTCGGCAAAAACCTTTAAGGTACTTTTACTTCTATTAATATTGGATTCTAACTGTTCTATTATGCCGTTGTTCTCTTTTAGTTGAAATGACTTCTTCCTTTGCTCTTCAATACCAGACTGTAACGCAATAATTAACTGATCTAAATTTGGATCAGAAAAGCCGAATACAGCAGAAGAAGGAAATGAATTGAAGTCTTCTTTCTCTAAGGCATTAATTAAAGCTAAATAGTACTCCTTTTGTATGAGTCGTTGACTCAATTGCTCTTCCAACACTAGCACAATTTCTACATTGCTGTTGCCACCTTCATCAGCAGGATAAATACGCTCTTTGAAATTACTCTTTTGAAAGTTTTCTAAATAACTCTCCGTCCTTACCAAAGAATCCGCTATTTTTTTTAATTGATTGTCTACAAAATCGATAGTATTATTTGCTATTTCGTTGTTTTCATTCTTCCCCCATTCGATATAAGTGCTCATCAAGGCATTTAAATAATCTATGGATTTTTCAGGTGTTTGCCCTTTATGACTTAAGATTAAAATAGAGGATTCTTGATTTTCTACATCTATTTGAATGGACGCCTGCAAAACTCTTGCTAAGGCATCTACCGGCATAAAATTAAAATGAAACAAATCTTCTCCAAAGACTCCATTGTTTCGAACACTAATTTTGAAGGTAGCACTTTCTGTCTCTATTGGCTCGTCGAGTGAATGGGCCTTCATTTGACTTAACTCTTCTTGAGTTTCTGCAATTCTAAAAAATCCGTGATTTGGAAAATCGATGAAAAAATTACCCTTACCAATACCTTCCAAGACTTCCACCTTAAAATCTGCATCAGGATACATTTCTGTCGTTTTAATATTGCCAATTTTATAATAATGAATTTTTCGATTTAACTTCAGTGCAACTTTTTGCATTAATGGAAAAGAACGGATCACTCCAATTTCGTTTATTAAACGATTTCTTCCACTTACTAATTCCATTCCTGGTAAAAAATATTCCTGACCCCAAGAAGAATGTTCATCCTTTACCAACATTCGAGAATTAACACTGTAAGCCGGCGGTGTATAACGCACTTGATAAAACGCATAAATTAATCCGCCCAACAGTCCAATAAAGATTAAATACCAGTATTTTATTGCATATGATAGCAATACTTTGGGATCAATTTGAAAACTAGAATTGTTTTTTTTCGTTGACTGCATGAATTAATTTAGAATAAACAAAGAAACGAAATTTTACATACTTCTATAGAATTTACTTTTAGAATAAATGGCGCTATAATTCAATTTTTGGGTAGATGATTAATAACCGGGAATCATGGACAATTAAAACTAAAAGCATTACAAAACAGTCCAAAATATTTATCCTGTTAATCTTTACCTTAATAAATGTAAGATTCGCTTACCATTGAAATTTACAAAACTTGCACAGATTTGTGCTCGGCTCATAATTCATTCAGTTTAATAGATAATTGATTACTTTTGTGTGTAGTTAAAATCAAAATCAATGAAAAACTTTTCAATTCTTTTTTTCAGTTTCTTATTCGCTAATTTAAGTTTCGCTCAAACTGGCCCCGGAGGAGTGGGAAATTCTTCTAACATGGATGCATGGATGGACGCGGCTAGAGTCACTGGCCTAACCAACAATGACCCTATGAGTTCTTGGTCTGATTTCTCAGGAAATAGTAACACCGCAATACAGGCCATAACTGCCAATCAGCCTATTTTTTTAACCAACCAGATCAATGGCCTTCCTGCAATTAATTTTGACGGGGTGGATGATTTTTTTGATTTCAGCACGAACATTACAGCTGGACCCATAACCATATTTACGGTGCACTTAAGTACCAGAATTTCATTAGGATCGATACTAAGCACGGAAAAACACATCTTATGGACTGAAAACAATAGAGTCTCGTCCTTGTATGTTTCTCCTACCACCCGCTATAAAATTGCTAAAGTCAATAATGCCTTTAGTGTATTTTCTTTGCAAACTGATGGTAGCGTATCAGGAAGTTCTTTAGATTTATTTGATGGGAATACTTCCAGCAATTTTACTCGGACTTCCCTTTCTAGCAGAGCCACTTCTGTTATTGGCAATTACAACAACACTTTGTACCTGCAAGGTCAAATGGCTGAAATCATTATTTTTAATGAAGAACTAGTTTCAGCCAAGCGTAAAATTGTAAGTAATTATTTGGCGGCTAAATACGATATGACTGCGGAACAAAATTTATATGCTTATCAAACGAATCACAACCAAGTTATGGGGGTCGGACAAGAGGCTGATGGCAGTCAAACTGTCGCAAGGGGATTAGACTCGCTGGAGATTAGTAACCCTAGCTCCTTAGGTAATGGGGATTACATTTTAGTTGGTAATGACGGTGCAGGTTTTGGAACGGATGCAATCAACATACCGGGTAGTGTTCTCCAACGATGGAATCAAGTGTGGCGTGTAGATAAAACTGGAACTCCTGGGAACATCGATTTAGAATTCTTTTTAGGTACCAATAATTTTGCAGCGCCCTCAGCTTATGTATTATTAGTTGAAAATGTGGACGGTAATTTTGGGAATGGAGGAACCTTTCTTGACCCATCAACTCCTAGTTATGACGCAGTGAATAATTCCATTACTTTCTCTAATATAAATTTAGTGGATGGTAGCTATTTTACACTGGCCGAAACTTCAGGAGACATTACTGCCACCGCAAATGGGAATTGGAGTTCAACTGGAACTTGGTCATGCGGATGCATTCCTGGCATAGGGGATTTAGTTATCATCGAAAGTCCATTCAATGTTATTGTTGATGTGAACTCATCAGCGGGAAATTTAACCATTGAAAATGGGGCATCTTTAACATTTAGCGGGAATGACACACTTTTTACAGATGGTAATGTAATAGTACAAGCTTCCACTGCATTTAACAGCGGAACAGTTGCAGCCATCGGAACGGCAAGTAATCAATCACTTACAAATTCAAGTGGCTTGCCTATTGCGTTAAACAACTTATTCAGTAGCAATCCGAATGGTTTAGACATAATAACTGGAGATTGGAGTCTTTCGGGCAGTTTACAAATTACGGCTGGAGGAATGGATGTTAGCGGCGCAAATAGCTTCACCTTGACATCAGATGCCACTTCTACTTCGCAAATACTCCCATCCATGAGTAATGCATTTACAGGTAACTTTACTGTTCAACGCTACATTAGCCCAAGAAATGCTAACTACGCCAATTTATCGTCTCCTGTTCAAAGTGCAACAATAGCTGATTGGGACGATGATATTTATATGAGCGGTGTGAGTGGACTAAATGGCAATGCCACCTTTGGCCCCGGAGGTCCTATTTATTACTCTGTTTACAGCTATAACAGGCTATTAGACAAACACGACACCATTACCAGTACGGCAACTGCATTAGTTCCCGGTAAAGGATTTGAAGTCTGGCTTGCAGATAATGCCACCACTTTTAACGGACGTACCATTGATGTTGTCGGGACTCCTAACTCGGGGAATAGCACTACAGCGCTTGTCAATCAAGGTTGGAATTTAGTGGGCAACCCATACCATAGCTTTATAGAATACGATAGTATTAGAACAAGCGCCTGGGTTCCTAATAATTATTATATTTTCAACACTGACGCAGGTAGTTATTCGTTTTTTGACGAAACTAATAAACCTCCAATTGCACCAAGTCAAGGGTTTTGGATTTTTAAAATATCTGGAGGTACAAAAGCAGTTGATTTTAAAGAATCTGGAAAGGCAAATTCTACTTCTTCAGCTTTCTTGAGAAGAAAAAAAATCAAAAATTTTGAGCTAAAAATTAGCAATAATCAAAATTTATTTACACATAAAGCAGCTTTTAATTTTGATCTTAATTCAACTAATGGAATTGACGAAAAAGATGCTTACTACCTTGTAAGTCCAGAAAAAAAGGCGCCGGCAATATACTCTAAAGCCCTTAATAGTGAAGAAGGACTTATTTTGAATAGCATCAATCCATTCGATGAGATTCAGAAAATTCCTATAGATGTTTATGCAGGAGAGGATGGGATATTTAGTATCCAAGCGGAGAACATAGAAGAGGTTTACGGGAATTATTCGTGTGTTTACTTGAAAGATAATACCACCGGTAATGCTATTGATTTAAGTGTTGATCCAGAATATACGTTTTTTGCGAATGAAGGAACAACTCAACGTTTCAATTTAATTTTGAGTAATGAATTTAATTCATGCCAAGATTTAATTAAAAACGGTAATCTTGTGCAAAAATTAGAACACAATTTAGATTTACGAAATACCTTTGGTACTTGGAACTTAGATTATACGCTAGATGAAAACTTAAATCAAATTGAAATTCGTGTTTACAACATGAACGGTCAATTGGTATTAAGTCCTATTTCATTTACCACCTCAGGTGGAGGGTCTAGAGTATTAAACGAACTTAATCAACTTGAGGGCATCTATTTAATACAAATTAATACAAAAGACGGCGTTCTAAACAAAAAAATAAAATTGTAATACTACTTACGCATACTTTCTACGAAATGAAAAAAATATTTTTAACCCTTTGCTTTATATTCATAGCAAGTTTCACCAACACAATTAATGCTCAACCACCTGATCCAGGCACAGGTACTAACCCTAGCTGCTTCCCACCTCCATGTGTACCAATTGATGGTGGTTTAAGTTGGCTGCTTATTGCAGGAACAGTGTATGGCGGCAAAAAACTTTACAAGGCCAATAAAGAAAAAAACGAAGAACTATAACTCTTTAAAAAGGTTGACCTCAAGTCAACCTTTTTTTTTGACCTTTTCTAAGCATGAAAAAAATTACTTGGTTCTTATTTCTTTTACTCCTGGCCGTATTGAGTTACTATCGTGAAGTCCTTTTTATGAGTATTAATGCCGTAATTTCTGGTACCGACTTCTTTTATGCGAAGACCACACAAATTCATTTCTTCTTGAATAAAAGCCCTGAAACCTTGGTAAAGTATAAATACATCATGACGGTTGGGTTTACCCTATTCTTTGCTGCTTTCAGCTTAATAGGCCTTCGTGTTTCTTTTAAGTCCACCATTCCGTACTCTTTGGCTTTAATTACCTACGCATTGTGCAGCATCATTGCAGTTGTTGTACTTTTGTACGCTATAGTAACTAATAGTTTTGAAAGTGTGTACTCCTTTCTTCGATTGATCATTGAGTACCTTCACAATCCGCTTATTTATTTAATTATAAGCGCCTCTTTCTTAGGTTATTCGTATTCCCAAAAACAGACGATTTTATAAATTAATAATCAATCTCGTCTTGATCCTTTTGTGTGATACAAAACGAACCAAAAAAATCAAAACTGGATTAAATTTTTTAAAAATACTACGCAGACTTCGCAAGACCAAACGAACTCGTTTGATCTTTTACCCCTCCCAAAGCTTGATTTTTAGAAAATTTCATCCAAGTTGAAGGTCAACTCTAGAGATAGATTCTCTATCTTCCTGCCGTTCTTTATTGATTTTTATAAAACAATTTCAAGGTATTATGCTTGTCCTTTGAGATAATTTTCACAAGAATTTCGCAGAACTTTGAATTTTAGAAATGACTTTTTTAAAATTTTATCTGATTTGAAACAAACTACGTTTATAGCCCTTTTAAAATATTTGTATTTTGCACATGTCTTGTTCCTTTTGTGTGATACAATAAGAAGAATCTTAAATGGATGGCTTTTTAGAAAATACAACTTAAAAATAGTTCATTTTAAATATTATTATTTTGAACTTCTATTTTCATTTTTTGCCGCAAAAAACGAAACAAAAAGCTCGTCCTTTGAACCTTTATTTTAACAAATCCGCAACAACCTAAATTCGGTTGGGCGATCTCTAATCAAAGATGTAGAGCTTCCCAATCTCACTAAGGTTCTTTGTTGATTTTTATAAAAACAGCTTCTAGGGACATGTTCTAAAAAGCTATTGGGTTAATTCAAAGTTTATAAATTTTGTCCTTTGAGATAATTTTCATAAAAATTTCGCAGAACTTTGAATCTTAGAAATGGCTGTTTGAAATTCAGCTTTAGCTGAATGAGTTGCCGTTTCTTTCAAAGTTTTAGAAGTGATTTTTAAAAAATTAAATCACGGACTGAGCTTTTTCGTTCTTTTTGCTCATCAAAAAGGACAAGAAGAAGAGTCTTAAACGAGTGGTTTTTTTTAGAAAATTTCATCTAGGTTGAAGGCGAAAAATGGATTCGAGTCCTTAACGAAGATTGTAGATTTACATATTACCCTGTTCCTTTTGCGTGATACAAAACGAACCCAAAAAATCACAACTCGATAAAATTTATAAAAAATACTACGCAGACTTCGCAAGATCAAACGAACTCGTTTGGAGCAAGCTCAAACTCAAACATCGTTTGATCTTTTATCCCTCCCAAAGCTTGATTTTAGAAAATTTCATCCAAGTTGAAGATAATATCTAGAAACCGGTTCTCAATCTGACTAAGATTCTTCATTGATCTTTAAAAAAATTAAATCACGGACTGAGCTTTTTCGTTCATTTTGCTCATCAAAAAGGACTATAAGAAGAACCTTAATTAGATTGGAGTCCTTTTAAACATTTCGTTTTACTGTTGCCCTATTCCCTTATTGAGATACAAACGCCCCTATAATCCACAACTTCGTCAACTCTAAAAGATCCTCAATTTTACGCCATTTACAATAGAAAATCTCAACTGGATAAGCAACATTACTTACCACTCATTTTATTCCACCATTCGAGTATATTCTTGACTAGCTTGCGTAATTTTAGACTTCAAATTCACAAATACACCGCTATGATTAAAGACACATTGATTGCAGATCTAATAGACGACGAAAGAGATAGACAAACGAGAGGAATTGAGTTAATCGCTTCAGAAAACTACGCTAGCGAATCTGTTATGAATGCCATGGGTTCTGTGCTTACAAACAAGTATGCCGAAGGTTTACCAGGAAAACGATATTATGGTGGTTGTGAAGTAGTCGATCAAATAGAAAATATTGCAATTGATAGATTAAAGCAATTGTTTAATGCCGAATGGGCAAATGTCCAACCTCACTCGGGCGCTCAAGCAAATGCTGCAGTAATGTTAGCTTGTCTGAATGCAGGAGATAGAATTTTGGGGTTTGACTTATCACATGGCGGACACTTAACACACGGCTCTCCTGTAAATTTCTCCGGGAAATTATATACCCCTCACTTTTACGGTGTAGAAAAAGAAACCGGCACCATCGATTACGACAAGGTCGAAGCCAAAGCCATTGAAGTTCAACCAAAGATGCTTATT
This sequence comes from Vicingaceae bacterium, assembly GCA_047627915.1. GTDB lineage: Bacteria > Bacteroidota > Bacteroidia > Flavobacteriales_E > Vicingaceae > NORP294. The sequence continues at coordinate 8,390 of JBLHTZ010000073.1, forward strand.
TGCGGTGCTTCTTCGTATGTCAGAGATTGGGACTTTAAACGTTTTAGAGCCATTGCAGATAAAGTAGGAGCTATTTTATTAGCCGATATATCTCACCCAGCAGGATTAATAGCCAAAGGCATTTTAAATGATCCACTACCACATTGCCATATTGTTACTTCTACAACTCACAAAACATTGAGAGGACCTAGAGGCGGTATCATTATGATGGGAAAAGATTTTGAAAACCCATTCGGATTGAAAAACCCAAAAGGAGAATTGAGAATGATGTCTGCCTTATTGGATTCTGGAGTATTTCCAGGAACCCAAGGTGGACCGTTGGAACACGTAATTGCAGCAAAAGCAGTTGCATTTGGTGAAGCACTAGAAGATTCATTTATGGATTACATGCTAAAAGTGGTTGAAAATGCGAAACTCATGGCAAGTGAATTAGTAGCTAAAGGATACGATCTTGTCTCCGGAGGAACTGAAAACCATTGCATCCTAATTGACTTAAGAAACAAAGGAATTAGTGGTAAGAAAGCAGAGCGTTTACTAGGCTTGTGCGACATCACGGTAAACAAAAACATGGTTCCTTTTGACGATAAATCACCGTTTATAACTTCTGGAATAAGAATTGGAACACCAGCAATTACCACTAGAGGCGTTGGTATAGAAACAATTCCAACTATTGTTGATTTGATCGATCAAGCACTTACCTTAGATGAAGAGTCTGCTGACTTCTTAGCAATTAAAGGGAAAGTGAATGAATTAATGACTCCTTACCCTTTGTTCAAAGAATCATAGTTCGATGAAAGATCTCCTAGCGAATTTAAAACAGAATAAAAAGGCAATTCTATTTGTCGTTTCTATGCTAGGGATTTATTTGGCATTGCAATTCCTTTATGATTATGTGATTAGTCCAAATACTGAAGTTGATTCAAAACTAATTGGTCTTATTATTTCTCAATCGGAAAGCATTCTTCAAGTTTTGGGTTATGAGCTTTTGGCTCCCAATCCAATTTACACTGCCCACATGGGAATTAAGGATACTGTTGGGGTTGTCATTGGAAATCCTTGCGATGGATTGAGCTTATTCATCTTATTTACTTCTTTCTTAGTTGTTTTTAGCGGTAAATGGTGGTTCAAAGTAATCTACATCCTTTTAGGAGTTGGATTAATTCACTTCTTAAATGTATTCAGAGTTGTCGCATTAGCGATTATAGTAAAATATTATCCAGAGACATTAGACTTTCATCACTCGTATACCTTTACGCTATTTATCTATTCCATTATCTTTTTAGTTTGGATGCTTCGTATTAAGATCTATAGTAAATGGAAAGTTTAACAGTCGGGGCCTGGTTTTGAAAAGTAAATTATTAGCTTTATGCTGCAGTGATTCTTGGATTGGAGTCTTTTTAGCCATTTTCGTTTTACCAGATGTCTTGTTCCTTTTGTGTGATCCAATAAGAAGAATCTTAAACGGATGGCTTTTTAGAAAACACAACTTAAAAATAATTCATTTTAAATATTATTATTTTGAACTTCTATTTTCATTTTTTGCCGCAAAAAACGAAACAAAAAGCTCGTCCTTTGAACCTTTATTTTAACAAATCCGCAACAACC
>JBLHTZ010000074.1:0-9415 GCA_047627915.1 Vicingaceae bacterium
CTTGTATTTTTCTTTCTTCTCCGGCCAATCTTGAATAACCTTTAGGTTCTTAGGATCTAACTCCAAACTCATTTTTTCAAATGATTCGCGAAGCCCTTTTAGCAATCGATCTTTATCTTCAAGCTCTAACTCTTGAATACTTTCTATTGACTTTTGAAGGCCATATAGCTTCTGAGCTACTTCGGCTTGTTTTACAGCCCATTCATCGTAATTTCTGTTATTCTCAGCAATCTCTGCCAAGTAACGAACTCTACTTGGGGGAATTACAAATATCTTCTCAGACATTTCGTCTGAAATCTTATAATTTGATTTTAAATCTGAATTCGTCTTCTCCTCTAAAATGCTCATGATCCTCTTGTACAAACGATTCATTCCTGGATCGTTAAATTGCGAAGCGATGGTACCATATACCGGCAAATCTTCATCTTTTGCATCCCACAACAAGTGATTTCTTTGGTATTGTTTTTTTACATCTCGCAAGGCATCTAAAGACCCTCTTTTGTCAAACTTATTAATCGCGATGATGTCCGCAAAATCCAACATGTCAATTTTTTCCAATTGTGTTGCCGCGCCAAACTCAGGAGTCATTACATACAAACTCATGTCAGAGTGTTCCGTAATTTCTGTATCAGACTGCCCTATTCCTGAAGTTTCTAGAACGATTAAATCAAATTGAGCTGCTTTTAATATCGAAACCGCTTCAGCAACATGCTTTGACAATGCTAAATTAGATTGACGAGTAGCCAACGAACGCATGTAAACTCTACCATTTTTAATGGAGTTCATTCGAATTCTGTCACCTAAAAGTGCTCCTCCAGTCTTTCTTTTAGAAGGGTCTACAGAAATAATTCCCATTGTCTTTTCAGGAAAGTCGATTAAAAAACGACGAATTAATTCATCTACTAAAGATGACTTTCCGGCTCCACCTGTTCCGGTAATTCCCAAAACTGGGGTATTTACCTTTTCGGCCATTTTATGCACTTCAGCTAAAATTGCTGCACTTTCTTGTGGAAAGTTTTCTGCTCCAGAAATTAATCGTGCAATTGAGGCATTGTCTTTTTCAACGATGTGATTGATTTCTTCCTTGAGATTAGCTCCTGTGGGGTAGTCCGAACGCTCCACTAAATCGTTAATCATCCCTTGCAAGCCCAATTCTCTTCCATCGTCGGGAGAGTATATTCTGGTAATTCCGTATTCTTGAAGCTCCTTTATTTCTTCCGGCAAGATAACTCCGCCACCTCCACCAAATATTTTGATGTGAGCTGCTCCATTCTCTTCTAACAGGTCTTTCATGTACTTGAAATACTCCATATGCCCCCCTTGGTAAGAAGTCAATGCAATTGAATTGGCATCTTCTTGAATGGCTGTTTCCACAACCTCTTGAACACTTCGGTCATGCCCTAAATGAATTACCTCTACACCAGTAGATTGTATTATTCTTCGCATTACATTAATTGCCGCATCGTGCCCATCGAAAAGCGAAGCCGCTGTTACAATTCTTATTTTGTTTTTCGGCTTATAAGGAGTTTGATTTTCCATAGAACTATTTTAATAGGTTGACAAATTTAATGTTTTGAAGTTCGACCAGCAATGGATTTTTTACATAAAAAAAGGGACTCAAATTGAGTCCCTTTTTAATAATATAGTAATGATCTACACTTATTTTTCTTTTGTAGCTCTTGTTCTTCTTTTTGGCTTTTCTTCAACTACTTCTTCGATTCCAGCCATTTTAGGATCAATTAAAACTCGACCACAGTGCTCACAAACAATTACTTTTTTGTGCATGTTAATGTCTAACTGACGTTGTGGTGGGATTTTGTTAAAACAACCGCCACAAGCATTTCTCAATACCGGAACTACGGCTAAACCGTTTCTAGCACTTCCTCTAATTCTTTTGTAAGCTGTCAATAATCTTTCTTCGATTACTTTTTCTGCCTTCTCAGACTGCTTTACCAAATCAGCTTCTTCTTTTTCTGTCTCCGCAACAATTTCAGCTAACTCATTCTTCTTGTGCTCCCACTCAGCTTTTGTTTGCGCTAGCTTTTCTACTCCAGATGAGTTGGCTTCTGTTTTATTTTCAATACCCAATTGGTATTCCTTAATTCTTTTTTCAGCTAACTGCATTTCCAATTCTTGGAATTCAATTTCTTTGGTTAAAGAATCGTATTCTCTGTTATTTCTAACGTTGTTCTGTTGCTCTTTGTATTTTACAATTGCAGCTTGAGATTCTTTGATTTGATTTTTCTTTGCAGAAATATCGTCTTCTAAGGCTTTAATTCCTTGAGCAGCTTTTTCAGTTCTAGTTTCTAATCCAGCAACATCATCTTCCAAATCTTGAACCTCTAAAGGCAATTCACCTCTGATCGTTCGAATTTTATCAATTTTTGAGTCAATCGCTTGCAAGTCATACAATGCTTGTAGTTTTTCCTCAACTGTTACTTCACTATTAGCTTTTTTAGCCATGCTATCTATAATTAATAGGGTTTGTGTTTACTTTAGACAAATAGGTTGCAAAATTAGGTATTTTTTCTTGAAGATACTCTTGTATTAGCTCTGGAGTATGTTGCTCACTTTCAAAATGTCCTACATCTGCAATTACTGTTTTTTCATCTGCATCAAAAAATTGATGGTATTTATAGTCACCAGTAATAAAAACATCTGCACCTTTTGCTATTGCTGCGTTTAACAAAAAACTGCCGGATCCTCCACAGATGGCAATCCGCTTCACGGTCTTCTTGATCACTTTCGTATGGCGCACACAATCCGTACCTAAATTAACCTTTAAACTATCCAAAAACGCAAGTGTTTCCATTGGCTCCTTAAGCTCTCCCAGCATCCCACTGCCAACTTCTGCCCATTTATTTTCTAAACTATAAACATCATAGGCTACCTCTTCGTAAGGATGATTCGTTTTTAAGGCGCTAATAATAGAACTTTTTAAATAATCCGGAAAAACCAATTCAATCCTGTGTTCCTCTTCTCTGTGTATCTCTCCAATTTTTCCAACATGCGGATTGGATTGGTCTCCAGCTTTGAAGGTACCCTCTCCTTTTACGGAAAAACTACAATAATCATAATCTCCTATTGCTCCTCCCCCAGCCTTAAATAAGGCTGTTTTCAGATCTTCAGATGCATTCAACGGACAAAAAAACACCAACTTATTTAACTTTCCTGCCTTTGGACTCAAAATTTGCAGATTCTGCAAGCCAATTTTTTCCGACATTTTTTTATTCACTCCATTTTTTACATTGTCTAAATTGGTATGAATGGCATAAATAGCGATATCATTTTTAATGGCTTTTAAAAGGGTGCGTTCAATGTAGTTTTTACCAGTTATCGATTTTATTCCTGAAAAAACAATTGGATGATGTGCAATAACCATCCCGCACTTCCTTGCTATCGCCTCTTCAATTACATCCTCCACACTATCTAGACAAAGTAATGCGGAATGAATATCAGCATTCCTGTCGCCGACTAACAACCCTGAGTTATCGTATGATTCTTGCAATGAAATTGGAGCCAATTCTTCCAATTGGTTTATTATTGTAGAAATCTTCATAAGTAATCGAAATTTAGGGTTATAAATTTAACTTAATTAAGGAGTTTTGTAGCTTTATAAGCAAACAAAAGTGGATTCAATATTAAAAATTCTTTTATTGCCTTTTTCATTGCTTTATGGGCTAGCAATTTCCGTGAGAAATTTTTGCTTCAATTCCGGAATTTTTATATCACAAGAGTACGACTTCCCGATCATAAGTATCGGTAACTTAAACGTTGGCGGCACAGGTAAAACACCACATACTGAATTCATTCTTACTCACCTTAAAAAAACTTTTCGGATTGCTAGTTTAAGTCGTGGTTATGGCAGAAAAACAAAAGGCTACCGATTGGCTACTGCTCAAGACAATGCAAATTCAATTGGTGATGAACCCTTTCAAATTTTTCAAAAATTTACGGATGTGAAAGTTGCCGTAGCAGAAAAGCGAAGAGAGGGAATTAAACAACTCAGAAAGTTGGAAAACCCTCCGAAAATCATTGTGTTAGATGATGCATTTCAGCACAGAAGCGTTAAGCCAGGACTAAACATCTTACTAACAGACTATAGCAAACTGTATAAAGATGATCATATTTTACCTTCAGGCAGATTAAGAGAATGGAAGTCTGGCGCTAAGCGAGCAGATATAATTATTGTTACCAAAAGTCCTACTGTACTTTCACCTTTGGAAATCAGAAGAATTTCAGAAAGTCTTAGTCCTCAGCCCTATCAAAAAGTATTTTTTTCATACATCAGTTACAAAGCAGCAAAACCTTTGAATCAAGCAGCAATCAATATTGCCAGTGAAAAAGATAATTTTGCATCTAGAGGAGTGTTATTGGTCAGTGCAATCGCCAATCCACAATCGTTAACTTTATATTTGAATCGGTATTCAAAAGAAGTTGAAAGTTTCCCTTTTAGGGATCACCATTACTATCAAGCTAAAGATTACAAAAACATTGCCGATCAGTTAGAAAAGCTGCTTAGTCCTAAGAAAGCAATCGTAATTACTGAAAAGGATGCTGTGAAGTTCGATGCTTCAAAATTTAATGGAGTTCCGGTTTTTAGCATTCCTATAGAAATTAAATTTCACGAACACCAAGAGTTAAGTTTTTCTGAAGAAATAGACCGTTATGTTAGATCGTATTCAAAAATCAGCTGATTTTATCAAAAGCAAAACCAACCTAGAATTTAGGATTGGAATTATTTTAGGTTCTGGCTTAGGTAATCTTGGCGAAGAAATTGAGTCTGAATGCACATTAAGTTATAATGAAATTCCAAACTTCCCTGTTTCGACAGTTGAAGGTCATTCGGGAAAGTTGATCTTAGGCAAATTAGAAGGAGTTCCTGTGATTGCGTTGCAAGGCAGGTTTCATTATTATGAGGGTTATAGTTTAAAAGAAACAACTTTTCCAGTTAGAGTATTTAAGGCACTAGGAGTAGAAACAGTGTTACTTTCAAATGCTAGCGGAGGTTTAAACCCAGCTCAAGAAATTGGGGATTTAATGGTATTAACCGATCATTTGCATTTATTTCCCGACAATCCGCTTCGAGGAAAAAATTACGATGAATTAGGTCCTCGGTTTCCTGACATGAGTGAACCATACTCTAATGCCTTAATTGAGCAATCGAAAAAGATCAGCGATAGTTTTAATCTCGGATTGCACTATGGAGTGTACGCCGGCACTCCAGGTCCAACCTACGAAACTCCTGCGGAATACAAATACTTTAGGGTGATAGGTGCCGATGCCGTTGGAATGTCAACTACTGCTGAAACAATCGTAGCTGTGCATGGAGGCATGAAAGTTTTTGGCGTATCTGTTATTTCTGACTTAGGTGTTGAAGGAAAGATTGTGGAAATTTCGCATGAAGAGGTTCAAGAAGTAGCCGCAAAGTCCGGTCCCAAGTTCAGTATTTTATTTAAAGAGATGGTAAAGTTTTTGGCTTCTTAAGCCAAACGATTATTGGTAATTTTGAACAACATGTTAGCACAAGAAATTCACGATAAATACGAAATGGTTGTAGGGCTTGAAATTCACGCTCAATTACAAACTAAGAGTAAGGCGTACTCTGCAGATTCAGCAGAGTTTGGGGCTCTTCCTAATACTCACATTAGTCCTATTACCTTAGGCCATCCCGGAACTTTACCAAAGTTCAACGAAAACACTTTGCTATATGGTGTTCGATTAGGGTTGGCCGTTGGCTCAACTATTACTTATGAAAATCAGTTTGCAAGGAAAAATTATTTCTACGCTGATTTACCCAAAGGATATCAAATAACTCAAGATAAAACCCCACTTTGCACCGGCGGAAAAATCACGATTAAAGTTGGGGAAGGAACAAAGGATATCGGAATTACCAGAATTCATATGGAAGAAGATTCTGGGAAAAGTATTCATGATTTGGACCCCTTTCACACCCTGATTGATTTAAACAGAGCCGGAGTCCCATTGCTAGAAATTGTATCTGAACCGGATATCCGCTCAGCTCAAGAAGCATACGACTACCTAACTGAAGTTCGTCAATTGGTGCGTTACCTTGAAATTTGCGATGGCAACATGGAAGAAGGTTCAATGCGTTGCGATGCAAATGTTTCAGTACGATTAAAAGGTACTGAAAAATTTGGAGAACGAACAGAAACAAAAAATTTAAACTCGATTCGAAACGTTTTTAGAGCGATTGAGTTTGAAGCAAAAAGACAAGTAGAAGTATTAGAAGCTGGTGGAGAAATAAAGATGGAAACCATGGGTTTTGATGCCGTTACCGGTGAAACTAAAACAATGCGAAGTAAAGAAATGGCGCATGATTACCGTTACTTTCCCGAGCCCGATTTACAAGCCATTTTTGTAGGTGAAGAATATATTTCTGATGTAAAAGTAAGCTTACCTGCTTTACCAAAAGAGCTAATTAAAAAATACACTTCGACCTTAAAGCTTTCAGATTACGATGCTGAAGTTTTGACAGAAGACAAGCACTTCGCTTTGTATTATGACGAACTAATTGGGTTAACTAAAAGTTATAAAACAGCTGCAAACTGGATGATGGGGGCCATAAAGTCTCATTTAAATGAGAATGCTTTAGAAATAAAAGACTTTCCTCTTACTCCAAAACACATCGCTGACCTGATCGACTTAATTGAAAGTGGCGCGATTAATAATTCTATTGCCAACCAAAAAGTTTTTCCAGCACTCATTGAGCAACCTGAACTTTCTGCCAAAGAATTAGCTGAGAAAAACAATTGGATTCAAGAAAGTGATACTGGAGCGTTAGATGGTTTTATTGAAGAAGCACTTTCAAAATTCCCCGACAAAGTTGAAGCCTATAAAGCTGGAAATAAAAACCTACTTGGCTTGTTTATGGGAGAGGTAATGAAAGCGTCAAAAGGGAAAGCGGACCCTCAAGTAACGAGTAATTTATTAAGAAAGAAATTAGAAAATTAAATCATGATTAAGCATAAAATTATAACCATCAGTTTTTGTATCAGTATTCTATTACTAGCTTGCGGAAGCGAACCTGGAAAGGAAAAACAAGTAATCCTAAAAGGTCAGATTTCAGGTTTAACCCTTTCAGAATTATTTTTAATAGACTTATTACAACCAAACGCAGGCCCTGTAGACACAGCAGTTGTGAATGCTGATGGCACATTTGCCTTTGACTACGAACCTAAAATGAAAGGTTTTTATCGAGTAACAATTAGCAATAACTTTGCACTAATTACCCCATTAGCTGCAGGCGAAACCGTTACTGTTTCAGGTGATGTTGGTCAATTGAGTGATTTAAAAATTGAAGGGACGGTCGACGCAGAACAAATGAGAGATTTGAATAACTTTTTGCGAAAAAATGCGATGCAAAGCCAGGTGCTTGAACAAGAATTCCAGCCTTACGAAAATTCTCCCAAACGAGATTCTATGATAGCTGTATTGAGAGCTCGTTTTCTAGGTTTTGAAAAAGAAAAAGTAGCTACGCTAAAAGCGCTAATTGACAAGAATCCTAATTCCTTTTCTAACTTAGCTGTAATTGAGCAATTACCTGATACAGAAACGGAATATTATATAAAAGTTGATAAAGCTTTAGCTGAAAAGTATGCTCAATCGCCTTTCTATGCTAATTTTCACACAAAAGTGGTTTCGGTTAGTCGATTTGCAGTTGGTTCTGAAGTTCCAGAAATTAACTTACCAAACCCAGATGGAAATCCAGTAGCCCTTTCGTCCTTGAGAGGAAAAGTAGTTTTAATAGACTTTTGGGCTTCTTGGTGTAAACCATGCAGAAGAGAAAACCCTAACGTTGTTGCAGCTTATCAAAAATACAAGGACAAAGGATTTACAGTCTTTGGCGTTTCTTTGGATCGAACAAAAGATGCATGGGTAAATGCGATTGCACAAGACAATCTAACTTGGACACATGTTAGTGATTTAAAATTTTGGCAATCGGTTGCCGCGAAAGATTATGGTGTTTCAAGCATCCCTTTTGCTGTTTTAATCGATGCTGAAGGAAAAGTAATTGGAAAGAACTTAAGAGGTGCAGCGTTGCAACAAAAATTAGCCGAAGTGCTTGATTAACTCTTGAATCCTGCAAAGAAACATATCTATTTTGCCTCAGACTTTCATTTAGGTGTGCCTAATTATAAAGAAAGTAGAGAAAGAGAAGATCGAATCATTCGATGGTTAGAACGTATTAAAACCACCGCAAAAGAAGTTTACTTGGTGGGAGATTTATTCGATTTCTGGTTCGAATACAAAAAGGCAATACCAAAAGGGTTTATTCGCTTACAAGGAAAGATTGCGGAGCTCTGTGATTCCGGTATTCCTGTTCATGTTTTCATAGGGAATCACGACATGTGGATGTTTGATTACTTGCCACATGAGTTAGGCGTAATCATGCATAGAGAACCTATTTCTAAGACCTACAATGGTAAAAAGTTTTTCATCGGTCACGGTGATGGTTTAGGCCCAGGAGACCACGGATACAAATTCATAAAGAAAGTGTTTGCGAACCCAATATGCCAATGGCTGTTTGCTCGAATTCATCCGAATTTAGGAATTGGGATGGCCGATTATTGGAGTGGACGAAGTCGGAAAGCTAACCGAGGAGAAGATGAAAAGTACTTGGGAGATGATAAAGAATTTCTGGTACAATACTGTAAAGAACATTTAACAAAAGAACACATCGATTATTTCATCTTCGGACATCGGCATTTACCACTAGACATTACGGTTGGAGAACACTCCAGATACATTAACCTAGGAGAGTGGATTAACTATAACACTTACGGTGTTTGGGATGGAACAGAGATGAAGCTGGAAGAGTTTACAGACTAGTTCGTGTGTCGTAATCTTTAGCAGGAATCTTTTGAGTATTGACTGCGCAGAATCTGCAACAAAAGCACTTTATATTTAACGAACTTTTCTACCCCCATGTGCTCTTCAATTTTAAGGGGGGCTGCATTCTGTCAACATACTTAGCACCGGCATTGACCAACTTTATAATGGTACACGATAGAAGTTCTTCTACTGAACCAAGAACAACAACTTAAGCCTTTCACTATCTTACTGTATTAAATAAAGAAGCTCTATTCTTTTTTTGACGTTACAATGAACGTCTACACTTCATTCGATTTTTAATGCTCCCATTTGAACCCTATTTTTTTAGAAGTTATTTATACTAAAAAATCCCCCCAAGTTACCTTGGGGGGATTCAGATTCTATTGCTTTAAACAATAGATACTACAAATACTTATTATTAACCAATAATATCAAATACTTGCTTCTATTGGATAATCAGTTTTTCAACTGTTGACCCAGTTTCTGTTTGAATTTGCATGTAATACACACCTTTTGCGAAAGACGTAAAGTCTAAATCGTTTCTGTATGTACCGTTAAC
>JBLHTZ010000075.1:0-9256 GCA_047627915.1 Vicingaceae bacterium
AAACCCGCGTCTAGCGTATAAACTCCTGACAAACCTGTTCTCAATCCTTGAATGCTCAACGTGTCATCTGCAGCAAATTGATCTGCAGCATTATTTGGTCTGTTGGTATAAAACTCTAAATTATATACAACAGTAGAACTGATGTTCAATGTAGCCAATGAAACTGCAGCTGTATCGCCAGGTAAAATAGTACCTACGTACATGATAGAATCCAATACTCCATTTACATCCCATACAACATTTACTGAATCAAGTACATTTGATCCAAAGTTCTTCACTCCTACAACAACATTTGCAGGACCAGCACATAAGTTTCCGAAAGGACTTTGTAATTCAATTACTCCTGCGTTTAATGGTAAAACAGGGTCGATGGTTACATCATCAATTGACATATCGGATGTAAATCCGCCCCCTCTTAGACCCATAAATACAAGTTGTACTGATTTTCCTTGGTAGCCATTCAAAAACGTTGAATAACGTATAAACCCATCCGGTTGATTTGCTTGCTGCTGACCAACGAAAGAAGTTAATAAGTTCCTAACCCCGTTTGTATCCGCATATACCTCAAGCGTACCCATCAAAGCACCAAACATGTGATAAGAAAACCCAACTTCTACTGTTGTCAAATTAGTATCAACAAATATTGGCGGTGAGAATAAAGTATCAGATCCTGCTCCTGTAGAAGTCTCTAAATACAAATACATACCACCTACCGTAGTTGGTGTTGTATTGTCATAAAATGGTCCAGTATTACCAGAGTTTTCATTCGCTCCAGTAGCATCCTCTGCTTCCCATCTTGGACCAGCTCCTGCTTTAGACCAACCTTCTGGTAGAGGGTTGTTCAAAATGCCTGGATTCCAATTTTCAAAATCTTGAACATAAGGAATACCGTAAGAAGTGTTAAACGTTTGTGGTCCTACATATGCAGAAACATCTCCTGCCCCGCAATTCGATCGCACATAAACATCGTACGTAGTTCCTTGAGAAAGACCATTAATTGTAAAATTAGAAGTTGGGGAAGAACCTGTTGTTCCAGTTCCGATAGCAAAACCAACTGGCCCTACTTCATAATCAATTGTTCCTGCACCGCCAACTGCATTTACATCAATAGAATTCAATGTGGCATTTAAAGTAATGATACTTGTTGGAGCAGCTGCAGAAATTACAGCAACATTTACCGTATCGTTAAAATTCAATGTATCTAACTGTCCATTTGGACTTGAAGTATACACTTGAATGTTAGTTGAACCTGCTGCAAAGGCTACGTTACCCAACACAATTTGTGCTGAAGTTGAACCTGCTCCTTGAAGTGTATCCAATAAACCAACAAACTTAACAACCGGCTGTGCTATACCATTAACGGACCAATTTACATCTACGGAATCAATTTGATTGATACCAAAGTTTGCAATGGTTGCTACTACATTATGCGTTCCTGCACAATATACTCTAGGAGAATCAAGCGACAAAACAGCTGCATCATGCAACCCACTTGGTGCTTCTAATATTTCAATCTCTCTAAAGTTCAGGTTACTTGTCTGACCGTTAGCGGCAGGGTTCGCAAGAAAAGCAGTAATTCGGAAACGATCTGTCGCCAATTTACCAATACCTACTCTGTTCACACAGTTTGTTGTAGGTAAGTTAGCAAACGTGCTGTGCGTTACCCAAGCAGCACCATCCCAATACTGAACAGTCGCTCCAGTCAAGAAACGAGTATTTTGTTGTCCATGGTGAATAATCAGGCTATCGAATGAACGAACCGTTGGAAAAACCCACTCAATCCAATCCACACCAGGTGTAGTTGACGGAGGAGTTGCTGTGGAAATCCACATTTGTTGTGTCCCACATGAACCGAAGTTCAAATCGTTGAGTGTACTACACGCTCCAGTATTACAAACAGACGCAGTCGCCGTAGCTAACGGGGCAATGTTTGTTTGTGCGTTTCCTAAATTGGGAGCAATATAAAACAAAGCTCCAACCAGAAATCCAACTAATTTAGATAGTCTAAATTTTCTCATATTTAAAAATTTTGGTTAAAAATTAACAACCCTTCATGGGTCATTTAAAATGAAACGACTTTTAGTTCGCAATCATAAGAACCAAATATAATGAAAAAACCAATGCGTAAATTAGCATTTAAAAAACTGCAATAACTTAATTACCTAATTATTAAGAAATATATTCGCAAGAAAGGATTATTTTAGTTATCCCGATTGGCACTTTGCAATGAGAGAATCGATGAATTACCCAGCTCAGTCAAGAAATTGCTGTATTCGATTACATCCCTTTTTTGTATTAGATCTTTATCCGATTTACAGTTAGCTATCTCGCTTAAAACTTCGGCTAGCTCCAATAAAACTTCAAAATCCTTACCAATTTTTGTTTTCCAACTTCCAACCTCAGAATAAAAGTATCTTTTCCTATCGCCCAGAACCGTTTTGAAATTCACGTAACCGAGTGCACTTAGTGTATTCAGCGCCGTACTAGTCGCACTTTTGCTAATTTTAAGCGCTAACCTAATCTCATCAAAAGAAAGAGCATTTTGATCTACAATCGTTAACAAAGCGTTTATTCGGGTAGCGACAGGAGACAAACCAAAACGTTCCATAAGCAACCCGTATCGTTCTACAAGCGTTTCTTGATGTTTAGTAAGTTTTAATACCATTATAAGTTTTGTATATTCTTCGCCGAAGATAATCTCTGATTAATTAGCTACCAAATTTTTTCCAACTAAACTTTGGTGGAGCGCTATCGTAAATCAAATACACTTTTAATTATTTATATTTCAGAAAAATAAGTAGGTGTTGCATTAAAAATAGACTCAATTCACCCTTGTAATTATACAGGTAGCCTATCGTAAACACAAAACAAACGTGTTTTTACAATTAGCAATGCGTTAAAAATTTCTTAGTATAACTGCAGCGCTGTATCAAACACTTCTTGAATGATTTGAATTGGAATATCCTTCTCGGGATGTATGAATAACAACTTAAACCGTTTCCGGTCTCCCTGAAACAAAGCAGGGTGTTGGATTCTATTGCCTGCAGCGATTGAGATGTATGGCTGATTGGTCTTTTTGTCTTTCCACAGGTAACAAAACATTTTACCCTTCAACATAAAAAAAGGCAAGCCATATTTAAAATCTGGAGTAATTTAAGGGTGATACGCCAAGATAATATCTCTTAATGCCAAAAAACAAGAGCGATTTGGCTCTTCCTGCTGGAGGTAGAAGTTGTCAAGTTCTGGAAGCAATATTAGCTTTTTACTAATTTCAACGTTTTTCGCTCTGTCTCGTTTAAGAGGAGTTCAATAAAGTAGATTCCGTTTTCTTCTTCAACATCTCCTTCAATAAATTGAACATTTGAATAGCTCCGCTCAACCCTTAACCTTCCTTGTGCATCGTAAACCTTCATCTCAACGGTTTTATACTCTTTCTCAAAATCAATTCGTATTCTCTCTTGACTCGGATTGGGGTATACCTTTATACTTCTATTATCTCCTTGAATTAGTTCAAGCAGACTTACTAAAGGCGTAGGAGTATGTCTCTGAACAAAAATATCATTTTTCCTTATTGCTGTCCTGTTATCTGCTGCACCAGAAGGATCGAAATCAATCGTTCCTTCGAAACTTCCAACCGTATATAAGTTATCTTGCTGGTCTACAAAAATCCGGTTGGCTGCGCTTGATGTATTTCCAGTAAATTGTTGAACCCAAGAAAAAGCACCTAACGTATCTAGCTGATAAACGTAATGGTCGTAATTGCCTTGTGCTACTAAATTGAATGAGACAGAAGTATCTGGATCAAAATCTACTGTATCGCTAAAATATCCTGTTACATGTACCTTATAAAGATGATCGATCGCAACACCAACAACTTGGTCGTCTCCCATCCCACCTAATTTATTCACCCAACCATAGGTACCTGTCGAACTTAATTGCAGAAGAAACCCATCGGTATTGTTTGCCATCAACTGACTAACACCTGCACCAGGATCAAAGTCACAACTCCCTTCAAAAGCTCCTACGAGATATATTTTTCCGGAATCATCAATTTCTAAATCAAGAATTGCATCTACCCCTGTTCCGCCAATTTTTTTCACCCAAATAAAGGAAAGGTTGCTATCTAATTTTAAGATAAAGGCATCTGCTAATCCCGATGAAGTTAGTGTATCAATACTGTTAGTAGGATTAAAATCTACCTGAGACTCAAAACTGCCACTTATCAATAAATTCCCTTGATGGTCTATCTCCAAATCGGTGCAAAAATCCATCCCTGCACTTCCAAAATGATATACTGCTTTAAAATTACCTGTATTGTCTAATTCCAATACAAAGGCGTCTTGCACTGTATTTCCACTAACTTGCTGTATTACCGGTCCTGGGTCAAAATCTACGGTTCCTTCAAAACCTCCTGCTATAAAAATGTTCGAATCTTGGTCAAGCACTATACTTGAAGAATAATCAGCTCCTGAGCCCCCTATGCCTTTCGCCCAAATAAAATTACCCCAATTGTCATATTTTGCTACAAAAACATCTCCTTGGGGATCTGTTGAAATGAGGTTAAAACTATTTGATGTGGGGTTAAAGTCTGCCGTACCGATGAACAAACCTGTAATGTAAAAGTTATCATGGACGTCTGTCGCAACGTCTTTTACCTGAATACTCCCACTTCCACCAATGTGTCTTAACCATATTAATTGTCCGCCGGCACTTTGCTTCGCAATGAAACAATCTCCTCTCCATGGATACATATTATAACTAATTCCTCTCCAAGTAAAAGTGGACGTATCCTTAATAATTCCAGCAGTAATAATATCTCCTGATTGATCTTCTGCAATTGCCGTTGCTTGGTCTTTTGCGACGGAGCCAAAGTTCAAGATCCATGAATTGGGTTGCGCACTCATTTGCAGACAAAACAATACGCCAAAAATGAAAAGTAGTGCGCTTAATTTATTCATTCCTTGTAAAAATAGTGCAAAATATTTGATCTAACCCACCTTTTCCACCAAGTCTCCCAGACGATTGGAATACCCTATTTCATTATCGTACCAACCAACTACTTTTACCATATTGCCAATAACTGAAGTTAACTGCGCATCGAAAATGCTTGAATGTCGATTCCCTACAATGTCAATGGAAACAATAGGATCTTCTGTGTATGCTAAAATTCCTTTTAACTCTCCTTCTGCTGCAGCTTTAAAAGCTGCATTTATAACTTCAACAGATTTCGGGTTTTTTACCACACAAGTAAAGTCGGTTAATGAACCGTCGGGCACTGGCACTCTAATTCCTGCACCACCCAACTTTCCTTCCAAATGAGGGAATATTTTTGTAATCGCTTTAGCTGCTCCTGTTGTTGTAGGAACAATACTGACGGCTGCAGCTCTTGCTCTTCGCAAATCTCTATGCGGTGCATCGTGTAATTTCTGATCACCAGTGTATGAGTGAACAGTTGTGATATACCCACTTTCTATTCCGCACAATTCGTCAATTACCTTTACTAAAGGTGCAAGCGAATTGGTAGTACAAGAAGCATTGGATAGTATTTTCTCAGAACCATCTAAAATGGCATCATTAATACCCAAGACCACAGTTTTAATATCTGCATCTTTTGCAGGTGCCGAAATAATCACCTTTTTTGCTCCAGCAAGTAAATGTTTTGAAGCCTCTTCTCTCGTTCTAAATAGACCTGTTGATTCTATCACTAGGTCTATATTTAATTCCTTCCAAGGTAAATTTTCAGGATTACTTTCTTTTGAAAAAGCGACAGCATTCCCGTTAATGACCAGCTCATTTTCCTTCGCTTCAACTGTTCCATCAAAACCTCCATGAACAGAATCATATTTGAATAAATGGGCCAATGTTTCCGTATCCGCCAAATCATTTACAGCCACCACTTGTACATTTTCTCTCTCCAATAACACTCTTGTTGTCATTCTCCCAATTCTTCCAAATCCATTTATGGCCACTCTTATCATGCGATTTTCTTTTTATGTTCTCAAAGGTAAGATTAGAAAGCCATCTCTTGCTCTACTGATTACTTCCATTTTTGCCTTTTTAGTGCTACAACAAACTCAATACTCTTTTGACCTAACAATAAAGTACACGTTTTAGTTATGAATATTCTCAAAAAAAATTGAACACAAAAAAAGGAGTTGCAGCAGCAACTCCTTTGATTCTATTATATATAATAAATTTCTTACGCTCTTGGTTCAGCAGAAACAGTTAAGCTCTTTCTACCCTTTGCTCTTCTTCTAGCCAAAATTTTTCTACCATTTGCAGACGCCATTCTAGTTCTGAATCCGTGCTTGTTTCTTCTTTTTCTTTTCGAAGGTTGGTATGTTCTTTTCATCTCTGTTTCTTTTTTCGTTTAAAACGGTTGACAAAAGTAGGAATTTTTAATCATTCTCCAAACATCGTATGGTATTTTTTTTTACTGCTTTTGGATTCTATGAATGGTTACTTTTGCACAAAAAATTTCCATGGCAAAATTCGGAAGAAGAAGTCAAAAAGAGAATGACGAGCCCAAGAAAAAAGTAAGTAAAGAAGCTTTAAAAAAGTCTCTTCGCCTATTTAAATACGTAAAACCCTACTCAGGAACATTCGCTATCGGACTTGTGTTTTTACTTTTAAGCAGCGTAGCTTCAATGGTATTTCCTTATTTTACAGGGCAATTGATTGATGCTGCCAAGTCTGATATGGTAGAAGACATTAATAAGATTGCTTTAATTTTATTAGGCGTTTTCTTTTTGAACGCAGTTTTCTCTTTCTTTAGAATCTACCTTTTCGCAATTGTAACACAAAAATCATTGGCCGCCTTGCGACAAGCAACCTACAGTCATTTGGTAAAATTAAAAATGGCTTTTTACAGTGAACGAAGGGTTGGTGAGCTGACCAGTAGAATTTCTTCGGACATTTCTTTACTTCAAGAAACCTTAACTACCACCATTGCTGAATTTTTGCGCCAAATTTTAGTAATTGCTATTGGAATTGGCTTACTCACCTACATTTCAGGTAAACTGACCTTACTCATGTTGGCTCTGGTTCCTGTGGTGATTGTTATCGCTATTATTTTTGGAAAAAAAATCAAAGGATTATCAAAAGAAGCGCAAGATAAAATTGCTGACTCGAATGTAATCGTGGAAGAAACCTTACAAGGAATAGCAACCGTAAAAGCATTTGTAAACGAAGCTTTCGAGTATTTAAGGTACAAGAAAAAAACAGACGATGTAATTGCCATCTCACTAAAAGCAGCCATTTGGAGAGGCGCCTTCGCTTCCTTCATTATCTTCTGCCTATTTGGTTCTATCGTTGCTGTAATTTGGTACGGAGTAATTTTAGTTCAAGAAGGTCAATTGAGTGTGGGTGACTTATTCACTTTCATTTTATATTCCGTTTTTGTTGGAGCAAGCTTAGGAGGCATTGCAGATTTGTACTCCCAGCTGCAAAAAGCTATTGGTGCAACTGAAAACCTACTTGAAATTTTAGATGAAGAGCAAGAGTCTTCAAAAGATGCTGAGAAAGAAAACATTGAAGTTAAACTAGGAACTGTTGCTTTTGACAATGTGTCTTTCGCTTATCCTAGCAGAAGCGATGTGCCGGTTTTAAACGGGTTAAGCTTTAGTGTTGAAAGTGGACAGCAAGTTGCGCTTGTTGGTCCCTCAGGAGCTGGGAAAACAACCATCACCGCCTTGTTGCTTAAGTTTTACAACACCACTTCAGGAATGATTAAGGTCGATGACAGAAACATTAACGACTACAAATTAGATCAGCTTCGTTCTTCTATGGCCATTGTGCCGCAAGATGTCGTTCTTTTTGGAGGGACTATATACGAGAACATCTTATACGGTGACCCCAATGCAAATAAAGAAGATGTAAGAGCTGCTGCTAAAAAAGCGAATGCCTTGGAATTTATTGACGAGTTCCCAGAACAGTTTGAAACCTTAGTTGGTGAGCGAGGAGTTCAACTTTCAGGCGGTCAACGACAACGTATTGCTATTGCTAGAGCGATTTTAAAGAACCCTAAAATTTTAATTTTAGATGAAGCTACTAGTGCACTGGATTCAAAATCTGAAAACCTAGTGCAAGAGGCGTTAGACGAATTAATGAAGGGACGAACTTCAATTGTGATTGCTCACCGTTTGTCTACGATTAAGAAAGCAGATAAGATCGTAGTGCTAAAAGAAGGAAGTGTTGCAGAAAGCGGAACCCACGATGAGTTAATTTTGAAAGAAAACGGTTTGTACCGGGATTTTAAGAGTTTACAGGGGTAAATCTAATTACCAATACAGCAATTACTAATTAATAATTACTAACTGTTTCTATTTAAACCTTTGTGACGTAAGATTGCAACCATTTTTACTTGTAAACAAGCATTACTAATTATTAATTAAACATTAGTAATTAAATTACACGCCAAGACGCTTCATTACCAAGCTATCAACTTTTTCAAACATAGATTGTGGCGTGTAAGTTCTCCACGTTAAGTCTTCCAGTTCTCCACCGGCTACCATATAATAATCAACACCTGCTTCTTGAAAATCAGCCATTACGTGCTCTCTAAAATTTACAAAAGCAATCCAGCCGTCTTCCACATCGTCGAACCATTCTTCGTAATACGAGTCGTCTGAAGAGTGATAGTTTAGTACATTTTCCCCAATCATGATAAACTTATCGATACCCTCCCCTACTAACTCATCAATCACATTGCGCTTTAGAAACATAATATCGTTGTGCAACAAATCATTCCACTCCCCTATCATTTCTATGGTCGCAAAACCAAGGTCATAATCGACATATAAAATTTTAATGTAAAGAGTAGGAGATTCTATTTCATCCCATTGCGGGTGAATTACGTGATCATAAATGGCATGAGTAAACTCAAACTCACTATATATTCTGCCATAAAATGGAGAACGTTGGTCTTCTGAAGCAATGTAATAATCTCTCCAATTAAAGTGGGGCTCTATAGCATGCATGGCTTAGTAAACGACTAGTGGTTATAAATGTTTTTAATTTGATTCATTCTAATTCAAGGGATATTGGAGAGACTCAACTTTTGATTTCTAATTCAATTAAAAATTAGAAATCGCATTTCGAACACTCCCATATTTTTCTAATAGCTCCTTAGCTTCTTCATAACTCACTCCTAATTCGGCTACAATCATTTGAACCCCTCTTTTCACTAACTTGTTATTGGTTAGTTGCATATCTACCATTCGATTGCCCTTCACCCTTCCCAAACGCACCATAACTG
>JBLHTZ010000076.1:0-9209 GCA_047627915.1 Vicingaceae bacterium
GAGACTAACATACTGAATATTTCATTTGGATTATAAAAATAAAAATGAATAAAGTGAAATGTATAGTAGCCTATTGAGGATAAATCTAAATCTATAATTTTACCATATTCAATTACTGATTGTTGATATAAATCAAACATTTCTTTAAAGGAAATATTTGGATAATTTTTTATATTCTTAAATGTTAAATTATTTGTCAATACCGGATTTGTTTCCCACCACTTAAATCCATATAATGAAGCATACCAATCGAATGGGTTTCGGATAATAGTTACATTTTTATTTTTTTTAAACTTTTCAGGAATTTGGTTGATGCCTCCATGTTGACCCCAAATAGTTTTAAAATTCAGCATTTGTGCTGCGTTATTATATTTGTAGCAATATTCTATTTTAAGTTTTTGTTTAACCAAACCTAATAAAGCCTTCCTTTTATTTATATAATAATCAGCAATTATTTTTTGAGTAAAAGTTCCTCCTGTTTTTGGTAAGTGTATAAAATTAAATTTATCTGTAGCAATCATATATTAGTGGTTATACCTCCATGAGGATTTTATTAAAATGCTCCCAGAATGTTTATCAACCTTTCCAATCCCAAAGAAATCAGAGGAGTTTACACTAAAAGATAAGATATTATCCTCATTTATTAAAAATGTGTCTCCATGTTTAACTCTTATTGATAAGAAGTAGTTTCCTTCGTTTAGAGGTAAATGAGGAATTGTGCAGAAAACAATTGCTTTTCCATTTTCCTGAATACTTAAAACATCTACATCATTTTGATTAATAAGCCTAAACAAATGCATTCCTTTTTCATTAAGAACATCGTAAACAATCCTGATATTTTTGTATGTTGTTGGACTGGTATTTATTAACTCGAAATTAAAAACACATCTATTGCCAGAGGTAAGAATGCTATTATTTGAGGAGTCTACACTTAAATTAGCAATTTCAATACCATTTGCAACAATTTTTTCAATTACGGAGGTAGTTTTAGAAAAAGACAAATAATGAGCAATACTGTCATCTATTCCTCCTTCGAAGTCTAGTGTTCCGTTACTTAATACTAAGCCTCTTTTGCAAAGAGATTTAACGCTGCTCATGTTATGACTAACAAATAATACCGTTCTCCCAGATTTAGAAACATCTTGCATTTTACCAATTGCTTTTCTTTGAAAGTCGGCATCACCAACAGCTAACACTTCATCTACTACTAAAATTTCCGGCTCTAAATGAGCAGCAACAGCAAAGCCCAGCCTTACCATCATACCTGAAGAATAGCGTTTTACCGGCGTGTCTAAATAACGTTCAATTCCGGCAAAATCAACAATTTCATCTAACTTTAATTTGATTTCCAATTTCGTCATACCTAGAATAGCCCCATTTAAAAAAATATTTTCCCGGCCAGTTAATTCAGGATGAAATCCAGTACCGACTTCTAACAAAGAAGCAATTCTTCCCTTGGCTCTAATGGATCCCGTGGTAGGTGCTGTAACTTTAGAGAGTATTTTTAATAAGGTAGATTTTCCCGCTCCATTTTTCCCAATAATACCTAAAACTTCTCCTTGTTGTATTTCAAAGTTGATATCCTTTAAAGCCCAAACAAAATTCGATTCTCCTTTTTTTGTCCTGTCGTTGGTTTCGCCAATTTTTAAAAAAGGATCTTCTTTTCCTCTAATTCTAGCAATAAATCGGTTGATATCGTGACTAACTGTTCCTGTACCAATATTCCCCAATCGATATTGCTTCGATAAATTTTCTACTTTAATAACGGTTTGTTTGTTCAAAATTTTAGTCTCTTGTAATTAAATTCAATTTATTCCCTACGTAATTATACAGTATCCATAAACGTTTTTTCGGTTCTGTTAAAAATTACGATTCCTATCAATAAAATAATTATTAATAATACTGTTGAATAAATCACCCCCATCCATTCTATTGGTCGATTCCCTAATAAAACAGCTCTAAACATTTCTATTACATTGGCAATAGGGTTCCATTGTAAAATGCTCTTAAATTTCTCAGGAGTATTGTTCAAAGAAATAATAACTGCACTGCCGTACATTAGCAATTGCACACCAAAAGTTAGTGCAAACTTTAAATCCCTATATTTGGTTGTTAATGCAGAAACGATTAACCCTAGAGATAAAGACAAACCAGCCATTAAAACAATAGGGATAGGCAAAAACATTAATTGCCAATGCCAAGTAAAACTAAAATTATTGTTTTGAAAATGAAAGTAGGCGATAAAAAAAATAAGCAAGCCAAATTGAAGAGCTAATTTTATCAAATTAGAAGTAATTACTGCTAGTGGAACAATCAGCCTGGGGAAATATACTTTTCCAAATATTGGAGCATTGGCCAAAAATGTTTCAGATGTTTTGGTTAAACTAGAAGAAAAATAATTCCATAGTGTTAATCCTGACATATAAAACAGCATAGGAGGTAGTTCATCTGTAGGGATTCCTCCCATTTTGTTTAAAATAAAAAAATAGGTTATTGCAGTAAAAACAGGCTGAATCAAATACCAAATTGGACCCAATATGGTTTGTTTGTATTCAGCAACAAAATCTCTACGTACAAAAAGTAATAATAAATCTTTGTACCGCCGTACTTCTTTAAGATTTAGTTTAAGCAGATTGTTTTTAGGCTCAATAATAATGTCCCAAGCCTCCTCTTTTTCCATTTCTTTCTTTTAAATCGTTTTAATTGTGCAACCTCTATTTAAAATAAAAACAACATATTTCATACCTATCAGTTCACAATATATATATTCAAGGCGATTAGCATAAATGTTAACCCAAGAATAAAAAACAATGGAACCAACGAAATCGTTTAAAAACTATTTTCTTTTACAAAAGCCTTTGGTTCACAAAAGGAAATAAAATCCTAATTTGGAAATATGGTTTTATAAATTCTATAATTCCTTTTAAACATCATAGATGACTGCTTTGTAACTGGTCATATTTTCTTTCGGTAATGTATCAAACAAAATCTATGAGCTCAAGAAGTCATTATGTACAACAGTTTTTACTTTACATTCTTTTCCATTATATCTTAAACTAAATCACTTCCAATAAAATCATCAAGAACATTTACTAAGCCCAATTTATATTTTAAATTCATTTTACCTATTATTTATGCTTCCTCTGAGTAATAGCCATACCCGTAACCATAGCCGTAACCATAGCCGTAACTAGGAAAATTCCCTTTTTGGTGTACTGCATTAATTACTATTCCCAAATGTTTGATCACTTTATCTTCATAGAGTTTATTAATATTTGTTATGTATTCCCTTTTAGTATAATTGTGCCGAACTATGTAAACAGCAGCATCAGCATGTTCTTTTAGCAAAAGTGCGTCTGTCACCAATCCTAAAGGGGGTGAATCAATAATAATTACTTCATACTTTTCTTCCAATTCATCAAAAAGTCGTGTCATAGCCTCACTCTCAATTAACTCGGCTGGGTTTGGAGGAATCGGGCCTGCAGAGATTAAATCCAAATTAGCAATCTGGGTGCTCTGAGTCACTTGGGTTAGATTTGCCTTATTAATTAAATAAGTACTCAACCCTAAATCATTGATTAAGCCAAAATCCTGAAATATTTTTGGTTTTCGTAAATCGGCTCCCAAAATTAATGTTTTTTTGCCACTTGCTGCATATATGGCAGCCAAGTTAATGGTAGTAAACGTTTTTCCCTCACCACCAATAGAGGATGTTACTAGAATTTTGGTGCATTTTTTAGACACCGCCATGAAGTTCAACTGGGTTCTAATATTTCGAAATGCCTCAGCAGTAATTGATTTCAACGAGTAGGAAACAATAATATTATTGTCTAACCCTTTTTTATACATCACGGATCCCAAAAGTGGAATAGAAGTCAATTTCTCCAAATCAGAGGGGTCAATAATTTTGGTATTTAAAAAATAAAACAAAAAAATGACTCCAATTGGAACGGCCAAGCCGAGAAGAACTTCCTTCATATAAATAGAAGAAGTGACAGGACCTATATAATTTACTCGATAAGAATTGGCAAAATCCAAAATTTGTGCTTTAGCCACATTGGAAGCTTCAGCAATACTTGCTTCTGAGCGTTTGTTGAGCAAGAAGGTATACAGGTCGCTTAATAATTTATTTTCTCGTTGAAGTGTTAAATATTTTCGTTGCTCTTGGGGTATTTTTAATACCTTATTTTCTTCCAGAATGATTTTTTGCCTCAACTGAATAATTAACTCTTCTAAACGATTCGCACTGTTCCGGGCAAATTCCTTGAGGCTTTCTTTGTTTTTCACTAGCTTAACTTCTTGTTGTTCCACCAAACTACTATTGTCTTTCATATCAAATGCCATTTGCTGCTTCTCTTCAATGCCTTGTTGAAAGGTCGTAATCATTTGATCGAGATTAGGGTCAGAAAAGCCAAAAACGGCAGAAGATGGAAAAGAGTTAAAGGCCTCTTTTTCCAAGGCTTTGATCAATGCCAAGTAATATTCTTTTTGAATCAGTCGTTGCCCCAGCAATTGCTCTAGTTCTCGCACAATTACAACATTATTTCCGTATTCATTTGGATAAATCCGTTCTTCAAAGTTGATTTTTTGAAATTGCTCCAAGAGATACTCGGTTCGTACTAAAGAGTCAGCTATTTTGGTTAATTGGTTATCGACAAACTGGATGGTATTTGCAGCAATCAAATTGTTTTGCTCTTTTCCCCATTGTATGTAAGTATTCATTAATGAATTTAAATAATCAATGGATTTTCCCGGGGTTTGTCCTTGATGACTTAAAA
Source organism: Vicingaceae bacterium (assembly GCA_047627915.1). Lineage (GTDB taxonomy): Bacteria > Bacteroidota > Bacteroidia > Flavobacteriales_E > Vicingaceae > NORP294. The sequence goes on from JBLHTZ010000076.1 coordinate 4,779, forward strand.
TCAAAATGGAAGATTCTTGGTTTTCGACTTCAATTTGAATGGAAGATTGCAGCGATCGTGCCAAAGCATCAGTAGAAATAAAATTAAATTGATACTCTTCCACGCCAATTGCAGCACTATTTTGAACACTAATTTTCAATTTTGTTCCATCCGTATGATAATTATCATCCAAGCTAATTAATTCACAATCATTTAAAGAGTCTTGGGTAGATGCAATTCGATAATAACCCGTTTTCGGAAAATCAATAAAATAATTTCCAATAGCTTTTCCCTCTAAAACTTCGACTTTAAAATCAGCAGCCGGATACATTTCAGTGGTTCTTATGTTACCAATCTTAAAGTAATGAATCTTCCGGTCTAACTTCTGAGCTACTTGCTCCATTAATGGAAAAGAGCGAATTATTCCAATTTCATTCACCAATCGGTTTCTACCACTTACCAATTCCATTCCGGGTAAAAAATACTCTTGTCCCCAAGAGGAATGTTCATCCTTTACCAACATTCGAGAATTAACCACATAAGTAGCAGGCGTATAGCGCACTTGATAATAGGCATAAACTAATGCACCCAACAAACCTATGACAATTAAGTACCAATAGCGTATTAAGTAGATTAAAAATATTTTAGGGTCAATCTGAAAGTTGGAAGTGTTTTGCTGTGTAGATTGCATTAAAGTCAATTGAAGTACGCAAAGAAACGAAATAAAATAAGAGTTTACAGCTTAGATTTTAGAAAGATCAATTAACTATTCTATATGAAACAACTTTCAAGACTTTCCACAGTACTTTTCTCGAATTAAGAATTATCTTCAGTGATCAAGTAAAAGACATTGAGCGGCTTAATGGGTCATTAAGTACCACGCCATTGGCATGATGTATCGAAATACCCCCCAAACGTTCAGCTATTTTTTAAAGCACAAAGTGAACTACCCAAAATTGTATTAAAGCGTCCTTCTTCAAAGCACCCTGGCTAACTGAATTAACTCATCTAATGAACACTTCTGTTAATCAAAGGGATAACACTCTTAAACTATTTTTCAATGTTTATAACAGAACTATATCTCATAATTTGCATACCCTCATGAGGGTAATTGAAAAAAACCCATCCCATATGTCAGCATCAGCAGGCCTACATTTTCAATAGAAACAATAAGAAAAACAAAAAATTAGGTTATTTTTGTAGACATTTGCTTAACATAAATGAATTGTTCTTAAAATAGAATCGTCATGAGAAATTTTATACTATTTTTTTTTATCTTGCGTTCAATCAGTTTGAGTTTTGCTCAAACCGGCCCGGGAGGAGTAGGAAATACAACTAACATCGAAGCTTGGCTAGATGCATCTACCCTCTCTTTTTCTAATGGGGCCTCTGTAAACACTTGGGCTGATTCATCGGGAAATGGAAATGATGCTGTTGATGTTATTGGTAATGCAACACCAACTTTTGAAATCAATCAGATTAATGGTCACCCTGTTGTAGATTTCTCAAGTAATGCTGTGCTCGAATTTAATTCAAATATTTCAACTTTAGAGACTACCATTTTTTCTGTTCACAACTCACCTGCAGGAAGTGGAACTTCTCCATTCTCGTTAAGTAATCATCTTATTTTAGAGAGCACAGACAAAATATTTCCTGTTTATTATACCCCCCTCCAATACTCAACCCGAATTAGTAAAGCTAGAAATTCTTTTTCTGTATTTTCACTAAGTAGTGCAGGTGGAGTAAGCGGAGCAAACTTTACTTTAACCAACAATGCGAATAGTATCTCAGGAGTTAGAAGTCAAGGTGCAGGTCTTAGCTCTTCAACAATTGGATGTAGAAATTCAACCACATACGAAGCCTTTTCTAACAATAAGGTTGCTGAACTAATTATTTTCAATGAAAAGCTCAATTCTGCCAAACGAAAAATTGTTGGAAATTATTTGGCTGGAAAATACAACTTAACAGCTGAACAAAATCTGTACGCTTATGGCTCTGCTCACGGCAGAGATGTAATTGGAATTGGACAAGAAACAGACGGAAGTCATCTTGAATCTCGAGGGTTAGACTCGCTGAAAATTAGTAATGCCTCCACCTTAGGCAATGGAGACTATTTGTTGGTTGGTAATGATGGTGGAAGTTTTGGCGCATCCGTTATTGGTGGTGCATTTGCAACTCAACGTTGGACAAAAGTTTGGAGAGCAGATGTTACCGGTACTCCAGGAACAGTCGACTTAACATTTTATTTAGGAAGTAACGATTTTGCAACATCCCCAAACGATTACGCCGTTTTAATTGATAATGTAGATGGTGTTTTCACCAGCGGAGGAACAAGTATTCAAGAAACAGGAAGAGTTTATGATGCTACTGCTAAAACTGTAACGTTTACTGGAATTACCTTAACCGATGGAGACTATTTTACGTTGGCTGAAAAAAGACCACCCCCAGTTACCTTTTTCAAAGACTTCGGCCCGGGAGGAATAGGAAATACAACTAACATCGAAGCTTGGCTAGATGCTTCTACCCTCTCTTTTTCTAATGGGGCCTCTGTAAGTAATTGGGCTGATTCATCGGGTAATGGAAATGATGCTATTGGTGTTATTGGTAATGGAACACCAACCTTTCAAACTAATGAAATCAATGGTCATCCTGTTATTGATTTTTCGAGTAACGCAATTCTTGAGTTTTTATCAAATATTTCAACTTTAGAGACTACCATTTTTTCTGTTCACAACTCACCTGCAGGATCAGGAACTTCTCCATTCTCCTTAAGTAATCATCTTATTTTAGAAAGCACAGACAAAATATTTCCTATCTATTATAACCCCCTTCAATACGCAACCAGAATTAGTAAAGCTAGAAATTCTTTTTCTGTATTTTCACTGAGTAGCGAAGGTGGAGTAAGCGGAGCAAACTTTACGTTAACCAACAGTGCGAATAGTATCTCAGGAGTTAGAAATCAAGGTGCAGGTCTAAGCTCTTCAACAATTGGATGTAGAAATTCAAGCACATACGAAGCCTTTTCTAATAATAAGGTTGCTGAACTGATTATTTTCAATGAAAAGCTCAATTCAGCCAAACGTAAAATAGTAAGTAACTACCTAGCCACCAAATACAATTTAACACCAGAACAAAATCTATATGCTTATGGATCAACTCACGACAGAGACGTTATTGGAATTGGACAAGAATTGGACGGAAGTCATCTTGAATCACGAGGCTTAGACTCGTTAAAAATTAATAACGCTTCTGCTCTTGGAGACGGAGACTATATTTTAGTTGGGAATGATGCCGGAAGTTTTGGAGCGTCAGCTAGTGCAGGGGCATTTGCAACTCAGCGATGGACCAAAATATGGAGAACAGGAGTTACGGGAACTCCGGGCACCATCGATTTAACTTTTTACTTGGGCACTAACGATTTTGCCGTTGACCCGAACGATTACGCCGTTTTAATTGAAAACGTAGATGGAGATTTCACCAACGGTGGAACAAGTATTCAAGAAACTGGAAGGGTTTATGACGCTGCTGCTAAAACGGTTACATTCACTGGAATCACCTTAAATGACGGGGATTATTTTACTTTGGCTGAGAAAGATTTAGCCCCAAATGCAATTGCCAATGGAAATTGGGAAAGCACAGCCACATGGTCTTGTGGTTGCATCCCTTTAGCGACTCTCGATGTAACTATCCCTTCCCCATTTGATGTAACCATCAATGACCTAGCAGATGCAAAAAGCTTGACAATAGCCTCGGGCGGTAGCTTGACCTTTGCTGGAAGCGATACTTTGCAACTAGTTGAAGATTTAACAATCATTGGAACACTTACTTCTGGAACAGGTACTTTATTAGGAAATGGAACTTCATCTCAAACTTTTTCAAATTCTTCAGGATCTAATGTGGCATTAAATAACTTGGTAGCAAACAATTCGATTAGTGTAGTATTAACCGGTGGTTGGTCCTTAAGTAATAACTTGCACGTTAGTTCAGGTACATTAGACGTTACCGGAGCTGATTCTTTAGTGTTACTATCAAATGCTTCCAAGACAGCCCAAATATTAGAATCTGTAGATGGAGCTTTTACGGGTAACTTTACTGTTCAACGACATATTTCTAGCAGAGATGCCAATTTCGGTTTGGTTTCTTCGCCAATAAATAACGCAACGGTTGCAGAATTAGACGATGATATTTTAATCAGTGGCATTGGTGGAAGAAGTGGAAATTCTTTGTATTCTAACGGCAATATTTTTTACACCATGTTTGGATACAACAGAAATACGAGCAAAAAAGATACAATTGTTAGTACTTCCTTTACCATGGTAAATGGTGAAGGGTACGAATTGTACCTCGCCAGTACTTCGTCTACCTTTAATGGTGCGACAATCGACTACATTGGTACTCCAAATGATGGAAATATTGTTCCCAATGTAATTAACCAAGGTTTCAACCTAGTTG
>JBLHTZ010000077.1:0-9199 GCA_047627915.1 Vicingaceae bacterium
CAATTTCTTCTTTCTCTGAATGAATAGCAATAATCGAATTGCAGTTGGCAAACAGTTTCTCCATTTTTTCTGGACTGTCAGCCAATAGATTTCCTTTTTTGGTAAAGTATAAGCCGTCATCAGAAACACCTATAAATTGGCTGGTATCCATCTTGATTACATCATCAATATTATCTCCGTTTACACCAAGGAAAAACGAATAGTTTGCTAAAGATTTTTGGGAAGCAATCTCATATTTTTCTCTTAGGCTCTCAACCGTCAAAATATTCGGAACAGTATTCGGCATATCAATAAAAGAAGTTACGCCACCTGCTATGGCAGCTTTGCTTTCGGTATATAAATCGCCTTTGTGTGTAAGTCCGGGGTCTCTAAAATGAACTTGTCCGTCAATAATCCCTGGGAATAGGTGTTTTCCTGTTCCGTCAATTATTTTGTGAGTTGTTTCACTATCAATATTTCCAATTTTCTCAATTAGTCCGTCTGATAAAAGTACATCAGCGACATATGATTTCCCTTCATTTACTATTGTCGAATTCTTAATTAAAATACTCTGGTCCATTCTTAATTTTCTGTGATTGGTGTTGGTTCTTTTTCATTGCCGCTAACACCCAGGTAAACGGAAAGGTGCGTTGATCTGCCTTTCATCCGAATGTTATTTTAATTTTCAAATATATCGAAATAAAGGGTTTAAGTACTCTGCATAAAAAAGGGGCGATAGATATCGCCCCTTTTTATTTTATGGTTTGGTGCTTCTAATTGCTTTCCAGCAACTTAAATAATTCATCCAATTTAGGAGTTAAAATTATTTCTGTTCTTCTATTTTTCGCTCTACCTTCTTTGGTATCGTTGGTAGCAATAGGAACATAATCAGCTCTTCCTGCAGCAGTCAATCGCTGTGCGTCAACCTTGTTTTTCTCTAAAAGAATTTTAACAACCGATGTGGCTCTTTTCACACTTAAGTCCCAGTTGTCTTTTAAAACTCCTGTACCATTTAGTGGGACATTATCAGTATGTCCTTCCACTAAAACGTTCACATCTGCATTTTTTTCTAGCACAGCACCTAAGTTGTTTAAGGCTTCTTTCCCTTTCTTTTCAATATCGTATTTGCCAGATGCAAACAACAAACTTTCATCTAAGGAAACATAAACCTTACCGTTCTTTTGTTCAATGGTTAAACCGTTGTTTTCAAAACCTAGCAAAGCATCTTGAACTTTTGCTTTTAACGCTAAAACAGCTGAATCTTTTCGCGCTAAAACGCCCTCTAATTCGCTAACTCGTGCTTCTCGCCTTTCAAGTTCAGTTTTTAATTGTGCAAGATTTCTTTCTTTCGCTTCCAGTTTAATTTTAGCTTCTTCTAACGCCATTGTTCGTTCTCGTAAACTTTCTTGAGATTGAGTAAGGTTTTTGAACATATTCGCACTTTCAACCTCGCTTCCTTGCAACAATTCTTTGTTTTTTGACAACAAAAGTTCATAGGTTTCATTCAGTTGATCGTAGTTTTTTGTCATCAATCTTAACGATCTACCTTGAACAGTAGAGTCACTCATTAACGATTTATGGTTCTTTAAGAGGTCTTTGTACTTTTCATTTACTTCGGTAAAATCTTCATCTAATTTGCGGTTAGCTTCCTCTAAAGCAGCTCTTTGTTCTTCGCAAATTTCTTTTTTACGTTTGATGTCTTCCACCTTTTTTGCAGGCACACAAGCCGCAAACATAGAAATGAAGAGAATGGCAATAACAATTTTTCGATTCATAATGACATTAGTTTAGTGCAATAGTAAGAAGATTTAGTACCTGAAAATAAAGGTATCTCGCTACTTTTAAACACCTGAGTGGTTATTATTATTGTTGGCAAATAACAACTCTTAAGAAATTATTCTTCTATTTCTAAAACAATAGGGCAGTGATCCGAATGTTTTGCTTCTGGTAAAATTGTCGCTCTGCGCAATCGTTCTTGTAACGGTTTACTCGCCATTTGATAATCAATTCTCCAGCCTAAATTTTTACCTCGTGCACCCGCTCTGTAACTCCACCAGCTATAGTTGTGCGGCTCCATGTTAAAATATCGAAAGGTGTCAATAAAACCTGAATCGATGAATTGGCTAACCCACTCTCTTTCTTCTGGCAAGAATCCTGAAGTTTTCTGCTGTTTAGTTGGGTTATGAATGTCTATATTTAAGTGACATATGTTATAATCTCCACTAATTATGAGGTTTGGAATTTCTTTTTTTAACTCGTCAATGTAGTTTTTAAAATCGGCCAACCATTGCATTTTAAACCCTTGGCGCAGCTCGTTAGAACCTGAGGGCATGTAAACTGACATCACAGAAAACGTATCAAAATCTGCTCGGATAACTCTGCCTTCAAAATCGTATTTCTCAATTCCACAGCCATACTCTACGTGTTTTGGTTTTTCTTTTGACCAAATTGCCGTTCCGCTATATCCTTTTTTCTCTGCAGGAAACCAATAATGGTGATAATCCAGACTCTCTAAAAAGTCAGCATCTAACTGCTCCGGAGTTGCTTTAATTTCTTGTAAACACAATACATCGGGGTTTGCGGCACCTAACCAATTCATAAAATCTTTTTTGAGTGCTGCTCGAATGCCGTTAACGTTGTAAGAAATTATTCTTTTCATGTAGAAGTTATTTTTTGTGTTCTCTATTTCAGGGGATTATAAACTTAATTTACCAGTGTAAATTGGACAGTTAAATTCCGAATAATTTTCAAATATAAAGTTTGCTTCAAAAGCTACTAAACATCTCCTTTTTACGTTAGCTTTAACCAACAAAGTTTAATTTTAGTTTCTTGAGAGCGCTTTTTTTATTTCTGTTAACTCTTTCTTGCTATATAGCATTCGGTCAGGGGGGCTCTAATTGGCGAGAGCAAGAAATGGTTATTGAAAGAGATACCGTTGAGCTAGATTCACTTAGTATTATTCCAAACTCCGAGCTCATAAAACGAAATGACGGCAGCTATTTAAGTTCTACCCAATACAAAATGCTGTATGCGCAAGCGAAAGTGATTTTGGACAAAAGTATTGTTGGAGAGCAAATTACTATTGGATACAGGGTTTTTCCCTATTATTTTGAAAAGAAGTATTCTCATAAATCCTTAGACCAAATAGAGCAATCAGACCCAGGACAGTACGACTACTTCACCATCAAAGAAAATCCAAATCAACGAGATCTATTTTCAGTGAGTGGATTGAATAAAAACGGAAGTATTTCTCGAGGGGTAAATTTTGGAAACAATCAAGACCTCTCAGTCAACTCAAATTTGGACTTGCAACTTTCCGGAAAAATAACGGAAGACATTTCCATTCAAGCTGCCATCAGTGACAATACTATTCCGATTCAGGCAGAGGGGAATACACAGCAGTTACAAGAATTCGATCGTGTATTTATTCGAGTCTACGACGAGAAGAGTAGCTTAATTGCAGGGGATTTTAGGATTAGCCGTCCCAGCAGTTACTTCATGAATTTCAACAAAAAGGTACAAGGCTTGGGCTTTTCAACGGAATTCATTGCCAAAGAGAAGCTGATGGAAAGTGAAAATGGAATTTTTAAAACTTCACTCAATGCAGCGATTTCTCGAGGTAAATTTTCGCGAGATGTAATTGAAGGTGAAGAAGGTAATCAAGGGCCTTACAAGTTACAAGGTTCGGAAAACGAGCGATTTATTATTGTGCTTTCCGGTACAGAAAGGGTATATGTCAATGGAAGGTTGATGACAAGAGGTCAAGATCGAGATTACATAATCGACTACAATACGGCGGAGTTAACCTTTACTCCAAATCAAATAATTAATAAAGATTTAAGGATTGTCGTTGAATTTCAATATTCAGATCAAAATTATTCGCGATCGGTTGTCTTTTTGGAGAACCAATTTAAAAAGGAAAAGTTGACCATTGACTTAAATATATACTCTGAGCAAGACAACAAAAACCAACCGCTACAGCAAGATTTAACCGACGATCAAAAGCGAGTTTTACTAAATGCCGGAGATGACATCAATGCAGCCATTTCAACTGGTATTGACTCAGCTGGCTTTGACGATACGCAGGTCAGGTATAAAATTGTCGATTCTTTGGGACAGCAAATTCTAGCTTATTCAAAAAATCCTGAGAACGCCATTTATGCTGCTCGTTTTCGTTTTGTAGGCCTTGGTAATGGCGATTATGTTCAAGCTACTAGTGATGCAAATGGAAGGGTTTACGAATATGTAGCTCCAAGTGCTCAGGGAGTTCGGCAAGGAGATCATGACCCAAGTGTTCAGTTGGTTACGCCAAAGCAACGGCAAATGTTTACCCTTGGCGGAAGTTATGCGTTTTCAAAAAATACTCAGTTGGCCATCGAAGGAGCATATACCAAAAATGACCTAAATACCTTTTCGACTAGAGATTCAGCAGATGATCGGTCCTACGCGTTTTCGTTAGATTTTAAACATCGTCAGCAAATCAATAATAAGGACTCTGTTAATGCAAGCTTTTGGAATTCAGAAGTTTTTGTCGAGCAGCGAGATCGTAATTTCCAATTCGTTGAACGTTATCGCGATGTTGAATTTGAGCGAGATTGGAACGTTCAAACTTTATTATTGACAGGAAATGAATCTCTGGTACGGGCGAAAACAGGAATTCAAAAGGGGCGTAATTTTTTGAACTATGAGTTGGGTTCTTTCTTAAAAGGGAATGACTATGATGGCATTAAAAATGGTTATTCTGCTAATTTTCATAAGAAAGGGTTTCGTGTACAATCTAACGGAAGTTTGCTCAGCACCAAGGCAAGAGACAATTCTAGTTTTAATCGGCACTATACTACAGTCACTCAAAAGGTAGGTAAGATAACAGTTGGTGGTTACTTTGAGCAAGAGCAGTTGGAATTTTATCGTGGAGAAAGCGATACCTTGCAAGCGGCAAGTTTAGACCGCCGGATTTGGAGGGCTTTTGCTCAGGTAGGGGATAGTTCAGCAGGTAAAATGGCAAAATTAAGTTATGGAGAAACTTACGACTTATTGCCCGACGTAAACCAGTTAAAGCGAGCGCAGAAAAGTGAAAACTTTGAGTTCGATTTTTCTTTAACAGAGAATCGAAAAAGTCAATTGAGCGGGCGAGTAACGTATCGAAAATTTTTAATTGAAAACGATGAATTGAGCAATCGTCAAAAGGAAAACACCTTATTGGGAAGGCTGCAATACGACTTAAAAGCTTTAAAAGGGTTTTTAAATTCTACTACTTTTTATCAGTTGGGCAGCGGGTTAGAGTTTAAACGAGAATTCTCTTTTTTGCAGGTAAACGATGGTCAGGGAACGCATTTATGGAATGATTACAATGGAAACGGAGTAAAGGAGTTTAATGAATTTGAAGTGGCTGGGCCAAATAATCAGTTTGAATCAAATTACATTCGAGTGTTCACACCAAGTAATGAGAGGGTAGCGATTTATTCCAATCAATTTAATCAAGTGTTGTTCATAAAACCCAATGCCATTATAGACGGAAAGAAAGGCTGGCGTAAAATAGTAGGAAAATTTTCAAATAAGGCGGCTTATCGGGCAGAGCGAAAAACTGGAACGCAAGAGGCAGTATACAATCCTTTTGGAATTGACACGGAGGATTCAAACCTTGTTTCTGTAAATTCCTCCTTTGCCAATACCTTTTATTTTAATCGAATAAACCCCAAGTTTGGAGCGGAATTCTTCTACTTAAATAATCGCAATAAAAGTTTGCTAACCAACGGTTTTCAAAGTCGTTCGCTATTCGAAAATGAACTTCGATTGAGATACAATGTAAACAGCAGTTATTCTGTGGAGTTAAAATTAACGGAGTCAAAACGAATTAACCGAGCAGAGAATTTTGCCAATCGGAATTACAACATTAACACACAGCAAATAGAACCGAAAGTCAGCTTTCAGCCTTCTGTTAAATTTAGGATTAGCGTGTCAGGAATTTATGCCGAAAAAAAGAATGATTTTGAAACTGAACTGAATGCAGGCAACTTAGAAGAATCGGTGAATTCTAGCTTCTCAACTGAACTTCAGTTTAATCAAGCGGGAAAAGGAACGTTTTCGGTTACGGCGAGCTATATTAACATTAAATTCAATGCAGCTGAGAATAATTCGTTGGCATTTGAAATGTTGGATGGCTTAACAAAAGGAGATAACGTTACTTGGGATGTAAGGTGGCAGCGGAATTTGGCGAATAATCTTCAGCTGAACTTAAATTATGGAGGCCGTAAATCTGGAGATCTAAATATTATTCACACCGGAGGAATGACGGTTAGGGCATTCTTTTAATTAGAACAACAACCTGTGAGGATAGATCTTTAAATGCAGTGCGTGAATTTGGTCATACAACATCTCACGAAGTTCTTCGTAATTGATTCGGTCTTGAGCGGAAATGAAGATGGCTGGATAATTTTCTTTCGCCATAAAGGTCTGTTTTAGCTCTTCTAAGCTCATGTTCTCCTTCGTTTCTGGAGTCAAGTCGTCTTCGTCCTTTTTTACGTAAGTAAAAGCGTCTACTTTATTAAAAATCATAATGGTTGGCTTGTCATTCGCACGTAAATCTTGAAGCGTTTGGTTTACCGTTTCAATTTGATCTTCAAATTGCGGGTGAGAGATGTCAACCACATGCAACAACACGTCGGCTTCTCTTACCTCGTCTAAAGTAGATTTAAAAGAGTCTACCAAGTGATGCGGAAGCTTGCGTATGAAACCAACCGTATCTGTTAAAAGAAAAGGCAAGTTACCCACCACAATTTTTCGAACTGTTGTGTCCAAGGTGGCAAATAGTTTGTTTTCAGCGAACACATCGGACTTAGAAAGGAGATTCATTAAAGTAGATTTGCCAACGTTGGTATATCCTACCAAAGCCGCTCGAATCATTTGTTCTCTGCCACTTCTTTGTGTCGCTTTTTGCTTGTCAATCTTTTCTAATTTGGTTTTGAGCAAGGCAATTTTATCTCGAATAATTCTTCGATCTGTTTCAATTTCCGTTTCTCCAGGTCCTCTCATTCCAATCCCACCCTTTTGACGAGACAGGTGAGTCCACATTCGGGTTAATCGAGGTAACAGGTATTCGTATTGAGCCAATTCAACTTGCGTTTTTGCAGCTGCAGTTCGAGCTCTTTTTGCGAAAATATCTAGAATCAATTTACTTCGATCTAGCACCTTCGTTTCATTAAAGGCGTTTTCTATATTCCTTGTTTGCGAAGGGGTAAGTTCATCATCGAAAATGACCATCCCAATTTTATGGTGATTTACATAGTTGACAATTTCTTGCAACTTTCCTGTTCCAACAAAGGTTTTTGGGTGAGGTTTGCTGAGCTTCTGAGTAAACCGTTTTACCGTTTCTGCTCCGGCCGTTTCTGCTAAAAATGCCAATTCATCTAAATACTCTTCAACTTGATCTTCCTTTTGTTCTTGAGTAATTACTCCGATAAGAACGGCCTTTTCAATTTCCTGATCTAAAGTCTGATGCATAAAAGTGTTTTCCTATAAAGTTAAAACCATGGTCTTGCAATGCCTTCCGCAGCCCATGGCCAAGGAATTGCTGCAAAAATAATTACCATAGCAAGTGTGAAGTAGATGGCTTGTCTTCTGAATTTTGCACCATCTGTTTTTGCTTTTTTTGCCATAATTCTACCCAAGGTGATAATTACGATTCCTAAAATCATCGAAAGCATATGCTCCACTGCCCAAAAACGAAGAACAGCGTCTTTCATGGACTCTCCCATATCTGCCATTGCAACTTTTACCACGCTGCTAACACTGTACAGTACAAATCCTACAACTAGCTGAAGGTGTGCAGAAATGAATAAGAACAAACTTAATTTGTTGTCACCCGCGGTGTATTCTTTCTTGCCAAACCAACCTAAAAATGATTTTACTACGTTGATTATTAAAAATATAACAATAGCATATCGAAGTAAGTTATGCAGATGTGTCAATCCTGTTTCCATGGGTATAATTTTTGTAAATGTATCAAACCAAACCTTTATTAGAGCAGCTTGTTTTCTTTATTTTTGGGTTTTCGCCAAAATTTATGCAAAAAATATTTTTTTCTCTCGCCCTGCTCTATTCGTTTGGAGCTTTCTCGCAAAGTTGGAAACCAGTAAATGGAACTAAAGATTCCAAAAATCACTATACAGCCATCACGAATGCAACCATTTATATAAAAAGTGGTCAAGTTCTTGAAAACGCTACACTGCTGATTCAAAAAGATAAAATTGTAACGGTGGGAACTTCGGTAGAGTTGCCCGCGAACACGGTTGAAATTGATGCAAAAGGGAAGTTTATTTATCCCTCTTTCATTGATTTGCATACGCAGTATGGAATAGACCCTGTAAAAAGTGCAGAACGAAGTCGGTCTCAGCAACCACAGTTGGAATCAAAAAAGGAATCGATTTTTTACTGGAATCAAGCAGTAAAGCCTGAAACAAAAGCAGCTGATATGGTAAGCCCTAGGAAGGACGACGCCGAGAAGTTTCGAAAAATGGGATTTGGAACGGTATTAACTCATCAACATGATGGATTATTAAGGGGAACTTCTGCTTTAGTAGCATTAAATGAAGGGGAAGATTTTAAGTTACTTCAAGCAGAAAGTGCATCCCATTACTCTTTTAACAAGGGCAGTTCTAAACAGACGTATCCTTCTTCGCTAATGGGAATGATTGCCCTAATTCGGCAAGTGCATTTTGATGCGAAATGGTACACCGAAAACAAAAAACTGACGGAGTACAATCGGAGTCTAGCTTCCATTGAAGAAACACAAGATTTGCCTAAAATATTTGAAACCTACGGAACCTTATCTCAGCTTAGAGCTGATAAAATAGGAGATGAGTTTGGTTTTCAATTCATACTGAAAGGTGATGGAACAGAGTATGAAAGAATTCAAGATATTAAAGCCACCGAAGCGGCTTTAATTGTTCCTATAACATTTCCAAATGCGTACGATGCAAGCGACCCGTTTGCCACGATACAATTGCCCCTTGCAGCAATGAAAGCTTGGGAATTAGCACCTCAAAATTTAAGCTATTTAAGGAATGCTGAGATCGAGTTTGCCATTACTTCAGATGGGTTGAAAACAGAAAAGGAGTTTTATGAAAATTTGAGAACGGCAATTGAGCAAGGGTTCGAAAGAGATGCTGCCATTAAAAGCTTAACGGAAACCCCGGCAAAATTGATTGGAGCTTCAGAAATG
>JBLHTZ010000078.1:0-8774 GCA_047627915.1 Vicingaceae bacterium
AACTGTTCCGTTAGTACTGGGGTCAAAATCCATGCTTCCGAAATAGTAGCCAGTGCAAAAAATATTGTCGGCAGCATCCAATTCAATTTTTTCCATTACATCAGATCCAGATGAACCAAGTGTTTTGACAAAAACAAAATTTGCATTCGAGTCTAGTTTTAAGAGAAACATATCTGCACCGCCATTTGAACTAGCAAGCACTGTAGAACTGCTACTCGGATCAAAGTCTGCAGAATTTAAAAAACTACCTGCAACGATGATTTCATTTAAAGAAGAAATCTTTACTGATTTTATAATCAGTTCTGAGCTACTAGAAAGGCTCTTTGCAAATATAAAACTTCCTTGATTATCAAATTTTGAAATAAAGCTATCTTCCTGCGAACCATGAGCTAGATTAAAAACTGCTGATGATGGGTCAATATCCATAATTCCGCCATAAAATCCTACAAGAATTATATTGTCATTATTTTCTATCACTACTTCTCTACTAGCTTCGTTGTTACTTGTAGATCCAAATGTTTTATTCCAAACTAAGTTTCCATTCGAGTTGAACTTTGATAAGAAAATATCAGTTGAATTATTATTTGAACTAAAATTTTGAACTGTGGTATCGGGGTCAAAATCAACAGTTCCTTGATAATACCCTGTTATGACCACTTCATTTACAGAGTTGATGGCAATAGAAAGTGCTTCATCGTTAGAAGTGCCACCGAAAGTGTTTACCCAAATTAAATTTCCATTGGAATCAAATTTTGCTAGAAAAGCATCTTGACCTCCGTTTGACGTTTTAGAAAAAAGTCCAATTCTTGATCTATCAAACTCTACTGTGTTAGAAAACCCTCCAACCATATAAATATTACCAGAATTATCATATGCTAAATTTTTAGCGATATCGGAAGAAGAACCTCCAAATCCTTTACTTACTAACAGTTGTCCCAAATTGTCATAAATGTTAAGCAGAATGTCATTTCCACCATTATTAACCGGACTTAAAATGGTAGTGCTTGGGTTATAACTCAGCGGCCCACTGTAAGTGCCAACAGTAGCGATTTGGTTACCATAAATCTCACCATCCCATATTCTATCAAAGGTGGTTGAACCGTAAGAACTCACCCACTCTAATGTTTGGCCTATTGAAACAAGTGTAGTTGCTAGAAAAATTAAAGTAACAATTAGTTTTCTCATAATAATTCAAAAATATTAAATTATTGTTTACGAATTGATTACTTGCGTTATATAAAAGAATTTTTTATTGAGAAAGTACCTCAACCAAAGAAACTACTTGACCTAATAGAATTAAAACTGGCAATATGATCAGGAATGATGGAAATAAAAGTTGCGTTAGCGGAGCTTTGGTTTTCTTGTTTTCTTTGGCAATGGTTACAAAACTGCTAATGGCCATAATAGAGAAGATCAAGTAAAGTACTCTCATGAAGATGTCTTTGCTAACTGAAATTTCACCTTCGTTTTTAGCCCAATACAAATTCATCACCATCGCAATGATGAAAATGAAATAGGAAAAGATTAAAATGACAAAGGCCTTTTTTTGCTGCTCATTCATAAGTTCAAAGCTACTTTTTCTTACGATTTATATTGATCTGCTCTCTAACTTGTGCTTTAATGAATTTAAGATAGTTAAACCCACGTTGGTACACTTTTATCATACTCTGTTTGTAAACTCTACCTGATTTTAAGTAATTCATAAACTCATCTTCGTTTCTCAGTTCATAAAATACACTTCCTTCAAATGATTTATTGACAGGAGATGTATAAACGAAAGGAGCATTTTGATCCATATATGGAAGAACTGTATGGAGTACAAAGTCCTTTTCAACACAAAAGAACTCTTTCATTCCGGGGTATACAATATTGTCCAAGTTCATGTAATACCAAATCAAACTATCATTCCGTTCAATGGTCATTTCTGAATCAGTATTGATTCGTTTGTAGGTATTTGCTGTTTCATTAAATGGCATGTAAGAGATCAGGTGATCTAAAAAGTCAGTCAAACTATCTGAATCTAATGTACCAGTTCTGTATTTCAATAAGCTATCATGAGAATTTGCCATGATTTCATAGATGGCAATGGTTCTATGTAAAACCATTGAATCAGCATACAAACCCTTATTGATATCAACTAATAATTGCTCCTTCTTATTCTCCATCTTTTTACTCGCTCTCTATTCGTTTACAATGAAAGAGACAGTAATACCTGCTATGATAATTAAAAATTCAGCAAAGTAGAACCACTTAGATTTTCGAAATGTACGTGACATGCGCTCTTTTTAAAAAATACTCTTCCGAAGTTATGCGCTTTTGATGTGAATTCTAAATTTATTGCAATTTGCTTAGGAACAAGTTCATTGCTTTTCTTTTGTCCTCATCAAAATCAAATTTAATATAAGTTGTGAGGTACTCCTTTAACTCTTCTTTGCTAATAATGTCTTGTGTTGAGGTATTGATTGATTCTTCCAATTGATTTAATCCTTGCTGCATAACGTGATTAAATTCCGCTATGAATTCATCTGGTAATTTTTTGTTGCTTACCCACGCTGCAAAAACAAAAGGCATGTTGGTTAAGGTTTGCCATTCTTCTGCTAAGTCAAACTGATACTTGTAGTCTTTTTCAAAATTGAAGGTTCGGTCACCGATAATTACACCTGCAGTTGTTCCAGAAATTTGATTTTCAAAGCCTGGCTCTCCTGCAATAAATTCAGGTGCTATTTTCCAAAGCTCACTGCACAAAACCTTACACAGGTTAACAGAAGTTCTAGAGTGGTAATCAAGGTAAACTTTCTCAATTTCATGTAACGGAACATCGCTTACCAAAAGCACAGATTTAACTTTGCCAATGGCGCCAATACAATAGTTCGAAATAACATGTGCTTGCTCTAGCTTTGGTATAGCAGCAATAGGAATTAATCCCAAATCAACTTCTCCATCAATCAACTTTCGAGCACATTCAGACGGTATGTCTTTGTGCAATTCAATTTGCTCCAAGAAGGATGAATTGTTCTCAATACCAAACACTAAAGGTGTTGTGTTGAGGTACGAAACAATAGAGATTTTTACTTTTTTCAATTTCAAAAATTCAATTGACAAACCTAAGCAGTCAAACCCGAATTTGTTCGTTCTTTCTGGTTCTTTTTGTGCAAGGCGATAGTAGCTGCAACTGCGGAAATAATGGCGGCAAATGATGACAAAGCTATCCCTATGAAAGGAAGGGCTAAAACAAGAGTAAATACAATTCCGTTGCCCATCACAATACTTCTATTTTTCTTCATGTAATTTACACTGTCAGATACGCTGTACTTCTTTCGTTCTAGGTTGTAATCAATGAAAGAGAAACCATAATAGTAGGCAGAAACGAGGATGAGAATGGGGGAGGTTCCCAAACCTAAAAGAGGAACAAAACTTAACCCAAATAGCAATACAATGAATAGCATCTCAAATACAAAATTTCGCACACCAATCCTTATTCCCCTAATAATGTCTATCAGCAGCTGTTTAAGAGTGAAAGGATAATCATTACCCTCTAAAACCCTTTCTGTTTTTTCCGATACAATGGCTAAAATGGGCGACATTAGGATTAACACTACATGGCCTCCTAAAAAAGCAAGAACAAGAAAGACCAATATTTTTAAGATGATCCAAAGAAGGAAATGGACTGTCTTTGAAAGGAATTCAGATCCCCAAAATTCCAAACTTTCAAAATCTACAAAGCGCTCTATCCAAATCAATAAATCATCCGATAGTTCGCCCAAAAAGTGAAACCCTGTGGTAAAAAATAGAATATTCAGAACAACAGGCCACAAAAAATAGCGCTTCATTTTGTTTTTAAAAACAAACTCAATGGCGCTTCCGTATGATGATAAGGCAAGGAATAGGTTGGATAAAAGGTTCATGGTTCAGCTTTCAAATACTCAATCAAAGATAATGGCTTTTTAGCATCCTTCTTTAAATTACAACACCAAAACTCGCGCATACCATATTTCCATTTTTGCAGGTGTTGAGGTTTTTCATTGATTTGTTTGACAAGTGCAGGTTTGTCTATCCAACCCATTAAAAAGGTATCTGTTTCATAACGGAAGGCGGCTAATTTGGTATAGATTTCTTCAATGTTAGAGTCGAAACGTATCGCTTGCTTTGTCAACCAATCATCTTTTCTTAATCGCAATTGTTTGAATGCAATTTGAACATGAATGTCTCCATCTAACCCTTCAATTGTTTTATCTTTTCGTCGGATTAGTTTAATGTCTCTCCGATTTATCATTTCTATTAAGTCTCGGTCCACGTCAGGAATCAATGAAGTCTTTAGCTCAAGATTCAAGCTTTTAGAGCCAACTTCAACTACAAAATCAATGTCCATTCCAGAAGAGTGGTCCTTAATGTTCGACGCTATGAACTCAATTTCGTAAGACTTTGCCCATTTCTTAAATGCGATTTCTCCAACGTATCCTCTTAGTTTACTATCCAAAGTAATATTAGGATGTCGGTCTCTCAAATTATCAATGAAATTTTGCTGTAAAGCAGTGTGAAGAGCTGGAAGAATTTCTTTTTTTGTGAGTGGTATGTGAACTACAGAGCTCACTTTTTGATGGTTACTTTAAAGTATTGCAATTGATTCTGTGCTAAACCATCAATTTTCTTGCCTCTTCTTGTTTCGTAACCTTCTATTACAGCCTTGTTTCTTGAGTAAGTAACTTCTTCGCATATCTTGTTTTCGTTATTTGTTATCAAAGTGCAGCTTCTTTCTCCACCGTCTTTTTTGTTTTGAAGCATAGCGGCGTGAAGCGTTGTGCCACTTCCAGCAAAAAAATCTAAAATTCGAATGTCTTTTTTTGGAATCAAATTGATTACAAACTTCAATAAATCAGTTGGTTTAGGATAGCTAAAGATGTCCTGTTTTAGGATGTCTTTTAATTCATTACTTCCTTTGGAATTGTTGAAGTTAATCAATGCCCGATGCGGTAATTTTCGAATCCTTATTTCATCTTTATTATCTACAAATTGGTATTGTTTGATGTATACTTTCCAGCCTTTAGGAGTTTCTTTAAAGACGATGTAGTCGTTTTTTATTCCCCAGTTAAACTTTTCCTTTCCCCAGCGCCAAGTATTGGGTTTTCCAAATGCGCCACCTGAAAGCATCTTGGTGTCATTAGGTGCGGTAATTTCATAGTCTAGTGTTTTGCTGTAGCTGCCTTTATAATCTAAATCACGTAAATAATATTTTCCCCTTCGGTTTACAAATTGATCTTCGAACTTGTATTTACTGTCGCTTTCAACATCTACTGTTTCTTGATTGAAAACTAAAGTATTTATGTTGTTCGCATAACAAAGCATGTAATCAAATTCTGCAGCCACTTGTTTACTGTCGTGACCACTACCTGCTTTGTTTTTTCGAATAAAGTTGGCAACAAAGTTTTGCTCTCCAAAAATGCCGTCGCAAATCAATTTTAATCTAGCCTGCTCTGCATCGTCTATGGCTAAAAAGATGACACCGTTATCCGATAGTAGCTGTTTTGCCTTAATTAACCTTTTGTAAATGAAAGAAGACCAAGTGGAATGACGACTCTCATCCTCGGTATTGAAATACGTATCTGTATATTTAAAATCCTTGTTTCCTGTGTTATAAGGAGGGTCTATATAAATCAGGTCAAACTTTTCTTTCTTCTTTTCAAGTAGATGCAGACCCCCTAAATTTTCTCCTTCAATAATGCGATGAGTAGGTCCATTTTTTCCAACCTTTCTAGTTTTTACTTCTTTTAATGAAAGCGTATTATTTTGAATAGATTGCTCAATTTCTTCTACCTTATTTTCCCAGTACAGGCCGTTAAGATATATGAAATTGGAGTTGGTTTTCAAGAGTATTTGCTGTTTAAAGGATTAAAGTTGATGAATTTTCATATTTCAAGTTCCTCATTCTAGAATTCTATACTTTTCTCCTCTCCAACTCTCTTTGAATTAAACTCAACTCTCTACTGGTTTGTCCTGCTACTGCTGTGTTTTCTTCTGCTCGTCTAATGAGGTAAGGCATAACTTCTATTACAGGGCCATAAGGAACATACTTTGCTACGTTAAAGTTAACTTTCGAAAGATTATAACTAATGTGGTCACTCATTCCCAATAGTTGAGAAAAATAGACTCTTTCGTCATTTTCCAAAACTTGATTCTCCTGCATAATTTCTGTCAGCAGTAAAGAACTTTTTTCATTGTGCGTTCCTGCACAAATTGAGATACGGTTAATTTTTTCTACGCAAAATCGAATGGCTCTATCGTAGTCTATATCTGTAGCTGCTTTTGAAGGCTGAATAGGGGAGTGGTATCCTTTTTTTTGGGCCCGTGCTCTTTCTTTCTCCATGTAAGCACCTCTAACAATCTTCAACCCAATAAAAAAGTTTCCTTCTTCAGCTTGTTTATAGAGGTTTTTAATATACGCCAAACGATCGTGTCGGTACATTTGCGCGGTATTGTAGATAATTGGTTTTTCCAAATTATACCGTGTCATCATCAAGTGTGCAATTTCATCTATCGCATCTTGAATCCAACTCTCCTCGGCATCAATCATTAAAGGGATGTTGGCATTGAATGCGTTTTGCCCAATAATATCAACCCGATTTCGCCCTTTTAAGAATTCAATGTTATCCTTTTCCGATAGAACTTCTTTAGCGCTTACTTTTTCTAAAAGGTTAAAGGGGATTAAACCTGTGAGCTTGATAACACAAAACGGTACATTTCCATCCAGCTTTGCACGTTCAATAGAAGACACCGCCTTTCCCAAACAAAGATCAAAATCTTCTTCGTCTTGCTTTCCTTCTACAGAGTAGTCGAGAATGGTTTTTACATTGAATTTAGCTAGTTCTTGAATTCTAGATTCACAATCTAGAATATCCTCGCCTCCGCAGAAATGGTCGAAAACAGTTGCTCTAATTAGACCTTTGATGGGTAGCTTAAGCTTTAACGCTAAACTAGTAAGCTGTGAACCAACTTTACTTAAAAACGAATTCCCAATCAATTGAAACAAAAGATTGGCTTTTTTCAGCTCAGCAGTGCTTTTATTAGCAAAGGCAATTTCCGTATTTTCAAAAGATAACATTAGATGGCTGCGCTTTCAGTTGGGAATTTTCGATCAACCTTCTTGATCAGACCTTGTAGTACATTTCCTGGTCCAACTTCTACTAAATGTTCAGCCCCATCTTCAATCATTTGATTCATGGTTTGAGTCCACTTTACTGCGCCTGTAAGCTGGGCAATTAAGTTTTCTTTAATCTCTGAAGGTGAGGTAACCCCTTTTGCAACAACATTTTGATATATTGGGCAAATTGGTGATTTAATTTCAGTGTCTTTTATTGCAGCTTCTAATTCAGCCTTAGCAGGCTCCATTAATGGTGAATGAAATGCACCACCAACTGGAAGTTTGATCGCTCTTTTTGCTCCAGCCTCGGTTAACTTTTCGCAGGCTTCATCAATTCCTGCAATACTTCCAGAAATAACTAACTGTCCTGGGCAATTGTAATTTGCTGCAACCACAACTTCATCAATTGCTGCACAAATTCTTTCAACATCAGCATCTTCCATACCCAGAACTGCTGCCATTGTTGAAGGTTCTACTTCACACGCTTTTTGCATGGCATTCGCTCGCTTGGCAACTAAGCTTAAACCATCTTCAAAACTCATGGCACCGCAAGCAACTAAGGCAGAAAACTCGCCTAAAGAGTGCCCAGCAGCCATGTTAGGTTGGAAGTCACTACCTAAAACTTTTGCCAAAATAACTGAATGCAAAAATATAGCTGGTTGAGTTACACTGGTTTGCTTTAATGCTTCATCTGTGCCGGAAAACATAATTTCTGTGATGTTGAATCCTAAAATTTCATTGGCCTTTTCAAATAGGGCCTTAGCTTCTTCTGATGAATCATATAGGTCTTTTCCCATTCCTATGAATTGGGCTCCTTGACCAGGGAAAACGTATGCTTTTTTCATAATATTTCTAAAGTAATAATGCCTGACCTTTTAGAAAAGGTCAGGCATTAAAATTAAGTTGTTTTTATTTTCATTTATCTTCTGTCGCCAAATAATCTTAACAACATCATGAACAAGTTTACAAAGTCTAAATAAAGATTCAATGCTCCCATAATGGCTAGCTTATTCGATGACTCTGAACCGTATTCAACACCTGCACCTATGCGCTTTAGTTTTTGAACATCGTACGCGGTTAGCCCAGTAAATACAAGAACACCAACGCAACTAATAATAATATCTAGCATTCCATTTCCTAAAAACATGTTGACAATTGAAGCTATAATTATTCCAATAAGCGCCATGAATAAGATGGATCCGAATTTGGTTAAATCTTGCTTTGTGGTGTAACCTAAAACTGCCATAACTCCAAATGTTGCTGCTGTAATAAAAAATGTAGAAGCAATGCTTGATGCAGTATAGGCAAGAAAAATGAAACTCATGCTGAGTCCCATAACTGCTGCGTAAAGTATAAACAGCCCGAGCAATGCAAATGACGAAAGCTTATTAAACGCAAAAGACATCACTAAAACGAATGCTAGCGGTGAGAACATGACTACATAACCTAAAAGAGTTGCTCCTCCCGTTGGATTTATGAGGTACGTCATTAAACTAGGAGTATTGCCAAACCAATAAGCTAATAACCCTGTAATTGCCAAAGCTCCTCCCATATAGGTAAATACATTTGCTAAAAATGTACTTACAGCGTCTTGGGATTTTACTCCACTAGTTTCAACGTTGAAGTTATTGTTACTGTA
>JBLHTZ010000079.1:0-8692 GCA_047627915.1 Vicingaceae bacterium
ATCCAGCAATTCTCTATCGTATTAAAAGCAGAGGATTTGTCAGGGAAGGTTATTTCGCAGACTTAACTTTGGTGGACTTGAACAGCCAATGGACAGTTGCCAAGGACAATATTTTGTATAAATGCGGTTGGTCGCCATTAGAGGGGACGACATTTCTAACGGAAATCAAACAAACTTTTGTGAATGGAAATTTGGTGTACGATAATGGAAGATTTAACGAAACGGTTAAAGGAATGGAAATAACGATAACAACACAATCAAATTAAAGAGATTATCGCCTTATGTTCAACGGTAGAAAATTAATCATAGCCACTAAGCACAAAAAGGAAAGTGTAATCGCACCAATTCTTGAAAAAGGTTTGGGAGTAAGGTGTTTTACAGATGAAACATTCGACACGGATACATTGGGAACTTTTACGGGAGAGATTGAAAGGAAACTTGACCCTATAGCAACTGCTAGGCAAAAATGCCTTTTAGCTATAAAACTGAGCAAATGCGATTTAGGCGTGGCAAGTGAAGGTTCTTTCGGCTCTCATCCAACAATATTTTTTGCAAGTGCAGATGACGAGTTTTTAATATTCATTGACAAAAAGAACAACGTAGAAATAATCGTCAGAGAACTAAGTATGGAAACCAATTTCAATGGTCGTGAAATTGAAAATGAAAATGAACTTTTAGAATTTGCTGAATCAGTAAAATTTCCATCTCACGGACTAATACTTCGCAAGTCAAAAACAGACCATAGTGATATAATCAAAGGCATTACAAAATTGCAAGACTTAAAAAAAGCATTCCATTTACTGTATAAAAAATTCAATGAGGTTTACGTTGAAACCGATATGAGAGCAATGTACAACCCGAGCCGAATGACTGTAATTGAAAATGCAACCAAGAAATTGGTAGCTAAGGTAAATTCTTGCTGTCCTCAATGCAATATTCCAGGTTTTGGAGTTACAGACTCAAAGAAAGGATTAGAATGTAGCTTATGCGGTTCAGCAACCAATTCGACATTAAGCTATATTTACATTTGCCAACATTGTCAATATACAAAAGAAGTAATGTATCCACATAAAAAAACAACCGAAGACCCTATGTATTGCGATTATTGCAACCCATAATTTCTTAGAAAAGACTGAAATAATAACGAGTAAAATAGAAACAAAGCTGCTAACACGGTGTATAGTTAATGGCGATTTTATGCTAATTATCAATGTTTTAGCATTTAATACTGCTAAGTGCAAAATTGAAAGTTAAGTGCTTCTAAATTAGCCACTAACCATGCAATAACCGTTAGCAAATTGAAAAAAAAATGCAAACAAAAATAAAATATATACTACCTATCCTCTTTCTTACGGCCTGTATGGGCAATAATGAAACCGAAACAAAACCTGCGCCACTCTATCCTCAGCCAAAGGTCATAGCAGCCAACATTGAGGGCGACTACATGACAAACACCATTACAGGCGACACCATACAACCCATCATAACAGAAAGTGGTGACACCCTAATAACAGGTATTCCAATACCAGCAGAAGGAAAAACAATACACCCCGACAGCGTGGCCCAACCCAAAGTTGTGCTATACACCCCATCTGACAGCATTTACAACGCACACCCCAACGTACACAAAACACCAGACAACTTAACCGTAATACCAGTAAACAAAGACTCCCTTATTACCATTTTAGTTGGTGAAATAGCTAAAGATGACACCTCCCATTACCTAGTAAACAGCACTGGTGACACCCTACAAACAGGTATACCCATACCTGCCAAAGGAAAAACAGTTCCCACAACTCAACCCTTACCTACAAAGGCTCTACTCCCTCGCTTTAAAGATGCTGCTATTAGTAATATGCAATATTTAGATGTAGACCAAGGCATGGCTTCTTCTTACGTCTTCTCTATACTAGAAGATAAAGGCGGAAACCTTTGGTTCGGAACTGAGGGCGGAGGCGTGAGCCGTTATGATGGAGAAAGCTTTACCCATTTTACAACAAATGAAGGCTTAAGTAATAATGCCGTCTGGTCTATAATAGAAGATAAAAGCGGAAACATTTGGTTCGGAACTCTTGGCGGAGGCGCGAGCCGTTATGATGGAGAAAACTTTACCCATTTTACAACAAAAGAAGGCTTAAGTAATAATGCCGTCTTGTCTATACTAGAAGATAAAAGCGAAAACATTTGGTTCGGAACTTGGGGCGGAGGCGTGAGCCGTTATGATGGAGAAAGCTTTACACATTTTACAACAAAAGAAGGCTTAAGTCATAATAACGTCCTCTCTATGTTAGAAGATAAAAGCGGAAACATTTGGTTCGGAACTAGTGGCGGAGGCGTGAGCCGTTATGATGGAGAAAGCTTTACCCATTTTACAACAAAAGAAGGCTTAAGTCATAATTACGTCCTCTCTATGCTAGAAGATAAAAACGGAAACATTTGGTTCGGAACTCGTGGCGGAGGCGTGAGCCGTTATGACCCTTCGGCAAAGCTCAGGACAGGTTCCGAAAGCTTTACCCATTTTACAACAAAAGAAGGCTTAAGTAATAATAACGTCCGGTCTATACTAGAAGATAAAAGCGGAAACATTTGGTTCGGAACTGATGGCGGAGGCGTGAGCTGTTATGGCGGAGAAAGCTTTACCCATTTTACAACAAATGAAGGCTTAAGTAATAATAACGTCTACTCTATGCTAGAAGATAAAAGCGGAAACCTTTGGTTCGGAACTCTTGGCGGAGGCGTGAGCCGTTATGATGGAGAAAGCTTTACCCATTTTACAACAAAAGAAGGCTTAAGTCATAATAAAGTCCTCTCTATGCTAGAAGATAAAAGCGGAAATATTTGGTTCGGAACTGATGGCGGAGGAGTGAGCCGTTATGATGGAGAAAGCTTTACCCATTTTACAACAAATGAAGGCTTAAGTTATAATACCGTCCTCACTATCCTTGAAGATAAAAGCGGAAACATTTGGTTCGGAACTGATGGTGGAGTGAGCCGTTATGATGGAGAAAGCTTTACCCATTTTACAACAAATGAAGGCTTAAGTAATAATATCGTCTACTCTATACTAGAAGATAAAAGCGGAAACCTTTGGTTCGGAACTTGGGGCGGAGGCGTGAGCCGTTATGATGGAGAAAGCTTTACGCATTTTACAACAAATGAAGGCTTAAGTAATAATAACGTCTTCACCATGCTAGAAGATAAAAGCGGAAACATTTGGTTCGGAACTGATGGCGGAGGCGTGAGCCGTTATGATGGAGAAAGCTTTACGCATTTTACAACAAATGAAGGCTTAAGTAATAATACTATCTGGTCTATACTAGAAGATAAGAGTGATCATATATGGATAAGTACAGAAAGCGGATTAAACCGATTTGTGTATAGTGTGGGTGATATCTCCAACCCAAAAAATGATAAAAAGATTACCATTACGACTTTTGAAAAAAATGATGGTTTAAAAGGAATAGATTTTTATGCTAATAGCGTTTTATTAGATAGTAAAAACCGCGTATGGTGGGGCAGTGGGAAAAGTTTAACTATGTTAAATTTAAATAGATACACGCCTACTACCAAGCCACCCCTTATTAACCTAAAACAACTAAATATAAACGACCAGTTTATAGATTATAGGGAGGTAAAAGATAGTTTGGATAATAATTTTGAATTTAACGCAGTGCAGCAATTTGAAAATTACCCCCTCAATTTAAAATTGCCCTACAATAAAAACCACCTTACTTTTCATTTTTCGGCAATAGATTGGTCTGCACCTCACCAAATACGGTACAGCTATTTTATGGAGGGCTTAAATACCAATTGGAGTCAACCAAGTAATGAAGCTAAGGCAGACTATAGAAACATCCCTTATGGCACTTATACCTTTAAAGTAAGAGCCATTGGCGTAAGTGGAAAATGGAGCGAGCCTTTTGCGTATAAATTTACAATACACCCACCTTGGTGGCATACCTGGTGGGCAAGAACCGGCTGCGCTATAGCCGCATTATTACTCATTTTTGGCTTTGTAAAATGGCGTACTTCCAAATTAAAAGAAAGGCAAAAGGAGCTGGAAACAGAAGTTGAGATTGCCACAGAGGTTATTAAGTCAGAAAAAGCGAAAATTGAAACCACTTTAAAGAAAGTTGAACAACAAAAAGAAATAATAGAAGGGCAAAAAGAACAAGTTGAAGAAGCTCACAAAGAAATTACAGACAGTATTAACTACGCAGAACGAATTCAACGTAGTTTCTTAGCTACTGATGAACTGCTAAGCCAAAACTTAACTGATTATTTCGTATTCTTTCAACCCAAGGGTGTGGTAAGCGGAGATTTTTATTGGGCAGGAAAACTCAGTAATGGAACCTTTGCAATGGTAAATGCGGATAGCACAGGGCATGGAGTACCCGGGGCTATTATGAGTATTCTGAATATTTCTTCTATTGAAAAAGCTATTGAAAAAGGAGCTCTAGAGCCCTCAAAAATATTCAACGATACTAGAACTTTTATTATTGAACGCTTAAAGAAAGACGGCAGCCCAGAAGGAGGTAAAGATGGGATGGATGCCTCAATAATTTGTTTTGATTTTGAAAAGAATAAGTTCTCCTATACAGCAGCCCAAAATCCTATTTGGATAATACGTAGTGGCGAACTTATCGACATAAAGCCTGAAAAAATGCCCATTGGGAAACATGATAAAGACACTATTCCTTTTGAAGGGGGCGAATTCGAAATTCAAAAAGGAGATCAAATATATACTTTAACAGATGGGTTTCAAGATCAATTTGGTGGCCGTAAAGGAAAAAAGTTTATGGTCAAAAAAATGAGGGAATATATACTGTCAATATCTCATTTAAGCATGGAAGTGCAGCATCAACAAATTAATGAAGTCTTTAAGACTTGGAAAGGTGATATTGAACAGGTTGATGATGTTTGTGTGATTGGGGTGAAAATATAAACTAAAGAAAACGTTGTGCAACAATTAAAACAAGAGATAACTGTGAAAATAAATTTTTGCCTTCTTCTCTTAACACTATTCGTTCGTTCATGTAAAACCAAGGAAGGTTCAAAACTAATCTACTCTCAAAGAAATACTGATTATGGAGTTACGATTTCAACTATCGACACAAAAATCAATAACGCAGGAATTGCCCAATGCTCAAAACATGCACTAACAACTGTAAGTGATACAAAATATACCAGTTAAGGCTTGCAACTTAAAAAAGTAATTGCAATGGCATATGAAATTATTCCAAAAAATGTCGGTGAATTACCTTTCGATACCTTGAAAAAAAATACCTGGATATACAAATTCAGAACTACACGAAGACCAAACTAAGTTACGACTCCATCCTTGCACTAGCTATTTCTAATGCATTTAAACTTAAAGTGACACCAGTAGACACGCTAATGCTTAGTTACGAACTAATGGTAATCGATCACGAGAAACTAATACATTACCAAACTGAATGTGAAGGTGGCGTTATCAAATATCAAGAAAGAATTTGGATAGCATCAGCATCTAGATTAGTAGGATTTACGAAAATGCTCGACCAGTATTCAGATAGCTTTATAAGCTTTAAAGTTCCTAATGAAAACTGCTACTCGTTTGAATTCATTGTTGGCAATGACTTCAGTAAAATCAATGACAAACTCGACACTATTGGACTAATGCTAAATAAAACTGACATTGAACAAAAATTTTATAAAATAAAAACTATTGCCAACAAAACCTATAAGCAATAGTACCCTGCAGGATGCTAAGACACCATATAGTACCCGTCATAACACCTTTGAAGAATAAAATATAAAATAGCTTATACATTTTTCCTCCTGTCATTAATCTGTATTATTTCATGTGACCAGCTTGAATGCAAAAATGAAAATCCAATATTTGAAACCAATGAACTTAATTCTAAAACTTACAAAGACGAATTAGTTGACTAACTAAATTTGAACAATCTAAATTAAGGTACTGGCTTCAGAAGTATGAAGACCAAAATGGAAAAGAATCTTTATACTTTAATGTCCAGGGTGATGACTTGTGTGCAATTCTAAATTTAACAGTTAGTGATTGGAATAGCCTCGAAAATGTTAGAGAAAGAAAGGGAGTTGGTCGAAGAGGAGCAAAATTCACGAACTTAAAATTTACAATCAATCAAGACTCTCTATCCACTGATTTTATATACACATCCTATGACCGATTACTTGACTAATGCCTGTTTACTTTGCTCCACTTCTATGATGTCATGAACTACACTCGGAGCTTTTGTCTTGCCAAGCATCATATAAAAGCTCCAAGGATTAACCTTGAAGCTTTTTGAAATTTAATCATCTAGTAAGACATTCTAGTCTAGTTTTTCAACCTCAACTTTCCTGAAATTATTGATGGTAAGTCTGCAATTGCAACCCTTTCTTGTTGCATGGTATCTCTGTCTCTCACCGTCACAGAGTTGTCTTCTAAACTATCATGATCAACTGTTATTGAAATAGGTGTGCCAATAGCATCTTGTCTTCTGTACCGTTTTCCAATAGAATCCTTCTCATCGTACTGACAATTATAATCTTGCTGCAAGGTTTTCAAAATTTCTCTTGCCTTTTCAGGAAGTCCGTCTTTCTTAGTCAACGGCATAATGGCTGCCTTATAAGGCGCCAAAAAGTTAGGAATTCGCATGACCACTCTAGAACTTCCATCTTCCAATTCTTCATTTTTAATTGAGTTGGATAAAATGGCTAAAAACATTCGATCTAAACCAATAGAAGTTTCAATTACAAATGGCACATAGCTTTCATTCAATTCAGGATCAAAATATTGCAACTTCTTGCCTGAATGTTTTTCATGCTGCTTCAAATCAAAATCGGTTCTGGAATGAATTCCTTCCAATTCTTTAAAGCCAAATGGGAAATCAAATTCGATATCGGCAGCAGCATTGGCGTAATGCGCCATTTTCAAATGATCGTGAAATTTGTATTTTTCTTGAGGAATGCCTAATGCCAAGTGCCACTTCAAACGCTCCTCTTTCCAGTACTCGTACCATTTCATTTCTTCTCCAGGTCGAACAAAGAATTGCATTTCCATTTGCTCAAACTCACGCATTCTAAAAATAAACTGACGAGCAATGATTTCATTTCTAAAGGCTTTCCCGATCTGTGCAATTCCAAATGGAATTTTCAATCGCGACGTTTTTTGAACGTTCAAGAAGTTCACAAAGATACCTTGCGCCGTTTCTGGACGTAAATAAATGGTACTAGCTCCATCTGCCATAGCTCCCATTTCTGTGCTAAACATCAAATTGAACTGACGTACATCTGTCCAATTTTTTGAACCACTAACCGGATCAGCAATTTCTAAATCAATGATTAATTGACGAACATCTTCCAAATTATCTGCATCCATGGCCGTTTTAAAGCGATTTTCTGCGTTGTCAATCTTTTCTTGGTTAGCTGTTACTCTTGGGTTAGTTGCCCTAAACTCCGCTTCATTAAAAGCATCTCCAAAACGTGTTGCAGCTTTGGTTACCTCTTTCGTAATCTTCGCTTCAATTTTAGCTACCCAATCCTCTATCAAAACATCCGCTCTGTACCGCTTTTTAGAGTCCTTGTTATCAATTAACGGATCATTGAAAGCATCTGTATGCCCAGAAGCTTTCCAAGTGGTAGGATGCATAAAAATGGATGCGTCAATACCAACAATGTTTTCGTGCATTTGCACCATGGCCTTCCACCAATATTGTTTGATGTTGTTTTTCAACTCACTCCCCAGCGGACCGTAGTCATATGCAGCACTTAAGCCATCATAAATTTCAGATGAAGGAAAGACAAAGCCATACTCTTTTGCATGACCAATAATATTTTTAAGATTTTCTTCTTGATTTGCCATGGTGCAAAAGTAATTTTTTGAAGGCTTGGTTAAGAAACTTTAGGACATAAAAAAGCCCTTCGATTAAATCGAAGGGCTTTTCCTTGTAAAGTACAATTCAATTTAGACTAAAAGTACCATCTTGCTCCGATGCCTATTCTAGTAAAGTCAAAATTAACATCAATACCTGATGACTTAAACTCAGTATTCCCTGCTTCCGTGGTAGAAGTATTATAGCCAAGGAAACCCCAATTCATTTCAATGGCCCACTTTTCACCAACGAAATAATCAAACCCCGGAGAAATCCCTACAGAAAATGTGCTTACATCACTTTCGTTTGTAACAACAGTAGTTACTGTGTTACCCGTATTTGGGTCAATATTAAAATCTTCACTTTGACTCTCGTTAGATCCGAATCCAATATCAAAACCTAGATCTGCATGAAAGAATAAAGCATCTCCAGCAACAGGCAGGTAATAGCGACCAAAAGCTCCTACGGTAGTGATATTAGATTTGTCTTCTAATTCATTATTGTTACCCGAAGTAATCGTTGAACTTGAATTGTTAATTCCAATTCTTAAACCAGCTCCAATATTATCGGTAACCATGTAGCCAAATGAAGGAGCTATTTGAAAAGATGATGTTGATGGACCATCTGCAGTAACACCACCTCCGCTAGTTTCACTACTTCCACTTGAAAAGCCAAAAGTTCCACCTAAGAATTTAGTTCCAGTTTCAATTTGACTAAATGCTACTGTTGACATCAAAGCCATTGAAACACTTAAAATAATCTTTTTCATGTTTTTTGTTTTTAGTTTATAAAAAATAATTTTCTCAAACCTAATA
>JBLHTZ010000080.1:0-8658 GCA_047627915.1 Vicingaceae bacterium
TCATGGATCCATTGCATGGATTCATAACCTTTGTGCTCGTTCTTCTATTCCCTCTGTTTACTTGGAAAGTAAAACAGCTCAGCAAACTAACGTACACGATTATTATTCTTCATTTCTTCAATACAACCTACTTTTTAATTTTAACGTTCTATGGAAGAATTAAACCAGAAAGACCTGAATACATGCATCAGGCCGGAATTTTAATTATGATAGGGGCTCTTTTGTGGATCCTGTTTCGGGTTTACAAAGAGACTATACAAAAGGATGTAACTATGCAATAACAGTAATAATAGATTAAAAAATTGGCTATTTATTAAATTGTTCACTTACACCGTCACCGCCTTGTTCAAATATCTTCTAAACGGGAGCATTTCTTGGTATATTTCAATCACCAGTTCATCAAAGCTAGTTGAAACTATTTCTTCTCTAGTTAAGGAACGCTCAACGGCAAAGGTTTTATACTTCAACAAGTCTATGTGCTCATGATCTTGAGAAAACCCTTTTGGCGCATTGGTTAATTCATCACCGGTTTTGATTAAAGCGCCAAAAGTTGATTGAAAGGATTTTTGACTCAAAATTTTCTTTAATTCATTGCCATTGTAGTCAATCGCATCTCTAATGCTCGCCAATAAATCCGGCTTGGGCTTGTAATAACCACCAGCAATAAACGATTCGTTTACACCTAAATGAATGTAAAAATCGCCCTGCTTGGATTGTTGGTCTAAACCTGCACCAAAATGGTCTTTATACACCGGCTTATTCGGATGAAACATTAAATTGTTGTTGATTCGATTAATGCCTTTTTTACCGGTAGTCGGAGTATAGTTCTGATCGACTTTAGCCAACTTTAAACTCATTTGATCTAGCCAAGCAATGTGCGCATCTCTAATTTGATGGTAGTATTTCCGATTGGCATCCATCCAATCTTTCGAGTTGTTTTCTTGAAGGATTTCTAAAAATTCGAATAATTGGGGGAAATGCATGTCTAATTTTTAAAAGAAACAAGCGCATTAAAACTAATGTTTAATGCGCTTATCATTTGATTTTATATTTCAGCGAGTACACTCGTAACTAATATAATTCGTAATTCGACATTTCAGAATTTATAATTAGAGGAAACTACCGCTTTGCCATAGGGTTTGCTAAATTCTTATAGTCGATCAACTCCATTCGAACTGAACCGACCAATATTTTAGCTCTCGCCAGAATTGGAATCTTATTTTCATCGTTGGTAATGTATACCGTCAAATCATCGTCGTTTTTAAAAACCCGCCCTTCTTGCACTACCGGATGAAATACCATGCATTCAAATTTTCCTGCGTCTACACGAATGGTTTTTATACCAACATATTTTATTTTGATGGGATATAACTCTCCATCTACAAATGATTCAAATTCATAAACTTGATTCTTTTTTGCATTGCTAAAGTCAATCGTTCTCGCATAATAAAAAGATGAAATCATGTCTTGCACGCCATTAGGAACTTTATACTCCTCCTTTTTTTGAACGTACTCTACTTTTTCTTCACTTTGAAAAAACTTATAGTCCTGCTCTTTTTTGTAGCCTCCTTCCTCTATTCGTCGAACAAATAACCAAGGGAAAATACCTTCTTCATCTAAGTAAGTCTCGTACTTATCTCGCACTTTAAAAAACCAATCGAAAGCCGAAACACTGTAACCTCGACCAACAATGTGCAAGATTTCTCTGTCCTGAATTTTCTTCTTCACCTTCTTCACTTCCAAGGTAGCTTCTCCGGCATTCATTATACCGTAAGCTAATTTGTACTTTAAAAATTCTCCGTCTTTGAACGCTTTATTTTCAACTTTTCTAAACTCAAAAGGTTCTTCGTTTGATGCCTCTCCCTTTTGCTTTTCTTCGGGTTGAGCGCGAGCTACAACACTAAAAGTAAAAAAGAAAAGAATGCTGAACAGGAAAATCGAATTTCTCATAATGATTGTTTTCACTTTACTATCCAAAGAATATGCCATACCTAAAAATTTAACTAAGCTTCTCAAATTTAGAACTTAAATCCCACAATACAACGCCAGCACTAACCGATATATTGAGTGAATGCTTTGTTCCTTTTTGAGGAATTTCAACAACTGCATCACTCAAGTCAATAATATCCTGTTCTACACCGTATACCTCGTGTCCAAAAACTAAGGCTAATTTTTGACCTTGTCTCACTTCAAAATCATTTAGATAAACACTGCCTTCCGTTTGTTCAATTGAGAGTATAGTATAACCTTCCTCCTTTAGAGAAGCGACTGCCACTTCCGTTTTTTCATAATATTTCCAATGTACGGATTCGGTTGCTCCAAGTGCCGTTTTATTAATCTCTCGGTGTGGTGGCTGAGCTGTAATTCCACACAAATAAACAGCTTCAATTGCCATGGCATCAGCAGTTCTAAAAACGGACCCAATGTTATTCAAACTTCTAATGTTATCCAAGACAACAACAATTGGTGTTTTCTCTGCATTTTTAAAGCTTTCAAGGTCTATTCTTCCCAATTCTTCGTTCGCTAATTTTCGATTCATGGTTCATTTTATTTGTGAAAAACTAATGATAAGTAGGAAGCAACAAAAGTAGCACCAGCAAAGCGATCTTATTACTTTTAACGTTCTAAATAAATAGAGTGAGTAAGAAAGTAAAAACTACCAAGACCCCAATCGTAACGCCTCTGATGAAGCAATTCAATCAGATTAAGGCAAAGTACCCTGATGCGGTGTTGCTTTTTAGAGTCGGTGATTTTTACGAAACCTTTGGTGACGATGCAGTAAAAGCAGCGAAGACCTTAGGCATAACACTCACAAAAAGGCACAATGGCTCGGCAAATGAAATTGCCTTGGCAGGATTTCCCCACCATTCCATCAACACTTATTTGCCAAAGTTGGTGAGAGCGGGTTACCGGGTAGCCATTTGCGATCAATTGGAAGACCCAAAACAGACGAAAAACATTGTAAAACGTGGCGTTACCGAACTCGTGACTCCAGGTGTTTCTTACAATGATGAAGTATTATCTCAGAAGTCCAACAACTTTTTGGCTGCCGTTCATTTCACTTCTAGCAGACAAAACAACGGGTTAATTGGCGTTTCATTTTTAGACGTTTCTACCGGTGAATTTATGTTAGCCGAAGGAAACACAGAACACATCGACAAACTGCTTCAGAGTTTTCAACCCAGCGAAGTGCTATTTCAAAAGCAATATAAAAAAGAGTTTGAGGCACAATTTGGAACAGGATTTTTCACTTACCAACTTGACGATTGGGTGTTCACCAAAGAGTTTGGAGAAGAGAACTTATTGAAGCATTTTGAGACAAAATCGCTTAAAGGTTTTGGAGTTGAAAATTTACATGCAGGAATAGTTGCCGCAGGCGCTGCTTTGCATTACTTGTCAGATACACGGCATGACAAATTAAAACACATCAATAAAATTGCAAGAATTGATGCCAATAATTTTGTTTGGCTGGATCGCTTCACCATTCGCAACTTAGAATTAATGCATTCTTCAAACGAAGGAGCTACGACACTTTTAGACGTCATGGACGAGACCATTTCTCCCATGGGTGCGAGAATGATGCGACGTTGGATTGCGCTTCCTTTGAAAGAAATAAAACCAATTCAAGAACGACTTTCTGCAGTAGAATACCTGCTCAATGAAAATGATGTAGCAAAACTTCTTCGTCAGCAGGTTTCTCAAATTGGTGACTTAGAACGTCTAATTTCTAAGGTTTCAACCGGCAGAATAAACCCGAGAGAGTTAAAGCAATTTTCTTTAGCCATGGCTTCACTTGGGCCGATAAAAGAATGTGCAAAAGGTTCAAAAAACAGCACCTTAAATCGGATTGCGGAACAGATGAATTTGTGCGAATCGCTTGTCGAAAAAATTCAACAGCAGTTGCAAGAAGAACCTCCCGTGTTGGTTCAAAAAGGGAACGTGATTACAAGCGGAGTGAATGAAGAGCTCGACGAACTGCGAAAACTGCAAACCGGTGGAAAACAAATGTTGCTTGACATGCAACAAAGAGAAACGGAAGCTACAGGTATTTCTTCGTTGAAAATCGCCTTCAATAACGTTTTTGGTTATTACATCGAAGTTCGCAACACCCACAAAGACAAGGTACCGGAAGAGTGGATCAGAAAACAAACCTTAGTGAGTGCTGAACGCTACATTACTGAAGAACTAAAGCAATATGAAACAAAAATACTTGGAGCAGAAGAAAAAATAGGTGTTTTAGAAGCTAATTTATACCACGCATTGGTGCAAGAAACCGCTGAATACATCCTTCCCATACAACTCAATGCCAATCTAATTGCTCAACTCGATTGTTTTTTATCGTTCGCTACTTTAGCGGAAGCTCGGAATTATGTAAAACCCGAAGTAAACGAAAGTTTAGCGATTGATATTCAGTCTGGTCGGCACCCAGTTATTGAGCAGCAGCTCGGCGCAGGCGAAGAGTATATCTCAAATGACATTTACCTTAACAACGAAAGCCAGCAAATCATAATGATCACCGGACCAAACATGTCGGGTAAATCTGCGCTTTTACGCCAAACAGCTCTAATTACACTAATGGCTCAAGTAGGCAGTTTTGTACCTGCTACGCATGCTAAAATTGGCTTAGTCGACAAGATTTTTACTAGAGTTGGGGCTTCTGACAACATCTCTTCAGGAGAGTCGACATTCATGGTAGAGATGAACGAGACAGCTAGTATATTAAATAACATTTCAGAGCGTAGCCTTATTCTACTAGATGAAATTGGACGAGGTACAAGCACTTACGACGGAATCTCAATTGCATGGGCTATAGCGGAATATTTACATGAAAATAAAATTGCTGCACCTAAAACGTTATTTGCCACCCACTACCATGAGCTAAACGAAATGACGAAGAGCTTTCCGAGGGTCAAAAACTTTAACGTTTCAGTAAAAGAGATTGGGAAGAAAATCATCTTCATGCGAAAGCTAATTGCCGGTGGCTCAAACCACAGTTTTGGAATCCATGTCGCAAAAATGGCCGGCATGCCAGCAAGTTTAATTCGAAGGGCAAATCAATTACTTACAGAGTTAGAGAAGAAAAATAGTGCAGAAGAAAATAAAAGCAAAATTCAACAGATTGGTAAGGAAGCAGAAGACGAATTTCAATTGAGCTTTTTTCAACTCGACGACCCAGTTTTAGAAAACATCAAGGAAGAGCTGACGAAAATTGACATCAATACACTCACTCCGGTAGAAGCGTTAATGAAGCTGAACGAGATTAAAAATTTGGTTGGAGGAAAGTAAAAAGTCTGTCCTCTTTCAATACCACTGGTAACCCGTAGACCATTCGTAAAAGCTACGAACTTTGCTCTCATTTTCTAAAAACCAGGCTGCAACAGCTTCATCTTCTTGATTTGAAAAAACCAAATGTGCAAGCACATTTTCATAGTTATTTGTACTCAACTCTATGAAGTAAGGTGCCAAAAATTCCCAATAGAATCCTGAATTCCCTTTTTTTGACTCATCCAAGCTTACAAACATTGAATTCAACTTCTTTTCGAATCGCTCAACGTCACTTAGTTCTCCCTGATTTTCCCCCAAATCCAACGCGCTTTGCATGGAAAGAATTAACTCAATACTTCTAAAACTATTCTCCGTTTTATTCTCATTCCCCATTTCCTCTAAGCTTTTTGAAGGAAGGCTGATTGAAATTGAATTGTCTCCGGTTTTTTCCACGTTAGAAAACATCAATTCTTGAATGAATTTAAAATTCTCTTTTGCCCTTGGACTATCTGGCTCAATAATATGAAAACGCAAATAGCTTAACAATGCTGGAATATTTTGCTCTTTAAAAACCAACATTCTTCCTAATGCTAGGAAAGTACTGCTGTGGTTAGGACTAGCTTGAGCTGATTGCTGGAAACACTCAATGGCGCCATCCCAATCTTTCATTCTACTCAAGGTGACCCCTTTATTGTAAAGTATAGAGTAAAATCCTGGATGTTCTTTTAATCCTTTCTCATAAATCTTTATAGCGTCCTTTGGTTTCCCTGAAAGGTCTAGAGCATTGCCATAAGTAATGTAAATTAACTTTAGCGCTTCATTATCGTCTGTTTTAATTTTCAGTGCCTTTCTGCAGGTAGAGATAGCTGCTTTATATTCTTTCAACCCCATTTGTGAATAGGCCTTCTCAGCTAATGCATGCACGTTTTGTTTGTCAGACAGCAGCACCTCATTGAATTTTGCAATTGCTTCTGTATATTTCCCCTGATCATGCAACTTTACTCCCTCTTCAATTAATGTGCGATCTCCAGGCTGAGAGTACAACTGTGAAGCGCTAGATAACAACACAATAAGAATCAGCCGATTTAGCATATTTTTTGAAATAACAATAAAGCACATGAAAATTAAGAAAAGATTTTAAAAACCAGAATACTGAAATTGCGATTAACAAGTAAGCTAATTCACCATTAGGTTGCACCCTCTTAAATCAGAAACATCTAAACGACCTAATACTTTAAATTTATTTTCAAAAACTTGAGTCCCCAAATCATCTGTTCGAATAAACGCACAAGATGAAATATTAGCAAGATCAATTATATTGATAGCACCTGCTTGTCCATTTTGAACCAACTGAAACGGGTCATCTTGCTCACGAATTAATACTTTCATCCAAGGAGGCGTCTCAAATATGCCATTTCCCTTTGAGTAAGCTTGCGATAGCAGTTCAGTCATTCCATATTCCGAGTGAATGTATTTAACTCTAAAAGACCTTGATAGTTTAGCATGCAGTTCTTCTCGAATCAATTCTTTCCTTCTGCCTTTCATGCCACCTGTTTCCATAACAATCAAGTTTTCATTCGACTCAATTTGATATTTTTCAGCGAAATCCAGCAAAGCAAAAGACACTCCTATAAGCAACACTTTTGTGTTCTTATTGACTAATTCTACTAAGATCTCATAAAGGTCCTGCTGATTATTTAAAAAGAATCCACTCTTCGGATGATTACTCTTCTTGATAAAATCATTCACCATATAAATAAGTGAGGATCCCTCTCGCTCTAAATAAGATGGCAATAAGCCCAACACACAATACTCTTCTACTTCATCATAAAAGTGATCAAACCCGAGGTGAAAGCTTCTTTCGTATAATTTAAGGTCCTTGACAAAATGTCGACTTGTTTGAAGCCCCATAGTACCGCTGCTCGTAAAGATAGCCTCTGGTTTAAAGCTCCCACATTTCAATTCATGTGACTTGAATGCTGAAATAGGCAAGAATGGTATTTCAGTGTACTCCCTTATTTCTTCTGGGGTGGTATTAATTAAATCACAGTAAGTTCGATACGCTGTATTATTCCCGTATTGAAATTGAAACAATTCAACACATAAGTCGTTAAATGAACAAGCGGACCCTGTAAAAAGTCTTTTTTTAAATGAAGTATGAAATGCTGTAATTGTAGAGCTCAACGGAAAAGGATTATTCTGATTAATTTTAATGCATGAAAAGTTTTGTAAAAATAGGAATTGGTATCCTCTTCTTGTCAGGTATTTCAGCTTGCCAGGAGGACAAAAACTTTGATGACGTTCCTGAACTTTTCTACCGAGATTTTCAAATCGTTGAAACTGGCTTAGAATCTGGTCCAATTGCCATCTGGAAACTTGGCTTTACTGACGGAGATGGGAATATTGGTGTACGAAAAATTACAGACTCTAATAACTTTATTGTTACAGGTTATCGTTACGTAGATGGTGCAGTTATCCCGTTACCAAAATTACAAGATTATCGCATTCCCGCTTCAGAAAATGTATCTTCTAGAAATGGTATTGAAGGAGAGTTCAGATTTGAATTAGAGCTTAACCCTTATCGAAGTTCAGGAATTGATAGCATGTATTTAGAGGGCTATGTGATAGACAGAGCTTTTAATCAAAGCAATAGCATTGCAACCCCAGTGTTTTTAGACTAGCTGATTTTTCCACAAGCCGCTTCGCTAATTGAAATAATCCTATCGCCAATACTTTCAATTGCAGCAAACAAATCGGTGTAAATCATCCCGCTATCAAACTTGTATTTTCCTTTCTCAATGCTTTTTAGATGGCCTTCTTTTAATTGATTCCTGAATTTATTGATTGCCTTCTCTGCCTCTTCAGCCTCCGCTAGGAATTTACCTTGCAATCCATTGTCTAGG
Organism: Vicingaceae bacterium; assembly: GCA_047627915.1. Taxonomy (GTDB): domain Bacteria; phylum Bacteroidota; class Bacteroidia; order Flavobacteriales_E; family Vicingaceae; genus NORP294. Next base: position 8,169 of record JBLHTZ010000080.1, read on the forward strand.
TTTTTTTGCATTATATCTAGCGCAATGTTCAATAGTTTGAACATCTCCAATAGGTTTTCTCGTTGCTTTGGAATGAAGTATATTTTCGACTCCATTTTACGTTGCAACACTTTACCCATGGAATTATTAATATCCCCAATCGTCTCTAAGTCATTCGCTATACTTAACATTGCTCTGATTTGCAAGGAACTTCTTTCATTTAATTCTCCCTCAGAAACCTTCGCTAAATAAACACCAATTTCAGATTCAATGTTATCTGTTATTTCTTCATATTTTTCGATTCGTTCAACCTTCTTCTTGAATTTCTTCTTATCCGTTTCTACGAGTAATTCAGGAACAAAGGAAGTCATCTTAGTGACCATAGCACCAAACTTTACCACCTCTTTCTTCGCTTCCAAGATAGAACCTTCTGTATTAATCATGGTAGCATTGCTGATGTACTCCAAATGATATTCTTCATCTTCTACGCCTTTTGAAGGAACTATTTTGG
>JBLHTZ010000081.1:0-8637 GCA_047627915.1 Vicingaceae bacterium
GAAGCCGATGAAATGTTGAACATGGGCTTTAAAGAAGACATTGACGAGATTTTAAGCTATACAAGAGAAGATCGTTCTACCTGGTTATTTTCAGCCACCATGCCTGCTGATATTAGAAGAATAACTAAAAAGTACATGACTGATCCTGTGGAGGTCGCTGTAAATACAGAGTCGAAGACCAATACAGACATTACGCATCAGTACATCATTACTAAAAACGACGATAAAGTTACTGCCCTTAGAAGATTTTTGGATATTCAACCAGAAATGAAGGGAATCATGTTCTGCAGAACGAAAAGGGAGACGCAAGAAATTACAGATACCTTAGGTCAACTGGGATATGAAGTAGAAGCATTGCATGGAGATTTATCTCAAGCTCAGCGAGATGCTGCCATGAGAAGGTTTAAGGCAAGAAACATGCAGTTGCTAATTGCTACTGATGTTGCTGCAAGAGGAATCGATGTGAATGATTTAACACACGTATTGCATCACAAAATTCCAGACCAACTAGAAGCCTATACACACAGAAGTGGTAGAACTGGTAGAGCCGGAAACAAAGGAATTTCTATTGCGTTCATCAACAACAGAGAAGGCAGAAAGATTTCAGATATTGAACGAAAGAACAACATTACGTTTGAAAAAATTGAAGTGCCTAAAGCAAGTGAACTTAAAAAAGTTAGACTTGAAAATTGGGTAAAGAGCACACTTGCTATGCCAATAGATGAGGAAGCGGAAGAGAATTTAACAGCACTTTTACCACAATTTGAAGCCTTAACAAAAGAAGATTTGTTAAAGCGAATGATTTCTCAGGAATTGAAGAAACTCAAAGGAAGTGATAAAGGTGACTTAAATATGTCATCTGATTCTAGAGGAAGCAGAGACAATGACCGAGGAGATCGAAGAGATAGAGGAGAACGAAGTGATAGAGGAGAACGTAGAGAATTTGATAGCAATAGAAACCGATATTTTATCAATCTAGGTAAAAACGATGGTTTAAGTAAAGTTGATTTACTTGATTTCGTGAGTGAAGTGTCTGGTGCTAAAAAGTCTCATATTAATGATATAGCCGTTCAAGATAAACGTTCATTTTTTAATTTGGATGAAAGTCAAGTAAAGGGTTTTGAAGATAAGTTTGAAGGATTAGAATTAGAAAGTGGACATGCCATTCGAGTGAATCAAGAAACTAGTGGCTCATCTTCTGGTGGTGGTAGAAGCAGTGATGGTGGTGGAGATAGAGGAAGAGGCGGCAGAAGTAACTTTGGCGGTGGAAGCGGAGGCGGAAGACGACCAAAAGGTGCAGGTGGCGGCCGAAGAACTAGCAGTTCTAGTTCATCTGGACCAAGAAGTTCGGGAGGTCCTAGAAGCAGAAGAAGATAAACCTATCTAATTGCCTGATAATTCAAATAAAATAAGGAGTTTTATAAAATAATAACAAAAAGCACTAAGTAATCAATGGGTAGATCACAGGAGACATTCGGAAAAAAGGAAAAGGAAAAGAAAAGGCAGAAGAAGAAGGAAGAGAAAGAGAAGAAGAGATTAGAGAGAAAAGAAAATTCTGCAGGTGGCGGTCTTGAGAACATGATGGCCTATGTTGATGAAAATGGCAACATAACAGACACTCCTCCAGATCCGGATGTAAAGAAGAAAGTCATAAAGGCTGAAGATATTGTTTTAGGAATACCTCAAAAAGGTGAAGAAGATCCAGCGGATTTAATTCACGAAGGAAAGGTTACCTTCTTTAATGATTCGAAAGGATACGGATTTATTCGTGACTTGAAAGATCAAGAAAGTTATTTCGTCCATGTAAATGGATTGAAAGAAGATGTAATTGAAGGCGACAAAGTGAGCTTTGAGTTAGAAAAAGGGCAAAAAGGCTTAATGGCGGTTAGAGTGAAAAAAATCTAATCAACACTTAAATAAAAAAATAATGATGCCTAAAATGTAATGTTTTAGGCATTTATTTTTGCACTAAATAGAGCGAACATGAAGTTTGAAGAGTACCCCATTTCCGATGGCATAAAAAAGAGTATCAGTAAACAAGGTTTTAAAAAGCCTACTGACATTCAGTACAAAGCAATTCCTAACATTTTGCGTGGTGAAGATGTATTGGCGATTGCCCAAACAGGAACAGGAAAAACTGCAGCTTTTGTTATTCCAATTTTACACTTGCTGCACGTTAAGAAGATTATTCGAAAAAGTGCAGGAATTAAATGTTTGGTGATGGCACCTACTCATGAATTGGCGCTGCAGATTAATGAAGTTTTTGTTTCCCTTGCCAAACACACTAAGGTGAGTAGTTTCTGTATCCATGGTGGAGTAGACCAAGACCCACAAAAGGAGAAACTAGCTGATGGTGTTGATATTTTGATTGCCACACCTGGCAGGTTGTTTGACTTGGTAAGTCAAGGTGATGTTAAGTTAGATGGGTTAGAAATTTTGGTGCTGGATGAAGCGGATCACATGCTTGACTTAGGTTTCATTAAAGACATTCAAGATTTAATGCGACACATTCCTAAACACCGACAAACGCTTTTCTTTTCGGCAACCATCACCGAAAAAATTAAGAAGCTTGCTTATTCCTTGGTGACCAATCCTATTCGAATTCAAATTTCCCCGAAGGATCCTGTTGCCAAAAACATTGAACATGCTGTTGCTTTTATTGAAATGGAAGACAAACGTTTCTTTTTAGGCAATATGATGCAAGAAAACCCCGATCGGAAGACTCTTGTATTCGTTCGGACGAAAGTGCGTGCAGAACGGCTTTTAAAGGCTTTAGAGCGACAAGGATTAAAAGCAATAACCATTCACGGTGACAAAGACCAAAAGAACCGTGAAGAGAGCATGCAGGCGTTTCGGAAAGGAGATGAAAAAACATTAATTGCTACCGACATTAGTGCTAGAGGCATAGATGTGCCGCATGTGGATTTCGTAGTGAACTACGATTTGCCTGATAGTGCTGAGCAATATGTTCATCGAGTTGGACGAACCGGAAGAGGAAGAGAAAAGGGGCAGGCGCTGTCTTTCTGTGCGACAGAAGAACTAGAGCTGTTGGAAGACATTGATACCAACTTGGGAAAGCCAATTGCTCGTCTAGAAATATCGAAAAAAGATTACCAAATGACCAAATCATCGGTAGTTGAAAATGAAAACGAAGATTGGCAAAACTTGCTTAAACAAGCTGCAATTGATGATGAGGATTGGAAAGCCAAAAAGAAAAAACGACAGAAGAATAAAAAATAGTTGCCCTTGTAAACAGATGAAGACTTTAATCGTTTAGCTAGAAAACCCTACCAAATGTCGAAAAAAGATAAAAAAATCAACATCATTGGAGCAGGAGTAAGTGGATTAATTGCTGCTATCGTTCTTGAAAAGGCAGGATATGCTCCTCATATTTTCGAAAAAACAGACCGAGTTGGTGGCCGGGTAAAAACAGAGATAAAAGGGGAGCATGTATTTGATCATGGTTTTCAGGTTTTATTGGAGTCGTACCCTATGGCTAAAAAATACTTGGATTATCCATCGCTAGACTTACAGCAGTTTTGGCCTGGCTCAATCATATTTGAAAATAAGAAAGCAACTAAGTTTGGCGACCCTCTTCGAAACTCAAAGCTCTTACTTCCAACCCTTTTTAGTCAACACGCTACGTTTTCCGATAAATTGAACGTTTTTCGATTGAACAACGAATTAAAGAACCAATCGTTGGACGAAATTTTTGAAAAGAAGGAAACGACAACGATGAATTACCTGCAAACGAGAGGCTTTTCAAGCGTTATTATCCATGACTTTTTTCAGCCTTTTTTTAGCGGCATATTTTTAGAGACTGCCTTGAGTACATCGAGTCGAATGTTTGAGTTTGTATTTAAAATGTTTGCTGAAGGGCAAGCAAGTGTGCCGAAAAAAGGGATTGAAGAAATCCCAAAACAATTGGCGAGTCAATTAAAATATAGTACGTTCCATTTTAATGTAGCCGTCTCCAAGGTAGACACCTCTGGTATCACTATTGAAGGTTTACCTAAAGTGGAAAGTGATTACACCATTGTCGCCACAGAAGCGGATGAACTCATCAGCAACTTAAGAGACCAAAAAATAGATTGGAAAGCTTGTTATTGTTACTATTTTGAAACTCCCAAGAAGGTAATTAGTGAAAAGTTAATTGGCTTGATTCCTGGAAAACATCACATTAACAACCTTCACTATGTGAATAGTTTAACCAAGAGCTCAAAGAATCTACTTTCTGTAACGGTAGTAGATAATAAAGGTCTTGCAGCAGAAGAATTGGTGAGTCAAGTAAAAAAAGAGCTAAGTGAATTATGCGGCATTCAAGTTGGTGAATTGAAACATTCCTTCATCATTCCAAAAGCGTTACCGAATTTACAAAACCTTCAGAATGAAATACCGCCTTCACAAACGCAGTTGTTAGATCGTGTTTTTCTTGCCGGTGATGTCACCCTAAACGGTTCCTTAAACGCAGCAATGATGGCAGGAGAAAAAGCAGCTCAAGCAGTATTGGATAAAATTGAAAGGAGGATTAGTTAGACAACAGTCCTAAGGTCGTTTCATAAATAGGCTTTCCTGTCATTTTCGATTTCAACCAAGCATAAAAGCAAATTAGAAATAAATCTTCTTGGTCTGAAGGCTTTCGAATCAATATAGCATCTACTTTAGCTTCAAACTCTTCTTTATTTACTGTATTGGGTTCGCGGTAGACTAACTTTACCAATTTTAAAAATGGCAATACTTGGAAGGACGATTTGGACTTTAAATAGGCCCCGTGCTTTTTTACGAGACTGTTAATCCTAGAATCAACAAAATCATCGTTTTGCAATTCAATGTGCAGTAAAATTTCAATGTACTTCTTGTTTAACAGCCAGTCTCTTCCCATTCGCTTTTCATAGTATCTGTCACTGTTCTGAAAATTGGCAAATAACTTGGAAGTCAATTTATATTCGCCTTGTTGAAACGCAATCATGCTGCGAATTAGAAGAGGATTTAAAGACTCCTGAACAAGAAAGTCTTTCGATACCAAATGCTGATCCAATAGGAGTGAGGCTCTTTTGTGAAACCCTAAAAAGTTAAAGTTGAGTGCCATTAAACTAAGGTAGCTCACTTCAAATCGCTTTCGAAACAAAGCGTTCTCTTTTTCCATCAAGATTTTCATTTCGGCAAGAAAGACTAAACTCTTCTTAAACTCCTTTTTTCTAAAATAGATGTTGGCTATTAAATAGATCAATTTAATGTGAGCGGGTAGTTGAGAGGTTTTGGTTTCTCCCAGTTGTTCAATCTCTCGTAATCGGTCAATAAAAAAGACATTGATCTCCGCATAGTTTTTATAATAACTTGCTTGAGCATCGGCAATGGTGGCCATATCTAGCAAGTCATTAAAATCAAATTTCTGAGTAGCAGAGGGGACTAAGTCTTGTTTGTACTGTTCAAACTCATGAAAAACAGCAACTTCTTTGCCCTCGTACTCAGCATCGCGAAACGCCTTTTTCAACCGAGTATTGGCAATTGTTCGCTGTTCTTGTTCGGCGTATTGTTTTAAACTGTCCTGAAATTCTATTACAATTGGTTCTTGAATTATGGATGTTTTCTCCAATGAGCATTCCAACATACTATGATGAATTTCATTTAAGATGGAATACAACTGAGCTTGTTTCGCTTTTTCTTTTGCTTTGGAAAGGATGGTGAATGCTGTTTTGTATTTCTTAAATCTGAGGAGCTTCCTCGCCAACAGCAACTTTTTGATTAGTTCTACTTCAATTTGAGCTTCGTTTTCTACGATCTGCTCAGCAATGAAAGAACTTAGGTTATCTCCTAAGCGCTTTTTAATCACGTTGTAGCGATTTGCACCCCATTCTTTCTTCTTCAGGTCGGCTTGACCATTTAGCAACGCTTTAAACAGCACAACACTATTGTTGTGACCGTTTTTACTTCTGTTGGTCAAAAATCGAATAAAATCCCGCTCTTCTTTGGGAGAAACAATGGCTATAAGGTCAAGTATTTCCAAATTATATCGTAATAATATTAGGTATAATATACTATATTTTAAATATATATGTAATAATACTAACAAATATATCGTAATACTTTTTAAAAATACACTTTTTACAAGAATACACAGCACGTCATATTTGCAGCACCATTTAAAACTAGAAATTATGAAACAAGATGTATTTATGACGGAAGAGCAAAACGAAGAAATTGTAACCAGTAACAAAAAAATAAAAGAAATGAAACCACGAGAAAAATGGAATGATTTAGGATTAAAGCCAACACCAACCTTTGTTGGAGTCGCGTGGCTTTGCTTGGGGGTTGGACTAATTTCTTATTGTATTGGTTTATGGAATTCCGACATGTTATTGAGTGAGAAAGGATTTTACTTTACCTTAATCCTTTTCGGATTGTTCTCGGTTATTTCCGTGCAAAAGTGTGTGAGAGATAGAGTGGAGGGGATTGAAGTAACCGACATTTACTATGGTATCAGTTGGTTCACCACCATTTGCTCAGTTGTATTGTTATTAATAGGGCTTCGCAATGCAGACATTAGTTTAAGTGAAAAAGGCTTTTTTGGCATGTGTTACATCCTTGCCAACTTTGCAGCAGTAGCAGTGCAAAAAAATACACGAGACACGAAGTTATTGAGTAAAATGGATTAAATATAAAAAAATCGGAAGCTGCTTCAAGAAACGAAGCGGCTTTTTTGGATTTTAACCAATTTGAAATTATTTATTGTTCAACGAGCGGTTTACAAAAATTTATAGAGTGTATAAACGCTATAAACCTTCTAGTTTGTGACTTTTATCCCTAAACTCTATATTTACGACTCAAATAGTTAAAAATATAACCTAATGAAAAAGTTAAACTACATCGCACTCGCTGTCTCTGCCATTTGTATTATGGGAGTTATCTATTCTTTTACCCTTGTAGAGAAAGGATATGAATTTAAAACGGTAACCATTATCGAGTCTATCGTTCCTAACGGAGTAGGTCGATCAAGAATTATAAATTCTATGGAAGACCGAGATTACAAAGAGTTCAGTAAAGTAATGACTGAAGACGATAACTCACGAAATAAGTCAGACCGGGGTGATATTCGAGTGAAAGAATACGAAGAAACAAAGCTGCTAAACTTTTACAACATTGGTGGAATTCGTTTTCAGAACATTGCTGCTAACGATGCGGTGATTGACTCAAGAGTTAATGCATTTTTAGATGAAGGTTGGGAAATCATTAGCATCAATTCTGCTGTTGAGGCCTATGGTGGTAAAGATGATTCTAACGGATTATTCCTAACCCGGTTTTACTTTAAGAAAAAGAAATAAGTGGACCTAATAAATTAGAAAAGCCGATGAAATTGTATCGGCTTTTCTGTTCTGCAATTCGATAGTTTCCTTACTCTTTCTCACCAAAAATAGACTTGAAGAAACCTTTTACTTTTTTCTTCTTCTTGGCTTTCTCCCGTTCATCTTCTAAACTCATTTCTTTCCGTTTGAAGAATTTAAATACCTTATCAATCAAGTCAGCATCTTTGTAATCGTCACAATCTAAAGAAGCGACAAAACCAAAGTATGCAGCGTTCATTCTGCGTTTAAATTCTGCATCTTTTTGAGCTTCTTGGAGACACAAAGCAACCAATGGCAAAGCCAATCGACCTCCTGAACCGTAAGTACCTGAGTTAAAGTGAATGTTCGGGTAAGAAGCTCCAACACGACTAACAAGTAATAGGTTAGGATTGTATGCTACAAACCAAGCATCAGCAAAATCTTGCGACGTTCCTGTTTTTCCGGCGAGGGGAAACCGAAGACCGTATTTCGATCGAATGGATGCGCCAGTTCCTTCCTGAATTGCTTTTTGAAGGATTTGGTTCAACTGCGTAGTAACTCCTTTTTCTAACACGTGAGGAAATTCTTTTGGTTTCTTAGTATAAATTTCTACACCTTCCGCATCTACAATGCGTTGAATGGTATAGGAATCTACCAATTGCCCTCCATTGGCAAAAACACTGTAGGCTAACGCTAATTCCAACAAGCTAACGGAGTTGGTACCTAAAATAACAGAAGGTCCTTCGTTCAACGGATCAATAAAACCAAGGTCATTCCACAATTGCTTTAATCGCTCTTGCTCAGTTTCAAAATAGAGGTGGACCGTGGGTAAGTTCTTAGAGTTAGCTAAAGCTGCAGCTAAGGAATAAGAACCTCCTGAACTACCGTCGTAGTTTTGAGGCGACCAATTGTCGTAATCGTTGAGAACGATAGATTCATTTGAAATGTAGTCACAAGGTTTTCTGCCAGAACGAAGCGCTTCGGCATAGAGAATGGGTTTAAAAGTAGAAGCCAATTGTCTTTTTGCCAAAACTTGATCGTAAGGGTAGCTGCTGAAATCAATGCCCCCAATCCAGGTTAGAATGGCTCCATTTTGAGGGTTAATGCCCAACAAACCTGCATGCAGCTGTTTCAAGGTATGAACTAAACTATCCTGAATGCTTACTTCCATAGAGCTATCGGGATTTTCCCAGGTGAAGAGGTTTCGTGCTGCTACCGTTTCATCTGTTAGATCCAATTGCTCTCGTTTGGCAATTTTTTGAGCCAATTTTAAAATATTTCGACGAGACCTACCTTGAGCATACAACTGATCGAA
>JBLHTZ010000082.1:0-8412 GCA_047627915.1 Vicingaceae bacterium
TAACTAACGTGCTTAATGTAAAAAAGGTAAGCTTTCAGCCTACCTTTCCAATGCAAATGATAAATGAATTCTCATCTTGTTGTTAAAAATTCAAAGTCCTTAGCCTTGACTTTTCTTCTCCTTCTTCTTTGCCGCTTTATCTGCTCTTTTCTCCTTCAAATTCTTAACAGCAGTTTTCTTATCCGATTTTTTGCTACCTTCTTTTTCCTTTGACATAGTATATAATTTTATTTATGCGTAAGACTTTATGCCTTTTAACGATTTAGAAATTTGAGCTTGTTAAAAGAATCATTCATTACAAAATGATAGCCGAATATTACATAAATCACAGCTATATCAGTAGATAATTATTATTCAATAACCGAGAATGTAGACCTCTATTGCTGTAACCAGAAATACAATAAAAATGGTAGATCTTTTTGTTACTACATGTTTGAAATTATGCCACAGTCGTCGATTAAAATCATTCGGATGATTATCATAATAATCGTAGTGATATTTATTAATGTGCTCAAGACGAATTTTACCACGTATCAATCCTATAAGAAGGCAATTTAATACAACAAGCAGAATTATTTCTAGTATACTTAAAATCAAAGCTATATTTATTTTATCTACTCTAATCAATAGATTTTGACTAAAGCCATTTATAACCTAAAAGAGATCACTTTACCAAGCAGTGCCAATCAATTTTGTGAGGAAACACATCAAAAATGGAAAATGAACTACTTCTATAAGCCTACAAAATTGAATATTTCATCAAAAAAACTTGTTGTATCGCAGTCTGAGTTTGTTACATAAATCACACATCCTCCAAGTTTTTTGTGCGTTTTTCTTTTAGTTGTTTATAAAACGTAGGAGTTAAACCGGTAATTTTTTTGAACTGATTTGACAAGTGAGCCACGCTGCTATAATCTAATTGCTGCGATATTTGAGTCAAATTTAGCTCCTCGTAAAGCAATAGTTCTTTTACTTTTTCAATTTTATGAATGATTATAAATTGTTGTATGGTTATCCCTTTTACTTCTGAGAAAATATTCGACAAATAAGTATAATCGTAGTTTAACTTTTCACTCAAATATTCGGAGTAATTCACTTTCGGAAACTCTTCTGAGTAGTGAATCATCTGAACAATTGCGGACTTAATCTTTTCAATTAGAATTGCCTTTTTGTCATCGAGAAGTTCTAACCCAAATAACGACAGGTTTTTTTTAAGTTGAATCCTTCGTTCTTTTGAAAGTTCTTCTAAAATCTCAATTGTGCCTAAGTCGACAATTACATAATGCAACCCCATTTTTTTGAGCTCTTGCTTCACCGTCATTTTGCAACGCAGACTAACCATATATTTGATGTACAAATGCATACTTACTAATTGGTATTACTCAACTTACTAAAAAGAGGGACTAAAAGAATATTTGGACTGTTTTACTTGAATTATTGGCAAGCTATTTATATGCTAACAATTCTGTCTAAAGGTAAGCTTTAATGTTTAGTAAACATGTGATTTATGTAACACAATAGCTTTCAAAAAATCCGACTTTTGCTCTTTCAAAAAAAAAATAAAATATGGCGAATCAAGAAGTAAACGATTTTAGAGATGCATTAACCAAGGGACAATGGAGGAGTGTAATCATTGTAGCTGTGCTACTTGTTGCATTGTTCTTATTTAAACCTTGGGTTCAGGTAGGTGCCGGAGAAAGAGGTATTGTTCAAAATTTTGGAGCAGTTCAGGATGAAGTTTTAAATGAAGGAATTCACTTCATAATACCAGTTGTTCAAACGGTAATTGCTATGGACGTTAAAATTCAGAAAGAAGTGACAGATGCTGCATCCTCTTCTTCCGATCTCCAAGATGTTGCCTTATCTGTTGCATTGAACTATCACATTATTCCTGAAAAGGCGAACATTGTTTATCAAACAATTGGAATGCAGTTCAAAGAGCGAATAATTGACCCTGCTATACAAGAAGTGATGAAAGCAGTTTCCGCAAGATACACTGCAGAAGAATTGATTACCAAACGACCGGCTGTTAGTGCAGAAATTCAAGCCGCCTTAACTGCTCGCTTAATGGAATCATACATAATGGTTGATGCCTTCTCAATCATCTCTTTTAGCTTTTCTCAAACTTTTACCGATGCAATTGAAGCCAAACAAACGGCCGAGCAAAATGCATTAAAAGCAAAAAGAGACTTAGATCGAATTAAAGTTGAAGCGGAACAAACCATTGCTGCAGCGACAGCTGAAGCTGAGGCGTTAAGGTTGCAAAAGATGAATATTTCGCCCGACTTGATTGAACTTAGAAAAATTGAAGCCAACTTAAAAGCAATTGAAAAGTGGAATGGCATTTTACCTAAAGTTACCGGCTCAGGCGCAATTCCACTTATTGGAGTTGGAGATGTAGCTAATAACTAAACCTAATAAGTTAAAGGTTACATTATACTTTTTATTTTTAACCTTGATCTAGTAAAAGACATATCCTCGAAACGGGATGTGTCTTTTTCATTTTAACGCATGCCCTCCCCCTCTTCCACTATTAAACAACTCAATCCCTTCCTTATTTATCAATCTACTCTGACAACAATCACCGATCTAGCTGACATTACTCATGGTTTAAACAGTTAAAACAACACACCTTTGAGTTGTAAGTAAAACCAATTAAATGGATCAAATGGACACTATAAAAACAGTAGATAAATTAAAAGAGGTACTAGAGCAAAAAGTTCCGAAGGATAGTTACTTAGAAATTATGCAATCTATAGATATTCCTATTCGTGAATTTGAAAAATACTATTCATGGAAAAAGGATGGGTATTCAAGAAATTGCTTGATTAAAACAAACGATTTTGAATTGCTTTTGATCTGTTATGAAAAAGGACAGGAAACTCCGATTCACGATTTCGATTCCAATCAAGCATGGATTCATACCTTACAAGGCAGTTTAATAGAAGAGCGCTTTAGAGTATCAGAAAATGGGAATAAGTTAGAGCAATTGAGCTCAATGACAATAAGTCCAAACGACTATTCCTTCATGAGTAAAGTTGGAATTCATAGGTACAAGAACGTATACGAAGCAAGAACAGTATCACTGAATTTATATTGTAAGCCAATTGAACATTGGACAGAATATGATAATAATGCTAAGGCAAAAGAAGTTAAAGTAGGTTATGATGCAGTTTATGTTTAAAACGAAATAAAATGGAAAATAAAACAGGAATTTGGGTAGATTTTGAGAAAGCGTTTATCATTGAGGCTAATAATGAGCAAGAATCTATTACTAAGATTGAATCGAACATTGAACACTTTAATGCTCATGGTGGGCCTCAAGACAATGTTTCCGAAACCAGGTTATTAGAAAGAAATCTCCATCAACAAAAAGAGTTCTTCTCTAACGTTATTAATAAGGTTAAACCAAATAATGAAATTGTAATTTTTGGTCCTGCTGAAGCCAAAATCAATTTGAAGAAGGAATTCCAGAATCACAATTCCTTTAAAGGACAAACCATTCCCGTTGAGACTTCAGATAACATGACCGAAAATCAAATGATAGCATGGGTGAAAGAATATTCACATTAACATGGGCACTCTCGGTATTTGCGAGATTAAATGACATTGTGATTAGAATCTTAGAATTAGTAGTAAAAACACCAGAGATGTCAAGTCTTTTTCGGTCGTACATATAAAAAACTAAAAATGAATTCAATACTATTTCCTACTGATTTTTCGAATAACGCCAAACATGCATTTCAATTTGCAAAAATGATGGCAATAGCGCAGAGGGCACAGTTGATTTTATTACACGTTTACGAATTGCCAATTGTAGCGCCTAGTAATGATTTCACTACTAGGGAGCAGACTATGACTGCAATCGATCATGATTTGAGAAATGCAGCTCACCAGCACATGAAACAGTATACAAATGAATTGGACGGTACACAGGAAAAATATGCTGTGTTAATTGAAGAAGGAAATACGGCGACAGTAATTTCTGATTTTTGCTCGCAAGAACATATAAATCTTGTTGTAATGGGCACAAAAGGAAAAACCAACAATAGGGACTTTATAATTGGCAGCATTACGGAGAAGCTTATCAAAAAAACTCAAATTCCTGTTCTAGCTATTCCTGAATTAGCTGAGATTCGATCTTTTAAAAAGGTTGTATTTGCAACGGACTTGTTGTACAATTCGTCTGATGAATTGAAAAAAGTCATCGATTTTACCAAATTAAATAACAGTTCTTTAACCTTCTTACACATTCAAACAGATTCTAAGAATGAAAATAACGAGCTGGTTAATTTAAAAGAAATTATTGCGCAGAATAAAGAGCATGACTTAACTTTTAAAACAATTATAGCTGATACCGTAGCACACGGTATTGAAAGCCACCTGAAGGAGAATGAAACAGATTTATTGGTCCTGAGTAATCATACCAAATCTTTGTTTGAAAAGCTATTTCATAGAAGCATCAGCAAGCAAATTTTACTACACAGCAAAGTTCCATTACTTATATTAAGCAAAGAGATTCATCCAATTGTGTTCTTTTAATGTTACAATTCTAAGTTTATAAACGAATCCTATTTTCTTCTTCCCCTGAATTGTTATGATGAAAAACCAATGCAGGAATTTGAATTCCTTCCAATACTTTTTTAGTGAAGCTCTTGTGAAACAACTCTTCAAACCAACTTCTATGTTTAGTTGACATAATTACCATATCCGCTTCTTTTTCAATCATCTTTTGAACCAAGCCATCTAACTTATATTCACAAACTACTCGTTCAAAAGATACTTTTTTATGAGAATCTATCTCGTCCTCAAATAAAGTTTCGAACGAATTAAGAACTTCTTGCCCTATTTCATTATCGTTTTTACTCAAGTGAAGAAAAGTAATCTTCGCTTCGAATAAATTAATCACACTTTTCGCAAACTTTGCGTCATCTAAAGAATAATCTGTAGCAAACACTACAGATTTCATTTTCTTAAAAGAATACCCTTCTGGAATGATTATAACCGGGCATTTTACCTCTCTCATAATTCTATAACTATTTGTTCCAAAGAATAGCTGATACATGTTGTCAATTCCATTCGTCCCAGTAGCAATCAAATCAAAATTTCCTCCATCGGTGTAATGCGCTAATGTTTTTTCTAAATTATCAATGCTTGTGCCGACAAAATAACCGCAAGAGACAGCATACTCTTCTTTAATTTCTTCGCACCAATCTTGTAGAATTTCAGACAATTCATTCTGTTTTCTATCAATGGCATTTGGCTGGTGATTTGTAGAAGAAATTTCATCCATAATTGGAATTTCGCACATGTTCCAAAGTGTCAACGAAGCATCCAACTCCTTCGACAATTTAGCAGCATATTCCATTGCATTTGTTGATGCATCGGTAAAGTCAATAGGACAGAGTATTTTTTTGATTTTGCTTTGCATTCGTAACTATTTTGATAGAAATAATTTATGGCTAGAAAGACAAGTTTTGAACTTTGAAGTAATTTCAAGAGCCATAAAACCAACGAATCATGCTGCTTCAACTATAAATAACAATAGTATTCACACGATTCACTATATTGTTATCTTACCACAAATAGCTATCACAAATAAAAGCTGTTTTGAAGTTTTTCGCAGTGACCTGAAACAGACTTTAAATTGACTTTTATCATGTTTGAATAAATGAATTTTTAGTTTTGTCATTAACATAACTTTAGTCTGAAATGAAGTAAAAATAGTTTACAAAAAAAATGTAGATTTAATAATCGAACTGACAATTGTCAGTGCAACAAATGAACAAGGTCATTTTTAACTAACTAAATAGCACATTTATTTGTACTTATAAAACAAAAAAGCATGTTTGCAAACCGTTTACAAGCAGGAGAATTATTAGCAAAAAAATTATTTCTCTTTAAGAATGATAGAAAAACCATTGTGGTAGCTATTCCAAATGGTGGTGTTCTAACGGCCTACCCTATTGTTAAAGCATTAAACCTGCCATTAGAGCTGCAGTTAGTTAAGAAAATCCCGCATCCTGATGATGCTAAAATAACAATTGGAGCCATCAGTTTGACCGATACTTTCTTTAATGAAGACTGTGGAGTTACGGCGAGCTATTTCGAGAGTGAAGCAAATACTTACAAAGAATTACTAGTAGAAAAATACAACCAGTTTATTGGGAGAAAGGCGGTTCTTAACCTCTCTGGAAAAACTGTCATCTTGGTAGATGATGGCATGCAAACTGGAAGTACAGTTGAATTAGCCATACAATTGATTAAAAAACAGCATCCCTCAAAAATTATTCTAGCTGTGCCAATCTCTCCTCAAAAAGTAATTGATAAGTTAAAAGATCGTGTAGATGAAGTGTTTTGCTTAAAATACTTTTTACCGGAAGAAGCACTGAGTGAGCATTACAAAGACTTTAATGCAGTGGGAGACTCTTCGGTGGTCAGATTATTGAAAGAATAATAAAAGGCCACGCAGTGCCCTAACTTGAAATTTAAATACAAAATGTAAGTTTCTAAGATTAAAAATACCCCTCACCCCTTCTCGCTGAAATTACGCTGATCGTTAATACAAGTAAAGGTCAAAAAGAGTAACTATTTGCAAATTAACAGCTCTAATAATTAACCACTACCTTCCAGAAAGAACAACCTTCTTCACCTCTACTTTTCCTTCGCTTCGAATGGAAATGAAGTAAACTCCGTTGGCTTGATTACTTAAATCAAATCGCTCGTTAATAGAATTTGAATTGGGATTAACAATTCTAGATTCAATTACTCGGCCGTTCATATCCAAAACAGATAAAACCAATTCATTAGAAGTGTAATCAGTTCCTCTCAATGTAAACTCTCCATTGGTTGGGTTTGGAAACAACTGAAAGCTATTGTTAGTCGTTGCTTCGTTAATGGAAACAGGAAATGAGTTCGATATTCTCACGTTGTCAATTGAGATGGCTCCTTGATCTGAAATACTTGTATTGGGAGATTCAATGGCTGTAAATCGAATGAGAATTATGTCACCTGCAAATTGATTCAAATTAATCGTTTTTAAAGACCAAGGGTCACTTGCCGAAAAGTGCTGTTGACCAACTATCGAATCTAATCTTGTTGAAACTCCGTTGGCCATTGCATCAACATATAACTTACCTGTTCCTGCGCCGTACATGTGGTAGTAAAAATCTAAATAACTAATACTATCATTTCTAAGATCTATACATGTACTGATTAAGTTGGCGGTATCAATTACTGAGTTGTAAGCAGGTTCAAAGTACATGAATCCATTTCCAGCATAAGCACTATCTGGACCAGTTAAAGCTATTGGAGTTGCTCCACTTGTTCCATAATTACACAACGTATCATGACCGGCAACCCATTGATCGTTCAAATCTATTTCCCAAGCTAAGTTCAATGAAGCATTGTAATTTGCACATTGCCCTGCTGAAGTAATAATATTTTCAAACCCTTCGGTGTAATCAGGTGCTCTTGCCGGTAAATTGATATCGTAAAACAAGGTGTCGTTAAAGGAATTACTGTCATTTGGTAATTCTACCCAAGCGGTTATCCTTTGATTGTTTGAATTGTATAGGTTAGTTATATTCAATGAAAATGTTAGATTACTATCAACAGTTAATCCAACAACATTGCTATCAGAAACGACTGCCCCCAATCCAACTTGATACTTCACCTTAATCTGATAGGGCAAAATAGAATCTAAGCCAAAATTGTTGGCAGTTAGAAGTAACTGAGCATTGTCTTGCTCGCAAGAAGCTTGCGTTAAATCAATCTTAGTTAGTCTAGCATCTTGCTGAATGGGACTATAAAATTCTACATCGTCAATTGCCATATCACCTTGAAATTGTCCACCAAAAAGCGCCCTAAAACGCACGACAATAGATTGCCCGACAAATTGATTCAAAAGCACTTTCTTTAACTTCCAAGGGTCAGCACTACTCGTTTGAGTTTGACCAATTATACTGTCAACTTCTAAATTCCAAACCCCATTTGCAAAAACATCAATGTATAAGTCACCTGTAAAAGAACCATATCTATGATACCAAAACCGCATTGCTGCGGACGATTGAATAGACAAATCTATACATGGCGATTGTAAAACGGCCGTATCAAGTGCATTTCTAGCGATTCCTGTAGTCTCAGTAAACAAATAATTTCCTCCTTTACCTGTGTGGTCTAATGTTGGTCCTGTAAAAATAGAAGGAGTGCCTCCACAATTTGAGCCTTGTACATTCCACCCAAAGAGATTCGAGCTTAGCTCTTTCCAACCATTTAATAATAAATCTCCGTAATTAATTAATCTAGGAGCACTTCCACAAGTTCCATCTAAAAACGAATCAAAATTTTCAAAGTATTGATTTATTTGTTTTGTATGGTTAACCAAAAACAATGCACTAGAGTCGTTTATGC
>JBLHTZ010000083.1:0-7878 GCA_047627915.1 Vicingaceae bacterium
TGTTTACCAACTTTTCTTGTTTCTAGCTACATGGTAAGAAAATCGGATGATATTGTGGAAAGCAATAGCTCCATAAAAATTGGATTGCTTGGAGGTAATTTCAACCAAGTAACTATTGATACTATTGCTAAAATTGCAATCACTGAGCAGATGGGAATTTCAATTTGTATTTACGGTTCAAATCATAATGAATTCAATTACCCGGACAACGTTAAAGTAGAATTTTTCAAATCTGTAAAGTTTCTTGAATACTTCACAACAGTAGAAAGGATGAACCTAGATTTTATGGTTTTATTAGGCTTCAACCCAAATTCAGAACAAGACAAAGCTATCTTCCAATATGGCGAATTGGCATTGCTTTCAATACCCATTCTATGTGATAGCCAAAATCAAGCTAGAAGGTTTATCAAGCCCGATGTTAATGGGTTTGTAGTTACCGAAAAGAATACTTTAGAAGCTCAAATTCAGAAGTTATTGAAAGATCGAAGTATTGCACGAAAAGCAGGCACAGCAGCACAAGGAATGGCTTTAAAACACCTTAGTTGGAATCCTGAAAGGGCTTCACAATTAATCAACATATATAAATAGGTTTACCCAACCTCAGTAAAAAGCATCGTTTTAACACTTGCCTCTTTTACATTCTTAAACCTGAAAAATAGGACTAAGAAAATACGCTCAAAGGTAGTTTAGACACTATCTCCCTGAAACGAATCCCAATTTAAACCAACCTGATGAATTAGCCATTAAAAGCTGAAAGAGAATCACTTTGCCCTAATTTTTTAAAATTAATAAGTATGTTTAAGCCACGTAGAATTTTTAAAACCACTGTTATTCCAAGGAATAAAGTGGGAAGATGTGAAGTTCTTTTTGATGATTTTCCTGATGATTTAACCATTAGCATATACAATGCAATGGGCTTTAGAAAACCAAAAAACTCTTTAGTTTTTATTTCAGAAGTTGAAAATGACTCATTATCTGTAGAGTTTGCCTTATTGATGCAAAGCTGTTTAAAAGTCGGAGAGTACCCAATAGACATTCCTTATGAACCTAGCTTCATCCCAATAAAAACTAACATTGAGGTTGGTCAATTTTCGATATTCAGTATTCAGTATGAAAATAGTGAAGGGAAACTTGATACTGACATTCAATTAAGCTTTGAACCCCATGAAATTAAGAAAAATGGGATTGCAAATCTTTATGGGTTAACAAAATACGGAGACAATTTTATTTCAGCAACAGTTGCTAAAAGACCAACAAAAACAATTGCGAAAGAATTATTTCTTAAAGAAAATGTTGTCGCAGCTTTTCCATTTCCGCTAGGTAATGGTTTATCAAATAAATCAAAAAATGAAGTTAATCAGAAATTAGAAGAACCCAATTTTAGCAAATTAGAAACTGAAAATTTACCTGTTAACTCAGTAAATAATTCTAGTAATTCAGAACAAAATGTTGAAGAAACTTTAGAGGTAAAAAAAGAAGTTATACCTCTAAATGATATAGAAAGTATTACACAAATAAGTGTTACACCTGAAAGTGTAATAGATGTCGAAACACAAAAGAGTGTTACACCTCAAAGTGTAAC
The DNA here is from genome assembly GCA_047627915.1 of Vicingaceae bacterium. Classification (GTDB taxonomy): domain Bacteria; phylum Bacteroidota; class Bacteroidia; order Flavobacteriales_E; family Vicingaceae; genus NORP294. Next base: position 1,583 of record JBLHTZ010000083.1, read on the forward strand.
AGATGTCATCACACAGAAAAGTGTTTCACCTAGAGGTGTAATAGATATTGCAACCCCCCAAAGTGAATCATCAATAAATGAGACAGATAAAGAACCACAAAAAAGTGTTACACCTCAAAGTGTAGTAGACATTGTGACACAGAAAAGTGTTACACCTGACAGTGTAATTGATATTAAGACACAAAAAAGTGTTGCACTTAAGAGGGTAACAGATATTGTAACACAAGAAAAAGATTCGTCAAAAAAAGAACTGCTTCTTGCCGATTCAAATATTCAAAAAGCAAACTTTCAGATTATTTTAAAATTAATTCCTGAGCTGTTCCAACATATTGAAAGAGGTGTCAAATATTCTGAATCCCTTTCAACTGTTTCAAGATATTCAAGAGTCATTTTTAAAGTACAATCAGAAACGATTGGAAATTTGATCGATGTTTCTTTGGAATCGAAAACGAGAGAAACTAAAAGTGGATATGATTCAAACATTTTTCTGCGTTTAAATCAAGCAAAGAAAAAATGCATTATCGTTAATTCCAATTTGAAAAACGGTAAAGGCGATTTACTGATTCATCCAGATTTTAAACCTAAAGATTTTGGGTTATGGGTTAAAGAATTACTTCGAGATGGCCATCTGTTCGCTTTATACGAAGAAGAAGTTAACGTTATTTCAAAAGATGCTTTAACCAAAAAAGTAGCTACTGAACTACATGCTTTTTCGCCAATTGAAACAATACTATTAACTGCCGATGAAACCGTTGAGTTTAATTCATGGGAAACAGCGAACGATTGGCTTAGAAGTCAAACCAAAGAGCCATACGAGCAAAATGGAATCATTTATAAGGTTAAATGGCAAAGTGGAGATGAATTAATTGCGGACTTTGAACTCTTTTCAGAGAATTACCATCCACAATTCGATACTGAGTTATTACAAAAGGCTGTCATTCATCAATTACTTAAAAACCACTATCATCAAGATAAAAGGTATACAGAGCAGGTAAATAGCAAAACTGTTTTCCTTAAACCAAAAGGATTCTACTTATCACTTTTAGATAAAGTTGATTCGGGCAATTTAAAGCAAAAAAATATAGATGATTATCAACCAAAAATTCCCGCAATTTCTGTTGAAGTAAAAACCAACATCATAACAACAGAAAATAAATATGAATCTTCTCGAAAATTTGATTTAGCAAACGATTTTTTAAAACTATTAAAAACACATTGTGACCCTGAAGAGCTTATTCAGATTACTGCAATATGGAAAAATGAAAGCTTTATTGCCACTCAAATAAAAGCTGTTTCTATTCCATCAAAACCGAATGCTGCTTTTTGGAAAACAATTTTTCAAAGCAAAATAAATAACGAAAATTTCAATAAGTATCAAACATCAGATGACGATCCTCTACTATTTGATTCTGAAATAGTTTTTAAAACCCCAAAATTCTATTACCACAATTTAGAAAGTGCTTATTGGCATGAGAGTGATACAGATTTAAATCAAAAATTTCATTATTCAGGCTATTCATATCACATCCATTATTTAGGAAAAGCTATTCAGAATTACTTGAACATTCTTGCCGAAGATGACGAGAATGAAATAATTGGTCTTGCAAATAATAGCAATCGTCAAAAGGTTTTACTTCAATTCATTATTGAATATAAAAAGTTAGGCAAAAACGATTATAACCTACAATTCTCTCAAACTGTTCAGCTAATTGAAAAGGCAGTTAAAAAACAAGATAAGAACTCTAAACTTGCGCTACATGGCTTATTACTTAATCTTCAAATTGGAGAAAAGTTGATTAGTCTTCCAAAATCGAGGATTCAAAAAGTTGACATTAAAGACAAACCAACTAAAGAAAGTAAGCGCATAAAACTCAATAGAGAAATTGAAGCAATAGTTGATAAAAATGGAAATTACTTAACAAAATATTCACTTGAAGATCTAGTGTTATTAAAGCAATATAGCGGTTATGGAGGCTCTAAATTGTCTGAGGTTAATAGAGGTTTGCTTTATGAATATTACACTCCTGATGAAATAATAAAGTTCATGTGGGGTTTTGCCTTCAAACATGGGTATGAATCAGGAGCTGTATTAGAGCCATCTTGCGGTATTGGAAAATTCTTTGAGTATGCACCAAATGGTGTTCGGATTGAAGGCTACGAAACAAATAAATTCTCAGCCCAAATTGCTCAAATCCTTTACCCAACTGCCATTATTCACAATAAGTCATTCGAGAATCTTTTCTTCAATGGCAATGTCTATCTCAAAGGAAAATTTAGAAGCGAGCCATTCGACTTAGTAATTGGTAATCCGCCATACGGAGCGTTTAGCGGAAGGTTTGCAGGAATGGGCGAAAAGAAAAGGACTAAAGCATTTACTTACGATCAATATTTTCTCACAAGAGGACTCGATTTATTGAATAAAAGCGGATTACTAATTATGGTAATTCCACAGAGTTTTTTAGACAACAATTCAAAATATAACACTTTAAAAGAAATGGTAATGGCTAAGGCTGATTTTTTAGAAGCTCGAAGGCTTCCACATGGAATTTTTCAGCACACAGAAATTGGAACTGACATCGTTGTATTTCGCAAAAAATAAATGACATGAAAGATAAATCACTTATAGATGAATTAAAGCAAGCAATTCAAAATGAAATTGGAGAATGCGATCCTGTAGTTTGGGGAAAGCTTTGTGAATTAAGAGCAACCAAACAAGGTTATCAAAAAATTGAAGAAATGGTAATTCGTTATGTCGCAAAAGATGGAATGCCAATCGGATCTGCATTAGCTCTTATAGAACAAGAATTAGAACACCAAATAAACTAAAGAAAATGAAAGATTTGACAGAAGATATTTTAAATGGGGAGCATAAAGAATTGTGGAAGGAAGAGATTTTAAAATTCAAGTCTTTCAAACAGTTTGTTGAATACTACGGACAAGATAATTGGGTAGATACCGGGAAGCTTGCTAATTTGGAAATGGTAAAGCTCGAAGACACCTATGCAGTCGGCTTGAAATTAGAGCATTCTCCACCTATTTATGTAGAGGGAATAAAGGAGTGTATTGCTGAAATTAGAAACAACAAACCTTTAAAACCACCAATTTTTCTTTTTGCGAAACTTGACCATATTTTAATTGATGGAATACCCAATAAGAACCGCTATAAAACGGTATCAGGATTTAGTCAAATCGCTGCTTATACAACTCTTGGAATAAAGTATATACCTGCAATTGTTTACCGAACATCTATTGGAAGTAGTAATGAGATGTTTTATGATGCAGCTCTGCCCATGGAGGCTTTCCTTGACGTTGATTTTAAGAAATTATACGATGCTTTTCAAGCTAAGGGAGAAGAAGACAAAAATCAGTTTAAAAACAACTTAGCCCTTATAAATGGTGGGAGTTATTTTAAGAAAAATGAAAATTTAGTATTAGGAAATCCTTATCAATCAACCAATCAATTTGGAGAAAATATTGTCAAAATAAAAGGCAATATGAATGAAATTGTAAAACAAAAAGAACTTAATCTATTGAAAATTTCTGCCGACGAAGATGAAGTTACTGAGACTATCTTAAAGCCTACAATAACAGATTTAGTTGAAGATGAAGTTGCAGAAAAGAACATCAGGAAAGCCCTTAATCTTAGTAGAAAAAGGAAAGAGAAAAAACCAAAAGAAAATGAGTTAGATTTTGACCTTACGTCGTTTGACGAGATAATGGAACAGTATAATTCTGAAATTTCTGAAGAAGAAATTAAAGCTTGGATTTGGTACAAACGTAGTAAAGAAAGCTATAATAATGTTGGCGTAATTCTAAAAGAATCAAGTGGATGGTCGAAATATATTATCCGAGATATTGCAGAAGCACAATATCTAAAATTGTGGCTTGAGATGGGTATTATCTGTTACTTCAAAGATAACTATGTACCAAGCGTTTTATATTATGCTGAGAACATTTATGTTAGGAAAACTGAACTACTTAAAGAGAAAAGCAAGATCATTGAAAAGTTTGGAGAAGAGCAATATCAACGACAAGAAAAGGGATTAAACTCAGTTTTACCAAAGTCATTGAACCTTACTAATAAAGACTTAGGAAATAGGCTTGTTATTAAACCTATTTCAGATTTCGCAAGGAATTATAAGATTGTCGAATTGGTAGATGGAACAAAATTCCAAAGCTACCATTGGAACAAAGGTGAAGACAACTCTGCAAACTTGACAACTGCTTTTTCAAAATGGATTTCTCAACAACCCACAGGAATTTTTGAAAAGTCGGACAAACGCTCAATTGTTAGATTCTATTTAGAAGGACGAACTCCAGATAGAATGTATGACAAAGCTCAGAAGCTTCGAATGAAGCAAAACGCTAAAATGGAAGGTGATTCATTATTTCAACAATTTTTAGCAGAAGCTCTAAAGCCTGAAGATCAAAAGAAGATAGAATACTTGTGGAATAGTAAATTTAATGGGTACGCTCAAATAAATTACTTTAAAATTCCTGTAGGGTTTAGTTGCAGCACAACTTTTAAGAATAAGCCATTATTTATTCGTCCTGCTCAACGAGAAGGATTGGGTTTTATAGCAGCAAATGGCGGTGGTTGCATAGCTTATGATGTTGGTGTTGGAAAAACAATGACAGGTATTCTTTCCATTGCAAATGCCATGGAAAGTGGAATGTGTAAACGTCCATTGATTGTTGTACCAAATCAGACTTACAAAAATTGGTTAAGCGAATTGCGAGGTGTTCTTGACAAAAATGGAGAAGTAACTGCAACAGGAATATTGCCTCAATACCCTGTAAATGACTTATACAATTTAGGAGAAAAGTTTATTAGACCGCTTTTAGATGAAGATGGAAATATTCAACCGATTGCAGAAAATAGCATTTCGGTTGTAACCTATGAAGGACTCAAAAGGTTATCATTTAATGAGCAAACATGGTCAGAAGTTGGAAGTGATTTCTATCGCATATTAAATCAAGGCTTAGAATCTCAAAAACAAGCAACCATTCTTAAAGAAAAGATTGAAGAGTTAATGGGCAAGGGTGTTTCTGAGAGTGTTGTAAATATTGAGGATTTGGGTTTTGACTACCTTTTGATGGATGAAGCTCACATTATGAAAAAGCTTTTCACGCAGGTAAAAGGTGATATTAAAGAAGATGGTAAACGAGACAAAACTGAGTATAAAATCACTTCGGGAACTCCCTCAGCAATAGCATTAAAAGGCTTTATGCTAGCCAACTATGTACAAAGAAATAATAAGTTTAACAACATTGTTTTATTAACTGCAACACCATTTACAAATAGCCCTCTTGAAATATTCTCTATGCTAACCTTAATTGGTTATCATCGACTATCAGAGGCTTCATTGGGCAATTTACAACAGTTTTTTAATCATTTCATTCAGACTTCTATTGAACTTGTAATCAACGCTAAATTAAAGCCTGAACGCAAAGAGATTGTAATGGGATTTAACAATCTAATTGCCCTTCAACAACTAATATTTCAATTTATTGATTACAAAAGTGGCGAAGAAGCCAACATTCAAAGACCAAATAAATGGGTTTTGCCATTAACTCATAAAACTATAAATGATGTAACTGTTCCGCTTTCAATTGACGAACAAATTAGTACAAACCTTTCGCCAACTCCCGAACAAACGCAATTAATGGGAGAATTGGAAAGGTATATTACAGGAGAAATAGAGTTCAATGACTTCTGCCAAAATCCAACAGGATTAGAAGAGGAAAATGAAAATTCGGTTGGGGAAACAACTGCTCTTGACGAGCGAAGTCTAGCAGATGATGAACAAGAAGGCGCAAGAATATTGAGAGGAATTACACTCGGGAGACAAATTGCTTTTAGCCCTTATCTATTTTCTTGTCATCATGGTGGGAAAGGAAACGTAAATCATGTTGATTTTGTAAAAAGTTCGCCCAAACTACAATACGTAATGGGCTGCATAAAATCGGTAAAGGATTACTTCGCTAAGTTGAGAGAGCCGATGAGCGGACAGGTAATTTACAGCAATGCAGGTATTGCATACTTCCCATTAATCAAAGAATATCTTGTTCAAGAACTTGGTTTCGATAGTTCGGAAGTGGACTTTATTAAAGGTGGAATGACTGCCAAAAAGAAAGAAACTGTAAAAGATAAATTTCTTAATGGAACTGTTAAGGTTCTAATTGGCAGTCAAACCATTCGTGAAGGAATTAACCTGCAAAATAGAGCAACTGATCTCTACAACCTTTGGTTGGATTGGAATCCAACAGATTTACATCAATTAGAGGGCAGACTA
>JBLHTZ010000084.1:0-7687 GCA_047627915.1 Vicingaceae bacterium
CCCAACAATTCATGATGCCAATTACCATTCCATTAATTCTAGCAATTGTAATAGCACAAGTAGAGATGGATAACCCAGACGGACAATTGGCATTTTGGGGATCATTATTCCCGCTTACTTCCCCGATCCTCATGATGGTTCGAATTCCTTTTGGAGTTGATACATGGGAGGTAGTTTTATCCATGTCATTATTGATAATTAGTTTTATTGGAACTACCATGATGGCAGGTAAAATTTACCGTATCGGAATATTGATGTATGGGAAAAAGCCAAGTTTCAAGGAAATTGGTAAATGGATTGTAACAAAGACGTAAGATGGCGACAATATTGGTGGTGGACGATGATCGTCCGATTAGAAGTACGTTAAAGGAAATTCTCGAGTTTGAAAAATTCAAAGTTGAGGACGCAGAAGACGGTCAAATGGCAATTGACAAAATACAGAAAAACAACTATGACTTGATTCTCTGCGATATTAAAATGCCAAAAATGGACGGCATTGAAGTTTTGCAAAAAATCCAAGAATTAAAGCCTGAGATTCCTGTTGTAATGATTTCTGGTCACGGTGACATTGAAACCGCCGTTGGGGCCATTAAGTTAGGTGCTTTTGATTTTATCGCCAAGCCTTTAGACTTAAATCGCCTATTGGTAACAGTTCGAAATGCTTTGGATCGCCATGATTTGGTGGAAGAAACCAAACAACTTCGAAAAAAAGTATACAAAAGCAAACTCAACGATATTATCGGAGAGAGTGAACCAATTATGGCTGTAAAAGCAATGATTGAAAAGGTTGCACCAACCGATGCTAGAGTATTAATTACTGGAAGCAACGGAACTGGAAAAGAATTAGTTGCAAGAAACTTACATCAAAACTCAGCTCGTAAAAAAGCACCGTTTATTGAGGTAAACTGCGCTGCAATTCCTTCAGAGCTAATTGAAAGTGAATTATTTGGTCACGAAAAAGGAGCATTTACTTCTGCAATTAAACAGAAGAAAGGGAATTTTGAACAAGCCGAAGGAGGCACTTTATTCTTAGATGAAATTGGCGACATGTCGTCTTCAGCTCAAGCGAAAGTGCTGCGGGCACTGCAAGAGAATAGAATTCGCAGAGTTGGAGGAGAAAAGGACATTAAAGTAAACGTTAGAATATTAGCGGCCACCAACAAAGACCTCAAGAAAGAAATAGCTGAAGGTAACTTTAGAGAAGATTTGTACCACCGTTTAAGTGTGATTCTAATTGATGTTCCGTCATTAAATGAGAGACGAACTGACATTCCAATGCTGGTCGATTTCTTTTTATCAAAAGTTTGTGCAGAGCAAGGAATGCCAGAGAAGAAAATTTCTGCAGGTGCTGTAAAAGCGCTTCAAGCATGTGATTGGACCGGTAATATTCGTGAGTTGCGAAACGTGGTGGAGCGGCTAATTATATTGGGAGAAGCGGAAATTTCTGAAAGCGATATAGAAAAGTACGTGAAGGTTAGTTAGTTGAAGATTTATTTTGCCTAACTTAGGAACCAAGATAAACTCTTACGTATAGCTTCAACTTCTACACCCTACTTTCATTTAGATTTTGAAGTGCTATAATTTAGCACGATGAAAAAAATACTACTAGCTACTTCTCTACTTTTTAGTTTTGTTTTACAGGCTCAAAATTGGGAACTTTTTAAGGCGAACGAAACCTGCAATTTTAACATTGATCAAATTCACGGAGTACGTGTTGACTCAGTTAGAACTCAAGGGAATGAAACTACTTTTCATTTCAACCGCATTCTAAACGATACGGTTCATCAAAATACGTTAGGAGCCCCCTTCCCGATTTTAGATATTACCCAACCCAACATTTTTGAAAATCAATGCATAGAGCGCAATGATTCGCTGATTTTTACCAATCAATTTGGTAATTAAATGTACATTGTCAAGAACCTACCATTAAATTCAACTTGGAATTTAATCTCTACTAATCAATTTAGAGTTGAAGCCACAATAGATAGTACATACACAGACTCAGTCAACGGCAGCTTAGACAGCCTAAAAACAATAAGTTTTCAATACTTTGACTCGAATAATATTGCTATTCAAAATACAATAAATAACAGAAATATTATTTATTCCAAAAACAATGGAATTGTCAATACAATAAACCTTTACAACACACCTGTAGGTAGCTTACAATATGCCATTATTAATGAGTTCTCGCGAGTGTATAAAAATATTGCCCTTACTAATGCAGCAGTTTTTGATTATCATATCGGTGATGAATATCATTTGATCGTTGAAGAAGGTGGTGGTTCCGGACCACCCTCCCCGGATTATATCAATGGTACTGTAATAAATCGAACTGTTTCTTCAAATGGAGATACTATCTATGTTACAGTAAGCGAGATAAGGGAAACAAATACCACGACGGTAGACAATACCGTTTTTCCGTAAATCACAAGTACTTCAACTACTTATTCAAGTAGAACCTTTACAAAAGTTATTGAAAATGCTCAAAATAAATTCAATGAACTATCTGCATTTGAACCAAAAATTGTTGTAGATACATTTGGCTTTTATTTTAAAGGAGTAGAAGTCATACACTATTCAAATGTATTACCTTACTCCCCTAATACTTTCAATAACCGACTAACCATCTCTGAAAGTAATGTAGTGATTGTGTACGACTCATCATATTCTTCATGGATAATTGACCCACAAGCGACTGCAATAGCTAATCGTTATTGCTTAGAAGGTGTTACTTGTTATTCTATTACGCTTAATAATTCTGGAGGAGGAGCCGGAATTACCATAGCACCAAGAATAATCTACTTCAAAAAAGGGAATGAAACTTGGGGAACTCCTCGTTTGGTTACCAGAATTGAAGGTCCAATAAAAACTGAAGAGGAAATTTATCTTTATCCCAACCCATCCAATGATATTATCCAACTAAAAACAGCCGGTATTCCATTTAAACAAATACAACTATTTGACATCCAAGGTAGAATGATCCGTGAACTTAATTTTCAAAAACAATTAAATGTTTCTGAATTGAAAAACGGAATGTATTTCGTGAAGTTAATTGGAGGCGACAATACCAAAATATTGAAGTTGCTAAAAGAATGAAAGTACCTTGGCTTGCTTGCTTTTTTTTAATCACGTTAAGCCATCATTCGTGCAAATTTGTTTATCAAACCAATCGATATACAGGAAATGAAATCTATGGTTCAGTTTGTGGAACAGGTGAAAATGATCCAAATAGAAGAACAGAAGCTAACTAGAGCAGAAAGACACCGCAACCTTAAACTCCTGGTTGAATTCGAAAGACTTAGTATTGAATATGTATGCTGCTGAAGCATTAAAACTACTTGAAATTAAAGGGTTTGTGATAAATGATAGCGAGAATCAAGATTTAAAATAGTGACCAAAGCCAACTAAACTACTAGATTAATACCAGACAAAATTAAGCAAGGCGACATTGTAGTTTTTTGCATTCAATATTCAATGGCTGTTATGTTCCATAAATATTTACGGAATTATCAATTGGCTATTTTCTACTATCTTTATAGTAAATGTTGTATGAAAATTAATCTTTTCCTCTTAGTCGTTTTATCAGTTACAATTTCTCTTTCTTCTTGCAAAAAAGATGACGAATCCACTACTTTTTATTGGGATGAAACAAGTTGCGCCGATCCGTGGGATCAATACGGTGGCGATACGGCAGAAGAAAGAATGGCCTATCTTGAGGACTTTTTGGATGATGAGAAAATAAAAGTTCAAGACATTAGCTTCAAGATTGACCCGAATAAAGTCCAGACCTGCGAAGCATGCCATTGCACCACAGGCAAGGTTTTTAAAGTAAATGTGCCATGGGCAGATAAGCGAAGAATGAAAAAGTTGAACTTTTACCAGTAAGGTAAATTGGGGTGAATGCTAATTAAGGTTAAACGCTAGTGCGTCATATCCTCAAGTTGTTGGCAATTAGGATAGCGAAAATTATAACAAAATGAAAATTATAACAAAATGAAAATTATAACAATTCTGTTTCTTTTACTTAATAGCTGGTTTTTGTCAGCACAGACATCAATCTATCATTCTTTTCCTGATAGTAACGCTGTATGGAATTATAAATTACAAGCAAATTGTTTTGCGAATGGATCGGCAAACGAAGATTATTCAATAGTTATTGCGGGAGATACCATACTTAATAATACAACTTACAATAAACTTTATACACCATTTGTTGTGTCATTCTCTACGGGTACTTGCGGAGGTATTTTAAATGGCTATAAAGGTGCAATTAGACACGACTTAATAGGCAAAAAGGTTTACATTATACCTTCTCAAGATACAACAGAGCAACTTTTATATGACTTCACCTTACAAGTGGGTGATACGGTAACAGGATATACTCAATTATTCCCATTTCAACCTGATACCGTTATTTCTATTGACTCTATGTTAATTGGGAGTTTATTTCGAAAAAGATGGATCATTAATACTTGTTATAATATCTCAATTATTGAAGGCATTGGATCTACCTATGGCTTTTTTGAAAAATCACCAGGTTGCATAACTGACTTTCCTGATTTTTCGTTGAACTGTTTTCAGCAAAACTCACAAACGATGTATCCTAACTCTACTAGTAACTGTCAAATTATTACATCGATTAATACTATTCCGATAGTTGAAGAGAACATTAATATTTATCCCAATCCGTCAAATGGATCACTTACAATTGACTTCAGAACCATTCAAATAAAAGAGATAAGGTTAATTAACTTACTAGGTAAAATTATTCATAGTCAAGAGCTTAGAAAAGAAAAAAGTATAGATATCAATAACTTACCACAAGGATATTTTTTCTTAATCATGATTGATCAATACAATCAAACAATAAGTAAAAAAATCGTTGTTACCAACTAAACAATAATAAAGAACTGCGCCAACATTAGCAAGGTAGATTTAATCAAAAAAAGTCAGTTGATCTCCAAGTAGAATTAACTTAAAACAAAAAAGGGACATTCTTTCGAATGTCCCTTTAATTTTGTTCTGCAATTTATTACTCAATAATTAGCTTTTGAGTTAAAATTCCACTATCACTCTTGAGATTAATAAAATAGATTCCACTTTTGAATCCACTAATATCAATATTCTCCGTGCCTGAAATTAATTGCTGACTATAAACAATTTGACCAAGCTCATTGGCTATTTCTAATTGTTTGTAATTAGCAGCCTCAGGAATCTCAACTGTTAATTGCTGATTTGCAGGATTTGGGTAGAAAGAAAAATTGTTTACCAATTTTTCTTCTGTAATAGAAGTAGCATTTGGCAATACAGTAATAGTTCCTTTCATAGATTGACCCGCATGAGGAGCACAAACATAATAGTAGGTACCCGCAACTGGGAAAACTTCTGTCCCTCCTCCAAAAGGCTGATTAAACCCGCTATTAGAGGTTGCACCATTAGCAACCCAAACGCTAGAATCTACCTCTACCACATTGTGATTTGAAGCAATTATCCAAGTAATTGTATCTCCTACATTGATCGTAATATTATTTGGAGTAAATCGAAATCCTACATTCCGAATTGTGTCTATGTTAGCAAAGACAGTAGATGTAGAAATTAAAATTGCAATAATTAGTAATGTTTTTTTCATATTGTATAAATTTAAAATTAAGTAGCAAATATAGATATATATGTTGATTAACAATGAATTATAAATAATTTGACTCAACTCGTAATGATTACTACACTTGTATACAGGTTTTGCAGCCCTAAGCCAACTAAAAACTAAAAGTGCTAATTCCACAATATCAAGCAAAGAGTAAAACATAGCATGAAAAAAGAAACCACAGCTAATTACTTGGTAAATTTGGGTGAATACAGGATGGGTTGAGTGCTAGTGCGTCATATCCATAAGTTGTGTACAATACGCTTAATCTACCAGATGAAAATTAATGTCTTAATAATTTCTTTTATTATTTTAATTTCAAATGTCTACTCTCAAGACCAAAATGCAATTAATGACCTTTCGGTTGGGGATTCAATATTTGACTTTATTGGGAAAAATGACAAAGGCAAAGAGATACAACTTTCAGAATTTAAAGGCAAATATGTCCTATTAAATTTTACAGCAACTTATTGTGGACCTTGTTGGAACACATATAACCAAATGAATGAGTTGCAAGCTGAGTATCAGGAAAAATTAGTTGTTATTTCTTTTCATTTAGACGATCAAATTGAATTATGGAATTCCATTGCACAAAAAAAGAAAATAACTTTTGACTGTTTAAGCATATGGACTTGTGATAATAAAAAAAATATCATTGACACTTATGGGGTGAATGGTTATCCATATTTCGTTTTAATTAATGACAAAGGAATTATTGTTAAGAAATGGTTTGGTCATAAGGAAAGCAAACTGAATAATCTTATTAAGAAAAAATTAAAATAACTGTACACAACAACATGTATATGGCATGTGCTTATGCTGCAACTAAAATCAGTTGTGCAAAGTAAGCCGTTCAAAAGCTGTTAAGGTTTGCTTTTCATAGCTCGGGCAGCTAACATAACCCATAAAGATGAGTAAGGAAGTCATATTTTGACGGAGAACAGTCAGTGCTTTTCGCTTTTTCACTATCTTCAAATTTCAAACAACAGCCGTGGCACACGCCACATACACAAAACGTTCCAGACTCAACAAGCTTCACTCTCGTGTGATTAAAACTTTCTACTTCACCAATGCTCTCGCTTCTTCTAGTGCTTTCTCAATGCCGTCTGGGTTTTTACCACCTGCTGTCGCAAAAAAGGCTTGACCACCGCCACCACCTTGAATGTGTTTCCCCAGATCACGAACTAGTTTTCCAGCGTTCCAATCTTTCTCCGCCACCAATTCATCACTAATTAAAATGGTAATGGTTGGCTTCCCTTCTGCTTTTGATGCTAAAACTAAAAACAAACGCTCTACTTCCGCTTTTAATTGAAATGCAATGTTCTTTGCAGAACCTGCATCCACCTCTACTTCCTCAATCAAAACATTTACACCGTTAATCGATTGAACCTTATCTTTCAATTCACCTTTCAAATTCCCAGCCGCTTTTGCCTTGAAACTCTCTATTTCTTTTTGCAACTTAGAATTTTCAACCAACAAACCATCAATGGCTTGCTTGATGTTTTTCGGATTTTTCAAGCTCGTTTTTAACTCATTTATTAAGTCATTTTGAACGTAAAACTGCTGCAATGCGCTTTCTGAACTTACTGCTTCAATTCTTCTAATCCCCGCAGCAACCGCGCTTTCATGGGTAATCTTGAACAAACCTATTTCTCCTGTAGCATTCACATGTGTTCCTCCGCACAATTCAACAGAATCTCCAAACTGAATCATACGAACTGTATCGCCATACTTTTCCCCGAAAAGGGCCATGGCTCCTCTTTCCTTCGCTTCTTCAATGGGTAAGTTCCGCTCTTCTTCTAATTGAATGTTTGCCCGTATCTTTCCGTTAACAAACTCTTCAATTTTACGAATTTGCTCTGCTTCTACTTTTTGGAAATGTGAGAAATCAAACCTCAAATAATCGGAATTTACCAATGAGCCTTTCTGCTCCACGTGCGTTCCCAATATTTCTCTTAGTGCTTGATGCAGTAAGTGTGTAGAAGTATGATTTGCCTTGGATAAATCTCGCTTTCCTGCATTCACAACAGCTTCAAAATC
>JBLHTZ010000085.1:0-7241 GCA_047627915.1 Vicingaceae bacterium
TATCAAGTGTTTCTATGTTCAATAACTTCTTTAATAGCGCTTTAAAATACAGTGTTTTCAGCCCGCAATCAAAGGCCACCTTATTTTGAACACCCAATTCATATTGCCTTTTTAATGTATAACTATTCCAATTCAATTTTAAGTTCGCACTTTCTTCACTCTCAAACTGAGTTCCTAAAAATTGATTGCCAAAACGAGCAAAGACAAAATCTGCAATCAGAATCGACTTCAGGTAAAGCAAGGTTTCCTCGTTTGCATTGAGAGAGTCGATATTAGCCAATTCACTTTCTAGTATAATTATGTTTTTTTCATACTCTAAAACGTTAGTTGTATCAATTCGAACCTCTGCAAACAACACTGAATCAATTTGGGTGATGAGTTCTATATTCGAATCTCGTTGTGCAACTTTGAGATAGTTCAAAACAACATCAGAATTAACTCCAATTTCATCTGGCGCGCATGCCAACAGCTGAAGAGCTATTGACACAAAAACAAAGAGTTGTTTTGCCATAACTTTATTGTTTTTTCAACGTTTTTAGAACATAGTGAAAAGCACTTAAGCCAGCTGCATGAATGTAGCCTAAAAGTGAACCAATTCTAGCTTTTGTCATCTCATCTCCCTTGTCTAAAATTAGCTTTAACTCGTTTGAAATGGTTGCGTATAATTCATATTTATGATACTTAAACTCTGAAAGATTTAACACCGATTTCAAAAACTCAATGTGCTTGTAATGAAACATTACCTTATTGCCTTTTGAAAACCCTTTTTGATGGTTGATGTACTCGCTCCACTGTTCATTAAAATAAAAGAACTTAGCATTGTTGATTGAAAAGCATGTCAACTTCCAAGCTATTGAATAATTGTTGGTTAACAATTTTAAATTCTCTTCAGTAATAAAAGTACTCCTTGCAACTAAAGAAGATGTGGGAATGATTAACCGCTGAATAAGATCTGCCAAATAAATGGTTTGATTGTATTGATAGAGCTGAGAGTAACTTTTGGCTTCTTGAAACAAGATATCCTTCACAGAATTATTTTCATGTACAATTGTAGCATCGTGAAAAGTGCCGTTAAAAGCTGCATTCTGTTCTAAAAAATCGACCTGCTGCTGCAACTTGTTTGAAAATTTCCACGAGTCGTCTCCATCTAAAATAGCAACATAAGGCGCAGTTACTTGACTCAATAAGTTTTTTACAGAATATAATATCCCTTCATTTTTAGCATTGCTAAGTAGTCTTATTTTTAATTCAGCACGACTTGAAAATGCTTCAACAATCTCAAGGGTTTTATCAGTGGAATTGTCGTTTGACAGCAAAACTTCAACTTCAAAATCAGTGATTTGACTTGCCACGCTTTTCAAAGCGCGTTCAATGTACTTTTCGTGGTTATAGGTAAGAAGTATGACTTGTAACTTTACCATTACATTTGTTTAGCAACTAGCAATTTCGCAATTTCATCGGGCACTTCAAAAAGCAAAGCTCCCTTGTTCAAGTGTCGGTTTCCAACAAATGAGTTTCTGCCATGTAACACTTTTCTATCATGAAAAAAAACACCTTCTCCAACTTTCAATTTCAGCTCCAATAGTTCACCGCTTTTTTCAATACTTTCTTCCAAAAACGACTTAAATCGTTCAATTAACTCTTTGTTTTCTAAATCGTTTTGCGCTCGAAAGTAATTCCAGTTTATTTGCCATCCGTCAGCGCAGTTCTTCAAAATAAAATCTTTCCGTGATGATAACGTTGAATCGTTCCGTCCGAATTGGATTTCTGTGCGTTGAAGTTCCTGAAACAAATCTTGGTTTATTAATTCTAATATCTCTACAATTCGTTCAGCGTCAATAAAAGTAGTAGCCCCACCAAAAGAAGCTTGTTGTTCACAATAAAAGAATGAAACAGGCATGTCGAAAGAAAAATAACCGTAATCGGTATGCAAAGGCTGAGACATACTGCTGTGCTTATAGGTATTCTTGCTCTTCAACTTATCGTACTTAATTTCCGTCCACTTGTTTCTAATAATTTCACCCGTAACAGGATTTTCCTCATAAATTAAAGGAATTCCAACACGTTTTGCCAATGATTCAAAATAGGCCCCTAATTGACTGTTTACAAGAATATTACTCTCAACTTTAACTACTTTGTTTTGAGAAAAAACGTTCTTAAAATCGTGTTCCTCTCCCTCTCGATAAACCTTGTAGAAACCCATGTTTAATTTATTTTGGAATTATCAGGAATGTCCTCTGAAATTATTTTACCCGGCGCAATTTTTACTTTTTTCCCAATTTTAACGCCTGGCATAACAATGGCTCCAGTTCCAATATAAGAGTACTCGCCAATAGAAACATTTCCTAAAATATGAACTCCTGGTCCCAAAGAAACATAATCGGCAATGGTTACATCATGTCCAATAATACAGCCACAATTAATAAAATTTCCTTCGCCTAAACTAGTGTTACTGCTAATAATTACGTTGCACTGAATTACACTGCCCTTGCCAATTTTAGTAAAGTCTGAAATGTATTTAGGCTCGGTAAACGTAAACGATTCTAGTGTTCCTCCGAGCTCTTTGAAACTTTTGTTCAACCTCATCCTCATCAATGGGTTTCCAATCGCAGCGATAAATTTTTTATCAACTTCCTGAAAAAATTCTGCAGCTTGCTCTTTAGAAGTTAACACCTTATATCGTCCTAAAAACAATGGCTCATCAAGGTCATACGAATCGTTGTAAAAAACATACTGAGCTTGATCGTAGTGCCTTGATACGTTACCTGCGATATCTTTGGCTAGGCCTCCAGTTCCAATAATTAACATAAGGTATTTTATTTATATTTTACCACTTTTTAACCACAGAAGTAACATATGCAGATTTTGCAAATCTCCTCAATAAGTAACTATTTATATGACTAATAATAAATGGGAAAGGTTTTTTAAAATCAATAATTAAAGCAACTCTATTTGTTGTAGAATTATTCCATGCTTCATGTTCAAAGGTATCATCAAAAACAATTGAATCTCCGGTTTGCAGTCTAAAATTATCGTTTTCTATTCTTAAATTAGTTTTCTCGGCTTGTTTGTTTTCAATTACAGTTTGAGCTCTGAGTACATGGTTAGAATTTCCTGTGTGAGGAGGAATGTGCATGCCGGGCTTTAAAATTGAAAACATAACCATTTGAATTTCCATTGGGTATTTATCTATAATTGAATTTACAGACTGAAAATTCAATATAACTTTTTCATTTTTATGCCCATAAGCATACAAAACCAAGGCGTCCCACTTTTTCTTTTCATTCAATTGTTTCTGATCTTCAGAAATATCATCTATCGGTTTAATTGAATTTTCTCCGCCTGCGTAGGTATTCCATTCCGTTTGAATTTTTGCAAACTGAGCCTTTAACTCTGCCAAAAATAAAGGTTGCACCTTCGGTATGGCTTCCCTTGTTTTCGAATTGAACCATTGTAAAAAGTTACCTAGCAATAGACTAATTCTCATTGCCACGAAAATTAAACCCCTGTACTAAACTACTAAACCAAATACCTGAAGTAATCATTAACAAACCCAACTCAAAATATAAATATTGTCCTAAACTAAGACTATTTTGAAAGAATTGAACGAGAAAATTATTTTGAATGAAAAGAAAAATTAGCGCGACTAAAATGGCTCCTTTAAAATACTCTAACCTTTTGTTACTCTTTTCATGTAATTGAAATTTAAAACAAAATAGATAAAGAACAGGATAGAGGAAGAACTGCCCTATACCGAAGAAAGCATAAACACAAATGTGGAAAACGACAGCCAAACTGAAAAGGATTTTTTTTAATCTAATCGAATTTGTGAAAAACAGGAGTAAAAGCGATAATTCAAAAATCAGCGCTGCATAATCAAATAACTTCCAAACATAGTCGTTGCTAATTTTTATAATTTGATTCCCAAATATTATTGGCACATTGAAGGAGTTGTAGAACTCTAAAAAGTAACTTTTTATCGCTAAACTGTCTGGACTCAACCATCCTGAAAAAGCTTTGGCAAAAAAACTAGAAACAAATCCTACAGCTATAAACAAGGTGGCAATTTTCCTAATTAAGCTTCTATTATTTTTCGTTTTTAAAAATGGCGAAAGAAAAAACAACGGAGCGAAATGCACTAAAATAAATGAACTTTCAAACCTCACCCAATTTTAAAAATAAAAATCCAGTATAAAAACAACCGTCATAAACAGAACTGTCAGAACCTTATTTAAAGGAAAAACAAACAAAGCTGCGGCTAAGGCGAGCAAAATATATTCGGAAAAGTGAATTGCGTCGAGAAGTGCGCCGGCCTACTCAAGAGGTTTATTTAAGAAAAACAAATACTCGTAAGAAAAATGTCTAAACCCTCCTGAAAGTATGTAAAACAAGTAATACAGTGATGCTAGTTTCTTCATTCTAAATCGTAAAACTGTTGTAGGTTTTGAAGGCGAATCTCAAACACTTCTTCACTTTCTGACTTGGTCGACTGTATTTTTTGTTGGTAGAAGAGGTAAAACCTTTTATCGAAGGGTTTTATCAGTCGCAATATTGTGTTCGAGCGTTTTTGGATCGAATCGCTGCTAACATCGGTGAGCTTTGGAGTGGCAAAATGGCTTTTATACTTGAACTTTGGAAAGCTAATAGATGGGTAGACATGCATTTGATTGTATTCAGGTAAAATATTAAACCCCAATATCAATAAAAACACAAGCTTTACAATTACAAACTTTCTTTTTACAGTCATGCCTGTCTATTATATTTGATGAA
This sequence comes from Vicingaceae bacterium, assembly GCA_047627915.1. Lineage (GTDB taxonomy): Bacteria > Bacteroidota > Bacteroidia > Flavobacteriales_E > Vicingaceae > NORP294. The sequence goes on from JBLHTZ010000085.1 coordinate 4,771, forward strand.
GTTGTTTTAATTCTCCTTTTAGCAAAATTGTTATTCCGTCCATTCCCAAATCATTAAACTCATCATAATCGTAACGTTGTGCATAAAAATCCTCTTTAGGATTGGCTCTTAAAAAGTGATGAATGTCTACTTTGTAACCAAGCACTTTGGTCTTTGAAATTGATTCTTCTCTATGAAAATTGTACAATTGGGCATTCTTATTTACAATAACGCTCTCAAGTGCTACTCTATTTGAAGGCAAATAGTTAATGGATGAACCATGAATTATATTTCTATGAAAAACAACTACCTCACCGGCTTTAACAGGAAATGGTTTCAGTAAGGGTTTCACTTGCTTTAATAACTTTCCTACGAAAGGATTAAATCCAAACTGTCTGAAATTATTTTGGGTTTTATGACTCCCAGGCAAAAACCACATACAACCATTTAACTTATTGCTATGTACTAACGGAACCCAGGCGTTAAGGGAAAAGTTAACTCTTTCATCTACAATTGAAGAGTCTTGATGATAGATGGAGCTTTTCAGCCCAAAGGGCTTTACAATATGAGATACAGGAAATAAATCTACTTGATTTAATTCAAAATTTTGTTTCAAAAAAGTGTTTAAATATTGGTCTACAATCCGATTAGATTCAAGTTTAATTTCTACCTTCGAATTTATTAAATTAAATAGCTGCCGGTTGGGGCACTTTAATTTGGCCGCTTTTAAAAAGTCAGTGGTGTGCTTTTTTGCCGCTTGAAGGATGTTTTCATCCATCTTTCCAATTACAGTATAACCTAAGGTATTTAACTCCTCTTGTTTAGATTGATCTATATGTGATTTAAACATTTCCCAAATTTATATTTTCCCAAACCAACTCTATATCTGGTTTAGTGTTTCCCCAACTTTGTTTTGATACTTCCCAATTTTGGTAGCTATAATTTACTTTAAAGTTCAAGATTTCGCGCACAATTTCAACTTGATCTATCAAATCAGAAAATAATAAATCTAAGTAATACTGTCCGTTGTTGAAAAATTTAGAAGGAATAGTAATCGTGCAGCCTGCGTTGCTGTGAGCTGCTAAATATTTATTAAAGTACGACTCAAAAACAGTTTGTTGATATACATCTTTAACAGAGATTCCTAGTTTCGTTGGTTTCTTAACTCCTTGAATTGAAATCTGAATCGCTATTTCACTTTGCCACATTATTTCCGGTGGGTTGAGGTTCAGAATAGTCGCTGTTACCTCATCGGCGAAGTCACCTGCTTTCCGAATACCATCTGCTAGGGCGCTGGTTTGATTCAACGTTAAAAAATAACTTTCTAAATTATCAAAGGTGGTTAGCCCTCCGCTTTGCAGGTAGAGACACCTGCCAATTGCTTGCTTAAAGTCTCTAATTTGATGACTTACAATGATAACGGTTTTACTTTTTGACCTTTGCAGATTTAAAAGTTTTTGTTGAAATTTTTGCTGAAATTCAGTGTCGCCAGCTCCAAGTACCTCATCAAATAAATAAATATCAAAATCTAAATGAATTACGATACTAAACGCCAAACGCAAAAACATTCCGTTAGAATACTTTTTAACTGGCTCGTTAATAAAGTTACCAATACCACTAAAGTCTACAATCTCTTCCAATTTGGGAGTTATACTTTTTTTTGTGAAGCCCAAAAGTTGACCATTTAAAAAAATATTTTCTCTTCCACTCAACTCAGGATGAAACCCCGCTCCAATATCTAAAATACTGGCAACTTTACCAGTTATTGTAACACTACCTGATGATGGCTTAGTAACGCCGGCCAAAATTTTAAGCAAAGTACTTTTTCCACTTCCGTTGAAACCAACAATAGCAACGCTTTCGCCTTTTACAATCTCAAAAGAAACATTACTCAATGCTGTAAAATCATCTTTTTCTTGTTTAGGCTTATCCTGCCTAAGTAGTGAATAATTCTTAGATAGGCTTGAAACAGAAATAGCTGTATGTTTTGTCATATGCTGTCTGCAAATTTATTTTCTCTATAAGAATACAGGTAAAACCCTAACAGCATTAAAACTAAACATATGAATATATTAATTGCCCACACAAATTTAAATTCAACCTCATCGAAAAAAACCCATCTCCACATTTCAATCACATTTGCTATTGGATTAAACTCAAATATAAACTGAAATCGTTCGGGAAAAATAGTTGAAGATAAAAAAACAGGCGTAAGCCAAATTGCCATGTTAAGCAAGTAAGGCAAAACCTGCAGCAAATCTCTTTTTGTGATGGAAATTGAAGCAACTATGAACGTAACTGCTAAACCAAAAGCTATATTAAACAACAAAATCAGCGGTAAAAAAACGATTTTTATACTTAGTTGAATGTCGTAATAGACCATCAACGGAATTAGCAAAAGCATGCTAACAAGTGTTTCAAATAAGCCAACTAACGTTTTAGACAAAGGAAGAATGCTTTTGGGAAAATATATCTTTTTTATCAACTCTGAT
>JBLHTZ010000086.1:0-7151 GCA_047627915.1 Vicingaceae bacterium
CATCTTTCTTCTCTAACGACTTGTTAACGTATAGATAGGCTGATTTTAAGGTGTAAAATTCAGAAATGGGTTTTACTACTTCTACATTGTTCACTAAAACAGCAACTTCAAAACCTTCATCTTCCCCTTCAATACTTGAGTGAATTTCGATAATTCCTTGTTCGTATATCTTCTTCAATAATCTCTCTCCTTCCGAAAAATAATTTTGTTTCTTCTTGCTATCCTCTTTTTCGTCAACAACTGAATTTAAAACGGCATTCGACCACGCTTTTTCAAATTCAATTGAAAAACGTTCTAGTTCTTCTAGTTCAACCCTTCCGCTTTTAAAAAAGTAAGGCTTCATTTGGCGTTTTACGACCTCACGTTCTGAATTAATTTCTTCAACGGACTTATATATCGGAAAATCAAATGGTGCAATTAAGTCAACGTGCTGCCACGGTTTCCCTTTCTGAAATTCATATTTAAATTTCCCTTCCCTCGGGAAGATAAAAACAATTAACCCAACCGAAAGACAAAAGAATATTACTTTCAAAATAATAGAATGTCGATCTCTAATAAAGCTAAATACGCGATTCATGTTGTTGTGAAATTGAAATACTAAAGTAGTACTATTCTATTGGAGCCTTCAATAAGTAACGATAGATTTTGAACAAGAATTATGTTAAATTAAGATTGACTTCCATTTTCTGACAGTTAACCCTAGTATAATATAAGGTCCAACTTTTGGGCTGAACAGTTCTGCCGCACTGCAAAATCTACTTTAAAAACTAAAATAAATCAACTATGATTTGAGTTTTTAATTTGAGCAAACCGTTGTGCTCACACATAACTTTTAATAAATAAAAAAAGCTCAAGACTTTCGTCTTGAGCTTTTTGCAGCGGAGAAAGAGGGATTCGAACCCCCGATACCTTTCAGTATGCTAGTTTTCAAGACTAGTGCATTCAACCGCTCTGCCATTTCTCCGCCGCAAAAGTACCAAAGCTTTTTATTTTAAAAACAACTTTTAACAACATATTTTAAATAAAAAGTGTCTGGTATTCGTAATTTAGAATTATGAAAAAGACTTTATCCTTATTACTAGGTGTTTTGCTTATCTCGGAGCTATTCTCAAATGTGAACTTTTCGATTGATTATGCTAACTTTAAGATTGAAAACAAACCTTACACCGAGTTTTATCTATCAATTAATGGCAGCTCCTTAGGTTACGCTATGATAAAGCAAGAAGGTGATGTGGAATTTTTTCAGTCGAACATTGAAATGACCTATTTAATTGAAAAAGGGACAGAAATCATCGCTTTTGAAAAGTTTCAAATTAATACCCCTATTTATACTGAAGCAGAAGTAAATAACAACCCAATAGATTTATTAGACTTAAAGAGATTAAGTTTTCCTGAAGGTGAATATACCTATACCATCATCGCAAAAGATTTAGTAAATCAAAGTACGGCAGAAGCAACCGGAACGATAAGTACGTTAAAAAATTCCCCTTCATCAATACAGCTTTCTGAAATTCAATTGGGAAATAGTATTAGCCCTACAGTTACAAAAAATCAATTCTCAAAAGTGGGCTATGACATATCTCCAAACGTTGCGCACAACTACATTCGAGAAAATAGTAAGCTCAGTGCCTATTTTGAAATCTACAATGCGAATAAATCACTTGGAGATAGTGCTGATTATTTTATCGATATTTCAATTAGAGATGCTGTAAACGAAAAACTTACAGGTAACTTAAGGGCAATAAAGAGACTAAAGGCAACAGATATTGCAGCTCACATACAACCTTTTAACATCGAACAATTACCTACAGGAAATTATGAGGTTTTGGTGGAATGTAAAAACAGAAACAATGAAGTGATTGATAGTCAAAAAATTCAATTTTTCAGACTAAATCCTGATTTAAAAGATCTTAATTCAATAGCAATTGAAGGAACCTTTGTAGACACCATAAGAAACACTGCTCTGTTAGCAGAATACATTAAATCTATTCGAGTCATTTCACAAGAAAATGAAAAAACATGGGCAGATAATCAACTTAAATATGCTGAACTTGAGTTTATGCAACGGTACTTTCTGAACTTTTGGATAAATAGAGATCCACTTGATCCAGGTTACAAATGGGAAGAATACAAACGAAAGTTGGCACTAGTTGATGAGAAATTTGGCTATGGAGGAATAAAAGGGTATCAAACCGATCGAGGTCGAGTTTATCTGCAATATGGTGCTCCAACTGATGTTCAAGATGTAAAATACGATAGCAATAACAATCCCTATTCAATATGGAGGTACTACCAATTTTCGGAATGTTACCGAGAAGCATTAAATGGGTTAACAGATCGTAAGTTTATCTTTTACAGTCCTTCTAATGAAATGTTAGGCTACGAGGTATTACATTCTAATGTGCCCGGTGAAGTACAAAACAACCAATGGGAAACTACTCTCCAACGTGGCGCAGGTATGCGGCCGGGAACCAGAGAAAATCAAAACGTACAGGGACAAGACAGAGCAAGAGATTTGTTTAACAATCCTAGATAGTACTTCCTTATTTTTGTTTCCTAAATTTCTGAGATGAGTCCTAGTGTTGCTGTAGTTATATTAAATTGGAATGGTAGAAAACATTTGGAAACCTACCTCCCATCTGTCGTAAAAAATTCGGCTGAAGCTACCGTCTACCTCGCAGATAACAATTCAACTGACGACTCAATAGCATTTACAAAAGAAAATTTTCCAAATATAAAGTTCATCATTAACGAAAGTAATGGAGGATTTGCAAAGGGATACAACGATGCCCTTAAAGAGTTAGAAGAGGATTATTTCGTCTTGCTAAATTCGGATGTAGAGGTAACTCCAAATTGGATTCCACCAGTTATTAAACACCTCGAAAGCATAGAAAACGTGTGCATTGCTCAACCTAAGATTAAATCGTATCTCAAGAAAGATGAATTTGAATACGCTGGAGCAGCAGGAGGATTTATAGATTTTTTGGGCTATCCATTTTGCCAAGGTAGAATATTTGATAGCATTGAAAAGGACAACGGTCAATACGATACAAGCAGAGAAGTTTTTTGGGCAACTGGGGCTTGCATGTTTGTTAAAGCATCTGTGTTTAAGCAATTAGGAGGTTTCGATGAGCGTTATTTTGCTCATATGGAGGAGATTGATTTATGTTGGAGAGCAAAAAACATGGGTTATTCCGTTTATTATGTAGCTGAAAGTACAGTTTACCATCTAGGTGGTGGCACTATGAAAAACACAAATCCGAGAAAAACCTTTTTAAACTTTAGAAATAGTTTAATTACCTTGTACAAAAATGACCAATCAAAATATAGAATGTTTAAGGTATTCTTGAGATTGGTGTTAGACGGGCTTGCTTTTGTTAAATTGTTAATATCTTCAGGTCCTCAGCATGCCTTTGCCATTTTACAAGCACACTTTTCCTTCTATAAAATGAAAAAATTTAGAACCTCTGCAGAAAACCCTAATTCAAAGGGAATCTTAACAACAAGTATTGTCTGGTCTCACTACGCTAAGAGAATCAATCGGTTTTCTCAATTGAAATAGGCTTTCATTTTTTCAATAAAGTCCTTTGGGGGTCTACATGCCCGTTTTGAAGCATCCATAAAGAATAAGGTCGTTTGAGCAGTAATAATTAAGTCCTCCCCTCTGTGAATTTCATAATCAAAAATAATTTTATTGGTGGGCATATGTTTCACTTGAGTTGTTACAACTAGTTCATCATCATACAGTGCAGCTTTATAATACTTTATAATCAGGTCTTTAACCGGCAATCTGTATCCAGACTCTTCCATACTGCGATACGAAATACCTACTGTCTTTAGCGCATCTACCCTTCCAATTTCTAAATACTGAGGGTAGTTACCATAGTAAACAAAGCCCATTTGGTCTGTTTCAGAATACCTTACCCTAAGGGTTGTTTTGAATTTTATCATGGTTCAAGTTTAATTTATTTTTTCGTCGAAACTATTTTAAAACATAGCATAAAAAAGTTCTAAATCAAGAGCAGTTTTATTTTTTATTTCACTTTTTTCTACAAATATTTGTTGTGCGGTTAAAAATTAAGCCTTATTCTTTCAGTTTTAACAATATCAGCAATTTACGCTTTTTGCCAATCTTATTAAAAAAATTGTCAAACTATCAAAAAAATGTTGAATTAATATTTGAATTGATTTAAAGTTTAGTTAAGTTATCGCAACCTTATTAACCACAATAAAATCTAGTAATATGAGTAATGATTTCAATCAAGTTTGGCAAAATTGTTTAGCTGTGATAAAAGACAACGTTAGTCTTCAAAGTTTTAAAACTTGGTTCGATCCTATTGCTCCTGTTAAATTGGCAAATAACGTGCTTACCATTCAAGTTCCATCTCAATTTTTTTACGAATGGTTAGAAGAGCACTACATTATGTTGCTAAGAAAAACAATTAAAAAAGAATTAGGTACTGAAGGTAAACTAGAGTACAGTATTATTATGGAAAATGGGGCAAATAACCCAAAACCATATACTGTTCGAATTCCTACAACCAACAGACAAGCATTAAAAAACGACCCTGTTGCTGTACCGATGGATGTTAACGGAGAAAAAGGAATTCGCAACCCTTTCATTATTCCAGGTCTTAAAAAGGTGAAAATTGACTCTCAATTGAACCCAAACTATTCATTTGAAAGTTTTATTGAAGGAGATTGTAACAGATTAGCCCGCTCAGCAGGGTATGCAGTATCAAAAAACCCAGGAGGAACAGCTTTTAACCCACTGCTAATATACGGTGGAGTTGGTTTAGGTAAAACTCACTTGGTTCACTCCATTGGAATTGAGATTAAAAATAACCACCCAAGCAAAACAGTTCTGTATGTTTCTTCAGAGAAATTTACACACCAGTTTATTGATGCGGTCAGGAACAACAACCAAAACGACTTTATTCACTTCTATCAAATGATAGATGTATTGATTATTGACGACGTACAATTCTTTAGCGGAAAAGAAAAAACACAAGATGTATTCTTTCACATATTTAACCATTTGCACCAAACCGGAAAGCAGTTAATTCTTACTTCAGACAAAGCACCAGTTGAACTCCAAGGGATGGAACAACGATTGCTTTCGAGGTTTAAGTGGGGACTATCTGCAGACGTACAAAACCCTGAGTTAGAGACCAGAATTGCAATTTTGGAGACAAAAATGTACAACGAAGGTTTAGAACTTCCGAAAGAAGTGGTAGAATATTTAGCGTACAGCATTACTACTAACATTAGAGAGTTAGAAGGTGCCCTTATTTCATTATTAGCACAATCATCGTTAAACAAGAAAGCAATTACGCTTGAATTAGCGAAGCAAATGATTGACAAGTTTGTGAAAAACACAGCTCGTGAAGTGTCTATTGACTACATTCAAAAAGTAGTTTGCGACTATTTTGATTTACCAATTGAATTATTAAAGTCGAAAACACGAAAAAGAGAAGTGGTACAAGCAAGACAAATCGCAATGTATTTTGCCAAGAAAATGACCAAATCAAGTTTAGCAAACATTGGAATGCATTGCGGCGGAAAAGATCACGCAACTGTATTACACGCTTGCAAAACAGTGAATAATTTAATTGATACGGATAAACGATTCAGAGGATACGTTTCTGATTTAGAAAAGAAGATTAGTATTCAGTAAATCAAAAGTCCTTAAAAACATTTTTTTTAACTCTATTGTCACGCTTTGTTTAACTTAGTAGACAGTAGAGTTTTTTTATTTATAGAATATGAAAATACTAATGGTTTGTCTGGGCAATATTTGCCGCTCCCCTCTTGCAGAAGGAATTCTTGAAAAAAAAATAAGCGAAAGTGGGCTAGATGTAATCGTTGATTCGGCAGCTACTTCTGACTATCATATTGGAGATAAGCCCGACCCTAGGTCGATTTCAAAAGCTGCAGAGTACGGAATTGACATTACAGCTCAAAGAGGCAGACAACTTCAAAATTCAGATTTTCAAGAATTTGATAGAATATTTGTAATGGATACTTCAAATTATTCCAATACTGTCGCTCTGACCAACAAACCAGAAGAAATCGATAAGGTTGAAATGATTCTTAACTTAATCAACCCCGGCTCGAACCAATCTGTTCCTGATCCTTATTTTGGAGGGGAAGATGGCTTTGAAAATGTATATCGATTATTGGACGCGGCTTGTGATATTATCATCAAACAAATCAAAAATGAGCAAAGCTAAGGTCTACCTTATTCCTAATTTTTTAGGTCTTGAAGTTTCTGAGAATCGATCATTCCCTTCTGAGAACAAAGAAATAATTGCATCCTTATCTCACTTTGCAGTTGAAAACTTAAAAGACACTCGACGCTTTTTAGTGCGGATTGGTCTAAAATCAAAAATTGATGAGAGTGAATTTTACAATTTAGATAAGAATAGTGGGTGGGATGACATCCAACCAATGATAAGCGCACTAAAAGAAGGACACTCGATAGGAATTATCTCTGATGCGGGTTGTCCCGGAATTGCTGATCCTGGATCACTATTGGTAAAACACGCTCATATAAACGGCTATCAAGCTGTTCCACTCATCGGCCCATCTTCAATCTTTCTAGCTTTAATGGCTAGTGGCTTCAGTGGGCAGTCATTTTCTTTTAAAGGCTACTTAGATAGAGACAGCGCTATAAAAACCAAAGAAATCCGAGAAATGGAAAATCTGGTTAAACATCAAAACCAAACTCAAATATTCATGGAAACCCCTTATCGAAATGAGGCCATGTGGGAAGACCTAATCCAAACCCTTCAAGGAGAAACGAAACTTTGTGTTGCAGCGAACATCAGTTTGCCTAACGAATACATCAAAACAAAAACAGTTGCAGAATGGAAAAAAAGCAACAAACAAAATTTGGCTAAAATACCTGCGATTTTTTTACTCGGCTCCTAAATTCGTATGATACAAGGTTAATCCTGAAATTGGTTTTTCTAAGACATTGCCAACTTGAACATTAAACTCCAAAGCGACCTTTCGTATTACTTCTTGATAATAAAAAGCAATTGACCCAACCAAATTCAAAGGCACAGTCTGATAATCATCATATCGAGATACCATGTTTTGAAAATAAGCCCTAAAAGAGTTCTGCAGTAATTCCGAGATAAAAGGGT
>JBLHTZ010000087.1:0-6898 GCA_047627915.1 Vicingaceae bacterium
ACTGTGATTTCACAGGATTAAGTTGTGTGTTTACATAACACTAGAGTGTCCCTTTAGAGCGTTCTTATGTTCTAAAATGTTCTGTTTTGCATCGTTTTGCAAGGTAAAACAGTGCTATGCATGTGACCCAGTTTACTTAAAATCCTGTGGCCATTGCGGCCGTGCCGGTTCGACCCCGGCTCCGGGTACATTAAGAATAAAGGGATTACTAGAAATAGTAGTCCCTTTTTTTGATGGTTGAATTTGGTGGAGTGTCCCTATGGAGTGTTCCTTTTGCCCCTACTCCCCTTCGTTATTGCCCGTCTTAATGGTATCCATTACGTAAACCCCTTGTTCTGCGAGTTCATCTATTTTATCCATGGTCATTTTTTCTCCAATGTGCCTTGCTCGGTCTATTTGAGTTTGTTTGGCGTTTTTATGCCTTGCACACTCCAAGCAAATCTACAACAAACAGGTACGAATATTCGTATAGTACTGCATTAGAATGTGTAATAAATTTAAGAATTTATTTTTCAAAAAAAATATCTATTTGCTTTTCTAGTCTGTCGATAGAATCATAATCAACTATTAATACTTCTATCTTTTTTTATCATCATCTTTTTATATATAACATTCTCTAAAATTCTGATTGATTCTAACTCTTTCTTTCCTAGCATTAGCAATTTGCTCTTTAAATTGATCTCTATTAGGAATCTCTCCATTGAGAACTTCCATTGGAGTATGACCAAAATGATCAGTTGGATATCGCTCATCGTTGTAATAAACAACAAATCTGTCTAAGTTATCAAGATGTTCTAATTGATTACTCGATACCTTCTTTCTTAAAAACTCTGTTTTGTAAATAGAATGGGTGCTTTCTGACATAGAATTAGAAAAAGGAAAACCGTCTGATTTTGCAGTAATTTTTTTCACAAGTGGAGGTGCATCTAAACTATCAATCCATTCAGTAAAAAAACCCTTATTCTCTGAACCTTTATCAGAGAGAATATGAATGTCTTCTGTGAAGCTCATTAGATTATACTTTTTAAAAGTTTCGATAAATAAGTCTCGAATAAAAATACTGCCTGCTTTTTTATCGGTAGAGCCATAATGTAAAATAGCTTTAGAGAAGTTATCTTTTACAAAAGCTACTTTTTGCATACCATCGTTCAAGGTTGGAACATAAGTAACATCAATGTGAAGCCATTCAAAAATTCTGGAAGCCTTTAAACCTTTTTTGCGTTTTTGTTTAGGATAAATAGGTCTCTTATACCCATGGGCATTAGCGTAATTGAAGAAAGTAGATTTTGCACATGCAATCATATCCTTTCTCAAGCTCTCATAGTAAAGCGTTGTTAATGTTCTTCCCACGTTTTTAGGATGCATTACGATAGACTCTATGGTGCTGCTTTCTTTTAATGTAAGTTGATTAGGATGTCTTCGGAAACATACATTTAGCGGGTTCATTTGACAAACCACTTTCTTTTTTTGTTTAAAGTACCAATCTCTAGAAATGTCCAAATATTTGCAAATACTATCAACCTTCAACTTTGTTTTCTTTCGCATAAAATCGACCGATTTTACCATGGCTTGGGCGTGCTTTCGAATTAACGTCTTAGATTCCTTTACTTCTTGAATAATTTTCATAAATCCTTGCCTAGCTTGAACCATAAAGACCATGGATTTAAAAAGAAAAGAGCTGGCATAAACCTCTTTAATCTGATCAAACTGATCTATATACTTTTCAGCCCAGTCCGCACCATAATAATTATTATGGTCAAACTCATTCCAATAAGCACGAGTTGTCTTAGGGATTTGTTTGGTCTGTTCTTTGTTTAGCATATTACTAGCGTAGAGCAATACAACTAAGGGATGGTACTTTCGCTTGTAATTCATGAAAAAGACAGTAAAATTGGTGAAATAGACCTTCTTTGGATTTTGTATCAACTACTAATTATCATTTTCTGAAAGAATATTGATTAGCGTAGAATTGATGTAGACAATCTCTCTACCAATTTTTTTTGGAGGGTCAAGCGCACCAAGTTGTACTAATTTATCTAATATTTTAGTGGCTGTTTTTCTATTTTTCACCTCATACTTAATATTATCGCTTAAATGGACTGATTTAATATATGGCTGGGTAAAAATAGCTTCTACATATTCCTTACTGAGTTTGGGGTCTTTTTCACGAACATATTGAATAACCTTTTCCTTAAATGAATTTATCTGTTCGATTTTAGCTATGGTATAATTTGCAGTTGACTCAACTGCATCTAGCATAAACAAAATCCAAGATTCCCAGTCTTGTCGTTCAGTAACTCCTTTTATATGAAATTGATAATCATCTTTGTGCTGACTTATATATCTGCTGAAGTATGCAACAGGGTACTTTAGTATTCCTTTATTTACCAAGTAAAGAACATTCGCAACTCTACCAGTTCTTCCATTCCCATCAATAAATGGATGTATTGCCTCAAATTGATAATGGGCGATCACCATTTTGATTAATGAATCGTAGTTGTGTTTTTCATCATTATTTAAATACTCAATTAGGTTATTAAGTTTTTCATTTATAATAACAGTTCCTAATGGAGGGGTGTAAACTCTTTCATTTGCCCTTTCCCCGGTGCCTCCTGTTTTTAAATATACCTCTTGTAGGTCTGTTCTAACCCCTGCAGTAGACCCCTTGATTATCTGAAATAACCGGATCAATATATCTTTATCCAACTTTCCTTTGTTCTGTGTTAGGCTTATTCCTTCCATCAACGATTCTCTATAGCGCAGTACTTCTTTTATTGCCTCACTTTTCATTTCGGTTGAAGATAAAGCAATTGCTTCGTAGAGCGCGTCTGTTGTAGTAACAATATTTTCAATTTTAGATGAATCTTTAGCTTCTTGAAGAGCGATAGTGTTAACCATAATTTGCGGGTCCTCTAGAGTGTTAGTTATGCCGTCTAGTTTAGCTAATGCTGCTCTTGCAATTCCCCATTTTTGTAAAATTTTTGTATTGATTACCTTGTTTTCTGGTGGTGGAAGATATGGTAGTTTGTTGTGAGGAATATTTCTATCGTAGTGCATAAGTTTTTTATAAGGGTATTTTAATTGCTAATTTACTCGTATTGTAATATTAGGGGTATTTTTTTATTAATTATCACCGTTAGGGGTAAATAATAATAATAATTACCCGCATAGCTTAAATCGGGGTAGTAAGTAAGAGATAAAACTAAACTAGGGTAAACAATACTAAAATTACTGTGATTTCACAGGATTAAGTTGTGTGTTTACATAACACTAGAGTGTCCCTTTAGAGCGTTCTTATGTTCTAAAATGTTCTGTTTTGCATCGTTTTGCAAGGTAAAACTGTACTTTGCACGTGACCCAGTTTACTTAAAATCCTGTGGCCATTGCGGCCGTGCCGGTTCGACCCCCGCTCCGGGTACAAATAAGCCCCTGTCTTTTGATGGGGCTTATTTGTTTGTAGTAGCTTAAACGCTCTGTGTTATATTTCCGCAATTCCAGATCTGGAGAATTCTATATGGGATAAATTGTATTTCAACACAATTTAAATCAATTTTTATTCGAGTTTTCACTGCTTAATTAATCTTCCCCATTGCAAATAATTTTCACCTTGTCTATTCACATGTAAAGAATTTTCCCCGGTCAATGGTGAATAAAGGATAATTAAAATAAAACAATTATCTTTGAGTGTGATGAAAAGAGCATCTTGTTTCATACTTTCTTTTTTAATCCTTTGGAGTGCTGCAGGGTTTCGTGTAAACGCTCACTTTTGCGGCTCGCAAATAGTAGGTCTTGCCCTTTTTGGTGAAGCAGAAGTTTGCCAAATGAAGTTAGATGCTATGAACAGTTGTGAAGATGAAGAACCTTCATGTTGCAAGAATGAAGAAATCATCGTAGAAGGACAAGAGCATATTTCTACAAAGCTACAATCTAAGGTTTCATTTAAGAATTTGGAGTTTAAAATTGTTACAGTAATCTCTTCAAGTGTTATTGCTGTTTTTCAAACAAAACCCATAGTTACTTTTTCTGATAATTATGACCCACCTGAGATTCAACAGGAAATTAGAATTCTTGTGCAGTCTTTCTTACTATAGAATAATCTCTTTATTTTATTAAATCAACAATTGGTAGGATAACTTTCAATCCAACAACCTTATATTATTATTTACTAATACTAGTATCATGAAAAGAATCTACACTTTTTTAACATTAGCTATTGTTGCTCTTTCATTACAAGCTCAGCAAAATGTATCATTAAAAATCAATCATTTACTAGGTGCAGCGCCCCCTGGAGTTCGTAATGTCCCTTCTCTAGCAAATGTTGAATACCATCCTTATTTGTTGCGCGAAGGAAGTGTTCCAACACTTGAAATGCAAGTATTAGTGCCTATTCAGGAACACAATGAATTCAATCACAACATCGTAGATATTGTAAAAGAATTACAGGTTGATTCAGACTATATTGAAATGAGCCAAAAAGCTTACAATAGAACACTTGACGGATATGTTATAACGAGAGCTTTATCAAATTTTCAGCGCACTATGGTGAGTGGAAATAGTCGTTATGACAAATACAGATATCTCGAAGATAAAAATTCGTTAAACACTTCTGAGAAGAAAGGAATGGAGTTATTCTTTAGTGGAAAAACAAACTGTTCGAGTTGTCATAGTGGCTTTAATTTTAGCAATTACAGTTTTGAAAATAATGGACTTGACTCTGTTTACATCGACAATGGCCTTTCACGGTTTACCAATGACCCGGCAGACGAGGCTACTTTCAAGGTTCCATCTTTGCGGAACGTTGGTTTGACTGCTCCATACATGCACGATGGACGTTTTACAACTCTAGAGCAAGTAATTGACCACTATAACAGCGGGGGAAAGAACCATGTAAATAAAAGCCCACTTGTTCGCTCTTTGAGTTTGACACAGAACGAGAAACAAGACTTATTTTCTTTTTTAAATAGCTTGACTGATTTTGAGTTTGTTAACGACCAAAAATGGGATGAAACGGATTAATATGGAGCAAACGATTCACATAAAGAACATGGTTTGTCCTCGCTGTAAGATGGTGGTTAAAGATATTTTAGAAGAATTAAATCTTTTATACAATTCCATTGAGCTTGGTGAAATAATACTCAAACAACCCTTAACTCCAAATCAGAGAGAAGAACTTAAGGTTAAATTAAATAATGTAGGTTTCGAAATACTTGAATCTGAAAAGTTAGTGATTGTTGCCCAAATAAAAACGTTGATCATCGAACAAGTTCGATTTAGCTCAAGCCCAATGAAGGTTAATTTTTCTGTTTTTTTGGCAGCTAACTCCAATCATAATTATCATTACTTAAGTCGTTTATTCTCTGAAGTAGAGGGAATAACGATTGAAAAGTTCATCGCTGCTCAAAAGATTGAAAGAATTAAGGAGTTATTGTTTAATAATGAACAAACACTTTCTGAGATAGCATTTACAATGGATTACAGCAGTTCGGCTTACTTATCTACTCAGTTTAAAAAAGAAACTGGGATGACTCCTAGTGAGTTTAAAAAACTCCAAGCACAACAATCTTGAACCTGCAGAGGAAATACCGGAAGCGTAAAAGCAAAGCTATACTTTACCCTAATTCCTTTAACTTGCGCCTAAACCAACTTAAATCGATCTCTATTTGAAAGAAGATCGTTAAATCTTATAAACCTTTTACACAATTCTGTAAAATTAAATTCCATTCTAATCGGACCTTTGCCATATGACATATACTTACAGTATTGAAGGAATGACCTGCAATGGGTGCAGAAGTCATGTTGAAAGCACACTTTCGAAAGTTGAAGGGGTAACATCCGCATCAGTTGATTTAGAAAAAGCGGAAGCCACCATTGAGATGGATAAGCATCTCTCCATTGAAGGCTTTGAGGAGGCTTTAAAAGAAGATGGAGGTAGATATAGCATTCATGAACATGGAGAACGGAACCATTCTTCCAAGAAGAAAGAAGAGAAACCAAAAGGTAAAGGAACAGGAACTTTTTACTGTCCCATGCACTGTGAAGGCGAAAAAACTTACGACAAGGCTGGCGACTGTCCTGTTTGTGGAATGGATTTGGTTGAGGAAAAAAGTATCATTTTATCCACTTCTGAGCAGTGGACTTGCCCCATGCATCCAGAAATAATAAAAGATAAAGCCGGGGCTTGTCCTAAATGTGGAATGGATTTAGTGCCAATGCAAGCCGATCTTTCAGCAGAAGAAAAAAGCTACAAAAAGTTGTTGCGAAAATTTTGGATTGCAGTAGTTTTTACCTTGCCCATTTTCTTAATCGCCATGAGCGAAATGATTCCAAACAATCCGTTGTATGAAGTTTTAGAACAAAAATTTTGGAATTGGATTCAGTTTGCTCTTTCAATTCCTGTGGTATTTTATGCTACTTGGATGTTTTTTGAGCGAGCTTTTAAAAGCATTAAAACATGGAATCTGAATATGTTTACGCTTATTGGAATTGGTTCAGGTGCAGCTTGGCTATTCAGTGTTTTTGGCATGTTATTTCCTGACTTCTTCCCCGATCAATTCAAAACGGAATCAGGTGCAGTTCATGTTTACTTTGAAGCGGCAACTGTCATTCTTACTCTGGTATTATTAGGACAACTTTTGGAAGCTAAGGCACATAGTAAAACAAATTCTGCGGTAAAAGAATTATTGAAATTAGCTCCCAACAATGCCATTCGAATTAAAGATGGAAAAGAGGAAGAAGTTGCGATAGATGAAATTAAATTAAACGATATCCTTAGGGTAAAGCCTGGAGATAAGATTCCTGTGGATGGTGTTATTACAGAAGGCTCCACCACAGTTGATGAATCTATGATTTCAGGAGAACCCATTCCTGTTAATAAAAGCGAAGACGATAAAGTTAGCAG
>JBLHTZ010000088.1:0-6804 GCA_047627915.1 Vicingaceae bacterium
AAGTGGTCTGATATCAAGAGAGGAGAAGATGGAAAGCTTCTCCTCGCAGTTCAAAACCTGAAGGTGGAACGAACAACCAAAAAGAAGTATAAACTGAAGTATATTCCATTGTATGTTGATTTATATGACTTTCTTATGAGTATCGGGTTAGAATCAAAGATTGGAGAGGATAGTTATATGATCCACCCGCACAGAACAGAAGCTATAAAAACACTAAAGGAATGCACAAGCCGTGCGTTTACTCATAATTGCGCTAAAGCATTTCCTCAGGCAGAAGAAGTATTGTCATTTAAGAGCCTCCGGAAAACGTATTTAACTTACTTAGATAAGTATGTTGGTAATGATTCAATTTACTTGAGCTCTCATTCTTCAACTGAAGTTCTAGAGAAGCATTATATTGACCCTAAAGTAGTACGCAAGGGTGAAGGAATGAAAATGTTCGAATAAGTATATTAGAGAAGTTTTTGAAAAGGCTGTACCAAAATCTGGTTCAGCCTTTTTTTATGTCTAATAAATTATAAAAAACCCTACTTAGTCACCCTACTTAACTGTATTTATATAAGAGGCATAAAAAACCCCCTAACTCCAATTGTATGATGTTAGGGGGTTTATCGTTGTGGGCCCTCGCGGGCTCGAACCGCGGACCACCTGATTATGAGTCAGGTGCTCTAACCAACTGAGCTAAGGGCCCTGCTTTGTAAAGCGTAGGCAAGATTACGAAAAACTTATAATTTAGGACAACAGTAATAGCGAATAAATTACCTTTGATTTTATGATGCAACCGAAACCACTTGAAAAGGGAGATGTAATTACGATTGTATCCACCGCTCGAAAAATATCAAAAGAGGAATTAATTCCTTCGATTACTATTTTTGAAAGTTGGGGACTGACGATAAAATTTGGCAAAAACTTATTTGCAGAACATCATCAATTTGCCGGAACAGCAGAACAAAGAATAGCTGATTTGCAAGCCGCCCTAAACGATTCGGAGTCGAAGGCGGTAGTTTTTGCTCGAGGCGGGTACGGAACCGCTCAGGTGATTGATGCAATTGACTTTTCAATGTTTCAGCAGCATCCAAAATGGATTGTTGGCTACAGCGATATTACGGTGCTGCACAATCACATCAACCAAAATTTGGGCATTGAAACCTTACATGCTAACATGCCCATTAGTTTTCCGAAAGAGGGGGAAAACGAGAGTACAACAACAATTCGACAAGCACTTTTTGGAGATTCATATAAAATTGATTTCAAGCTAGAAGAGGGTTCAATGAATTTGCCGAAAGAACAAAATGCACCCATAGTAGGAGGTAACCTATCCATTATTTATTCGTTAACTGGCACAGCTAGTCAAGTTGATACCAAAGGCAAATTCTTGTTTATTGAAGATTTGGACGAATACTTGTATCATATAGATCGGATGATGATGAACCTAAAAAGAGCAGGGATATTTGATGGATGTGTAGGTGTATTAGTTGGGGGAATGAGCGACATGAACGATAATGCCATACCATATGGAAGCACTGCCAAAGAGATTATAGCGGATAACCTAAAGGAATTTAAAATTCCAATTATTTTTGGTGTTCCTGCAGGTCACATTAAGCGAAACTTGGCCCTGATTATGAATCGAGATGCTCAGTTAAAAATTGATGCAGATAACGCAACCCTAAGCTTTCATGGCAGATCATAACGAGGTTGGAAAACAAGGCGAAGTGGTAGCGGTAAAATTTTTAGCGAAAAAGGGTTACGACATTATCACTCAAAATTGGCGTTTCCAGAAGGCAGAGATTGATATCATTACAAAGTACAAAGGCCAAATCGTAATTGTTGAGGTAAAAACAAGGACTTCTTTAGAATTTGAAAACCCGAAAGAAGCCGTTACTGTTGCAAAACAAAAGCGCATTGTAAAAGCCGCCGATGCGTATATTCAAGAACAAAACATTGACCTAGAATGCCGGTTCGATATCGTTTCTGTTTTAATTCAAGGGAGTAAGGTGGATGTTGAGCACATTGAAGATGCTTTTTCACCGATGCTTTAAGAGAATAGAATCAGTTGTATTCCGAACCCCAATAAGAACCCACTAATCAGCTCTATACCTGAGTGACTTTTTAAGATTATTCTTGCAGAAGCTACAAAACCAGAAATTACAATTGCAAGTAATAACCAAGTTAGCGTGTCGGTAAAAGTTACCACTGAAATGCTATATAACATTCCACAAATTCCTCCCAACGCAGCCAAGTGAGCACTTATCTTTTGAGAGAAAAAAGTGCCTATTAATAAAATAACAATGGCAAAGAATGCACCTAAGAAAAACTTAAGGTAAAGGGCTGGCATTTGAATTTGGCGAAACAAGAAAAAAGTTACACCATATAGAATTGCACTTACCAAATAAGGAATCATTCGTTCTTTAGGAGTTCTCATTTCTAAAGAGTTAATATATCCTTTTCGTTTTAAGTAAAGAGAAACCAAAATTGGACTTACCACAAGGTTTAATAAAACAACGGAGTATGCAAAATTTACAAACTGTTGTGGAAGTTTGTAATTTAAGTAAATGGGCAGGCTAAAAAGTAGCGCAACACTGTAAAGCGGTGCAAAAATAGGATGAAATACGTAAGATAGAATTTTTGCAAAAAGAGTCATCTATAGTTCTTTTCTCAACCTAGCAACCGGCAAGTGTAATTGTTCTCGGTATTTTGCCACAGTTCTTCTTGCAATGTTGTATTTCTTGTCTCTCAGCAGTTGCGAAAGTTTCTCGTCGGTGAGTGGTTTTTTCTTGTCTTCTGCACCAATTAAATCTTGTAAAATTTTCTTTACTTCCCTTGTGCTCACTTCTTCACCATCATCAGTAGATAGCGATTCTGAAAAGAAAGATTTAAGAAGGAAGGTACCATAAGGAGTGGAAACATATTTACTATTTACCACCCTCGATACCGTTGAAATGTCCATGTTGATTTTTTCCGCAATATCTTTTAAGATCATTGGCTTGAGTTTCGTTTCATCGCCTTCTAAGAAATACTTTTTTTGATATTCGGCAATGGTACTCATGGTGCTCATAAGGGTATGCTGCCGTTGTTGAATGGCGTCAATAAACCATTTAGCGGAGTCTAATTTTTGTTTGACAAAAGTCATCGCCTCCTTATCAGATTTCGACTTTTCTTTCGACTTCTGGTAATGCTCAATCATGCCTTTGTACTCATTACTAATTCGAAGTTGAGGTACATTTCTACCATTTAGCGAAATCTCTAACTCTCCGTCATTAATAGATAGTGTAAAGTCGGGCACGACAACTTGCACTGTTTTTCCAGAGGTATTCATGGAGTTGCCAGGTTTTGGGTTTAACTTCAAAATTTCGTCAATTGCCTCCTTTAGGTCTTCACTTTCAATTTCTAGCTTATCTATAATCTTAGAATAATGTTTCTTGGTAAACTCATCGAAATGGTTTTGCAAAATCTCAATCGCAATTCTTTTTGCATAGGAGTTGGAGATTCTTTTCTTGATTTGAATCAACAAACACTCCTGTAAATTTCGCGCTCCAACGCCGGGGGGGTCCATTTCTTGAATAATGTGCAAGACTTTTTCAATCTCAGCTTTGCTTGTCATAATGTTATTACGGAAAGCTAAATCGTCTTCAATAGCTGAAATGTCTCTTCTTAAGTATCCAGAGTCGTCAAGGCTCCCAATTAGGTGGTCTGCTATTTGCTCTTCTTTTTCGGTTAAGTTTTGGAGATTAATCTGATCTCTTAAACGCTCGTGAAAAGTTGATCCTCCGCTGAATGGGATGTCGTTATCTTCATCATCTTGACTGTGGTTAGACGCTTGATATTTATAGTCCGGGGTGTCGTCGTTATCCATGTACATGGATAGGTCAATGTCTTCGTGCTCATCTTTAGCATCGTCTCTCTCTTCGTATCGTTCTTCCTCTTCCTCTTCGTCTCTGTCATCTGCCCCCTCATCTAAAGCAGGATTGCCTTCTAACTCTTCTTTTACTCTTTGCTCTAACGCAACAGTAGGCAACTGCAACAACTTCATTAGCTGAATTTGCTGCGGCGAAAGCTTTTGTAATAGCTTTTGTTGAAGAGATTGTTTTAGCATGGCTTCGTATTCGACTCTAAATTTAACCTTTTTGCGTTATATAAATCCGACTAACCATTATTTGTGCCAAGAAATTTTAACGGTCTTTATTTTTTCTGAATCCCACCGATCAGGTTGTATCAAGAATCCATTTTCTAGGTAGAAGTTTAAAGGGGAGCTATAGCGACTTCCATCTTTTTTCTTGTACTGGTTAGAGTCGACCACCCAAGCGGAAAGTTGATTATTTGTCAGTTTCGCCTTAGCAAGTAATGCTCTTCCAAAGCCTCTGTTTTGGTAGTTTTTGTGAACGATAATGGCAAATTGCCTTTCAGGATCCCTGTCAAATTCAAAATACCAGGCACAAAAGTTTTGGTCATCATCTGTCACCACAATATGATGCAGATTAACTAGGCTTTCAAGGTAGTGTTGAAAGGAATTTAAATGGTGTTGCAAAACCAAAGGGTATTCACTATTCTAAGCTTCAAGCAGTTCGTTTTGAAGTGATGGAGATAGTGTGGCAGTTTTTGCAAAATCATTGGAACTTAAAATTCAGCGTTTTTTGGTGTTCTTGGAAATGGTATTACATCTCTAATGTTACTCATTCCGGTTACGAAAAGAACTAAACGTTCGAAGCCCAAACCAAACCCCGAGTGTGGAGCTGTCCCAAATTTTCTTAGGTCTAAGTACCACCAAAGCTCATCTGTTGGGACATTCATTTCCTTCATCCTTTGCACCAATTTGTCCATGCGCTCTTCACGCTGTGAACCACCAACGATTTCTCCGATACCTGGGAATAAAATGTCCATGGCTCTTACTGTTTTGTCATCCTCATTTTGGCGCATGTAAAATGCCTTAATGTCTTTTGGGTAATCGTAAAGTATAACCGGTTTT
Organism: Vicingaceae bacterium; assembly: GCA_047627915.1. Lineage (GTDB taxonomy): Bacteria > Bacteroidota > Bacteroidia > Flavobacteriales_E > Vicingaceae > NORP294. The sequence continues at coordinate 4,964 of JBLHTZ010000088.1, forward strand.
TTGAAATGCTTTTCTACCAAGAAACGCTCGTGTTCTGATTGTAAATCTGCTCCCCAACCGTCAATAAGGTAGTTGAACTTTTTCTTTTTGTTCGGTTTAGAATTTCTTAAAATATTAATCGCATCGGTGTAGGTAACTCTTTCAAAATCATTTTCAGCGACAAATTTTAATTTTTCAATGAGTGCCATTGGTGAGCGTTCTTCAGCTTTCTTATTTTTTTCCTCTTCAACTAATCTAGCATCTAAGAAGGCTAAGTCGTCAGCGCAGTTATTAAGTGCATAATTGATCAAGTATTTTAATAACTCTTCACCCAAGTCCATGTTTTCATCCAAATCGGCGAAAGCAACTTCAGGTTCAATCATCCAGAATTCAGCCAAATGACGAGTAGTGTTTGAGTTTTCTGCTCTAAACGTAGGGCCAAAAGTGTACACCTTTCCTAAGGCCATGGCAGCTAATTCAGCTTCTAACTGACCAGAAACGGTAAGGTTCGTTTCTTTTCCAAAAAAATCTTTTTTAAAGTCTACTTCTCCATCTTCTGTTTTTGGAATTTCGTTCAATTCAAAGTTGGTTACTTTAAAAGTCTCTCCTGCACCTTCAGCGTCAGAACCAGTGATAATAGGAGTATGGATGTTGTAAAAACCTTTGTTGTTAAAAAACTCATGAATTCCAAATATCATGGCGTGGCGAATACGACTAACTGCAGAGAAAGTGCTTGTTCTAAATCGCAAATGAGCAATTTCTCTCAAAAATTCTAAGCTGTGTTTTTTGGGTTGCAGCGGATATTCGTCTGGATGTGCTTCTCCTAAAACCTCTACTTCAGTTGCTTCTATTTCAATGCTTTGACCGCTACCTTGTGATTCCACTAAGGTGCCTTTTACTGCGATACATGCCCCGGTAGTGATTTTGTTTAACACCTCTTCGTCGGCAGTTTCCATGTTAACAACAACCTGAATGTTGTTAATGGTGCTTCCATCATTCAAAGCAATAAAGCTTACATTTTTACTCCCTCTTTTGGTCCGTACCCAGGCTTTTACCAAAACTTCGGTTCCAACTTTACCTTCTGTTAATAAGTGCTTTACTTCTGATCGTTTCATGATAGTTTGCTTTTCAAAAAATGGAGCTGCAAAGGAAAGGTTTTCTCTCTTAATAGAAATTAATTGAGGTATTGAAAAACGTGTTTTTAAATAAAATTAGTTCAGCTAGGGATTGAGAAAAGTAATAGTTAGAGCCGCTTTAAATATTTTGGAAACAAAAAAAACAAAAAACGTTTCCAATTCAATAATTGTTTTTACTTTTGCGCCCTCAATTATGGAAGAAAAACAATTATTCGAAAAAGTAAGTCAGCTTTTTATGCGTTTTGGCATAAAAAGCATGACCATGGATGAGGTTGCTCGACAGCTTGGAATTTCTAAAAAGACGCTTTATCAGTTTGTTGACAACAAGAAAGACCTGGTAAAAAAAATGATGGAGTTTCACATTGATGGAGAACAGTGCAGCCTAGAGGCTACGTTCAGCAAATGCGATAACGCCATTGATGAAATTATGGAAATGACCAAAGAGGTCAGCAGCCAAATGAAAGAGATGCACCCTTCTGTTTTATTTGACATGAGAAAATACCATCCAGAGGCATTTCAGATTTTGGTAAAACATAAAGATGAATTTGTTCGAAAATCAATTCATAACAACTTAGAAAATGGGGTAAAAGAAGGGTATTACAGAACCAACTTAAACCCTGAGATTGTAACTGAATTATACCTTTCAATGATGTCGTCTATTATGAATCCGGAAAATACTCCTGCAAAAGATATTAATGTACACGAAGTTCACGGAGAAATGATGCG
>JBLHTZ010000089.1:0-6364 GCA_047627915.1 Vicingaceae bacterium
ACTCTACATTAGGATATAAAACGCCGTTAGAGATGCAGTTAGAATTAGAAAAATTAATTAACAAAGCGGCTTAATAAAATTAGTCACATATTTTGTAGCTATTCCACATCTTTCTGCAATCAAACAGAAGTGCAGGGAATACAATGTAATCTGCCCAAGAAATTAATTCAGTTGCTAGAAATACTTCGTAATCCTCAAAACTGTTATTGAAATCTCGTTTTTGGATGGATGCTATAATTGCTGAATGAGTTTCAGAATCATTCAACATTAGATAAGGTAAATAGGTGCGGTAAAATCCAATTCTTTCCAATAAACATTGAACATAAAGAATATGCTTTTTACCATCATTCATATCCATCTCAGGGTATTTCTGATTTAGTGTTCCATCGCTTGCTAGTTCATGATAATGGCCCATCACTTGTTTTTTAACATCCTCTGCTTTCATATCTTAACTCATTAATTCAATTATCTCTTTAATTTCAACTTTTCTCACAAACTTCTCTTTGTGGTAAAGCGACGCTGTTAAAACTCCATTTTGCGTTTTTAAAACCAATCTAACATCAGCTTCGTTACCTTTAATTACTTCGGATTGAGACTTTATAAATACCGCAATTAAGCCTTCTATCATTTCTGAATAACTGTCTAACATGAGCTTAATTTTTAGTGTGATTTTTTCTGAAATGACAATCGTTCAATATCCTTCGGGTAAGTTTTGATATTCCTTCAGGTAATTTATTTTTGTCTGATTTGTGTGATTGATGGCTTTTAGTAAAATTCAATACACTTTCAATTGATGACCGATCAATTTTAGCTTTTGAAGAAATGAATTCTGTAAAGTATAATTCAGCTAAGATTTGTTGATAGTAAGTTTCTAACTTCCTATTTCCTAGAATATCTTCTTGAAGCTGTTTGAATAGCTTTTGAGGTTCAACTCCATATTTTTCGCAAATAGCAACAAGTCTTTGGTCAATCTTAATTGTAATTTTCTTTTTTCCTTTTTTCATCTTCATTCAGTTTTAATCTTTGATTGGAACGTTTGAGCTACCCAACTCAAACGTTCCTCGTCCTTTTCTCCATCATTGCGAAACTTCTGCCATTTCCAACTTCTTAATTCGCTTCCATCTCCTTAAGGACTTTATCAAAGCATACCTTCATAATTAGTTGAGTCGGTTAATTTCTCTTCATAATCGTTCTCCTGAACAAACCAACGCTTACTTTAAGAAGGCATAAAATCCAAAAGCACATTGTCGTTAACTATTAGCTCACCTAATTCCGCATTATAGAATCCTTGTAAATCGCCATTGCGAATGAGATTGTCTAAAACCTCCTCAGAATAACCACAGAGATGCAGATCGGTACTTCGGTTACACAGTTGACTAACACTAATTGCTATGCTCATGAATTTTTCTTTTTAATTCTTATTATTTTGATGTTGCAAAGAACCGAGGCTTAAAGAGTATTCGTGAAATGTGTACACAGTTCACAGGAGCTAAAACGTAGAATTAGAAGTTAAACGGCAAAAACGGAGGTGCAGATTGAAAGGTAGTGGTGGTAAAAGATTGAGTGGGTTAAATTGAAAAAAAGACAGAAATACAGACGTAATAATGAACTGCCAAAAAATTAATTTATTGAAGTTTTTTTTAAGAGAATTAAGAAAACATCCTCAAAACACCAGATTCAAGGTGGCCACTATCTACCAATTCAGAAGCAATTATATGGAAATCCTTCTTTTTTTCATTTGACAAACCAACCGGAATGTCTCCGGTACTTAAAATAAAAGCGAAATGCTTTAAATCTGAAATATAATTCGCTTTCAAAAGGTCAGATTTCCTATCAGAAGTTTCTATACTTTGAGAAAATATCACCTCTCTATTGACAGCATCAATTACATTAATGGAACCTTTTTTCAATAGTTCACGACATCTTTTTAAGTCAAACTTCATGTTAAAGTCCATTCTTTTTAATTGTAATTGTCATAAATTTACTAATTGATTTAGTGAACTTGCTTAGCTAAAACTTTTGCAGGAATAATTATTTAGTCGTATTACTCAACATCAATTCAAAGTGACATCATTCCTCACGCTGAACCCTAATAAAAGCTCTTTCCCACTCTTTAATTTAGTGGCAATTTGATAGCTGCTCTGTTAACTGTATTAATTTAACTTCTGAAAAATTAAAGGAAGTGACGACCTCAATTTGTTGACGAATTATTCGATCCACTAAAAACTCATACTCCACTGCACCTGAAACAGACTGAAATTTATTCTCATTTATAATTTCCCAATCATGAAATTGAGCAAAGTCCTTTTTGAGTAAAAAACGCAATTCTTGTATTTGTTCTATTTCAGCAAGACCGTTACTTTTAAATTCAACCGTTTTACCAATGCTATTAAAGGCCACGTAGCCAATCGTAGCGACTATAGCTGATATTGCCATGGCAACTACTAACTCAGATATAGTAAAGGCTTTAAACTTCATCTACCACAATTAATTTTTGAGTTGTATACAGCACTTTTTCTCCCTTTATAACTTGAACCGTTAATTTTTTAATTCCCTCCAATTCTCGATAATCCAACAGTTGTAACTTCACTTCAAAGTCTCCTTTTCGAATCACATCTGTGTTAAAATTTGGCGCTTGTATTTCAACGTTTCGAATGGTTTCATCGGCTATAAGTTTCGCTTCTTGGACAGCATAATTGTTGATAGCTGACTGATTAAACAGCAACAAACTAGCAGCGAAAACTGTGCTAATTAACAACAACGAGACGAGGCTCTCTATTAATGTAAACGCTCTTACTTTAACCACTTGATTATCTCTTTTGATTTTTTACTACCTACATGCCTTACTCCCAAATAATTTTCTGGCAACTCCTCTGAATTGATTTCTCCATCCATGATATGGTTTTCGTATATGGATGAACTGGTTCGCAATAAAAATTTATCACAGGTTACAGAACCTTTTACTTTTCCCTTCAGCTCTACCTTATCGAAAGAATACACATTCCCGGTAAGCACTGAATTATCCATTAATTCTAATAACCCGTTATCACCGCTGTTAAGCTCTCCATAAAGTATTACTTCTCCAAATACTTGCGCTTGCTCACCCATACCAATATAAGCCTGATTTAATCCTGACGCTAGCATAATCGATGAAGGATAATCCAACTCTGCAAATGCCCCAACCAGAATACTATCTGAAGCAATGAGATGAACCGTACCTTTAAAGTTTGACTGCACGGTTATTTTTGGTGCAATAAGCAATACATCTTCCAACTCCATTTCATTCGATATGTTGATCTCACTCTCGGACTTCACAATTATTCTGCCTCGTAAACTGCCTGCTAACAAATCAATTTTACCTGTAGCATATAAACAAACCGTTGAATCTTGAAAAGATTGAACTAAGTTTTCATCTACTTCAGGAGAATATTCGATAACCTTCAACACAGATTTGGGAATACCTTCTTTTAGTTGCTCTACTAAGTAATTTGTTAAGCTAGGGTCTAGCGCCGGAATTTTACCTGTACTCTCCTTTCTACTTCCATTTAACAAACTCTTCCCTGCGTAGCTCTTTCCTTCTATATAAGCTCGTTTAAGCCCTCTTTTAGGCAGCAACGCATTTCCGGTTAGCCTTGTTTTGCCGGTTATGGAAAGTGGCTGATTATGATCTGCTAAATACAAAGCAAAGGGTTGCAAGTTTTGAAAACCCATTAAAGTAGCTTGCTGAAAATTATGTTCTCGAAACTTCGTTTTTGCAGTAGCCAAATAATAGGCTCCCCATGGCTGAATTTGCAGCTGAGTTGGTTCCAAGTCACCATCAAAAAGTAATGTTTCATTTTCAATCTCACCTTCCACTCCAGCTACTTTCAATAGTTTTATGGCCGATTCTAGTCTATTTAATGCTGCCATCTTACCCTCTGCTTGAATCATTCTAATGTTGTGATAGTAGTTAAACAACACAAATGAGCTTGCCACCGAGCTAATGATAAGTGTAATGAAAATGGCATACAAAAGTGACCCTGCTTTTAGCATAGCATAAAAGTAAGTATTGTGCTTTTTAGAATTGTATTTCTGTGTTAACAGATCTTTTGCTATCGAAGGATAGCTTTTACTCATTGTTACTCGATTCCACTAAAAGGCCAACTCATTACTTATCACTAATAAATACAATACTCAATAAAAACACAATCCGTAGATGACATTCAATTGCGATTGAAATATACAAGAAAATCACTAATTATTATTGTAGCACTCATCATAAGACATTTATTTTCCTGCAATAATCAACCTCTTTACTTCAAATATCTCTTCACTTCGAATAGAAATCAAATAAACCCCATTGGACTGTTGACTCAAATCGAAATGTTCGTTAATAGAAGTTGACGAAGGGTTAACTATTCTAGACTCAATAATTCTTCCGTTTAAATCCATAACCCTTAAAACTAACTTAGAATTTGAATACCCATTACTTCTTAATGTAAATTCTCCATTTGTAGGATTTGGAAACAACTGAATTGCTTGATCCTTATGCTCTACTTCACCAATAGAAACAGGAAATGAGTTCGATATTCCCACATTGTCAATGGAAATTGCACCTTGGTTTGAATTGAATCGTTGTGATTCTATTGCCGTGAAACGAATACGAATGATGTCGCCTGCAAACTGATTGAGGTTAATTGTTTTTAAACTCCAAGGGGCACTTCCCGAGAAATGTTGTGGACCAACAATAGAATCTAATCTAGTGGGCATTCCATTCGAAAGAACATCGATGTATAACTTGCCTGTTCCTGCGCCGTACATATGATAGTAGAAATTTAGATAAAGTATACTATCGTTTGCAAGGTCAATACAAGTACTTACTAAAATCGCCGTATCTAATGCATTGATTCCTGACTCGAAATAGATAAAGCCATGACCAGAGAACGCGCTATCTGGACCAGTAGCATTTACAGGAGTTGCTGCTCCAGTTACTCCATAATTACAAATTGAATCATGACCAACAACCCACATATCGTTTGCCTCTACTTGCCAAGCGAAATTCAGTGGGAGCCGTGGATTGAAATTTCCACATTGGCTATTTGTTGAAATTATATTTTCAAAACCTTCTGTGTAATTAGGAGTTTTCCTTGGTAAATCAATATCATAAAATAAGGTGTCGTTTAAAGAATTACTATCATTTGGTAATTCTACCCACGCAGTTATTCTTTGATTATTTAAATTATACGGGTTATTAATGTTTATCGAAATTGTTAAGCTGCTATCTACACTTAAACCAACCGCAACGGTATCAATAAATATTGCGCTATTACTAATTCGATAATTAATCTTAATCTGACCGGGCAGGATAGAGTCCGTACCAAAATTATTTACAGTCATAAGCAGGAAAGCACTATCTCCTTCGCAAGGTGTTTGATTTAAATCAACTTCTGTAAGCCATGCATCTTGCTCAAATGGTGTAAAAAATTCAACATCGTCTATGGCAGAATCGCCGAAACCTCCTGCACCAAACTTTGCTCTAAACCTAACTTTAATAACTTGCCCGGCAAACTGATTAAAAATCACTTTTCTTAATTTCCAAGGATCGGTGCTTGCTGCTTGTGACTGACCAACTAACGAGTCTACAGCATAATTCCAAATTCCATTTGCAAAAACATCTATAAATAAAGTATCCATATGAACCCCATAACGATGATACCAGAAACTAAGGCCTGCAGTTGAATCCGATGAAAAATCTATGCAAGGAGATTCAAGTATCGCTGTTTTTTCGCTAGATAAACCTTCAATAAACATAAAGTTTCCTGCTCCACTGGTATGATCTAGATTAGGCCCCGTCCCCGCAAGATATGTGCCGCCGCAATTTGCTCCATTCTGAACATTCCAGCTATTATTATCGGTTCCTAGATGCTTCCAACCAGAATCAAATTTATCGCTGAGATGACTGTAATAGGCGAATGCTCGAGTACAAGAAGCGTCAATCCAAGAATCAAAACTTTCTTTGTATTCATTCGGTTTCTGAATATTATTTTCAACTACAATTCTATTCGAATCATTCACGAAATTCGTATCCGATAATAAATTTGACCAAACAGTTATTTCATTAATGGAGTTAACTCCTAAATTGGCAGATGGACTGAAGGTAAATTCGATTCTTTGGTTTGGTATTAAAGGAGTCAATAAAGGAATAGTTAATCCCCGAGAAGCACCTCCATTAATGGAGTATGAAAAGGGAATTGAGCCTGTAATGTTTTGAACTCCTAAATTAGCTACTTCTAACTTCAGCGAGTCTTCAATTTTGCAGTCCTTTTCAATCGACGACAACCTGGATATTGACACATCGATTGCCTTTCGTTCATATACTTTTATA
>JBLHTZ010000090.1:0-6204 GCA_047627915.1 Vicingaceae bacterium
CTAAGAAAAAATAATTATAAGTTTTAGTTAATACAATACTATGATACGTCAAAAAGTCGGATTACTGTTTATGGTGTCTTTTGGTTTTTGCCAATTGTTAACTGCGCAAACAGACACAACCAGCACTCAAGCTGAGGAAGAAGAAGATTACAGCATGTACGATAATCTCGACTTTGTGGATGAAGGTGTAAAACGTTACGCTCCGGCAAAGATTAAGGGAATTAGCCCTGCCAAGTTAATTACGATCGGCTATGACTTTCAAGGGAAGTACGACATGACTGCAGCTGAATTTACGACGAATGCGGGCACCTATGCTGAACAAACTGCCACGGTAAACTCTACTCAAGGATTGAGGTTGGAAGCAAACATTCCAGTAATTTCTAATAACAGCTTAATTGTTCAAGTAGGAGCAAGGTTGTGGGACATTAATTATGATTTTGAAGACTACAAAAGTTTGACCAACCCGCTGTTGACCAACCTTCAAAATAATAATTTGACTTCTGTTGGTTTGAATTCAACAATTTACAAACCGTTGAACGAGAAAAGTTTCTTGTTGTTCCAACTCGCGGCTGATGTAAATGGCGATTATGATTTCAATGAATTTCAGAACATGCGATATACCAAGTATTCTGTTGCAGCCATTTGGGGTAAAAGACCGTCGGACAACAAGCAGTGGGGTATTGGTCTTTCTAGAACGTATCGAGCAGGTGAGATGAACTACATTCCTGTAGTGCTGTACAATTGGACATCAACGAGTAATACTTGGGGAACAGAAATCTTATTTCCTGCAAGAGCACATATGCGTTATACCGTAAATACTAGAAGCATGTTCTTTTTAGGATATGAATTGGAAGGGAATAGCTACAGAATTGGAAATCAAGGTCAATCCTTAGCAGACCAAGATTTTGACGAGTTGGAAATTCGACGAAGTGAGTTGCGTTTTAGATTGATGTATGAGCGCCAAATTAAAGGGTTTATTTGGATGTCTGCACAAGCTGGTTACCGATACAACTATTCGTACAACGTAGATCAGTTAAACGACGGAGATGAGTTTTTCAGAGGTTTCTTTGGCGATCAAGAATTTGTGCAGGAAAATGATTTAACCAATCCACTATATGTTAGTTTCAGCATCAACTTGGTTAGTCCTTAAAAGAAGGCAAACAAACGATAAAAAAAAGGGTTGCTTTCGCAACCCTTTTTTTGCGTGGCGAGTTAACTAAACTGTTTCTTTAGTATTTTTTATGCGATTGTTAAATGTAAAGTTCTTTTATATGAGCTAGGTAACATTTTAAATAAGTGGGAAGGTAAGTGGGTTTGGATACTAATTATTCAACTCCTGTAAAGAATTGCACTGCAAAGCCACAGAACTCTTTAATAACATCTTTATTTAATTCAAATTCCTGTCGTTTGTACAAGTAATTTCTTGAAGTTGCCGTTATGGTTTGCCCTTTTTTTAACTCTTCAAAAGTCAAACATTTAATTTGACGACGAGAAACGATAACGAAAAATGCATTTTCATAAGGATAATCTCCCTTAATATCTTCAAAAGAGAATTTACCATTTGCCCTGTATTTAACTTCTACCAAGCTTACATCTCCAGTTGCTGCATGTTGCATAACAAAGTCAGGCATCGTTCTTATTTGTTTCGCTACGTTGGTGTTTACACCCTGCAGCAACTCAATTATTCCAGGTATAGTTTTTTCCATTCCATAATGAAAAACTTTATAGCCTAATTTACTAAAAAGCTGCTCAATTAAGGTTTCCGCTACTCGGCCTTTTATTGCTCGTTGGCTCCATGATTGTGTGGTGTTATTTGTCTTTTTATTCATACTCACAACTTCAACAATTCTTCTCGAAATGGAGCAGGTAGTTTTACCTGTTTTATTTTAATCGTACATGGTTTAAGAATATGTCATTGCGAACGTAATAAAATGGAGTGTGGCAATCTGTTTAATAGAATTCCTTTTTAACAGATTGCTTCGTTCCTCGCAAAGACTAAAATAGAGGATGCTTATTTGTGAATCAATAAGGAGTGATTTTTTGGCGGTACATGACAAATGTTATGTTAAAAATCGTTTGGCAGCTGATTAAAGTCATTTTAGTTTTGGAATCAAGGGACCACCTTTACCAAGAATTATTAAACACCAGATCCATGCAAAGCAATGCCTCCCTATCTCAGAATAAAAAGGAGTTTCGACTATTCGTTACTACATCATTTTCCAATTTAGTACAGTTTAAAGAAGAAGGTGATAAAACCTCTTTTAACAAGTTAGTGCTAGAAATAATACCAGAACTAAGAAGGTACGTAAATGGAAGGTTAAGCACTGCATTGCAAAAAGGTCATTTTCCGAAAGGGAAGTACAAAGCTGATGATTTCATCGATCAATTGTTTATCGAAATCTATGATCATATTGAAGCGGTAGAAAATCAAGAATACTTTTATCTATGGTTGTATAAAAAGGTGAATCAATTGTTAGATGACAGCATTGTGGAAGAAGAGTTTGATGATGTTTTCTTTCAAAATATTGATGATTATTCAAAACCTGAATGGGATGAAATGGAGGAAAAGTTTAGTACTGATGGCGGCGGAGACCTGTTGTTAATTGAGGAGTTAGACGACCTGTCTTACAATCATAATGATTACGAGCTGAACCACGTATTTGTTGAAGACAAGGAGAAGGAATTAATTGAAAAACTAGACAAAGAGTTAAGTGCTGAGAAGGTTCAGCGCCATATTGCAATGGTGTTGTATAATTTACCTTCGAAAATGCGCAGTGTTTTTGAATTAACAACCCTACAGCACATGGGGATGGAGGAAGTTGCCGAACTACAAAATAGCACCCTAGAAGCAGTCAAAGAACTTTACCATGGTGCTCAAAAAGCACTGCGATTGAGTTTTTTAAATAGATATGCTGCAGAATAGAATTCATGTATCTAGAATAGAACACAATAATAAATACCTAACTGAAAAGATGAAAAATAAAGTTTACATGTCAGATCTTCACTTCGAACATACTGCATGGAATAGTGAATTGTCATTTCAAAAAGATGAACTTAAAATTTTCCAAAATAGATTGGAAGAAGTTGCTTCTCGATGGACAACAAAGGAAGTGATGGTTAAAGTTGAGCATTTTCAAAATAATTTTTTACGACAAAATGAGGTTATTGATACGTTAAAACACGATATCAATAATCACGAAAAGGAGCTGGTGCACTTTGTGGAAGAACATCCTGTTGCTTCAGACCATGTGCATTTTAAAGACCATACTGCATTTCGTGACAAAGTTGAAACTCAACGCAAACTTTACGCAAAACTAAAAACGGAGTTCTTGAGGTTCTTAACCGAAACGATGTAGGTTGAAGTAGTTATTGTCTACTTTTAATTGAAAAAATCCAACTTGTACTTTTTTAACGAATAGATCAAGTTGGATTTTTTGTCTTTTGGCGCCACTAGTAACTTTAGTTTCTAAACCGTGCTTTTACAATCAAAAAAATAGAACTTCTGCCTTTTATCGGCTCTTGTTAGTAACCTTCACACAATCGTTAAAAACTTATTGATACTTACTGTAATCTGGGGGTAGGATTTTGATGAAATCAAGTACTTTTGTTCCTTAATTACCATACATGTCTTCTAGTCTAGAAACAGTTGAAAAAGTAAACGAGATTTTCTCTACCTATTTAGAGAAAAATGGCCACCGGAAAACCCCGGAACGCTTTGCCATACTCAACGAAATTTACAGTCAAGAAGGTCATTTCGACATCGAGACGTTGTACGTTTCCATGAAGAATAAAAAGTACCGGGTAAGCCGCGCTACTTTATACAATACCATTGATTTATTGCAAGCTTGTACGTTGGTTCGAAAGCATCAATTTGGCAACAACATTGCCCAATTTGAACGATCGTACGAATACAAGCAGCACGATCATTTAGTATGCACAAAATGCAATAAAGTAATCGAGTTTTGCGACCCAAGAATACAAAATATAAAATCTACCGTAGGAGAATTATTGGACTTTAGAATAGTTCACCATTCCTTGAACTTATATGGAATATGTAGCTCTTGCGAAAATTTAGAATCAAAAAATTAGAACAAACCAGATGAAAGTTGATGTTTTATTAGGTCTTCAGTGGGGAGACGAAGGGAAAGGAAAAGTTGTAGATGTGTTAACTCCAAATTACGACGTAATTGCTCGTTTTCAAGGTGGCCCAAATGCCGGGCACACGTTAGAGTTTGACGGGATTAAACATGTGCTAAATACCATTCCTTCAGGTATTTTTCACGATAAGAAAGTAAACGTTGTAGGAAATGGCGTGGTAATAGATCCTATTCTTTTTATGAAAGAGGTGAATACCTTGAAAGAAATGAATGTGCCCATTAATGAGCGCATGGTAATTTCTAGAAAAGCGCACTTGATTTTACCAACACATCGATTATTAGATGCGGCTTCTGAGCAAGCAAAAGGCAAGAAGAAGATTGGCTCAACCTTAAAAGGAATTGGGCCAACTTACATGGATAAAACGGGTCGTAACGGGTTGAGAGTTGGAGATATTGAATCTCCAAACTTTCAAGAACGCTACACTAACTTAAAAGAAAAGCACATTCAATTGCTCAATCAATTCGATTTTGAATACGACTTGAACGAAATGGAAGCAGAGTGGATGAAGTGCGCCATGGAGTTTAAAAACTTTGTATTGGTAGATAGCGAGCATTTAATTAATGCCCAAAAGAAAGCAGGCAAGAGGATTTTAGCCGAAGGTGCTCAAGGAACGTTATTGGATATTGATTTTGGTTCGTATCCATTTGTTACTTCATCGAACACCATTACTGCGGGAGCTTGCACAGGATTAGGCGTTGCGCCGAATCAAATAGGAGAGGTATATGGTATTTTCAAAGCGTATTGCACAAGAGTAGGTAGCGGTCCTTTTCCAACTGAATTGGAAAATGAAGTAGGAGAGCGCATGCGAAAAACCGGTCATGAATTTGGAGCGACTACTGGTAGACCAAGAAGATGTGGTTGGATTGATTTACCGGCCTTAAAATATGCTTGCATGATTAATGGTGTAACACAACTAATTATGACAAAAGCAGATGTGTTGAGCGAATTTGATACAATAAAAGCTTGTACAGGGTATAAGTACAAAGGAGAAGTTATTGACTTTATGCCTTTCGATGTTGTTGGCGAAGAGTTAGTTCCGGTGTATGAGGAGCTAGAAGGTTGGTCAGAAGATTTAACAGGACTAAGCTCTATTGATGAAATTCCTGCAACGCTTCAAGCGTACATCGATTATTTGGAACGAATTTTGGAAACACCAATCACAATAGTTTCTGTTGGACCAGACAGAAGTCAAACGTTGATGAGAAAAAGTACATGGGCAACCGCTTAAAATATAGAATAGTAAACCAACAAGTGTTCAGCTTGTTGGTTTTAATTCTTATTGTTACTACATCAATTTTTGCCCAGAAAAAGGAGCAGATTAAAATTATTCGGGCAGATGTTTTAATCGGAACTGAAAAGAAAGGAATAACAGCACAGCGTTTAATAGGAGATGTTCAGTTCAAGCATCAAAATGCCTTAATGTATTGCGATTCAGCATACTTTTATAAAACTACCAATAGTATTGACGCGTTTGGCAGTGTCCGAATTAATCAAGGTGATACACTAAACCTTTACGGTGATTTTTTACATTACGATGGCGATCAAAAGTTGGCTACCGTTACCGGGAAAGAGGTAAAATTAGCCAGTCCTGAGTTTGATTTGTTTACCGATAGATTGCTGTACGACAGAGCCAATAACATAGCTAGTTATACGACAGGTGCACTAATTGAAAGTAAAAACGACAGCAATGTTTTAGTCAGTAAGCGAGGATACTTTTACTCGAATCAATCTACTTTTTTGTTTAAAAAAGACGTTGTTTTAACTAACCCTGAGTTCAAAATGCGCTCGGATACCTTACGGTATTTTACCGCAACAGAAGTCGTTAATTTTTTGGGGCCAACAACAATTACTAGTGATAGCAACTTGATTTACTGCGAAAACGGATGGTACGATACCCAACTGGACCAATCAAAATATTTCGCGAACGCCTATATCATCACAGATGGAAAGCTGTTGGAGGGAGATACTCTTTTCTATGATCGAAAATTGGGTTTTGGCAAGGCAGATGGGAACGTTCAAATAACAGATACTGTTGAAAATGTAGTT
>JBLHTZ010000091.1:0-6006 GCA_047627915.1 Vicingaceae bacterium
GTCTGTTATTGGATTAAAATCTAGTTTACCACTTATCGCTACTGCAGCGACCATTTCAGGAGACGTTACAAATGCATGTGTATTCGGATTGCCATCTGCTCTCTTCGAAAAGTTTCTGTTAAAAGAGTGCACTATAGAGTTTTTTTCTTGCTTGTCAGCTCCTTCTCTATCCCACTGACCAATACAAGGCCCACAAGCGTTTGTAAAGATGCTTACAGATTCAAATTTCCTAAAGGAATCCATTAAGCCATCTCTTTCTGCAGTAAATCTAACTTGCTCAGAACCTGGGTTAATTCCCAATTTAGAAACTGGCTTCACTCCTTTATTAAATGCATCTTCTACAATTGATGCTGCTCGCGTTAAATCTTCATAAGAAGAGTTTGTACAAGAACCGATCAATGCCCACTCTATTTCAGTTGGCCAATCGTTCGCAGCTGCTTTCTCTTTCATTTCTGAAACAGGTGTAGCCAAATCTGGAGTAAATGGACCATTTAAGTGAGGCGTTAATTCATCTAAATTAATTTCAATTACTTGATCAAAATACTGCTCTGGGTTTGCGTAAACCTCATCATCACCTGTTAAGTGTTCAGCAACTTCATCCGCCAAAGCAACAACATCCTTTCTACCTGTTGCAGATAAATACCTTCTCATTGAATCATCGTAACCGAACGTTGAAGTAGTTGCTCCAATTTCAGCACCCATGTTACAAATCGTTCCTTTACCGGTGCAAGATAAACTCTTAGCACCTTCACCGAAATATTCTACGATAGCTCCGGTTCCACCTTTTACCGTTAGAATTCCCGCTACCTTTAAAATAATATCTTTTGCAGAAGTCCAACCGTTCATTTTACCAGTCAACTTTACACCAATTAATTTTGGAAATTTCAATTCCCAAGGCATATCCGCCATTACATCTACCGCGTCAGCTCCACCAACACCAATTGCAACCATCCCTAATCCTCCTGCATTCACAGTGTGAGAATCTGTTCCAATCATCATTCCACCGGGGAAAGCATAATTTTCTAATACTACTTGGTGAATAATTCCTGAACCTGGCTTCCAAAACCCAATTCCATATTTATCGCATACAGAACTCAAGAAGTTAAAAACTTCGTTGTTTTTATTAATGGAATTTTGCAAATCCTTATCCGCCCCTAATTTGGCTAAAATCAAGTGATCTGCATGAGCTGTAGAGGGCACTGCTACTTTCTTTTTACCCGCTTGCATAAATTGCAACAAGGCCATTTGAGCTGTTGCATCTTGCATTGCAACTCTATCCGGCTTAAAATCTACGTATGATTTGCTTCTTTCAAACTCCTCCGTCGGTAACCCCGCATCTAGGTGGGAGTATAAAATCTTTTCACTTAAAGTCATTGGTTTATTTAGAACTTTTCGAGCTGCATTCACTCTTTCATCCATTCTAGCATAAACCGCTTTTATCATATCAATGTCGAAAGCCATAGTTTTATGTTTTTATTACAATTTTTAGAGGTTAGCGAAATTAAGCATTTAAGCTATTTTTTCAACCATTCATCACTATTCCTTATAAAAATTAACCGACTTTGATTACCATTGTACTGTGTTAAAATTAATAAAGGAAAATGTTAGAGAGGCTTTAAAGTCGGTAAGGAGCCAATTGCTTCGCACCATTTTAACAGTTATGATTATTGCCATTGGCATTGTTGCCTTAGTCGGCATTTTGACCTCAATAGACGCTATTAGCGGCTCCATTTCAAGTAACTTTAGCAGCATGGGCTCCAATAGTTTCTCCATTAAAAACTATGGCTTCAGTGGTGGGTTACAAAAAGGTGGACGAAAAAGAAAGTATTTCCCGAGAATAAGTTACCAAGAAGCAATGGATTTCAAAGAACGCTATGAATTTCCTGCAACGGTATCCGTTTCCACAAGAGCTTCTTCACTTGCAACATTAAAGTATCAATCAGAAAAAACAAATCCCAATATTTTTGTTTTTGGAACCGACGAAAATTATTTTGAAACCTCTGGTTACGAAATTGAACGAGGTAGAAATTTCTCAGAGTCGGATATTCGATATGGTTCACATGTGGTCATAATTGGAAATGAAATTGAAAAAAAACTATTTCCCAATAAAGAAAACCCAATCGATAAACTCATATCTATTGGCCCGGGGAAATACCGAATTATTGGTGTACTGCAAACAAAAGGAAGCTCGATGGGCTTTGGTGGAGACAAAAACGCATTTATACCCATTATTAATGCACGACAAAACTTTTCCCAAGCCAACCCCACGTTCTCCATTAGTGTAAAAGCAAACACCCAAAATGAACTAGATCCTGCTATAGGAGAGGCTTGGGGTACTTTTAGAATTATTCGAGGAGATAAAATCAAACAAGAAGCTAGTTTTGAAATTTCAAAAAGCGACAGCTTCGCGAACTTATTTCTTGAAAACATGGCATTTGTTAGAATTGCCGCAATAGCAATTGCTATTATTACCTTATTGGGTTCTGCTATTGGCCTAATGAACATGATGCTAGTATCAGTTACTGAACGTACAAGAGAGATCGGAATACGAAAAGCTATAGGGGCAAGTGCCGCTACTATTCGATACCAGTTCTTAATTGAAGCAATAGTTATTTGTCAATTAGGAGGCTTCCTTGGTATTATATTGGGAATTATATTCGGAAATATTGTTGGTGGCTTTGTGGGAGGAGACTTTCTCATCCCATGGGCTTGGATGATTTTGGGCGTATTTCTCTGCTTAGTTGTAGGATTGCTTTCGGGTATTTACCCTGCTTACAAAGCCTCTAAATTAGACCCCATAGAGTCGTTGCGTTACGAGTAGAATAATTGTATAATGTACAATGACAAATGAAAAATTTTTAGAAAGGACAGTCATTGCAAGGAACGAAGCAATCTGGCTAATTCAATTAAATTACGACAGCCTGAGAAGACAATTAATCAGTTTTATTATTAATCGCAAACGACTTAATTAACTTCATCAACAACAAGGTAGCTAATTAAAAAAGCATCTTAAACTAATATAAGAATGGGCTTTTCTACACATGGAAGCGAACAACTTAAGCGAGACAAACTAAACGCTAAAAGCCTTAAGAGAAGAGGTAGTTATTTTAAACTAAACCCTAAGTTTTTAGACGCTGCCAAAAAAGAAGGTTTAGTTTTCAAAGAAGCATGGCCCTATCAAATAAAAGCTGTAAAAGAAAAACTTAGAACACAAAAAATTACAGAAAAAAAGCAGTTCTACAAGGCTATTACTGCCTCTATAATATTGGGTGTTGTTCTCTTCTTGGGAATTGGCTGGATTATTCGATTCGTATTTTTTTGATACAAAAAAGCCTAAGACTCACATTTCTGTGCATCTTAGGCTTCCTCTATCAATCAATCTACTAAGTTTATTCCGCTATTACTTCGAAGTCGATAGTAACAGAAACATCTTTATGTAATCTAATCTCAGCTTGGTATGTACCAATCTCTTTAATTTGAGAACCTAAAATCTTAATGTTCTTCTTGTCAACATTGTGACCCATTGCAGTGATCGAGTCAGCAATTTGAATGTTGTTTACGGAACCAAAAATTTTCTTTCCAGCCTCTCCAACTTTTGCTCCTACCTGAATCTTAGCAGATTCTAACGCTTTTGCAGTTTTTGAAGCTTCATCTCTAACTTTTTCTTCTTTGTGACTTCTCTGACGCAAATTCTCTTCCCAAACTTTTTTGTTTGATGAAGTTGCAGCCATAGCCTTTCCTTGTGGAATTAAAAAGTTTCTTGCAAAACCAGGTTTTACAGTTACTAATTCATCTCTAAATCCAAGGTTTTCGATGTCTTCTTTAAGTATAATATCCATTTTCTATCCTCCTATTTATTTTAATAAATCAGCTACGTAAGGCATCATTCCTAAATGACGACATCTTTTTACAGCTTGAGCCACTTTTCTTTGGTATTTCAAAGAAGTACCAGTGATTCTTCTTGGTAATAATTTCCCTTGCTCATTTACAAATTGCAATAAGTAATCAGGGTTTTTATAATCGATGTACTTGATTCTGTTTTTCTTGAATCTACAGTATTTCTCTTTTTTTACGTCAATCGCAGGAGGATTGAGGTATCTAATTTCTGATGAATTTTCAGCCATGTCTTTTAAGTTTTAATGTTTTTACTTCGCAGCTTTTGCGAAAGATTTTACTTTTTCAATACGCACTTTAGCATATTCTACTGCATGCTTATCAAGCCTTACAGTTAAGAATCGCATGATTTTTTCATCACGCTTAAAAGCTAATTCCATTTTTGCAATGAAGTCGCCTTCTACTTCGTATTGAAAAAGTTGGTAAAAACCAGTTGACTTTTTCTGAATTGGATATGCCAATTTCTTCATTCCCCAATGCTCGTCATTGTGAATTTTTGCTCCGGCATCTTGGAGCATTTTCTTGTAGGTTGCAACTGTTTCCTTTGCCTGGTCTGCAGACAAAACGGGTGTTAAAATGAAAACAGTCTCATAATGATTACTCATTGTATACTTGTTTATGTGTTATTCTCCCCAAAATTGGGTCGGCAAAAATACGAAATATTTCAAAATGATTGTTTTTTTCAACAATCGTTTAAATTCTATCATTTCAATTGAGGAGATACAAACTTATAATGTAACTTTGATTGAGCAAAATTCTATGGAAAATTTCGTTGTTTCGGCCCGTAAGTATCGTCCAGTCACCTTCGACTCTGTTGTTGGTCAAAAGTCGATTACAAACACCCTAAAAAATGCCATAAGAACAGAGCACCTGGCGCAAGCCTTTTTGTTTTGCGGTTCTCGAGGTGTTGGCAAAACAACCTGCGCTAGAATTCTAGCTAAAACAATTAACTGTTTTAATCGGACAGAGAATATTGAAGCGTGTAATAAATGTGATTCTTGCACTTCGTTTAACGAGGGTGCATCATTAAACATTCACGAATTAGATGCTGCCTCGAACAACTCTGTGGATGATATTCGAAATTTAATTGATCAAGTTCGATTCGCTCCACAAATTGGTTCTCATAAGGTATACATAGTAGATGAGGTACACATGCTCTCAACTGCTGCTTTCAATGCTTTTTTGAAAACATTAGAAGAACCACCTGCGCATGCTATTTTTATTTTAGCAACAACAGAAAAGCATAAGATTATTCCAACCATTCTTTCTAGATGTCAAATTTTTGACTTTAGCAGAATTGAAGTAGAAGATATTGCCATGCATTTGGCTTTTATTGCTGAGAAAGAAGGAATAAAAGCAGAAGAAGAAGCCTTACATGTAGTTGCACAAAAAGCCGACGGAGCGCTGAGAGATGCGTTATCTATATTTGACCAGCTAATTAGCTTTTCAGGAAATAATTTAACTTACGAAGCAACGATTCAGAACCTCAACATTCTGGATTACGATTATTATTTCAAGGCAACAGACCATTTATTAAAAGGAGATATTCCTGCCATACTCGTTTTATTAAATGAGATTATGCACAATGGTTTTGACGGCCATTTGTTTATTAATGGTGTTGCTTCTCATTTTAGAAACTTATTAGTTTGTCTCGACCCACAAACAATCAACTTACTTGAAGTTGGAAAAAGTATCAAACCAAAATACAGCGAGCAATCTAAAAAATGCTCGGTATCTTTTTTAATTAGAGCACTAGAAATTTGTCGAAGCTGCGATACAGAGTATAGAGCAAGTAAAAACAAACGTCTATTGGTTGAGCTGTCGTTGATGCAAATCGCGTCGATTACGAATTCTTCAATTACTGAGGGCGAAAAAAAAAACGCTTAATTAAATCGGTTGCTGAAGTTCAAGCGAACCAAAGCAACATTTTAGAAGGCAAACCAGCATCAATTCTGGTAACGAAGTCCAATAACGATATTGAAGCTGCTACTCAAAAACCAGTACCGGCAACAAACCCCAATCCTTCTCAACCGCCACAGCAAAATCCGGCATCAGAGTCAACAAACCATCAATTGGTTGAAGAACTTACTCTTCCAATTAGTAAGAAAGAAC
>JBLHTZ010000092.1:0-5986 GCA_047627915.1 Vicingaceae bacterium
CATTTCTTCAGCAAGCTTTTTGTTGTCGTCAATTTGTTTAATCAGCTTCACTTTTTCCAACTCAAAGGATTCACGTTCTTTTTTACGCGCTTTTTCTTCAATTTCTTGTTGCCGCGAAAGCAGTTCTTTTTCAGTTTTTAAGACTAGGTTTTCTTGTTGCTCAATAAGGGACTGTTCTTTTTTGAGCAGGTCTACCTCTTTTTGTTGAAGCACACGATTTTCATTTTTTCGTTTTTCGTTTTCTTCAACTAAGGCTTTCATTTTTATCGAAACCGATTCGTTGGTTTGCTCCTCAATTTTCTTTTTCTCTTGTTCTAGGCGTTGGTTGAGTTTCTCCTTAAACAGTTCGTTTTCGCGCTCTTTTGTTTTTTGGAATGCCTCGCGTTCTTTTTCAAGCAGGTTTCTTTCCCCTGCAAAACGTTTGGTTTGTTTGGCTAGTTTTTCCTCGAATTCGTGTTTCAAATGCGCTTCAATTTTACCCGCTAAGGCTTCTTCAACGGCAAATTCGTGACTACAATTTGGGCATTTTATTTTATCGGACATGGTTATGCAATTTGCAAAAAGAATTTCAAAGATAAAGGAACAAAATTGAATTAATAAAGCAAAAAAAAGCCCTTTCGAAAAATCGAAAGGGCTTTAATATCGTTCAAAAAATATATTAAATAGTCTTTACGTTCACCGCATTAAGACCTTTTTGACCTTCTTTGAGTTCGAACTCAACTTCGTCTCCTTCTTTAATCTCATCGATCAATCCTGATGCGTGCACGAAATATTCTTTTTCCGTTCCTGTTTCTGTAATAAAACCGAATCCTTTGGTTTCATTAAAAAACTTTACTATTCCTTTATTCATGATATTATTATAAAAATATGAGCCGCAAAATTAATTATAATTAATTGTTGCAAAGGCGATTAATTGCTTTGTTCGGCTCAGCTTATAACGAGGATTTTTTTAAAAAAATTAGTTTAAAGAAAGACAGTTAACACTTCTACTTTTTATCTCACCATTCGTCAATTGCATTGTATTTCCAAGAGGATCAAAAAGAGTGCAAGAGAATTTTGCCGTTGATACGTATTTACTAAAGTCGTCAGTGCTGGCTGTGTGTGTTAATATTTCGAACTTCCCGCCTTGAACTATATTAGAGTCTAAGTAACTTGTCCAATACATTCCACCAGCATCAATATAATATACGCCAATGCCATCAATTCCAGCATTTGGATTAGCATAGACATAAGTACCAACCTTAAACATGGATTCTACTTCGCTGCATAGCGTTACCGAACCAGGAAATGTTTTTACGTTAAATACGCCAGCTTGCTCAGCTCCAGCAAGCGGATTGCTAAGTACCATACTTTGTTCATGCTGTCCAGAAGTAGAAGCAGATTGACCAGCACCCGAACCTGCAGTAAGTGACAAGTCATTAATATCAACACTTTCCCCATCAATAGTGGCCGTAAAATAGAAATTTGGAGTTGGTGCAGCTACTGGAGCTGGAGTAACAACTGGAGCAGGCGTAGATTTTTTCTTACAACTGTATAAGCTTAAAAGAATGACGATCGGTAGAAAAAGAATGTATTTCAATGTGTTTGATTTTAAAAATTATAAAATTAATGAAGGGCTAAAATTGCAATTGTGTTGAAGTTATTGTTTAATAGAAGCTGAATTCACACAGTACCTTAATCCACTAGGTTCTGGACCATCTGGGAAAACATGTCCAAGGTGTGCATCACAGGTATTGCAAAGAATTTCTACTCGAATCATACCAAATGAACTGTCTTGAATATACTTTATGGCATTTTCCTTTATCGGTTGAGTAAAACTCGGCCAACCTGATTTTGATTCGTATTTAATCGTCGAATCGAATAGGGTAGTGTCGCAACATTTGCAATTGTAGACTCCTTCATCGTATCTGTAACAAAGGTCTCCAGAACCAGCCGGTTCGGTTCCATGTTCACGCGTAATTCTATACTCTTCTTCGGTAAGAAAAGTGCGCCATTCCGAATCGGATTTTTCTACTCGTTTGTCAGGAGTAGGGTTTCCGTTTTTATCAAAATCTAATATGGAGTTCCAGTTTATCATGCTCAATAGTATCAATTTATTTATTGAATTACCAATCTTAAATTCTGTTCGCCTTTGTCCGTTTCTACTTTCAAAATTAAAACGCCTTTTTGATCGAATTCTAATTCTTGTTTAGGACGATTTAGAACATCAAATGTTTTAAGCAATTTGTCTTCTAAACTAAAAATCTTGAGACCATTTATGTTTTCTTTTAGAGTTGTAACCGTAAATTTTCCATTTGAGGGATTTGGAAAAATAGAAATTCCATAATTGAGTTGATTCCCAGCGATACTTGTTCGGCGCCATTCGATGTAAGCAATTGTTTTGGGATCTCTGATTATTGGATGTGAAGAGAGATACTAAAACCTACCCGAAAGTTCAGGCAGGCAAGTTCAGAATGAATCAGGGAAGCTAGATTATTTAGTACTAATTCGAAAGAAATCATGTCCAATTCTTAGGTATTCCTTTTTGAATTTCGATGTTCTTAAATGAGTTTGTAGGCTTTAATTCTAGTTCTTTTGCCCAATCCCAAACTTCTTTTAGTCCAGACATTAAAGAAACAAAGTCCGATTTCCCAAAATGTTGTATCGCTTTTTCATGATTACTAAAAGCATTCATTACCTCGTTTCTAGCTTCCACATGTATGAGCTCATTTTTTGTATTTGTAATATCCAAAAGCATTGCAGCCAATTCGTTTATTGAAGTGCTTTTATCAGCCCCAAGATTGTAGGTTTCGTTTTCTGTTGCTTCAATTTCAATGCATTGAGCAATAGCGGAGCTTATTGAAGAAATGTGTGTAAACGCTCGTGTTTGTTCGCCATTTCCGTATATGGTTAAGGAAGTATTATTCAAGATTTGGCGCATAAAAATACCTACGACATTGCGGTAGGGGTCGGATAAATTTTGTCCAACTCCATAAACATTATGCGGTCTAAATATGGTGTAATTGAGTCCGAATTGCAGGTGAGCTGCCTCTAAATCCAATTCTACTGCATACTTGGCAATACCGTAAGGATCTTCGGGCTTTGGACTTGTTTCTTCTGTAAAAGGCACTTGGCCTGACCCATAAACGGCAATGGAGGAAGTGAAAACAAAACGCTCTACGTTGTATTTTACAGCAGCGTTAACAAGATTAATGGATCCAATTACATTGTTGCTGTAATTGAACTTTCTTATAAAATGGCTCAATCCTTCTGCAGCATATGCAGCCAAGTGAAATACGTTTTGGAAATTGTATTCTTTAAAAAGTGATTCGATTAAACCTTCATCTAAAATTGACCCTTGAATGAAGATTGCTTTATGTGGAATGTTTCTTTTAAAACCACCACTCAAATCGTCTAAAACGACAACTTGATAATTTGATTTTATCAATTCTTTAGCAACGTGGGAACCAATGAAACCAGCACCTCCTGTTACAAGAACATTCACTGTGCCCATTATTTAAAATACTGTTGAATGCCTTCTAAGTAGTTTTTATGCAGTGCAGAATTATCGGCTAAAATTTGTTTGCCAAAAATGTAATCTTCGCCGCCTTTCCAATCCGTAACGGTTCCACCAGCTTGCTGAACAATAAATGCTCCGCCGGCAACATCCCAAGGATTTAAGCCATATTCGTAAAACCCTTCAATTCGACCACAGGCAACATAAACTAAATCAATTGCTGCCGAACCTAAACGACGTAAACCACTGGTGGTTTTCATAAAGTGTTTTAGCAAATCAAGGTATTCATCAACTTCCTCATAATCGTGGTAAGGGAATCCGGTAGCAAGTAACGAAAGATGTTCGTCGTTTTGTTTTGAAACACCGATTTCATTGCCGTTCAAATAAGCCTTTGAGTCTTTCCAAGCGTAGAATTGTTCTTTAGAGGTCACTTCTAAAACCATTCCGATTACAATTTTATCGTATTCCTTCAGCGCAATGCTAATCGCGTAAATTGGAATGCCATGAATGAAATTTGTAGTACCGTCAATAGGATCAATTATCCAATTAAAGCGTTCTCCAATTTTCGTTGAAGTTCCTTCTTCGGCAATGAATCCAGCTTCA
The DNA here is from genome assembly GCA_047627915.1 of Vicingaceae bacterium. Lineage (GTDB taxonomy): Bacteria > Bacteroidota > Bacteroidia > Flavobacteriales_E > Vicingaceae > NORP294. The sequence goes on from JBLHTZ010000092.1 coordinate 4,100, forward strand.
GGTAAAAATTCGGACAATCCTTTAACTAAAAGTTCTTCTGAAAGTTTATCGATATGAGTTACGTAATTGTGTAAGCCCTTTATCTCAATGTTATTCGGGTCGAAGTTTTTACGTTCCAATTGAATTCTAGCTCCAACATTTATGGACAATTCATTGACTTGTTCGCACAATTTTTGATAATCCATTATACCGATATTGGTTCCAAAATAGTGACGAGTACGTTTCCATTCCCATCGATTTTATCTAAAAATACTCTTTGTGTTTTGTTGACTTTCGATATGTCAAATGGTGTTTGAACTTTCACATAATTTTCAGTGAATCCAGTCATAAAACCTTCTTCATCGGTAGCTTCCCACAACACAGTATGCTCTGACCCAATTTGAGATTCGTAGAATTTTCGTTTCTTTTTTGTCGAAAGTATTCTTAGCATTTTACTGCGCTTATTCCTTGTTTCCATAGGAACAATATCATCCAAACGAACTGCGGTTGTATTATCCCTTTCGGAATAAGTGAACACGTGTAAGTAGGAAACATCCAATTCTATCAAAAAGTCATAGGTTGTCTGAAACTCCTCATCGGTTTCGCCTGGGAAGCCAATAATAACATCAACACCAATGCAGGCGTTTGGCATGAGTTTTTTGATTAATCCAACTCGGTTTCTATACAAATCGGATAAGTATTTACGGCGCATAGCAATCAGCAAATTATCAGATCCAGACTGCAATGGAATATGAAAATGAGGAACAAATCGTTTTGAAGTACTTACGTATTCAATGATTTCGTCTCCTAATAAATTAGGCTCAATGCTCGATATTCTAAATCTATCGATACCTTCAATTTGATCCAGTTCTTTAACCAAATCAAAGAATGTTTCGGTGGTTCCTTTTCCAAAATCGCCAATATTTACCCCAGTAATGACAACTTCTTTGGCTTCGGTTTGTGCAACTTCTTTGGCTGTTTTTATGGTTTCTTCAACGGTGTTACTTCGGCTTCTTCCTCGTGCGAGTGGAATAGTGCAGAATGCACAGAAATAATCGCATCCGTCTTGTATTTTAAGAAAACTACGGGTTCTATCTCCTGATGAAAAGGAAGGGAAGAAGTCTTTTACTTTTCCGATTTTATCATATATAGCTACCCCCGATTCATTTTTCTCCAAAGATCCTATGTGATCCAATGCATTGAATTTTTCATCGGCACCGAGCACCAAATCAACTCCTTCAATACTTTTAATTTCTTCTGGTTTTAACTGAGCATAACAACCCACTACAATCACAAATCCTTTAGGATTTGTACGCAGTGCCTTGCGAACAATATTTCGACATTTCTTGTCCGCGTTATCGGTAACAGAGCAGGTGTTAATTACATAGCAATCAGAATGTTCAGAGAAGTCAACAGTTGCAAGCCCTTGTTCATTAAAAGACTTAGCAATGCTCGAAGTCTCAGAGAAATTGAGCTTACAACCAAGGGTGTAAAAGGCAACTTTTTTATTCGGGTGCATTACTTATTCTTACAAAGTGCAGATTGTTTTTCGAAAAACATCGTAGTTAAATCCACCGCTAGATTGAGCAGTAGTGGCTGAATCTTCATAAGAATTACACCATTCATCTGCGTCTTGATCCTTTAGTTTTTTATTGTAGGATTCGGTGGTATTGGTTGAAGTGAACAAGGGAAACGGCTGACCATCGGCAGTTGCCGAGCTTGTGGTTGTGCATGAACAGGTTTGATCCTTTGTACAAGATGAGAAATTTACCGCTATTAAAACAGTTAGAAAGGTAATTATGATTTTCATGGGCTACAAATTATAGATTGCAAATTTAAGGTTCTGAAGTTAGATTTGGTTGAATATCTGTTCGAGCTTTTCATCTCGCTTAAAGGTTTCGGATTTCA
>JBLHTZ010000093.1:0-5552 GCA_047627915.1 Vicingaceae bacterium
CGCTCATGTTTATCTCGTATCAGCCTTAAATGATTTCGTAGATCTTTTCCATCAACGTACTAAAAGTAGTGTCCATCAAAAAAATAATCAGAGAAATGATAATCGAAGCAATCATAACTACAACACCACTACTTTGAAGTTCGCTCCAAGTTGGCCAGCTTACTTTATTGAGTAATTCGTCAGTTGATTCTTCTATGTATGTTCTTAACTTCGACATAATTTTATTATTCTCTGCACGGGTGGAGAGACTCGAACTCCCAGCCAATGGTTTTGGAGACCACTACTCTACCAATTGAGCTACACCCGTAAATTTTAAAAGTCGAGAAAAGGTGTTGACCTATTGACCAACACCTTTTCTAACTTTATATTATTTATTGATTACTCAATAATTTCTGTAACCTGACCAGCTCCTACTGTTCTACCACCTTCTCTAATGGCAAACTGTAGTCCTTTGTTAATTGCAACTTTATTGATCAAATGAACAGTAATAGTTACGTTATCTCCAGGCATTACCATTTCTCTTCCTTCTTCTAAGAAGATTTCTCCTGTCACATCAGTCGTTCTAATGTAAAATTGAGGACGATATTTATTTTGGAATGGAGTGTGACGTCCACCTTCTTCTTTTTTCAAGATATAAACCTCAGCTTTGAATTTAGTATGAGGAGTAATTGATCCTGGCTTAGCCATTACCATACCTCTACTAATTTGAGACTTTTCAATACCTCTTAACAATAAACCAACGTTATCACCTGCTTCACCTCTATCAAGAATTTTTCTAAACATCTCAACACCTGTAACAACAGACTTCAAGCCTTCAGCACCCATACCCATGATTTGTACTTCTTCGCCAGAATTAATCACACCAGTCTCAATTCTTCCGGTTGCAACCGTTCCTCTACCTGTAATTGAGAATACATCTTCAATTGGCATTAAGAAAGGCTTTTCAGTTTCTCTTGGAGGAATTGGAATATAGCTATCAACAGCATCCATTAATTCCATTACTTTATCTTCCCACTGAGCTTCTCCGTTCAATGCACCTAATGCAGAACCTGAGATAATTGGAGTATTGTCACCATCAAAATCATAGAATGATAATAATTCTCTAATTTCCATTTCAACTAATTCTAATAACTCTTCATCATCAACCATGTCAGCCTTGTTCATGAAAACAACGATTGTAGGAACTCCTACCTGACGAGCTAATAAAATGTGCTCTCTTGTTTGAGGCATTGGACCATCAGTAGAAGCTACTACCAAAATCGCTCCGTCCATTTGTGCAGCACCTGTAACCATATTCTTTACGTAATCGGCGTGACCTGGACAATCAACGTGAGCGTAATGTCTAGTTTCTGTAGAGTACTCTACGTGAGAGGAGTTAATTGTAATACCTCTTTCTTTTTCTTCAGGAGCATTATCAATTTTATCAAACGCTACTGGCGCTGAGAATCCTTTTTTTGCCAAAACTGTAGTAATGGCAGCAGTTAATGTAGTCTTTCCGTGATCAACGTGACCAATTGTACCAATGTTTAAATGTGGTTTAGACCGGTCAAAATTTTCTTTAGCCATGACTTGTTGCTTTTATTTGTTATTATAATTAATTAATAGGTTCAATCTATATCTAGAGCCAATGAGGGGAATTGAACCCCTGACCTCTTCCTTACCAAGGAAACGCTCTACCTCTGAGCTACATCGGCAATGATGTAATATTTTTATCGATGAGAATAAAAGAGCGGGAAACCGGATTCGAACCGGCGACCCTCAGCTTGGAAGGCTGATGCTCTAGCCAGCTGAGCTACTCCCGCTTTTTAGATTCATCAATGTTTTCGAAAGAATGTGGGGGGAGCAGGATTCGAACCTGCGAAGACGTAGTCAACAGATTTACAGTCTGTCCTCGTTGGCCGCTTGAGTATCCCCCCAATTATTTCAAGTATTTTAAAGAACGTTTGAGCCGATGGAGGGATTCGAACCCCCGACCCGCTGATTACAAATCAGCTGCTCTGGCCAACTGAGCTACATCGGCAAAAATTTCGACCTTTTCCTTGACTATAAAATAGCCCTGAAAAAGGTCTGCAAATTTATGAAAGATTATAATATCCTAAAATAATTTCTGAACTTTTTTTCAAAGTCTTTTTACTTAAGCGCTAAAGACCTTAAAGACAAGCTAAACACTATCTCATTCTTTCTTTTTCTTTGTGTTTTTTAGCCTGTCTGCGCAGCGCTTCGGTTACTTCATCCGTAGCTGCTTCAAAATTTTTGGAAGTTTTCTTAGCAAATAGGTCATGTCCTGGCACAAATAAACGAATTTCTACTTCCTTGTTTTGCGTCTCATGGTTATTGTCCACTTTCAAGTATACATCAGCGCTAATAATTTTATCAAAAAATTGAGTCAACTTATTAATCTTCTCTTGTATGAAATCGATTAATTTTTGATCTGCATCGAAGTTGACTGATCTTACATTCAATTTTACGTTCATAAATAGTTGGTTTTATGCCCTAGGATGGGCTTGTTTGTATATGTTTTTCAATTTCTCAATCGTATTGTGCGTGTACACTTGTGTTGCAGACAAGTTCGCATGCCCCAATATTTCTTTAATTGTATTTAATTCAGCACCATTATTCAACATGTGTGTTGCGAAAGTGTGCCTCAGAACATGTGGACTTTTTTTAGTTGAAGTAGTTACTTGTCCAAGGTAGTAATTAACCTTTCGATAAACAAACTTTGGATACATTTTTTTACCCAAATCAGTAAGCAATAAGTTAGACTCTACAGCCACTTTCTCTCTCTCAACTAAATAGCTTTTTATACTTTTAAATAGTGTTCCATGAATCGGAATAATTCTCTCTTTATTTCGTTTTCCTAGAACTTTTATTTGACTTTCACCGAGATTTAAATCTGATAATTCAAGATTGATTAATTCGCTTAATCGAATTCCTGAAGAATACAACAAATCTAAAATCATTTTATCACGAATACCCTTGAATGAGTTTTCAAATTGAAACTCATCTAGCAAACTATCCATTTCTACCTCTCTTACAAAATGAGGTAAGGGCATAGCAACTTTTGGAGAAATAAGCTTATCAGTTGGGTTGGATGAAATTCGCCCCTCTTTTAATAGAAACTTGTAGAAAGACTTCAAAGTAGAAATTTTCCTATTTACACTTTTATTTTGTATTCCTGTTTCCAACAGGTCTATCACCCACGAGCGCAAACTTGAAGAGTTAGCTTGCAATACCTCAACTTCATATTGAATTTTAAGATACTGCTGTAATTGAGTTAAATCTGACTCATACGCTTTAATCGTATGCAGCGAATAGCGCCTATTCTTTTCGAGATGATTTAGAAACTCAATTATTGGCATAAAAAACCACGTTAAATACTATTGCAAGTTAGGCAATAGTATTTAACGTGGTGCTATAATTAAAGGTAAAAAAGCTTAAAATTAAGCTTCCTCTTCCCTTTGCATTTTTTCTACGTAGATCGCTTTCTTTATCTGCTCTCTTCTAATGATTGACGGTTTATCAAACTGTTGTCTGGCTCTTAATTGCCTTACAGTTCCAGTTCTTTCAAACTTCTTCTTGAACTTTTTTAATGCTCTTTCTATGTTCTCGCCTTCTTTTACAGGTACTATTAGCATGCGTCTTAATTTTTATTGGTGTACAAAAGTAATACTTTTTATTAAATTATAATTAGCTTTTTAAAATATCTCTCGATATTACTAGTTTTTGAATCTCAGAGGTTCCTTCACCTATTGTACAAAGCTTTGCATCTCTGTAATACTTCTCTACAGGGAACTCTTTTGTGTATCCGTAACCTCCAAATATTTGAACCGCCTCGTTAGCAACTGCAACACAAACTTCAGATGCTTTATACTTCGCAATAGCTGATTCTTTTGTCATCTTCTGTCCTTTGTTCTTCATATCTGCCGCTTGATGCGTCAACAACTCTGATGCTTCAATATCGGTAGCCATATCTGCTAATTTAAATGCAATCGCTTGAAAATTGGAAATGGCTTGACCAAACTGATGTCTTTCCTGCGCATATTTCTTAGCAGCTAGATATGCACCCTTAGCTATACCTAATGACAGCGCAGCGATTGAAATCCTGCCTCCATCTAATACTTTCATTGATTGCGGAAACCCGTCTCCAATTTTACCCAGCAAGTTTTCTTTAGGAATTCGACAGTCGCTAAAAATTAACTCCGCAGTTTCAGAAGCTCTCATTCCCAACTTGTCTTCTTTTTTCCCTGAAGTAAATCCGAGAGTACCTTTCTCTACTATAAACGCAGACATTCCATGAGAGTCTCCTTTTTCTCCAGTTCGAGCAATAACTACAGCAATGTCTCCAGAAACAGCATGAGTTATAAAGTTTTTAGCCCCATTTAAAACGTAAAAATTTCCATCTTCAACCGCTGTAGTATTCATCCCTCCTGCATCTGATCCGGTATTGTGCTCCGTTAAGCCCCATGCTCCAATATGCTCTGCCGTTGCTAATTTCGGTAGATATTTCTTCTTTTGCTCTTCATTACCAAAAGCTAAAATATGACCGGTACACAAAGAATTATGAGCCGCTACCGACAGACCGATAGACCCGCAGACTTTTGCAATTTCAGTTATTACAGTTATGTATTCGTGATAACCAAATCCTGAACCTCCGTATTCTGTTGGAACTAAAACGCCCATCATTCCTAACTCTCCCAGTTGCTTAAATATATGGACTGGAAACTCTTGTGACTCATCCCATTTCATTAGGTCTGGCCTGATGTGTTTCTCGGCAAAATCTCTTGCCATTTGAGCGATTAAGGTTTGGTTTTCAGTGTAATTAAAATCCATAATTAATAATTGACTAATCCTGTTATGTTATTGTTGTATGTAGAAAGTACCTCAACTCCATCTAAGAAGTCAAGTATCACTAAAAATGAAAAACCAGCAACATGTGCTTTTTGTTTAAGAATAATTTCAGCTGCTGCGGCGGCAGTTCCGCCAGTAGCTAATAAATCATCATGAATGAAAATATTAGCTCCTTCTTTTATTGCATCCGCATGAACTTCAATTTCTGCCGAACCATATTCCAAATCATACTGGAAAGATACGGTTTTGTAAGGCAGTTTCCCTTTTTTTCGAACTGGAATGAACGGAATCCTTAGCTCCTGAGCAATCATTGGGCCCCAAAAGAACCCACGACTCTCTACTCCCATAATGGCATCCACCTTAATGCCATTCATTTGTCGAACAAACTCTTTTGTGATAGCAGATGTAAGTTCCGGATTTTCTAAAATAGGAGTTATGTCTTTGAAAGTAATCCCTTCTTTGGGGAAGTCTTTTACCTCGCGAATCGAGGCTTTAATTTGTTCTTGAATCATGCTAAATAATCATTTTTAAGCGAGTGCAAAAAAACGAAAATTAAGCCAATCTAAAGCTCTAAGTAAGGCTTTACTTTTTGAAAAATTGAATCGTTAATTAATACAATCTTTTTGAGCTCGTCCAGTGCCTTGTACTCCCCATGTTGCTTTCTATAATTAACAATCGCATTCGCATGTTTCCAATACAAATAA
>JBLHTZ010000094.1:0-5511 GCA_047627915.1 Vicingaceae bacterium
AAGATTTCAAATCCGCTACCTTGTATTTTTTTCGCATAAGGCCGATTCCCATTTTAAAGGAAACATACTTTTCTGAAACGCTAATTTTTATTCGGTAAAAAGTGAGTGCACAAATAAAGAATATTCCAAACACTGTGCCTTCAGAAACCAAATTTGATTCACCAAATGTATAGGAATTCACAAGTAGTATTAGGAATAATATTGTTGTTGGCACTAATACGAGTATTGAAAAAGTTCCTACTTGGTTAAAACTTTTTGTTTTCATGGGTATAAATATTTTTCTTTTCTAAATTACTAGTTTATCGAAATCAGATGAATGTCAAAAATTAGTACAGATCCTCCAGGAATTCCATTTCTATCACTGCTTCCATAGCCTAAGTGAGCAGGTACAAAAAGTTTACCTTGTCCACCCTCCTGAAAGTATGGTATACCTTCTGTCCACCCTTTAATAACCTGTTGTAAACTAAATGAAATACCGCTTACGTCGCTTTCGTCAAATACAGTCCCACTTGTATAATAACCTTTATACGCAACCGTTACATTGTCATTGCTGTTTGGTTGAGGTCCCGCTCCAACAGCTTCAATCGTATAATACAAACCGGTATTACTGTTTTGGGCAATGATGTTGTTGCTAGAAAGGTAAGTCTGAATCTCTTGTTCGTTTTGAGCTGTAAAATCGACCGATTCGTCTTCGTCATCTTTCCCACAAGCCGTCATAACAAGCAGTAATAATATAATAAATCTGTTTTTCATTTATTGTGTTAAATTTTAATAGAATGAGATTGATAAAATTACAATTTACTCTGTAAATCAATTTTCTTCATCCATGATATATAACGCTTCTTGTCAAAGAAATTTTTGAGCTACGACTTCATAAAATTTAATACCTTATTTGCCTGTACAATGTGTCTGTCGTTGTGATAAATGACTACTCTAAACGTATCTCCAAGTTTTAATTTAATCCACTTTGTTATGCTAATTGCTGTCTTGGTTTTATTTAAATCTATTTTTCTAGATTGCTCTAAAAAATTCAAGAGTTGCTCTTGTTGAGTAATAAATCGATGAATAACCTTTTTATCCAACGCACTGCCAATTGGATCTTTGTCCTTAAACGTTTTCATTTTATTCAGCTTCTCTTTGGGTAACATTCCTTTTGCAAAGTAATCTCCCAATATTCCTGGTTTAAAATTTCTGTTTGGTAAGGTTGATGAGTTTTCAATTTTGCTTTTAATCTCAGGAATGTAGAAGTCCTCATATAAATTGAGGTGCTCCAAACTTTCTAAAATACTCCAGCTGTTTTGCTCAACTTTCCAATTTAGTTTATCAATAGAAAGGGTGCTTAGCTTTTCAGCAGCATTCATATTCTCTTTTGTTCTCTCAATTAAGTCTTGTATTAATTTTTCCGATTCCATAAGGGGGTGTTTATTTTGGTCAAAAATCGGGCTTGTTTTCGGCAAAAACATTGATTGAAATTAAGACTTTTTGATTCTAGATAATGTTTCGGGTGTCATTCTCAAATAGGAGGCGATATATTTATTGGGTATTTCTTGAAATAATTGCGGACTTCTTGCTAAAACTCTTTTATACCTGTTCAACGGTGACGCAGTTAAAATGTCCCGTTCCCGCTCCATCTGCTGAAAAATTAAATCTCCAAGCATGCTATTCCACACTTTTGTATTCTCTTCTGAACTTTCTATAAAGTTCATGAATGTCTTCTTATTAATAACCTTTAACTCTGTTTTTTTATGGTCTGTATGTAAAGGTCTGAGGGCTTTTCGCTGATAAAAGAATCCAAGGAAGCAATGAAATTATCCTTATAACCAAACACTATTGTGTTTTCTTCACATTCGTCTAACACGTAAATTCTTAAGCTACCACTTACAATATAGTATAGATTTGTATCTATGCTGCCTTGTACCTTTAAGAATTTATTGCGACTCAACGTTAGGCTTTTATCCCACAGGTTTCGCGCTTCAATTTGGGCGATAAAGTTTAAAATAGGGTTCATCTTTCTATGTGGACAAAAGTATTAACATCTAATTAGTGTAACAATTCAAGGTCCAATGCAGTAAATTCAATGTAATGTATTGGATGAAGGATACGATAGACGATTCTTCGGTTAACGATTATTTTCAAAGTACCGGAATCATTTACGCAGTTAGCTGTGCGATTATAAACTTGTTTTAATTAATTAGTCAGGTCATTTATTTTGGACCATAACAAATTGTCAAATCCTGAAAGTGCAAAATTTTGACTCGTTGTGTCAGCAGCTTCCCCCATTCTAATGACCAGCATCTTTTTACTCGGAATTACGTAAATCCGTTGTTCATTTGCACCCATTGCAGCGTACATATCAGTTGGAGCATTTGGAACAAGAGATCCTTGATAAACTGTTTGTTCTTCGGGTATCATAAAACTTGATTTGCCATTTAGCCACCAAAGATAGCCGTAAGAATTATTCAAGCTCTGAGAAGGGTTTACACTCTCCATAAAGAAGGACTCATTTATGACTTGCTCATTTTCCCATTTACCATTGTTCAGCGCTAACACACCAAATCTCGCCATGCTTCTTGTATTACTATAATATCTGTTGAAAATAAGTCCATTATTCCAATACCCATTCATGCCAATTTTACTTTTCAACTTACTGTTAAAATACGTTTCAAAATCTTGATTAGTTGATTGAGACACTACGTCTGTCAGTTTTTGAAAAACATTTCCATAAGCCCATCGTGTGCCTGCATCGGCAACATAAGTCAAGTTAGATTTTATGACTAATTGCTTGGTGTCATCTATTCCCGATGTCATCGAAAGCAAGTTTTTTACAGTAATGAGATTCTCTTTCGATAAAGGCATGTTGGTCCAATCCGTGCCTAAATAATCGGAAGCTTGGTTGTTGATACTTAAATAACCTTCCTGTTGTGCAATGCCAGTAATAGCTGAGACTAAGGTTTTACCCGCACTGTTCCATACCCATTCGCTATTGCTTGTGTGGCCATTAAAATACGCTTCAATTACAATTCTTCCGTTGACAACAATCATGAAGGACTTAGTATTTGTCTGACGTAAAAAATTAGTTAAAGGCTGAACTGCGTTTTCATTCCAGTTTAAATTAACGATTGATTCCGTTTCCCACTGATTGCTTGAGATAGGAGGGAAGTACAAAGATTCTGCACTAGCAGGGAGAGTTATTGGTTCTTCATTATCATTTCCCTTCTTACAATTCGTAAAGAAAATGGTTAAAATCAATAAGCTAGAAAAAAACTTCAGGTTCATGGCTGTGAAAGTTACAACATGTATTTAAAAGTGGCTTCGAACAAATTCTATTGCTTTGTGAATTCTAGGGGTAAGATACGACAATGAAAACTCGGTTATGCTCTGTCGTAGAGTTAAATTGCTACTTTGTCGTTAATTTACTAATTCAGCAAGCGGCTTTGTAGAATTGTAGATTCTGCGAATTGACAAGCCGCCAATGGAAGTTGAGCTAATGCTAATATTCACAATAATTTCTCTTCATTATCTATTCTTTTTTAAGTGTATGTAAAGGTTAATAAATACGTCTCTGAGGAACAAATGAGAGAGATAGAGTAACTAATTTTTTCTATATTTTTGAAAAAATTGAATTACATGAAAAAGGTTATCTCTACCGTCATTCTGTGCGCTATTAGTATTATTTCGTTTTCTCAAGCGAAGGATTCCACTGAAGTAGACACCACCATAATTTACAAGATTATTAAGACGGATGGAGATGAGCTTATTGGTAAAATATTAAGTCAAGATGAACGTGAGGTTTATTTTTTGACCAAGGATAATAGAAAAATTTACATACCTCAATATGTTATAAAAGAAATTATTGCGCTTAGTTCTTCAGATTTTAATAATAATGGAAGCTACGTAGGAGAAGATCCCTTCTCGACCCGATATTTTATTTCCACCAACGGGTTACCCATTAAAAAGGGAGATCATTATGTGCAGTTTAATTTATATGGACCTGATTTTCAGTTTGGTGTTGGTAATAATTTGAGTGTAGGATTCACCACCACTTGGATTGGCATTCCGTTGGTAGGATCAATCAAGAAGTCGTGGGAAATTAGTAAAAACGCGCAATTTGCAGTAGGAGCCTTAGTTGGAACAGGCTCTTGGGCGGCTCCAACTTTTGCCGGAGCATTACCATTTGGATCTATTTCTTTTGGAAATCGATCGAGAAACATAGCATTTACTGCAGGCTATGGTGCAATTTTTGGAGATGGAGAAACGGAAGGTAGAGCTATGACAAGCATTGCTGGAATGATTAAGGTGTCAAATAAACTTAGTTTAGTTTTTGATTCTTTTATTTTACTTCCAGGACAAACAGAGACATATACAGACGAGTATGTTACTACTGTTTTTAATCAGAATACAGGTCAATACGAAACTAGATTGATCACCGATACCTATCAAGAAGAAAAGCCTGGTTTTGCATTACTTATCCCAGGTCTTCGGTGGCATCAAAGTCCAGGAAAGGCGTTGCAATTTGGATTTACTGCAATAGTAAATGATTATGGATTGTTACCTCTTCCAATTCCAACCATACAATGGTATCGAAAGCTGTAGTGTAAAAAATAGAGTAATTGCTAGCTTACGGTTACATCGTCTAGTGCTATGGTTAGGAAAAGCATTTTATGATTAGTGGGAAACAAAGCACCATTTTCTGCTTTTGTCCAATTGTCCCAAGTTGCCTCGAGACCTCCCAAAGGAATAACACTTACCCACATTTTAAAAGCTTTAGGCAAGCCACTCTCGTCTAAAATCCATAAATAGGAATCACCAGGAGTGCTGCCGCCAGAGGTGTAGCTTACCAAAAGGCCTTGCTCACCATTTTCGAGGGGTACTATTTTGCGCTCAGTACCTGGGTCAAATACTTTGTGCGGTGCAACCAACCAAAAAGAATCGTTGTTAAAAAAGTCAACTGCTTTTTGAATTATTTCTGATTTGCTTTCGTCTTTAATTTCTATGTTATTTTTTAGTACAACGCTAGAATCGGGGTGCTGTAAATTCAAATGTACAAGGGTTTTGTCCCATTTCACGTCCACTCGGTTTTCCTGTTTAAACCATTGGTAATGGTGCTGTCCAACAAAGGTCCATTCTATTACTTCAGTTGTTTTATAAGCCTCGTGGTTCACCGCTTTTAGCATTTTATTAGCCAATGCATCGGCAGCTTCTGGTTGCCCACCTGCAGGTAAGTCTTCATTATATATCGCGAAAAGACCTGTTAGCACAAGCACAAGGCCGACTATTACAATTCCTAAAACTTTGGCGATGCGAGTTAATTTTTTCATGCGGGTTTTAATTTTTTATGGTCAGGTATTTTTAGTTGTAATGTTCTCGTTAAACGAATGCGTTAAATATTTGTTCTTTTGTAATGTACCTCTCCGTCAACTACAGTTCCAGCTGTATAAAATTCTCCTTCACCCCAACTGTTAGTAAGGTGCTCGTAGTTAAAAGTTGGCCCGTGCACTAAATTAGCGGACA
>JBLHTZ010000095.1:0-5381 GCA_047627915.1 Vicingaceae bacterium
CAAATGTCTTCATTCAGATGGGTGACTGGTGCATGTTAGTGTGACGCCAAACCATGATATTTTTAGGTGCATGAATTAGTGAAAGAAACAATACGGCCTTAGGGGCTGAAATGATTTGGTTGAAAAAAGCCAAAAGAATTTGCTTTGCCTGCTTGACCGGGATCTCTAATGGGTGACCCTAAGGTCCGCACACTTGTAGAAAGCTTATAACGTCGCGCATAAGCGGGATTTTGCAGCCGCAGAACGCAGTGGCGCGGCTAAAAAATGTCCGACTTAATGCGCCTTGTTATGTGTTTTCTGCATATTTGACAGTTAGTTCGTCTTCTGAATCGAATATTGTTAAAGCGTGTTTTATTTTTTCGAATTTTCCAACATTGTCTATATTTCCTTCAATGTAGTATGTGTCATTTATTGAAATAGCCTGTCTGGGGCACCCTTCTTTTGGGTTTTTAGTCAGTGTGATTTTTTCAGCCAAGTCAGTAGTAAAGAATGTTTCTGGTTGCAAGTCAAAAAGTTGCTTAAAAACTTCTACATATAACTTTGCAACTTGAGTGACTTCTATTTTTTGATCGAAGAAAATCGCATATTCCAATTTCTTAAATCTAGGATCTTCTGCTTCAAAAATATTTACTTCATTATTTTCGTCTCTTTCTTCGATTTCAATCTCTGGCAATTGCCAAATTTTTAAAAAGCGTTCAGCGAGTAGGTCAAATCGTCTTTCGATTTCTACATGATCCCACTTTTCGGCTATTGAAAGGTATTTGTTAAGCCATAAACGACTGTCTTTGTAGCCTGCATTTTCTAAATCTCTTTTAAATACAAACGGCTTATTCCCAAGTTTGCCATTGTTACCTGATAATGTTAGGTTTCCAATAGTGTTTAAGAATGTTTCTTTTATTAAATTATATCCATCAGCTCCTAAATCAACTTTCCATTTTGGGTCAGGGTTTTGAGGGAAAATATGTTCAATTGTTATATCGGCATTACCTTCAATAATTACTGGTTCTTTATTTTCAAAATTTTCAAGTCGCTCTAGCAGATAAGTTCTGTTTTTAGATTTTATGTTGTATACGTCTTTGAGTTTAAGGCTTTCAATAACTTCTTTGTTCTTGGGAAAACGTTGCGAGCCTTGTCTTTTGAGTAACCATTGCTGCAATGACAACAAATAATTATCTTTATTCACTTTTTCATAAAGTGTCATAAATATTTTGTTGAGTGCATTTGTTGGTAATCCAACTATAAATCTTCTCCAAGCAAATGATTGCATAAAATTCAAAATATTTATGAAAGTGGATTTCTCAATTATATTTTCAGAATAATCTTCATAGACTTTCATTAAGAATGGATAAGCCACATTTATTTCAAGTCGACTTATGTATTCAAGCTGTAATCTTATGTCTTTATCAGGTTCGTTCTTGGGATTTAGTAGTTTGTTATAAAACTTAACAAGCGATTTTATTGGCGAAAGATTTTTTTCCAATTCTTGTAAATTAGCTGTCGGAAATTTTGCTTTGAACTCTAAATAAACTTTACTTTTATTCGGTATTTTGCTGTTTACCAAGGTCAAATAATCTCTAATATAATCCGATACTTTGCTTGTATTCAGGATTTCATCTTTTGCGAGTTTTTCAATGATTTCCCAATAGTTGTTGTAAATTTTATTTTGGTCTCTGCGATTAAGACCCATTAAAATATAGTTTCTAATTAAGTCTGCTTGTGAGAGTTCAAGTCCTGTAGAATTTAAACTTTCAAATATTCTTTGTGGGTCGTCTTTTTCTCGATCAAGTGAAATTTCTACGAACATTAACTTTGAAAGCCCCTTGAGAACATAATCAAAACTTTCTTCAGTAATCCGACTTTTAAAGTAGTTGTAGTTGTCTATAACCTTTGAAAAATCACTAAACTCTTCGTCTTTATCGCTTCTCAAAAGGTATTTAATTGCCTTATCGTTGTTTTCAGTAGGTCGAAGTTTTAGTTTTTCTTCTTCGGGTGCAAACTTGTTGATCAGATAAGTTTCGCTTATTTCATTTACAAGTGTTTCGTCATTTATTTCAATTGCCAAACGATAGAGTGCTAAATAAATTAAAGTCAATGTTGTTAGTCGTTGTTGCCCGTCAATTACAGTCAATTCTTTAATTCTTGAGGACGTGTAAACATCATCATGAACGTAAACAACACTACCAATGAAATGGGCGTTCATTTTATTACTTGTGCCAACTTCCAAAATATCGTCTAAAAGTTGTTTGCATTGACTTGTTGACCAATCATAATTCCGCTGATAAACAGGAATTACGAATTGAGTTTTATTTGAAGATAAAAAGTCTTCTACTTTCGTTTCGTTTGCTTTCATTCGTTATTTCCTGTTTTCATCACATAACGCCCAGCTCAACTGCGTAGCGAACTGGCGGGCTTTTTGGAACAAAAAGCGTGGCAGTTTGCGGAGCCAGATTGAAGCGTTTTGTTAGGCTTTATTCCTTAGATATTTTTTCCCACTGATGAACGTAATAGCCTTCTTACTATCACAGTCCTCACAAGTCAAACTCTCTGTATCTTCACAGCGGTGGTATGCGTCCAATAATGCCTCGCCTTCTAGCTGGACCGCGCATTCGTTATGATGTCCACCCGGATCGGTAACCCCAGAACATACTTTAGAAAGGTATGGTTCAAGAACCTGCTGTTGCTTTGAAGATAATGCACTAAATCCTTTTGCTACAGCAAGCTTAGCTATACCTTCCTAACCAGAAAACTCTGCATCTTCAAATATTCCACGAGCAATCTGTTGCTCAAGTATTTTATCTTTAACACTCATAATTTATCCTTTTACTGATAGTGAAATTATATTTGTAGCTCTAGAAGCCTAACGCCACCAACTGGGGAGACAAAAGCGCGCAGCAGTTTTGGCATCCTTCTGGTTGGACTGGTTAGCCTTTGTTGCCGCGATAAAACCATTCAACTATTTCTACTACGTGTTCAATGCATGTTAGTGCTTCTTTTTCCAAGACTCTCGGAAAAGAGACAATGCTGCGTTTTTTGGGATGAATTACCATATTACCATGCTCACGAATCGCTTCTGCGTGCTCGTATAAATCTGGGTATTTTTCTTCTAGATCATTGATTATTTGATGGAGTGACTTTTCCCATCCTTTTTCGTTAATCAGTGAGATACCCAATTTCATCGCATTTTGATTTAATACGAACTCTAAAAGAGTACGGGACAATGCCACCGAAGCCATGAATTGACCAAATATATAGGTTCTATAAATCTCAGAAATTCTAATACGAATATGGTCACGTAGCCGGTCGGTTGTTCCAGATGGTAATAAAATAGGACGTAAGTTTACTTGGCGCCTGCTCCAGGTGTCAGGATCGAACCACTCTCCATTTATAATTTCTCGGAGATCTATACATGCCCTAATAAAATCATAGTATTCGTCTTTTTCATCTTCAGCTAGAGTGTTGAGCCAAAAATCTACAAGATCATTCAAAGCTCCACTATAACTTACCGTATTTTCGTCATTCGAATTTCTACCAATATTTAGAGTTGGTAAATTCCCAAGGAGAGGTAACCCGTAGAATTTGTTGGAATCAAAAGTTTCCCATACCGTGTCAATTATTAACTGGGCGTTAGGAATGAGTTCCTCAGATAAAAATCTCGCGTGAGATGGCCCAAATTCCATAACGGGTATTAATTTAACGCTTGCTTTTTGAAAGTGCTTATCCACATTCATCAAGTACTTTTGAAGGTCATGTAGAAGAAGTATGGCTCTTTCCTTTTTCTGGGGTTCTCGCAAATTCGTAACAGCGTTGATGGACTCGCCATTCAGAATGGATTGCAACTCTCTATATTTCTGAATAGCTAGAGCCGTCTCTTCTTTTATTTGTTGTAAGTCTGTCATTTTCATTGGCTAACGCCCAGCTGTGTGGAGAGCGAAGCGATTCCATACGAACTGCTTGTTATAACTGTGATGATTGATGTTGGTTAAGCACTTAGAAGCTGGGGATTTGATTTTATTTTCACTGGATACTATCGTGCTGACATTGCTTGCCAACAGCGCTGATATTTTTTGTTGCTGTATTTCCATTTCCAAACTCCCTGTTTCTCAAATGCCTTTTAACTTATCGAAACCGTTAAAGAATAACACCTTCGTTATTTAATCTGAAACTTTTGTAACTATGCCTTTAATCCTTTGAAGTTATAAAACGCCAAGCTAACCAGCCAGCGCCGCCAACATTAACGGAGCGGCACCTCGATGCCGCGGTCTGGTTGAGCTTTTTGTGATGTTTTTAAAATTCATTAAATTTCTATCCAATTGATTCTTTCTAATGGAAAATCTGTATCTATCTCTTGAAACAACTCTACCTTGGAAAAACCTCCGTCATTATTCGGTAAATATTTAAAGACTTTTTTAGCAGTTGCCCAATAACCATTCTCTTTTTTTACAAAAATCCAGTGTTGAGTTATTTCACCATTTATAGCACTTAATTGTACTTTTAGATCAACTCTATCATTACTTGGTAACTCAATTATATCTAATGACGCAGGGTGCAATGTATTTACTAATGTGCCTATATCTTTTTTAAATATAGTTGTTAGTTTATGGGACTCTGGGATGGTAATGTCACTAAATTTAATGCTGAATATTTCAACTTTTAATTCACGCAGAGGATTTTTACCAACATGGTTTAATACTAGCATAAATGGTTGATTTGCTATTCCATCTAATGTTGAAATTCCACCAGATAAAAAAGCCCAAGAATCACCACCAGTTATTTGATTATAAGATTGTTTAGATAATTCAGAATTTATTTCAGAAAGCCTAACATTTACCTTACTTAAAGCTATATTTTCATCGCTTTTATTCTGTAAGGAATCATTGCTTTTATTGTTTATTATTTGCTGGCCAAAGATTGTTAGCCCAGTACCCAAGGCAATAAAAACAAGCCCTATCAATGTAAGAAAATGCATATTCTTTTACCTTTACTCAACAAGCAAATGTGATGGGTGAGTTTTGTCTTTTAAATATAACGCTTTAAACAGCGGAAAGACCGAGCGCTTTGGCCGTTGTTTGGCCTGCGAGGGATTTTCCGTTGATTTAACTTGTTAGTGGTTACGATACACGCAAGCACTTGATTATTTTGAATAACTGACACGCTACACCATAACTTGCTGAAGTGGAACAAACTGCATGAAGGACAGGCACTCTTCCATGGAATAAGGGGACGTTACCCTTTAATGTTCTTTAATGGTAAAAGGGTAGCGTCCCCTTATTATTTGTTAACATCCAATGTACCGCCGGGTAACAGGCAATGCAGATGGATGTGCTGACTGCGGTTCTTGCCCCAGGGGTGTAATACCGCAGTCATGCCAAGCTTACCATTGA
>JBLHTZ010000096.1:0-5334 GCA_047627915.1 Vicingaceae bacterium
TAAACAACAATATGCTAGAAAGTCCCCATGCCAAGAGCACGGTTTATTTGGATATGATGATGTATTCTTCTTGCTTCGCCGGAGCGACTTCATGAAGAAAGGGTATCGGAGCTCGCGTTTCTCTTGATCTCTTGTCCCTTTCTATTCAAACAATATATTCGCTTTCACTAAAAATCTGTGTTGCTTTTCTTATGAATTATATTTGAGTTACAATCTGTCTAAAAAAATTCCTGTATGAAAAGTAGTTTATTTAGTGACATTGCTGTTTCTAGAGGACGCCTTAAATAGATCAAAATACAATTGCCAATGCCCTTTTTAATTTATAAAAATAGAATTTAAAGGAGACTAAAATTAATATTGGCACGGCTACTCAATATGATTTATTAAAGCAAAGCACCCACATGGCCTTACAGAGGATTTATCTATAGGGATTTTTTTAAGCTAGCGAACAAGAACAACACAAGTAAATCAATCGCTCTAAAAGGCGAAGAATACGAATTAAGTTCGCACTTGAAATAATCTAAACTGTAGCTCTTTTCAAACCGAGAGAGCCGCTTCACTTCTCCTTTATTTCCTTTATCATTCTAAAAGAAATAAAGCCAAGAAGCAAACCTACTACTGCAATTATTGACCAAATAAAATAAGGAGATTCAAAAATAGAGTTGCCTTTTTCAACCTTTTCAATTTCATTCAGATTTACAACTTTCTGATGTGCGATTGCAGTCGGCACTATTGTTATTTTATCTTTAAACTTCTTTACATCATAATCTGGACTCCGCAACTCTTTGCCGCCTATTTTAATTGAATATGATTGAGTTGAATCTAATTCCGAAACTAAGTACTTGTCAAAATACGAAGCCTTTATAGCATTTACAGTTAGTGGCTTATTGTCCTTGTTATCAATTTCAATGTAAAATTCTGACAACTGAGTTGGTCCTACTAAAACCTCATTGGTGCTGTTAGAGTTGATTTCAAATTTAGCAATGGTCTCAAATGTGGTCACCTTCTTTTTCTTTGAATTAATTCTTTCTTTTTTGACCTTTATTCGACCGAAACGAGCGTAAAACTCGGCTCCACTTACTTCAAATTTTAATCGTTCAAAATACCTCTTACTCGGGAGTTCAACTTTCAAATAGCTCGTTTTACTGCTATCTTTTTCATCGCTTATGGTACAATCAAATTGCGTGGACAATCCTTTCATCTCCTCCGTGTCATAATAACCCACTTCAATAATATTTATAGGTAATCCATTCTTATCATTAAGTTCTAATTTTAAGAACTCATAATTGCTCAGCGGAAAATTTAGAATTTTTAATTCCGTGGTCTTCTTTGAGCTCTTCATGGAGTGCAACAAAAAATCATCTTTAATAATAAACCATTTTCCTTGATCGTCGCTACCGCTTAACCGAGCTTGTTTTTGCACATCAGTGTTGGTAACAACAAGACTTACATTTCTGATCTCCTTCTTTTTTTCATTGTGAAAAATCAGATGAGAAACAGTGTCTGCATCAAACATTTTTTCAAGAATTTTATAGGTCTTAAGCGAAGAGGTTTTTGAAGAACTAGCTGCTTTTTGAACAAAGTAAGGTACCTCTATATTTTCTCCATTGAGTACCCTAATGTTAGAGCAATTAATCTTCGCTGCTCCCAACAAGTCAGGAGAGAGCCGAATTTTATAATGTCCTGTTTCTTGAACAGCATCTACTTTACTTTCGGCTTTAAAATCTTGCCCAATCGCAGCGAGTGTCCATACAAAGCAACAAAGCCAGCTAAACGTTCTTTTCATCTTTATCATCTTGAATAATAAATTTTAGTTTTTGATATAGAAATGAAATCAAGAGTAAGATAACACCCAAAAGTATGAATGAAAGTATTTTACCAGTTGAATTTCCTGCCAAATCGTAGAAAAACAATTTAACAATGGTAATAGAAAACAGCACCAAAGAGGCTACTCTTAATGTTTTCAGTCTGAACTTCATTCCCAGAATCATAAGTACAAGAGCAGACAATGCCCACACAACAGGATAAACTGATTTAAGCGCTAATTTATACGCAGCTGAGGAAGAAAGCTCAGAACCTGACTGATAGATTAATGACAGATGCCCTACTTCTGCGGAGCAGATAAATATTCCGAGGAATGACAAAATCCACAATGCAATTTTCCCTTCCTTAGACTTAAAACCATATTGGTTATGCGCCTCTTTTGTAAGGTTAATGAGAATCACTAAAAACAGTCCGAATAAAACATAGTGCCAATAGAACCCCGAACTAACTGACTCACCTGTGCGAAGAAGTAATTCTCTAGCGTCTGACGTTACGCTAAGATAATAGGTGATGTAACTAAGAATGGCAATGCTTGAAAACGCAGCGTTGACATAAAATAACAGCGTTGACTTTTTAACTCTATAATAAGCCAATAGTCCTAGAATAAATGCATAATTATAGACGCCCAATAGTATGTAAACGAAAGAATTCGAATATTCGAATCGAACAAATTGATACTTTAATTCAAAGTAGAACAAAAAGAATAAAACGATTGCAAAGGTTGTTTTCACATACATTTTCTTCCAAAGAAATTCAACCCCTTTTATCTGAATCTGCTCCTTTACTTCTAGTAATTTAACAATACCAAACAACGAACCTAAGGCAACTATGCCCGTAATAAATACTTTGTTTAAGAATAAGCTCAAAACAATGTATTCTCCTTTCGGGTAATAATTCTGCTGCCAATCAATCGCTAAACTAAACAGCATTAGAATAAGAACAACGAATGCCGAAGCTTTCATTATTTCAATTCCTCCTTTTTTAGAAAGCCATAAAAGAAGGACAGCTTCCACGGCCCAAAATAACGTTATGTAATTTCCGTCCAGTTGAATTGGAGCCAATAAGCTCACGAAGGTAAGAACCAGTCCAATTAACAAAAAGAGAAGGTTTTTATCAATCTCCTTTCGCTTGTAAAGCACATAGCTAAATACAAAGTTGAATATTGCCACCAAAGTGGTGAATAGCCCATTGTACAACCCAGCTTTATATCCGTTAGTTATGGCCAATCCAAAACCAAAATACAAAGCAGAATTACTGAGCAACATCGCAATTTCTATCGCTCTAAATTTCACTTTGTTCTTAACGTTATATACAATCGTCATTAAAAAGAAAATAAGGTAAAAGGCGGTGAGAGAAATAAAAATGGTCGTTCGATGCAACTCCTCAGCGCCTGCGTACTTGTTTAAATATACTGCCACAAAAAGCAAATAAGTGAAGCCGTAAGTGAGGTAATTCACGATGTTCCATTTTCTGAAATAAACGAGTGCCAACATTCCAATATCCAGTATTAAAATATAAGTGAACAGGACTGCAATGTTGCCAGAACCAGTACTTAAAAAGAATGGCGATCCAAACCCACCAATTAGCGCCAATACAGCAAGTTCTTTTCGGTCGTATGCAATGGCTAGTAAAACAGCAAAACAAGTAATAAGCACCATTATTACAAATGCTGCAATTTGTGGCATAAGATGATATTCATGAAAGGCCAAGGCGATTGTAAAATAGAGAACAGCTAACGCTCCACCAATTAAAATAGAGCTAAATCTTGCAAAAGAAACCCTCAATTTGTGGGCTAGTCCAATCATTCCTCCCCCAATTACAATTCCAATTGCAACTCGCATACTTTCGGTAATTACATCGCTATCGATACCAAGCTTTATGAGAAAGCCCATACCAATCACAAAAATGACAATCCCTATTTTACTCAATAGGTTTTCCCCAATAAACCTTTCTAAATCAGGATTCCGTTCCATAAAAGAAGGCTTTGGTGGAGCAGGTGGTTCAGGAGCTTTTTTAGGTGGTTCAGATTGGACGCTTGCTTTCTCCAACACCATTTTAGCTGCCGACTTTGATTGCTCCACTTTTATCGGCCCATCTTCTATGTTTACGAGATATGATTTCTCTTCAAATACGATTGGCTTTTCAACTACAGGTTTTTTCTCTGCCTCGGTAACCTTCTCCTCTTTTACAGTCTCTTTTGGCGGTGCAACTTGCTGATATACTTTTGTGCGTCTTGCAATCGATTCTTTTTTCGCTTCTCGAATTAAGAAGTCTACCTTATCGTTTAGTACATTGATTTTCCCTCCTATTTTGAAGAAAAAAATAACCACAACAATTAATAAAACAAGTATAAGACCGGTCATTGGGTAGGTTTTAAATTTGTCGAAAGATAACTAAACCTACTCAACCGCATGAAACGGCCTGCTTCTCTCCATTTAGTTAAATATCTGCTTGTTTCTTATTCCAAATTAGGTAGCGAAATAGTACTATAAAAATGCTTTTAACCTAATTCTATCAAGTACTAAGTTTAACATACGACAACACTTAATATTCTAGTAAATGCCTACTTTAGAAGTTGCAACCATAACAAAAACAGAGCTAAAATGGACGTGAAACAAAAACTAAAAGACTGGAAGATACAAGCTGAATTATTAAAAATTCAAATGCATTTGGGCAAAAAAGAAACTGAAATTGCCTTTGAAGAGAAGAAGAAGGAAACTTCTCAATGGCTCAATGGAATTAGTGAAGACATTAAGAGTTTGCAACGAGCAGGTCAAGAAAATCTTTTTAGTTTAAAATCGAAAGTTGAAGACCTTCAAATGCAACTTTCTTTAAAAGAAGTAGATAGCTTGGAGCAATTGAAGGAACACCAAAAAAGGCTGAATAATGGACTTAATGAGGTAAAGAACGAATTGAATAACAACATTGAAAATGGAACAGAAAGCATTAAGAAATGGGCAGATGTAACGGAACATAAAATAGACCAATATCACTCAAATTTTGAGCTGTTTAAACTTCAATTAAAAATGGACGGAGAAGAAAAGTTTGAAGAAAAAAGAAGCGAGGTAGTGAATAAAATCTCAGATTACAAAAAGAGTCTTGAAAATTTAGAAAGCCAAACAGACTTAAAATGGGGCAATTTCAAAAAGGAAATTGGATCTGCTTGGGATGATGTAAAAAAAGCCTTTTAACTAAAAAAAGTAAAGGCATAAAAAAACCTCGATGACTCGAGGTTCTTTGAGTTTTCTAAGTAGTTTGTCCTGCTTACTTTGGCATTACTACCGCATTTATTACGTGGATTACACCATTACTTCCCATTACATCTGTTTCAACGATTTCGCTGTAATTTCCCTTTGCATCTTTCAACAAAATCTTATCCTCTTTCTGCATCACAGTAATTACTTGACCATTTAAAGTTTTTAACTCTATTGAGCCATCCCCTTCCTCTAAAGCGGCCATAACATCTTCTGCAGCTAACTTTCCAGATACTACATGGTAGGTTAAAATATC
>JBLHTZ010000097.1:0-5317 GCA_047627915.1 Vicingaceae bacterium
TCCAACTGTTAGCAGATTAGGGACTTACATGCTACTTGAAAAGGATGGAAAAAAATCTTCAACACCATACATTACCCACATGATTATGGAGAGAGGCTATTTAGGCACCCGTTTTTTCATTGATCCAATACTTTGGAAAGACAGAGTTGTCATGAAGTGTAATCCCAAAGAAATTAGAAGTGTTGAAGTAAATCATGCCAACGATACCTCTATCTCGTTTAAAATTGACCAATATGAGTTGGGCAAATTCAGGGTAACCAACCTGAACGAAAATAATACGGCAGAATTATCTCCTCAGATTGCGGTTCCTTATTTAAAAGAGTTCTCCGCTGTCTACTATGAATACATTGACCAAAGAACCCCTGCAGATGTTATCGACTCCATTTACTCTGCTTTACCACGACACAGTGTTAAAGTAATGATGAACGATGGTCAAGAATACGTCATCAAAAGCTACAACATGCCAGTTAAAGAAGGCTCCACTCTTGAAGGGAAGGCAATAGATTATCATCCTGAGCGAATGTATATTTACACCAGTCACCTAGGTACAGATGTTTATCCTGTAGTGCAAAATTTAACCCTCGATAAATTAGTCCCTAGTTTGAAGGACTTAGCGTCATCAACAACTGTTGAAAAGTAAATACAACAAAGTTTAATTTCACCCTCGCAAAAGCTATAAATTTGTTTGCTATAGAAAAAGACAGCAGATATGAAATTTTTAGTATCGAGTAGCTCATTACTCAAACAGTTACAGAACATTAGCGGTGTTTTAAATGGAAACAATTCACTCCCTATTTTAGACCATTTCCTATTTGAAATTAGCGAAAACCTAATTCAAGTTACAGCTTCCGATTTGGAGACTACTATGGTAACTAAAATCACTGTTGATTGTAAAGAAGAAGGAATTATTGCAATTCCTGCAAAGTTACTTCTTGACACTTTAAAATCATTACCAGACCAACCGCTTACTTTTACTCTTGATTTAGAGAAAAAATCGATTGAAATTAAGTCTGATTATGGTAAATATAAATTACCTGGTCAAGATGGTGGTGAGTTCCCAAAAACTCCTGAAGTAGAATCCCCAACAAATCTTACTGTTGCCGGTGAGTTATTGTTTAATGCAATAGACAAAACAATATTTGCAAGCGGGAATGATGATCTTCGACCAGTAATGTCAGGTGTTTTCTTTCAACTTTCAAAAGAAGATTTAACATTTGTAGCCACAGACGCTCACAAGTTGGTAAAATATAAAAGAACAGATGCTAAAGCTTCTAAAACGGCAAGTTTCATTATGCCAAAGAAGCCACTTAACTTGTTGAAAAATATTTTAAGCTCTGTAGAAGAGGAAGTGAAAGTTGAGTTCAACGAAACCAATGCCGCTTTTGCTTTTGAAGACACAAAATTGATTTGTAGATTAATTGACGGAAAGTACCCGAATTACGAAGCGGTGATACCAAAAGAGAATCCGAATAAGTTGACAATTGAAAGAGCGTCCTTATTAAGTTCCATAAAAAGGGTAAGCATATTCTCTAGCAAAACAACGCACCAGGTTCGATTAAAAATGAGCGGAAGCGAATTACAAATTTCAGCTGAAGATGTTGACTTTGATAATGAAGCGAAAGAAAGATTGAAGTGCTCTTTTAATGGAGAAGACATGGAAATTGGATTCAACTCAAGGTTCTTAATTGAAATGCTGAGCAATCTAGATACAGAAGAAGTTAATATTGAAATGTCAGCACCTAACAGAGCCGGTATTCTAACGCCTGCAACAGGTAATGATGAAAACGAACAAGTGTTAATGCTTGTAATGCCTGTGATGCTAAACTCATAGTCAAATTAAAATGTACTGAAGCCCATTTCGTTATTTACGAGATGGGCTTTTTTTGTGAAAGCCTTATCTTTATCCCATGACTAAAAAAGACCAAGAATTACTTCAAGCATTATGTGCAATTCATGCTCCATCAGGCAGCGAACTAGCGGTAAGAGATTATTTGATTAACTGCATAAAGGAGAACAAAAGTAGTTGGAAAGTTCAACCTCAATTGGTCTTTGGTGACGATTTTCAAGACTGTTTAATTTTGATTTTTGGTCAACCTAGAACTGCCATATACGCGCATATGGATTCCGTTGGTTACTCTGTTGGTTATAAAAACGAACTTCTTAAAATTGGAGGACCGCAAGCCAAGGAAAAAACCATCTTAATAGGTGAAGATAGTCAAGGGAAAATTGAAGGAAAACTAGATTTTGAAATTGAGGAAGAGGTTGATGAGAGAAAAGTGGTGAAGACCAAAATTATTTTCGACAGAGAAATAGATCGGGGGACAACGCTGACTTACAAGCCAAATTGGATTGAAACTGACACACATATCCAGAACTGCTACTTGGACGACCGCCTTGGAATTTGGAATGCCTTAAAAGTAGCAGAAACTTTAGATAATGGAGCAATCGTATTCTCAGCTTGGGAGGAAGTTGGTGGAGGAAGCGTAGGCTATTTGGCTAAATATCTCTATGAAAACTACCAAATTCGTCAATCTCTTATTTCGGATATTACTTGGGTAACAAACGGCGTTAAGGACGGAAAAGGTGTAGCCATCTCAATGCGCGATTCCGGAATACCAAGAAGAAGTTACATTGACAAAATAATTGAACTTGCTAAAGCTTCCGGTGTTACATTTCAATTAGAAGTTGAAAGCGCTGGAGGCAGCGATGGCAACGCACTTCAAAAATCATCTTTCCCTATAGATTGGTGCTTCATTGGTGCACCCGAAAATGACGTGCATATGCCGACCGAAAGCGTGCATAAGAAGGATGCCGAAGCAATGCATTTACTTTATAGTTATTTGATGAAGAATTTATGACCAATCCAAATCGACAACGGTATCTTGAGAGGAGAAAAGAAACTCCTCCCGTAAAGAAGAAACTGGTCGTAGAGAAGGACGACAATATGAGTTTCTTTGCTGTATTTTCAGCAATTACTTTCATTGGGTCTATTCTCTTTTTTGTAGTTAACATTCACAAAATAGACATCTCGAACTTTGGATTATTTAGATTACTAGCCATCACAACAGCGCTTTGGTTTCTTATCCCAATTAAGTTGTACCGTAAAAAGTTTACCATGAGTTTTTACGAGTATGTTATTTTCAATATTATTTCGTTTGCGCCAACTAGCATTGTTTTGCTTTTCATTCTGAACCTTACATTTAACAGTTCCCCATACATTGAAACATACCCTATTTCCGGTTTTGAACCGTTTGAAGACAAGTACATTTTCAATTTAGCTGATGG
This sequence comes from Vicingaceae bacterium, assembly GCA_047627915.1. Taxonomy (GTDB): domain Bacteria; phylum Bacteroidota; class Bacteroidia; order Flavobacteriales_E; family Vicingaceae; genus NORP294. Next base: position 3,286 of record JBLHTZ010000097.1, read on the forward strand.
ACAGTACCAAGATGATGAATACTTAAGAACAATTTACGATGACAACTTTCCAAAAATTGAAGGAACCTCCAAGTATTCAATAAAGTTCAGCGACGGCTATTTTGGATTACGGGTGATTGAAGAGAAATCAGCTCATTAATTTTTAAAACGTAGGTTTCGAATTACCTTTGAACAACTTAGCAGAAGGAGTTTACGTCTTAGAAGTAGAAAAAGGAGAAGAAAAAGTGAGAAAGAAAATTGTAATCGTTCAATAACTTGTCTTTGCTTTGTCACACTGAGCGAAGTCGAAGTGCGACGAAGCAATCTGCAACATTATTGAAGCAGATTACTACGTTCCTCGCAATGACGGTATAATTTATCATTATCAATTAATTTAATTTTAGATATGAAAAATCAACAATTGAGAAGTTACACAAAGCTATTATGTTCTGCACTGCGGGCAGTCTTTTATCTTTCAGCCTTTATCTTTACTCTCACCATTTCTGCCCAAACCACCACCAAAGGCTTTCAATGGATACAGCACCACGGCGATGGTATTACCAAAAACGACGAAAAAGTAGAAGCCATACAAACTGACCGCTGGGGCAACATTTATGTGGCAGGGCAAGTGAATGATTTATTTGTGCGAGACAGTTCCGGAACAAACATAAAAAGCAAGCTCAACCCTTTGCTGGACAGTTTAGAAAACTACGGAGGCTTAGATGTTTGGTTGGCTAAATACGACCCACAAGGCAATTTACTGTGGCACCGATATGCCGGTGGTGGCGGTGATGATGCCTATTACGATATGGTTGCAGATGAAAATGGAAATTGTTATATCAGTGGTTCAGTATTCTATCATAACGTTCGTGAGCATTTTTCCTTTAACAGAGTACCTTTATTAGAAAAAGACTTCAGCTCATTTATAGCTAAGGTAAACTCAAATGGAGATTTAGTGTGGCACAAAACCTTTGGAGGTGATACTGTCTACTTGCCCGGAGCCAATGGTGTATATGTTCCATACTTCGCAAATCCTTACAATTTATCATTGCAAGGCAATACGATTAGTTGTTTTTTCAGAGGCGGAGGCGATCAAGGTTTTTTTGGGTATCAGAAATTGTTTAATCAAGACTCCTTGCAAAACGGGATACACGAAGCTAAATTCGATTTGAATGGAAACTACCTTGAAGCTCATACTTTGCCATTTCCTCGTCTCGATCGTTTACCACAAATTACTTCCATTCAGTCGAATCAATATGGGACAGTTGTAAGTGGTAATTTAAATAGAGATACAGTTTTAGTTGGAAACGACACCCTAGTAAAAACAGGTTCTGATAACGCATTTGCAGCATTTTTTGATACGAGTTACAATTATACAAATACTATTTATGGCTCAAGCAGCATTGACCAATTCCCAGATGCTTCGCTTTATGGCGATACCTTATTAGTTGCAGGTCACTTTAGTTTATTTCAGAATAAAACGGTGAGGTTCGATACTGTTACTTATACAGGTAGTACAAATGAAGGGCAAGCAGGTGGAATATTTATTTTTGATGCAACTTCAAATCGCTTATTAGGATTGTATCCTTCAAAAAGTATTGGAACACCTATTACTAGAGTTGATATGTCAGCTGCATATGTCGATCAAAACTCGTTTGGTGTAGCTGGTATTTTTGATTACAAAATGACTTTCACTGGTTCATCAAATTACATCGAAGCAGTTGACAATTGCATTAATTGTAGGAATAGTGACTTATTCTTCACACTTTTTGATCGAACAGGAAACTCTATTGCCGAAGATGTAATTTATACCTCAGCTAGAATTAATAGTGCCATCTTTGCCATGCATCGAAAAGATTCTATGTTGTACATTGGTGGTTTTGTAGGAGATTCGGTAATTATTGAGGGAGTAGATACCTTTGTAACCCGTGGTTCTAACGATGCTTTTGTTGCTGCTTACAATGTCGGCTTGGTCACTTCAATAAAAGAAAATAGTACTTACGTTAAAGCAGACAATGGCATTTTAGCCTACCCAAACCCAACTCAAGGCCAA
>JBLHTZ010000098.1:0-5063 GCA_047627915.1 Vicingaceae bacterium
CGTAGCATGAGCGAAAGAAAAACCAAATTTGTACAGGTAATATTGCCATTGGCTTTGCCGCAAACCTTTACGTATCGGGTTCCGCACGAGTGGAACGATGATATTGCCATAGGGCAGCGCGTTATTGTGCAATTTGGGAAAGGCAAGAAGCAATATTCTGCTATTGTTGCAGAGGTGCACTATACGCCACCGGCTAGTTATCAAGCGAAGTACCTTGAAGCGATTTTAGATGAACTTCCAATCATCCATCCCGTTCAACTTAAGTTTTGGAACTGGATTTCAGAGTATTACATGGCCAACATTGGCGATGTAATGGTTACTGCTCTGCCTGGTGGTTTGCGTTTGGCAAGTGAAACAAGAGTGTTATTGCATCCAGAGTATCAATCTAGCATCGATAATTTAACAGACGACGAATACTTGGTGGTAGAAGCACTTGAAGTGCGAAATGTGTTGGAGCTAAGTGAAATCTCTCAAATACTAAACATCAAATACGTTCAATCTAAAATTAAATCGCTGATTGAGAAAAAGGCGGTTATGGTGGAAGAAGAGCTGAAAAGTCGCTACAAACCTAAAATGGTAGATTACGTGCGCTTGACATTTGAAGCGAACAAAGAAGAGAAACTAAAAAAGGTATTCGACGAACTAGAAAAGGCACCTCGACAACTGGAGCTATTAATGACCTTTATTCAGTTGAACGGTCGTTATACTTCTCAGCCGAAAGAAGTGCGGAAACTTGAATTGCAAAAGTTGATTAATGCGACATCTTCGTTGGTGAGTGAATTGGTAAAGAAAGAGATTTTTGAAGTGTACAAAGTTGAAGCAGGGCGATTGAGCATTACCGAAGCAAGTTCAAAAGAAAAAGACTTAAATGAATACCAGCAAGTTGCTTACAAAGAGATAAAAACGCATTTCAAAAAGAAATCTACGGTTTTGTTGCATGGAGTTACTTCTTCTGGAAAAACAGAAATTTACATTAAGCTCATTCAAGAAGCAATAGACGCTAAAAAACAAGTGTTGTACTTACTTCCTGAAATTGCGTTGACCACTCAGATTGTCGTTCGACTACAAGCAATTTTTGGAGAGAAAGTAGGCGTATTTCATTCTCGTTTCAATGAAAACGAAAGAGTTGAGGTTTGGAACAATGTATTGAAATTCATTCCGGGGCATTACGAAGATTTTCAAATTATACTCGGTGCGCGATCGTCGTTGTTTTTGCCATTCTCAAAGTTGGGATTAATCATAGTTGATGAAGAGCACGAGAATACTTTTAAGCAGTATGATCCATCACCACGTTACCAAGCGAGAGATGCTTCTTTAGTATTGGCAAACATGCAAGGTGCAAAGGTCTTATTGGGTTCGGCTACGCCATCCATAGAAAGTTACACCAACGCCAAGGAAGGGAAATATGGTTTAGTCACACTCTCCAAACGACACGGCAACGTTACCTTACCAGAAATTACCTGTGCCGATGTAAAAGAAGCAACTCGAAAGAAAAAAATGAATTCTCATTTCACACCTGAGTTATTGAAAATGATGGAGGAGAATTTGGACGCGGGAAAGCAGATTATTCTTTTTCAAAACCGTCGTGGTTATTCACCGGTCATGATGTGCGATACGTGCGGAAATGCGCCGCAATGTGTGAACTGTGATGTAAGTTTAACCTACCACAAGTTTAAAAGAGAGCTCAACTGTCACTACTGCGGTTACCACACCAATTTGCCAACGGCTTGTCCTTCTTGTGGCGATACCAACTTGCAAGTAAAAGGGTTTGGAACAGAGAAGATAGAGGAGGAGTTAGCGATATTCTTGCCCAAAGCAAAAATTGGGCGGATGGATTTGGATACGACCAGAGCGAAGAAAGCGTACCATCAAATCATTACCGCTTTTGAAGAAAAGGAAATTGATATTTTGGTTGGAACGCAAATGGTGACCAAAGGGTTAGATTTTGAAAATGTTGGAATGGTAGGAGTGTTGAATGCCGATAACATGCTCAATTTTCCCGATTTTAGAGCATTTGAGCGCTCGTATCAACTAATGTCACAAGTAGCAGGTAGGGCAGGAAGAAAGAAGGACAGAGGGCAGGTTTTGATTCAAACGTTTAATCCGGAACATCAAATTATTCGGCAAGTAATCGACAGTGATTACGTGGGCATGTATCGGAACGAATTAATTGATAGAAGAAACTTTCAATACCCTCCGTTTTACCGTTTAATTCAGCTCACGTTAAAGCATCGGGATGAGCGTAAAATTGCCGAAGCTGCTCAACACCTAGCAACTCGATTAAAGCAGATATTTGGCAGTAGAATTCTAGGACCTGAGGCTCCTGGAATTGCACGAATTCGAAACTTTTATCATCAAAACATTCTCTTTAAAATTGAAAGCAAGGCTTCCATTAAAAAGGCCAAGGAACTTCTAAAAGAAGAGTTGCAGCTATTTGCCGTTCACGACGTGTACAAGTCGGTACGGGTAGTTGTTGATGTTGATCCGGTGTAGGGAAAGTTCTTGAAGTTGGAAGTAGTTCGAGTGACTAAAGTTATTAGTGCATCTAGATTTTTACTTTAGGCAGCCCTAATTAACAATTACCTTTGACGTTGAAATTTCTCCGTTGTTACTTGTCAGTCTTAAAAAGTAAACTCCTTTTGAAGCATTCAATGAAATATCAATTCGATTATTGTTTGAAATAACCTCACGATAGATTGACTGTCCAATGCTGTTGAAAATGTCTAATTCACCATTGAAACTATTTACGAATTGGATGTTAAAATCACCATTCGAAGGATTTGGTGAAACGATAAAACTTTCATTTGCAAAATCATTGTTAGCGATACCAACTCCAAGAATCATAACACATGCTGAGGTATCTTTGCAACCGTTCTCAGTTAACTCAACTGCAAAATCTCCATTTTGGGTAGCGGTAAACGAAGCATTTGTTTCTCCTATAATAACGGCATTGTTATTATTACAATCCAACCACTGGTAAGTTGAATTTGTGGCATTACTCGTTAACGTAAAACCATTCTGTGTAATAGTCTTGTTTTGATTGGTAATAAACAGATTAACCGTAATAACACTGTCACAACCATTTTGACTTACCAAGGTATCATGGAAAGTTCCACTTGTGGTCCAAGTGTACGTACCACTAGGAGAATTGTAGGAATTACAAGCAAGAGCAAATAGTGTAGTGTCAGATTGATTCTTAATAAATAAGCTAATAGTCAATACGCTATCGCATCCATTCTGATTCAATAAGGTATCAGAGTATGTTCCACTAGTTGTCCAGGTGTATGTTCCACTTGGAGAGATATAGGAGTTACAAGCAACTGTAGAAAATGTAGTATCAGATTGATTGTCAAGAAACAAGTTGATAGTTATTACACTGTCGCAGCCATTAATATTTATTAAGGTATCGGAATATGTTCCGCCGGTAGTCCAATTGTATGTTCCACTAGGAGAGTTATACGAGTTGCAAGCAACGATAGAAAGTACAGTATCAGTTGGCAGGCAATCGCTAAGTTTTACAACAAAAGCGTCACTTATTCCGATAGAATTAGCAACAGCATTTGAATTTGAAGGATCAAAATCAAATGGTCCTGTAAAATTTCCACCTAAGTAAATGTTAAAATTTTTATCAATTATTGCGCAACGAGTAGCATCAGCCCCAGAACCATTAAGTGGGTAAACCCATTTAAAATCTCCATTTGGCGTTAGCTTTAAAAGATATCCGTCACCATTAATATTTCCACCTGAAGGAGTTAAGTTTACTCCCGCTCCAGGATTAAAGTCTGTTGTAATAAAATAATAACCAATTGCATATATATTATTTGAGTTGTCAATCTCAACACCATTGCAAACTTCAGCAGACGCTGTTCCAATTGTTTTGGCCCAAATTAAATTTCCTGAATTGGAAAATTTTGAAATAAAACCATCTCTACTTCCTGGAGATGTGATGTTAAAGCTTGTTACACCTGGGTCTAAATCAGTAGTGCCCTGAAATGATCCACATATTATTATATCTCTGTTCCTATCAAGTTGCAGAGATAATGACAACTCTTCATCACTACCGCCCCATGATTTAGCCCAAATATGATTTCCATTCGAATCAATTTTTGCTAGAAAAGCATCTTCTTCGCCGTTGGAAATTAAATTAAAGGTGTTGGCACTTAAGTCAAAATCAACAATTCCTCCAAATATTCCCGTAAATAGAATAGTTCCATTAATATCGAATTTTAAAGAATAAACTCTCTCTAAATCAAAGGTATTTGAACCATATGTGTTTACCCATATAGGAATGCCACTTGAATTTAATTTACATATGAATGCTTCTTCACCACCACTGGAAGTCTTGGTGAATGAAAGATTACCCGGTACGAAATTGATCGTATTTCTGAACCAACCAGCTAGAACTACTTCTTCATTTGAATTAACTATAAGTTCTCTTCCATTATCGTTTAGGGTTCCACCAAAACTACGTGCCCATATTAAACTTCCGCTACTACTATATTTACAAACGAAAATATCTTGACCGCCATTTGAAGTTAAATTTACAATTGAGTTTGAGGGATCAAAATCAATGGTTCCAGAGAAGTTTCCTGATATGTAAATGTTATTTTGTGGATCGCTGGTTACACTCCAAGCTATTGCATCTGAAAGTCCTCCAAATGCTCCTACCCAAAGTAAGTTATTGCTTGTGTCAACACATTTTAGAAATAGATCTTTGCCGCCCACAGCTGTTCGGTTTACCGTATTAGGACTTTCATCAAAATCTACGGTGTTTTCAAATTGCCCGACAGTTATAATATTTGAATTAGCTAAAAGCTCTATTGCGTTAACATCTTGGAAGCCATTTCCCCCGAAATTACTTAAGGATTCAAAATTTTGTGATTGTGCAATTGAACAAGACGCGCAAAAAATAAATAGAAGAATATAATGATACATTATTTTTTTTCAAAAATATTAAATTATTGTTTACGAATTGATTACTTGCGTTATATAAAAGAATTTTTTATTGAGAAAGTACCTCAACCAAAGAAACTACTTGACCTAATAGAATTAAAACTGGCAAT
>JBLHTZ010000099.1:0-5007 GCA_047627915.1 Vicingaceae bacterium
ATTAACCCATCAAAAATGGGGGTTTTGGCATTAAATATGGCATCTGAATGATCTTTTTTACCATATCCCCAACCGTCTAATATTAGTAAGGCTACTTTCTTGTGATTATCCATGTCTAATGTTTATAGGGTTTTGAGCATCCAAACATCGCAATTGTCATGACCAGAGTTTCCCAATGAGTGATCTAAATACTTAAAATCATACCGCTCGTACATTTGAACTGCCTTGCTAAAACTAGGCTGGCTTTCAATGTATAGAAATTGATATTGAAAATCTCTTGCAGCCTGAATCGCCTTCTCAAATAATGCTTTACCAATTCCTTTGTTGCGTGCTTCTTTGGCCAAGTAGAACTTTACCAATTCAGCATAACCGTTATCTAATCCTTTCGTTGGAAAAACTCCACAACACCCTAGAACTTGCCCCCCTTCTTCGGCAACATAAAGCGTGGCTACCTTCTCAGATTCGAATAGTTCAAACAATGCATCAGTTGTTGGATCTTCATATACCGTCCCTGTTAATGGAGCCCCGAACTCAATAAATGCCGCTCGAATAATTTGGGCCAATGCGAAATTATCTTCCCTTACAACCTTCCTAATTTTTATTTCCTCCATCTGTATCAATAAAAAAGCCACTCCAACTAATTGAAATGGCTTTTATGTTATTTCAGTCCTTGGCCTTGCCGAGCAGCTGCTTGCGATTCAGCCCATAGTTTTAAATAGGCCTTCTTCATTCGTTTGGTATACTTCTTATTTCTATGAAAAACTTTTTTCCTGCGGTCATAAGAAACCAATCCAACAGGAAAATCCAGGAATGAAGTGTTGATATTTGCCAACTCCTCTTCACTAAAAATATCAATATCAAAATCATATTTCAACTGAGATTCCTTTAGCCTTCCGGGCACCGTCGTGTCCATAACAAATCGTTTGGCATGAAAACCTGGAGCTGTAATCTCTATTGTTAAAATCGTATTTAAAGGCAGATTTGTAACAAACTGATTTGATGCTCGAACGTCAATCCGTTTAAATAATTTGTTATGATCATAAATATTTACGAATGCGTCTTTTACCCTTTCACTATTGTTAAAGACCATGCCATTTAGCTCCAAGCTATCTAATGGATCTGCAAAAGCATTCATCTTTAACAGCATAAAAAATGCTAGTACTAGAGAAATTCGAAAAAACGACTTACTTAAATTCATATGGCTAGTTTGTCGTAAATGTAGCTGTTTTACTGATTACCTGAGCCGAAATAAGGAGCTAATCGCTGATTTAATTCTTGCCCAAACTCCTTCTGAGGATATAGCTGGTTGGTCATCACCACTAATCGATTCAAAATTCCGCGTGCTTGTTGTAAATCATTTTTAACAGTTACTCCAAATTTTGGATCTAAACTTTGATAGTAAATCACCTCTTTCTCGTAAATATCAACTAAGCGAGAAACAATTTCATTCCCTCTTTCAAATTCCCCAATTCCGTAATAATTCTCTGCTAAGAACATTACAAAATAATCATAAGGTACGTTCTGCTCTGGCATCACTTTAAATGCTTTGTCTAGTACTAGCTTCGCTTTATCTAATTTATTCTCAGCAATAAGTTGATCAGCCAAACGAGAGAAAGTAATTCTCAAACTCATGGTCATTCGGCGGTTGGTTTCATCCATGTAAATGTCATCTGTATCCATTCCACCCCAATGAAAATCTTCCATTAAGCGTTTGTACAAAATATCAGAATTAACATAACCTGGATTACCATCTCCTCTTCCTTGCTTCTTAATTGGCACCAATCGATATGCCATACCTTCAGCTCTGAAATAATCTTCCAATCCAATGTAACTAGCTAAGCCGGTTGTGCTCGCAAAGTAAATAGGTCGCTCCCAATTATTCGAACTTAAAATATCTAGAACAGTCAAGTCGTTTTTCAATACATAGGTTTTTTTAATTTCCCATACAATTTCGTCCACGATTTGGTCTGCCTTTTCTGCATGAACAGTTCCATTTGCTAATACCTTTTCTTTATCAACTGAAATCTTCAATTTCTTCGTTGGGATGTAGTCAATTTTTTCACCCGTTCCAACAGGAATTTTCGTTTGTGGATTGTCTGATTTGATGAAATCGATTAAATCATCCACATCGATGTGCCCCTTAATTTGCTTTCTTTCATAAACTGGCAAGTAATCATTTGTTCCTTGTCGAATTTTCTTCTCAGGGAGTGTCAATGGAATAGGATCTGAGTCGTATGCCTTTAATCGCATCTGATTCACGTACCAATCCGTATTCAATAAACTTAAATTAATAACTCTAACATCGGTTCTATACTCCTCAACTTCTTGCACATACCACAACGGAAAGGTATCATTATCTCCGTTTGTAAATAGTATTGCATTTGGTTCACAAGAATCAAGATAATTTTTTGCAAAGTCTCTTCCGGTGAATCGATTTGCTCTTGTGTGATCATCCCAATTCTCTGAAGCCATAAGACCAGGCACCGCAACTAAGGTTACGGCGGTTATACCGATTGCCAGAATTCCATTTGACTTCCCTCGGCTAACAAGATCATAGAGCGCATATACCCCTAATCCAATCCAAATGGCAAAAGCATAGAATGAAGCAGCATAAGCGTAATCTCGCTCTCTTGGTTGCAATGGATATTGATTCAAGTACAACACAATGGCTAAACCAGTGAAAAAGAACAGGAGCATAACAATGCTACCGTCTTGTTTATCTCTGGTAAATTGAAAAACCAACCCTATCAGCCCCAAAATTAAAGGCAGCATATAATACTTGTTATTTGCTTTACTATCTGTTATCATTTCAGGTAAATTGTCTTGTGTACCCAACCTCATCTCATCAATGAAGTTAATCCCACTAAGCCAGTTACCGTGAATAACGTTACCATGGCCTTGAATGTCATTTTGTCTACCTGCAAAATTCCACATGAAATACCTCCAATACATCCAGGTCATCTGATAGTTAAACAAATAAGACATATTCTCTCCAAATGTTGGCGTGTTAATCACCTTGGTTTCACCACTAGCGTCTTGGTAGCGAACTGGTTTACCTTTAAAATTCGCCCATTTTATATACTGGCTTTTATGTCTTGCCTCAGTGCTCCACATTCTAGGTAAAACCGTTTTAAAACGACTATCGTAGTTAGGAACTGAATTCTTTCGATCATCTGTAATAATATACTTCCCGCTCTCCTTGTCCTGAAAGTAAACTGGTTTTCCGTCAGCATACGGGTCTTTTGTATCTAATGGGGTGTTAAATGAATGGCCATTAAACAAAGGTCTCTCACCGTATTGCTCCCGATTCAAATAAGAAAGGAAGGTAAAAACGTTTTCAGGATTGTTTTCATCCATTGGCGTATTTGCATTTGAACGAATCAAAATCACTGCAAAAGAAGAATACCCCAATATGATGGCAGAAACACATAAGAAAATGGTGTTTAAAACCACCTTCGAATTCTTCTGAGTGTAATGCAAGCCATAAGCTAAGCCCCCAACAATCAGTGCTAAATACACGAAGAAACCTGTGTTAAACGGAAGACCAAGACTGTTGGTAAACAACAACTCAAACCAAGAAGCCATTACGATCAAACCTGGAATAATACCATATTGTATGGCTGCTAAAATAACTATTGAAAGTCCTAGAGCAATAATTATACCTTTAGGTGTTGGCTTGTACTTTTTGAAATAATACACCATAACAATAGCAGGTATTGCCAACAAGTTCAAGAGGTGAACTCCAATTGAGAGCCCCATCAAATAAGCAATTAAAATGATCCATCTTAGGTTGTGACTTTCATCTGCTACACCTTCCCATTTTACAATGGCCCAAAAAACAACTGCTGTAAATAACGATGATAGTGCATAAACTTCCCCTTCAACTGCCGAAAACCAGAAAGAATCTGAAAAAGTATATGCCAAAGCACCAACTAATCCACTTCCAATTACTGCAAAAACTTTAGGATTTGTAAGTTCTCCGCTTTTTAATGCCAACTTTTTACCAAAGGCGGTAATGGTCCAAAACAAGAAAAGTATGGTAAATGAACTCGCTAAGGCAGACAATGAATTGATCATTAAAGCGGCCTTTTCAGGAGATGCGAACAACGTAAAGAAACGAGCTAGCATCATAAAAAATGGAGCTCCAGGAGGGTGGCCAACCTCTAATTTATAAGCGGTTGCGATAAATTCTCCACAATCCCAAAAACTTGTTGTTGGTTCGATGGTAAGAAGGTAAACAGCAGAAGCTATTATCCAAGTAATCCATCCTATGCTAAGGTTTAATTTTTTAAATGTAGTCATGTACTTTATTTAGTGCTTGTTTTAGATCGGTTGCGAAGATAAAAAAACTACTTCAAATGCGTTCAAATACTTTTCTTAAGAAAGTATAAATATTTGTGAAGTTTTTTTTACTTTTGTCACCCGTTACGAAAATTGTCCGATGGTGTAACTGGCAACACGTCTGTTTTTGGTACAGAAGAGTCTAGGTTCGAGCCCTAGTCGGACAACAAAAAGTTCTTAGATAAGGGAAATGGTTTCTCGACTAGTGCGAGAAGTTTATACTGAGTATTTTCTGAAAGTGAAAGAAAAAATCGAAGTGAGCCCTAGTCGGACAACAAAAGTTCTTTTAATAGTTAGGTTGCAATTGAGTTGAAAAAACTACCTTTGTCTTCCTGTTTAAAAGAGAAGTTCTTAAAAGCAACAATGCGAGAGTAGCTCAGCTGGTAGAGCACGACCTTGCCAAGGTCGGGGTCGCGGGTTCGAATCCCGTCTCCCGCTCACGGTCCTCTTTTCGGAGAGGATTTTTTTATGGAAGTGTCTTCTGAACGCAAGTTCGGAGTGTACCAATTGCCCGGGTGGTGGAATTGGTAGACACGCAGGACTTAAAATCCTGTGGCCATTGCGGCCGTGCCGGTTCGACCCCGGCTCCGGGTACATTAAGAATAAAGGGATTACTAGAAATAGTAGTCCCTTTTTTTGATGGTTGAATTTGGTGGAGTGTCCCTA
>JBLHTZ010000100.1:0-4897 GCA_047627915.1 Vicingaceae bacterium
TTCATCAACGTTGCGGTTACCGAAGGGTTAATTAAATATACACTCCCTCCCCCATCGGCTGTATTTTGACTTGAGTTATTCGCATTTGAGCTACCCCATATAAATAGGGTAAAAAACAATAAAATACTTTGTTTCATATGATCTGTTTTTTTCAAGTTGTAAGTTAGGACTTTTTTGATATTACTGTTTTATAATCTTCTTCGTAACTCCCTCTCCATTTTCCATCATCAATTTAAGAAAGTATATTCCAGAATTAAAATTGGTAAGGTCAACCTCTGTTACACTTCGACTATTGAGCAGCTTGAACGAATTTTGTAATAATTTACCTCTCAAATCATATACTTCAACTGTCTCTATTCCCACTTCACTTTCAAATGTAACAATACCATTCGCTGGGTTAGGATAAACCTTTACCATGTCTTGCTCAGTAAAAGTAGAAGCAAGCAACGTTTCATCAATGCCAACTGGTATGCCGCCGTTTAAGCCTGTAATTTTAATTAGTGGTTGACTTGCTTGCCCATCCCACTTTAAAAAGTTACCGCCTACATAATAACCACCAAATTTTGAAAGGATGATTTTTGATACCATTCCTTGAAAGCTCCTAAAAAGAAAAGGGTCAGCACTATCGGGACCTAGTGCAGTGAAATACTGTGGTTCTAATAAACCATTTGAATCCAATTTAACGATTGACTTTCTTTGCACTCCTTGGTAATGGGTAAAGTACCCTCCTACCAAATAACCTTTATCTTCAGTTGTAACTACAGTATTGATTCCTTCAAAACCATTAATAACATCTACCGCTCCATTTCTATATTGAAAAGTAGCATCTATACTTCCATCAGGGTTTATTCGAGCTAGTGGTGTTTTGATGGTGTCTCCCTTTAGGTAAGTAGACCCAATTAAAAAAAACTTCCCATCATGTTGAACATTATCTACTGCAGTTATCCAGAATATATTTGGATTGATGGGAGAAGTGAACGTGGTGTCTAAGGTTCCATCTAAATAAATACGGCACATACCCTCAATCGGAATGCTATCGTAATGTGTAAAACGAAGTGGATTGCCATAGATTATTATTCTATTGCTGTCATACTGAAAAAATCCATCTGGATTCCCATAGGTAGCATCGTGGTTAAACGTGCTGTCCCAAAAGCCTTGTGGTGTAAGTTTTATAATGTGCCTACCCGGAAAAGTATCGGTTCCTTGAATTATTTTACAGGCTTTGCCGGTACCGTCCCTTCCATTAGCAAATAAGGAAGAACCGTTGGGAAATGCTAATGGTCTTCCTGTTCCGCAAGCTACAGTGCGAGTTCTATTTTGCAACCAGTTAAAATTTGGATAACTCCAATTCCCAGTTGTGTCGATAAAACCTATACTCCCCGAATAATGAACCGTTAATCTATTAATTGAATTATACGTAATATCAGAAACTCCATTGCCAAATGGAGATCCATTTCCGAACCTAAATGGCAGAGATAGTTGACCCAACGAATCATAAGTAACCAATCCGTCATAAAACCGTCCAATGAAGTTACTACTGAAGTTTCCAGCAACATATAATCTACCAGATCGCTGATCTTCGTAAATCCCATTAATAATTGGATTAGTCTGCGCACGAATGTCGAAAAAAGGTTGAAAAGTAGTGTCTACAACAAAGGATTGGGCAAAACTGCCCAATCCTAAGAGTATGAATAAACTGATGATGAGTATTCTTTTCATGCTATTGTTTTTATTTTAACTCGATTGCTTTGTGCACTTCGACTCTGCTCAGCGTGACAAAGCAATGAGGTTTTAATTGGTCATTGCAAGGAAAGAAGCAATCTAGTTTTATGATACCGGATTGCCGCACTCCTTTCGTGGTTCGCAATGACTGTTTTATTGACAGTTACATTATTGTTTGATCAATACCGTTTGTCCAACTTGTTCACCGCTTTCAAACAATACAAAAATATAACTACCCTTTGCCAATTCGCTTACTTCGATTTTTAATTGTTGATTCTTACTTGTTCCGTTCAACATCAATTTTCCTTCTACACTATTTATTTGATATTGATAATTAGACTCCTTGTTAAAGTTAGCAATTTTAACTGTTATGGATTCGTTTGTTGGGTTAGATACAAAAGCGAACAAATACTCTCGAAAAGTTAGACTTTTAAACAGATTAAATACTCTTCCAAACCCCAAAATAAAAGTTTCAAACTCTTGAAATTTTTACTTTTGAAAATTCCTTATTTTCTCTGAACTTCGCACTCTAAAATATAGAATATGCCTAAGATTTCGGAAAGAGGATTAAACATGCCTGAATCGCCAATTAGAAAATTGGTTCCATTTGCTGATAAAGCTAGAGACAAAGGAGTTGGAGTAATACATTTGAACATTGGCCAACCGGACATTGAGACACCAAAAGTTGCTTTAGATGCGGTTAAAAATATTTCAATGGACGTATATGCTTACAGTCATTCCGCAGGGAACGAATCCTATCGAAAAGGACTTGCAAAATACTATGACAACATCAGCAAAGGAATAACCTTTGAAGACATTATGGTAACAACAGGCGGTTCTGAAGCATTGGCTTTTGCTTTCACTGCTTGCCTCAACTTAAGCGACGAGGTAATTATTCCTGAGCCATTTTATGCCAACTACAATGGTTTTGCCGAAGCAACCGGGGTAACGGTGGTGCCAATTAGCTCTTCTATTGAAAGTGGTTTTGCATTGCCAAAAATTAAAGAATTTGAGAAAAAAATTACTTCAAAAACGAAGGCAATTCTAATTTGTAACCCTGGTAACCCGACTGGTTATTTGTATTCTCAAGAAGAACTAAATAAACTAAGAGACATCGTCAAAAAACATGATTTATACTTATTTGCCGATGAAGTCTATCGAGAATTCTGTTACGATGGCAAAGAGCATCACTCTTTATTGAATTTAGAAGGAATTGAAGATAACGTTATCGTGGTTGATTCCGTTTCGAAACGATACAGCATGTGTGGCGTTCGAATTGGTGCTATGATTTCTAGAAACAAAGAAGTAATGAAAGCTGCTTTAAAATTAGCTCAAGCAAGATTAAGTCCACCTTTGTTAGGTCAAATTGCAGGAGAAGCAGCTTTGCAAACTCCGACTTCCTACTTTGAAAAAGTGAGTAAGGAGTATGTGGAAAGAAGAGATATTTTAGTTGACGGACTAAATGCAATTGACGGTGTTTTCTGCCCAAAACCAGGTGGAGCTTTTTATGCCGTAGCTCAATTGCCGGTTAAAGATTCTGACAAATTTTGCCAATGGATGTTGGAGGAATTCGAATTAGAAGGAGAAACAGTTATGATGGCACCTGCAAGTGGCTTCTACTCTACTCCAGGAAAAGGAAAAAACGAAGTTAGATTGGCATATGTGCTAGAAAAAGATAAATTGAAGAAAGCAATTCGTTGTTTAACAGAAGCTTTAAAAGTTTACCCAAACAACTAACATGACGTTAATTCAATCCATTGTAATTGCCATAATTGAGGGGCTAACTGAGTTTTTACCCGTTTCATCAACTGGGCACATGATTTTAGCATCGGCAGCCATGAATATTCATGAAGATGCCTTTGTAAAAACCTTTGAAGTTGCCATTCAATTGGGAGCTATTATGGCTATTGTACTGTTGTATGCCAAGCGTTTTTTACAGGGCTTAACCATTTATTACAAGCTTACCGCAGCCTTTATTCCAACAGCCGTAATTGGCTTATTGGCCTATGACATTATTAAAGGTTATTTATTTAACCCGATTGTAGTTTCAGTAATGCTTGTCCTTGGTGGTATTGTTTTAATTGTGATCGACAAAAAGGTAGTGGAACGAAAAAGCAATACAGATGACCTTGAAAATATTACCTATAAAAATGCAATTAAAATCGGTTTCTGGCAGTGTTTTTCAATGATTCCAGGAACGTCGAGAGCCGCAGCAACAATTATTGGAGGGGTTTACAGTGGACTGGATAAGAAACAAGCAACAGAATTTTCATTTTTACTAGCTGTTCCAACCATGTTTGCAGCTACTGGTTACGATTTACTAAAAGCAGATATTGAATTTACCAGCAACGAATTGATGCTTCTTGGAATTGGTTTAGTAGTGGCATTTATTACAGCTTTTATTGCCGTTAAAATTTTCTTGAAAATTGTTGAAAATTATGGCTTCAAGCATTTTGGTTATTACCGAATCGCAATCGGGATTCTATTCCTGGCCTTTATGGCATACAACGGTGATTTAACAGGTAATCTAGGAGAATGATCCTAACCTCTTCGGATCAAGCAAGATTTTAGTTCTCTCTGTCGCAAACAAAAGATACAACTTTGATTTGATTAAGTTTGTGTTATGAGGAGGTGGTTTTGTATTCTTGTATTACTGATTATTTCAAATAGCATATTCTGCGAACCAAATAATAACACATTAGATGAGCTAAGGTCTGAGTACCTAACTGCACTTAGAGATTATTTGAATGCTCCAAAAGTGTATGAATCCTTCTTAAAAGTTGAAAAACCGGATGGGAAAATCTTAGCCTATCAAGGCGCTTTAGAAGCGATTATGACGAAGACCACTTGGAACTTATTTAAGAAGATGTCTTATTTGAATAAGAGCGAAGCCAGTTTTAACAAAGCTATTGAAATGGCTCCTGATGATATAGAAATTCGTTACATGAGGTTAGCTGTTCAATTTGAAATACCAAGTTACTTGGGCTTTAGTGATGACATGGAAGACGATAAAAAGTTCATATTGAGAAATATGAGAAATCTGAACTCCGAAACCATTCCACCGACATTGAAAAAACAAATTATTGATTTTATGCATCGATGCGAAATGTTTACAGTAGAGCAAATCCAAAAAATCGAATTAATTTTAGCTTCTACCAAATAACCAAAAACACCA
>JBLHTZ010000101.1:0-4858 GCA_047627915.1 Vicingaceae bacterium
TAATTCAATTTCAGACTTCTAAATTCTGGATCATAAATTAATCCTGGTTTAGCTATTGCAAATGGTTGTTTCATTAGCTTATTTGCTACAGCTATCAATGCTATATAGTGCATACCCTTCGGGATACGTGCCATACACAGAACGTAGGCCGATTTTGGCTAGATAGATTTAAATAAATAAAATCGTAAGCGTCAACTCTATTATTCAATTAATCCATGAACGAGGTACTTGGAGAAAAATATTTATCTAAAAATATTTCCCGGTGTGCTTAGAAGTTCTAAAAATATAGTCTTCACCTTTAAGTGCTTTGGCTTGTTTAAACCAATCGCAGTAAAGCGGTTTTTTAGCTTGCTTTAAATCAACCTTTACCAACCAATAAGAAGGCAAACCCGGGTAGGCATGGTGGGCTTCGTGTAAATTAAAGTTGAAGAGTATATACTTTTCAATAAAGCGATAGGTATAGAAACTTCTAGTGTATTGAACTTGGCTCTGAAAAGGAATTGGACGCACTGTTTCACCTTCAGAAACTGGAATCTCTATGTGAGAATGCTGCGTTAAAATAAGAAGCTCTTTCCAAATTAGGCTTACAACAAATGCAGGCATAAAATTTATCAAAAGGTATTTCCCGAAGAATATACTTAGTCCTACATAAAGGCAGAAATAAACCAATATGCTGCTCACCGATTTTTTATAATTATTTGGGCTTAGGTGTCTTTTAATCTTACTGATATTCCAATAATTACTCAACTTGTAGGACAAATAGAAAACAGGAATAAACAACAACCAAGCTACATTCGCAACCACCCTCATTAAAGGAGATTTTGAAGGCTCAACTGTTTTCTCAGTCGTAGGATCTTTGTCTCGCCAACCAGTCCACCGATGATGCATGTTGTGCATTTGTTGCCAAGAGTAAAATGGAATTAAAGTCAAGAAGCCAAAAACATTTCCAACAATCAAATTCATAGTCCTCGATTTAAAGAAATTTAAATGACCACATTCGTGCAGTAAAATAAAGGTTTGTGTAAAGAAGAAAGAAAGAACCAATTGACCAAAAACATAGCTAATTAGATTGGCTTGGATCGTTAAAAACAGCCCTAAAATTGACAAAAGCATTGGGACTAACAAATAAGAAAGTGCCTTCTTATTGTCTGCTTTAAATGCCAATATGTTCTGCTTTGTATTCACGATTTGCTAATCTTCAATCTTTTCGCAAACTACTGTTTGCATAGAAAGGTTTAATACTTTTTGAAATAATAAGATTGGAGTCAATAACAGCTGCCCCAAGAAATAAGGGAAAATGATTCGGTTCAAATTAAGCCCCTTACCTATCAATTTAAAATAACTCCCAGCAAAGATGTAGAAGTATGGCGGAAAGGCACCGTAGCCTCGGTATTTCACTACTCTAAAACCATTCTTTTCAACGAGGGTGATGAGCTTCTTTTTATCAAATAAAACGGTATGCTGTGGTGCTTGAACCCCCGGCCATTTAGCCCCAAATAGCTTAAAAGTAAAACTATCTAAACGAGGCACTTCTATTATTAACTTCCCTTCTTTTTTAAGCACTTTCTTTGCCATTTCCAATGACTTATTCGGGTCATAGCAATGCTCCAAGAAATGCCACATGGTAACACAATCGTATCGTTCTGGAGAAATATTCTGCTCATAAAACAAGCCATTGTAAAACTCTATTTTATCAAAATCGGGAAACTCCAAGCCTTCCTTAAAGTCAACCCCGCTAATCTTACTGTTATATTTTTTTCTGAGGTGCAATAGAAACGTACCAACAGCACATCCTACATCCATCACCTCAGTTTTGTCGTTCAACAGCACATGTTCCGAAACAATTTTATCTTTCTCTCGGTCATGCTTATTCATGGCCCAGTCATAAAGTGGCGTTAATACGCCCCAGTCCTTTTTCTTTCGGTGAGCAATGTATTCGCCATCATAAAACTCCTTGATTTGATCAGATGCAATTCTCGGGTTTTGATAAACCAATTCGCAGCTGTTGCATTTTACATATTGAAATTCTCCGTCCTTCCCCGTTAAATCTTCTTCACCAATTAAGAAAAACTCATAATCATCGCTCCCACAATTGTAGCAATTCACTTTTTCGAAACGATAGCTCTGCGGGTTATTTACCGGCTTTAGAAATAGGTCTTTCATTTAGGAGAAATTAGTTAAAACAAAATATACAATTGGATAATAAAGCACAGGAACAAAAGCGCGGTATTTCCATTTTCTAATCAAGTAAATTATCAATGGAAGTATTAGAATGCAAATTAGATAAAGCTTATTCGTCCAAAATGGAAACAGCATAAAACCTACCATTAGCAAAATGATTAAACCAAAGTTATGTGCCCAATCCTTTTTACCGATTAATTCAATTACATCATGCGAAGCAATAATAAGTAAGGAAGAAAGTGCTACTAAAAGGTCATTCGTCTCGCTAGAAAAACTCATTAAACACCACAATAAAATAGGATACTTGAATAGCGGAACGATAGGTAGAATAAAGTTGTTTTTTCCAAAGAAAACATAGCCCATAACAGAGACTCCCATTAATCCAGCAATCACTAAAAAGTAAGCCTGAGAATAAAAGAAAAGTGAAAGCAAATAGCCTAAGCAAATGGTGATAGTGAACCGTAAGAACGAAGGATAGTTTTCCTTCTTCAGGTAAGTTCTTTCAGGGTAATTCGCTCTATCGTAATAAACAGACCCTGCATCATCGAGAATTCTAAAGGTGAACAAGGAGATGAATAAGAAGAAGATGCCTTTAGCCCAATTAGTCCCAGAGGCAGCTACATCGTAAACGAACAAACACAGTAAAGTTGAAAGCAAAATAAATTTTACGGGACTAAACCTCTTTTTTAAATATTCAATAACCAACATCATGAAAGAATTTGAATTTTCCCTAAATCGCCATCTAGAATTACTTCATCATTGTCTTTGAGTATTTTGGTAATGTTGTCAATTCCAAGAACGGCAGGTATTCCAAACTCCCGGGCAACGATTGCACCATGAGAAAGCGCTCCCCCTCTTTCTACAATCAACCCTCCAATTAATGGAAATACCATTGCCCAACCTGGGTCTGTTTGTTTGGTGACTAAAATGTCTCCTTTATTAATTTTACCACCTTCTAGAACCGATTCAAGCACTTTAACTTGACCTTTAATTCTGCCGCCACTTGCTGCAAGGCCTGAAAACTCTTTTGCTCCTTCAATCAAAGCTACCTCATCTTTTACGAACTCTGGTCGTTCGCCAAAGAAGGTAGAAAAATGCTGCGGAAATTCTTTTTTGGAGTCAACCTCAAAGGCTTCCTTTCGGTTTTTAGCCAAGTCATTCACCGAAAACATGTTAGAGGAAGAAATTAATTCTCCAACCTCTTTGTACTTTAATAAAAACACATCTTCGTAATTATTTAATATGCCTTTAATAACCGCATCTCTGCCAATTTCTTTCATGACAACTTTAAACTTGTAATACATTTCAGCTTGTTTATATCGTACTCTTTCTCTACTTGAAATTGCTTGCTTACATAGTTTAGAGATGATATATAATTGCCCGATATTGTATAACGACCAAGGCAACAAAATGTGCCTTTTACGAATTATTTTAACCGCAAATGTTCGGAAAGCTTTTCTTCTTTCTTCATCCTTCGCTTTTATGACTACTCTAGGATCTTGCGCTGTGTTCTTCATATAGCTTTGCAAAAGCTCAATGAATTTCTCAGGTTCCTCAATGTAATTTTTCTTTGTAAACATGAGTTCTCCTGAGCACCTGAACCCCCATTTTTTAAGGTATGCTTGAATGGCTGTTTTTACTGCCTTCCATTTAGCCTGCTGCTGTATTTGAGCATAAACAAATTCAGGATTGTTGGAGCTGAATAATTCCTCTGCTCCCGATTTGTTAATCAGGCTTACAATATCCCAAGTGTCGTTCAAAGGGGCACTACTTATCAAACCAGGTATTGCCTGAATTAAAACATTGTGCACGCCTGTGCTTTCTTCACCATAGAACTTCTTGGTAAAGCGGCCTAATAATTTATAATGAATCATTGAAAATAAATCGGCCAAACTAGCATGATACCATTGATTAAACCTTAAATCTAAAAACTCATAAAACAAAACTGCCCTTTCATTTGAGTTGGCTTCTTCGTCCACTCTTCTTGAAAAGGAATCAACCTTTCCCTCAATTTCGAGAACATGACTTTCTAACTTTAGATTTAATGCAATTAATCTATAAACCAACTTCAGAACAGAAGTCTTTTTGTTCTCATTGGAAGTCGCAACATCCCTTTCTTTATAGCCAACAAACTGATTAAAGGCATCTTTAAAATAATCCTTTAAAGGTGAAGAGGATAGAATGTTGTGAATGCTAGTCATGTTGTAGTAAATCCGATTAGCCCATATGCCAACGGAGTTACTAAAATCGTATTCTAAGGATCTTATTGTTTCAGGATTAATTTGCAATAAGCCCGAAATATTTTTAAAGTAATGATAGTAAGAATCTCTAGCGATAGAGTACAAGAGCGGAGAAATTGGGTCTGGATAATTTTCGTTTAAGTTGGTATTGCTCCAATGTACCTTTTGCTTGGTCTCTACAGTTATAGGTCGTGCCTGAACAAAATAGATTTCATTCTCTTTCGCCACCCATTCTATATCTAAATGGCAGCCATAAAATTCTTTTAGTTTTTTTGATTGCTGAATGAGCATGTCTCCATTAAAAGGCAAAGGATTCAATAATTTATCATTCGCAACCGTAAAGCTCTTTGGTGTCACTTTACCCGAAACTAACTGCTCGCCTGCTCCTTTTACGTATTCAGTGTATAATTCCTTCTCATTATATGGTGATTGAGTAA
>JBLHTZ010000102.1:0-4695 GCA_047627915.1 Vicingaceae bacterium
ATTTAACAACCTCTCTACTTTCGACGGAACAGCAACGTATGTTTGGGATTTTGGGGATGGTTCACCAACTTCAACAGCGACTAATCCGATACAAACCTTCACTGCTAATGGCTATTACGATGTTACTTTAACAATGACTACTGTCGGCGGGTGTACTGATACATTAACCAAGAAGGTTGATTCTGCCATCTACATCTCTTTAGATTCCAGTAAAAATAGGATTGGTTTTACGGTAAACCAAGACACCGGATGCGCACCGGTTGACATCCAGTTTACCGATACTTCATTTTTTGAAGGCGCAGCCAACTTCAAATGGTATTTTGGTGATGGAGATAGCTCTGAGCTCCGAAACCCACTTCATACCTACCAAAATGATGGAATATTTGATATTCAGCTTATCCTACAAACAACAGAAAAGTGTATTGACACATTAAGCCTTACAAAACCTGCCTTTATTGAGACAGATATTAAATTTAGCACCAATGAGGTAGGATTTGACTTTTTCCCCAGAGAAGGCTGCTTGCCGTTAACAGTGCAGTTTCAAGATTCTTCGAAATTTCTAGGAATACCACAATACTTTTGGGATTTTGGAGATGGATCAAATTTTAATGCGTTACAGAACCCTAGCTATACATTTTTAGACACTGGCACTTATTCGGTTAGTCTACTGCTCATTACAAGCGAAAAATGCGTTGATACGATTCGGACGGCAATTGGAGAAACCGTAAAAGTACTGCCAAGACCGGTTGCACAAATCAACTACTTAGACACTTCGAAGAGCATAAAAGAGGCCCAATTTGAATTTACAAATTCTGGAAGCCAATTCGTTACTTCATCAAGGTATTTAATTAATGGGCAAGAGGTTACTCAAAGTGAAATTTTAACCTATCAATTTACAGATACTGGCCATTTTCAAGTAGCGTACATCGCAACAAATAGTTTTGGATGCGAAGATACCAGCACCGCTGAAATCTTTGTATTCGACGAATTCCAATTCATAGTGCCCAATATCTTTACTCCAAATGGGGATAATATCAACGATGAGTTTAAAGTTCAAGCTTGCGGAGTTTACGACTACGAAATCAAAATCTTTAACCGATTTGGGGAAAAAGTATTTGAAAGTAATAGTTTGAATATTAACTGGGATGGTAGAATTTCCGGTAGACTTACCAATTCAGGAATGTACTTCTATACCATTAAAATCCGTGACTTCCGAAATCAAATTTTAGATTACAACGGCAGTTTAACCTTACTTAGCGATTAACTAGTGCAGCTTTAAGGGAACTTTCTCTTCATGAGAAACATGAACTTTTTTCTTGATGAAGAAGACCTTTCCTGTTACGTAACCATCTATTTTAAAGTCGACTTCCTTACTCCCTAAAGTTAAACCAAGCATCTGAATCAAGGCTCCGTCAGCAAAGTCTTCGAAATCACTTTTCATCACCACTTTATGATACTCCTCCGAATTTTTGGGAATCTTGATTTTATTATCGACACTGGCTTTTGCCAATTTTGAACCTTTAATGTAAATATCGAATTCAGAATCAACCATGCTTAATTGGAAACCGTTCGGGTTCTTAATCTTAATTTCAGATTCCACAACTAAGCCTTTCGGGGAGAACTCTACTAACTTAACGTATTTAATTTCTGTAATCTCTACCTCTTCATAAGTACAAGAACTAAAACTTAGAAGAAGAGTTAGAACAACACTGAACTTATAAAACTTTCTCATTTACTTTTTATTAGAATAACTTTCATAAAAATAAGAAATGGTCTCAATTCCTTTTAGGAAATTTTCTATTCCGTAATGCTCATTTGGAGAGTGAATTGCATCTGTATCTAATCCAAACCCAAGCAAAATTGATTTTAGCCCAAGCACCTCTTCAAAAAGTGCTACAATTGGAATACTTCCTCCAGCTCTGACCGGCACAGGTTCTTTTCCAAAAGCTCTAACAATAGCTTCGCTCGCCGCTTCATACTCTGGAATATCAATTGGCATTACATATGGCTCTCCACCATGATGCGGTCTAACATCCACCTTGACTGATTTTGGAGCAATCGATTCAAAATGTTTCTTAAACTTAGCAGTAATCTCCTCATCTGATTGGTTCGGAACTAATCGCATAGAAATTTTTGCAGATGCCTTTGAAGGAAGAACGGTTTTTGCTCCTTCCCCAATGTAACCGCCCCAAATTCCATTCACATCTAATGTTGGACGAATTCCTTTACGCTCAATAGTTGTATATCCAGCCTCCCCATGAACTTCATCAATTCCTAATTTCGATTTATAATCTGCTAAATTGAAAGGTGTTTTAGCCATCAACTCTCTTTCGGTATAACTAGCCTCTAACACATTGTCGTAAAATCCAGGAATTGTTATGTGGTTGTTCTCATCTTTCAAAGATGCAATCATTTCACACAGAATGTTAATCGGGTTGCCAACTGCTCCTCCATAAACCCCTGAATGCAAATCTCTATTCGGTCCAGTAACCTCAACTTCAATATAACTAAGCCCTTTAAGGCCTGTTGTAATTGAAGGGTTTTCCATTGACAACATGGAAGTATCGGAGATTAAAATAATGTCTGCCTTTAATTTTTCTTTATACTGTGCTATAAAACTTTCCAAATTTGCAGAACCAACTTCTTCTTCTCCTTCTATAATGAACTTAACATTACAAGGTAGTTGGTTGGTTCGCATCATTAACTCAAACGCTTTCACATGCATAAACATTTGACCTTTGTCATCGCATGCTCCTCTTGCATAAATCTTTTCGTCTTTAATTACCGGTTCAAACGGAGGACTATCCCATAACTCTAGAGGGTCTGCTGGCTGAACATCGTAATGACCGTATACAAGTATTGTCGGTTTTGAAGGATCAATAATTTTCTCGCCATAAACAACTGGAAACCCAGCTGTTTGGCATAGTTCAGTGTTGTCAGCTCCCGCTGCTTCTAATGACTTTCTAACTGCCTCTGCAGCATTCATCACATCACCTTTATATGCTGAATCAGCACTAACTGATGGTATCTTTAAAAGTTCTATTAACTCGTTTATAAATCGATCTTTATTCGCTTGAATGTACTCTGAAACTTCCTTCATATTCTCTCTACTTGTTTGAATCCTAAAATTACGATTTGAAAATTGCTTTCCCCTGATTTATAACAAAACTTCACCGTCCATTTCCTTTGGAATTGCTAGTCCCATCATTGTTAAAATTGTAGGTGCAACATCTGCTAGTTTTCCGTCTTTAATCACTTTGTAATTTTGATCTAATAGAATAATAGGAACCAGATTGGTGGTGTGTGCGGTATTTGGACTTCCATCTTCATTTACTGCACAGTCTGCATTTCCATGATCAGCTATTACGATGAATGAGTAATTATTTTCTATCCCCTTTTGAATGATTTCTCCAGTGCATTGGTCCACTTTTTCCACTGCTTTAAGAATTGCATCGTACACTCCTGTATGACCTACCATATCAGGATTAGCAAAATTTAGACAGATAAAGTCTGCACTTTGGGCTTCAATTTCTTTGATGACTGTTGTTTTAACTTCCTCAGCGCTCATCTCTGGCTGTAAATCATAGGTTGCCACTTTAGGAGAGTCCGCCATCAGTCTTTTTTCTCCTTCAAAGGGTATTTCTCTTCCTCCTGAAAAGAAAAACGTAACGTGCGGATATTTCTCGGTTTCTGCAATTCTAATTTGCTTTTTCCCAGCATTTGCGATTATTTCTCCCAACGTATTTCTCAAATTATCTTTTTGAAATAATACTTTCACTCCCTTGAAACTGTCATCGTAATTTGTCATGGTAACATAATACAAAGAATGCTTTTGCATGCCATAATCTAGAAGATCTTCTTGAGTCAGCGCTCTTGTTATTTCTCTGCAACGGTCAGTTCTGTAATTAAAACAGATCACAACATCATCTTCATGAATTGTTGCTATTGGTCGACCTTCTTTGTCTGCTATGAAATGAGGATTAATAAACTCATCGGTAATCTTATTCTCATAGGATTGCTGAAACACCTCTTCGGCAGAGTTTGCCGCTGCACCTTTCCCATGAACCATTAAATCATACGCTTTCCGAATTCTTTCCCATCGCAAATCCCTGTCCATCGCGAAATACCGACCTATAACTGTTGCTACCTTGGTTGTAAAGTCTTCATTTGCTTTCTCAACAGCTTCTAAAAACCCGATTCCGCTATTAGGGTCTGTGTCCCTTCCATCCGTAAAAGCATGAATGAAACTTTTCTCAACACCAGCCTTTGCTGCTATTTGGCATAATTTTATTAGATGATTCTGATGCGAGTGAATTCCTCCATTAGAGACTAAACCTAAAAAATGAACTTGCTTATTGTGTTTCTTAGCGTATTCAAACGCCTTCAATAACTCTGTATTTGTTGCGATAGAATTGTCTTCACAAGCCTTATTAATTTTTACTAAGTCCTGGTACACTACCCTTCCTGCTCCAATGTTTAAGTGCCCTACTTCTGAGTTCCCCATCTGACCCATTGGCAATCCAACAAATTCACCATCCGTTCTTAACCGTGCGTTAGGATATTTTTCTATTAACCCATCAAAAATGGGGGTTTTGGCATTAAATATGGCATCTGAATGATCTTTTTTACCATATCCCCAACCGTCTAATATTAGTAAGGCTACTTTCTTGTGATTATCCATGTCTAATGTTTATA
>JBLHTZ010000103.1:0-4587 GCA_047627915.1 Vicingaceae bacterium
AGTTAAAGACTCGTTATCTATTTTTTTGCTACCTCACTCAAGTCCAATAATAATGCCCTTTATTTTGTTAAATTCACGTTATTAAACTGCCATATAGCATGAACAACATCCCATTCACAAAAGATAGCGCTGCGCAAGAAAAAATACTAAATGCTTTATTGGAACCTTTAACCAATGAAGTAAAACAGCAACAGCTTTACCTAAAGAATACGAATGAGCTATACCACTGCTATGTCGAGCGTATCAATCGAATTAAAGGAGCCAATAGCATAAGTAAATACATTAGCGAAACCCAATGGTTAAAAAAAGAGCTCTATGATCAACTCGAGAGTGAATTCCCAGCTAAACAAGACATAACCATTTTCGACTATTACGAGCAGTTTTTTGATACGTTTTTAACTATTACTGATGAAAGCCAAATAGAATTAATTGAAACTCAAAAGGCAGTACGATTTAAAATACAAGAAAAAGATAATTCTGCTCTACGCTTTCAGAAAGTATTTAAACAGTTCTTTTTTGGAGCGAGTAGACTTCCAATACATATTTCAAATATCTTTAGAAAAGAGAAAAAAGAGATTAAATACTGGAGTCATAAGATTCCATTAGAGGCAATGCTACGGTTTCACTTTCAACAAGTCTTACTTGAAAAAACTTTAGTCCAATTCGAAGAAATACAAAAACTAAAATGCGATGCACGGAATATTAAATGGGAAATTAACAAAGATATTAACCTTGAAATTGCAGCCGTTTTAGATAAGGAAGAAATAAGTTTTGATGAGCTTAAAAAACATCTTCAAACGATGGCTGATCGCGAAAAGATACAGGAAGTTATTGATGACTTTGACCAAAAATTAGAAAAGTGGAAAAAGCAGACTAAAGAGTCGTTTCAAGAAATTCTGTCTCAGTTTAAAACAAATTTACCACTCGTAAATACCATCGAACTAGATTCCACAATTTACTCCAACTCTTCATTACGAACGAATGGTCAAAACATTCAAATTGAGTTCAAAAAGATTCTGAATGGATGGAGAAATACTCAGTACGCTCAAATTGATGACTACCAAGTTGATTTAGAACTTTATCAATTAAAATACACAGACCTAACACAATACTTTCTTCTTGAGAACGGTTGTAAGACTAGAATTTCTAAAACCACAACGGATTTTATTGACACCATTAACGATGACATTAAAGCAGTCATACAAAAGGTGAAGACGAGTCAAAATACCAAAGAAATTAAGGAGTTACTCGTAAGCGAAAGAATTAAGCTGCACCATCAACTGAAAAAGAAAAGTGTTCCCGCAGCTATAGATGCCCTCTACGAAAATAATTTCCCAAACTTGCTCGAACGCATGGAAACAAAAATTCGAGTGCAGCTAGGATTAATGAAGGACAAACGAATTATATACAGTAAAGAAACGTATGATGCGCCAATTCCAAAATCTAATCTGAGTCATTTTAATCCTAAAGAGCTAGTTGAAGTTGATTTAATTGGACCATTTTCTAAAACTCTCTTTCATTTAAAAGCAGCTTTAAATGACAAAATAAGTAGCACAGAACTTGGCTTAAAAGAACTAGTAGGAATTGTAGATTATAATTTAGATGCAGCTATTAATTCCGTTGAAGGAAAATTAACATTGGAGGAAATTAAAGCAATTGCAAAGGAAGGGTTGGAGAGAGCTTCCTCTAAAACTCAAGGCTTAGCCGACAATTTGCAAGAAATTTCTGAGATCATTGGAGGTCATCTAAAAAAAGAATTGGACCAACTAAACATTCAACTTCTTCAACTTACCGAAAACGAAAATATTACGAACCTCAGAATAAAACTAGCAAAAGCGAAAGCCGTAGAAAGAACTGCTGCATATCGCAAGGAATTAATCGACAAGGCAAGAAACTTTATACCTATTGCAATTCGGTTTGCAAAACAAAAATTAGGACGACTTAAAGCGCTCACCAATTCTTTGCAAGTGCGAATAGGATTGTTAGAGAAAAGCAATGAAATGACAACGGAGCTCTCTGATTTTTTATTGCAATCTGAAAAAGCCATCCAACGATTACCATATGTATATCGAAGGTTATACGAAATCAAACCACTGGAGGAAGAGGGTTTTTTTGAAGGAAGAACAAAAGAAGCAGGCAAATTAGAAGAAGCATTCAAACACTGGGAACTTTCTAACATTTCGTCGGCAGTAATAGTTGGAGAGAAAGGCAGTGGTGCAAGTAGTTTGTTGAATCAGTTTGTTCGAAACCACAGTGATTCAAACATTATAAGAAGAAAAATGACCACCACGGCTTCTTCTGCTGAGGCGTTTTCAAATTTCTTCGACGACCTTTTCGAAGATGAAACATTAGTAACTTTTAATGGAATAGTTGATTTCTTGAACAATGGAACAAAGCGCATCATTATTATAGAAGACATTCAACATTTCTACCTAAAAAAACCAAATGGCTTCGAAGCCATCACGCTGCTGTTCGAACTGATTTCGCAAACTGCAAAAAACATATTTTGGCTAATAAGCACTAGCACGTTCTCTTGGAGTTATTTCCAAAAGACCATCGCCATTGAACGCTATATCCGTCATAAAATAGTACTAAGCCCTCTGAATGATGAACAAATCATAAAACTGATTATGAAACGACACAGAGTAAGTGGCTATAATTTAAAATTTGATGACAGTGAATTGCCACGCAAAGACCTACTCTCTTCATTCAAAAAACAAGTTGACTACAGCCAAGAAGGATTGCAAAAATCGTTCTTTACTGAACTGAACGATTTTGCACAGAGCAACATTAGCTTAGCGTTACTATATTGGTTGCGTTCTGCTATTTCATTTGAAGACAACACCGTAGTCATTGGTAAAATAAAAAACATCGAATTCAACTTCTTAACGTCACTTGATACCGATAGTATTTTTACGCTTCATAGCTTATTGTTACATGACACATTGAATTTGAGGGAACATGCAGAAATATTTCATCAGGCGGAAAAGCAAAGTAGAATGACTTTGATGGTATTAGAAGATAGTGGCATTCTTGTTTCTAAAGACGGAGAATTCCAAATAAATCATTTAATATACAGACAAGTAGTTAATGTATTACGAAACAAAAACCTCATCCACTAATGAAGAAATTTATTGTTTTATTCGTACTCATAACCCTCATCTTCAATGTACGGTCTTCTGAAGACTCTGCTCAGGTGGTTATTGTTGACTCTCTCAACATAGGTCAAGTATTGATGCCTGCTCAATTGAAGGCTGCATTAACTCAAATTGATTCTACAAACGAAGTCGTATTCAGTCCAGTTGAAACACAAAAGATTCACCTAGACACTCAACGAATTATCATTTACGATACGGTTAAATTAGTTGAGCAAATCAGGACAGATAAACCTATAAAAGAAGAATCGTTTACAGATAAATTAATGCCAAGTCCTTCTAACAAAGACACCGTAACTCCTTTAGGGGAAATCATTTCATTCGGTAATATATTTTGGTCTCTCATTATCTTACTAAGTGCTTATTTTGTTATTAAGGCATTGGTTACCATCATTGACCGATTCGCTGAGAAAAGCACAAATTATAGAATTACACTAAAAAGCTTATCCCCTTTTGTTCGTATTATTGGTTGGACTGTTGCCGTTATTTGGATAGTTGAAGGTGTTTTTGAACTGTCAAATGACAAGCTATTTGCCTTCGTTGCTTCTGCAGGATTAGCGATTGGTTTCGCCTCTCAAGATATTTTAAAAAATATTTTTGGGGGAATCATGATTTTATTCGATAAGCCCTTTCAAGTAGGAGACAAAATAGAAGTAGGTGAAATTTACGGCGAAGTGAAAGAAATAGGGCTTCGCTCAACACGAATAATAACAAAAGACGACTCTCTTGTTTCTGTGCCAAATGCAGAAGTTGTAAATACTGCGGTTTCTAATTCAAATGCCGGTGAAGCAAATTGCCAAGTAGTTGCAGAAATTTTCCTACCAATAGATACAGACACGAACGCTGCTCGTCTTATCGCCACTGAAGCTGCTCAAATCTCAAGATACATATACCTCAACAAACCAATTGTAGTACTTTTCTTCAATGAGGTTAAAATGGATAGAAGCTATTTAAAAATGAGAGTAAAAGCATACGTATCGGACATTCGCAATGAATTTGCTTTTAAAAGTGACATGACAGAAATAATAATGAAAGAGTTTTTAAAAGAAGGTATCTTCAACAAAAACGATGTTCAATAATCAAACAAGGCGATGAGAAAAAAAATAAGCAAAGCACTTATTCCTAAAGTCAATTTTAGGAGATTCACCGAATTTGCATCATTCAAGGAAACTATCGGTCAAGCTCCAGGCACATTAGTGTATACTGGCAACAAAAACGAAACGGATGTTCAAGTAGAAATTTACAGTTATAATAAAGAAGAAATACAGAAGAAAGGAGGAAAAACCGTTGCCGAAATTGCAAGCATAAAATCTGAGGGGAAAGTAAATTGGTTGAATATTGATGGCTTACACAACATTGAACTTATCCATGAAATAGGTAAAGCCTACAACCTTAACCCGCTGGTTTTAGAGGATGTCGTGCACGTAGACCA
>JBLHTZ010000104.1:0-4577 GCA_047627915.1 Vicingaceae bacterium
TATGATATTAGTCTTTTGTTAAATTAAATATTAATCGGAACAGAGGTTTTCGTTACAAATGGGCGGATTTATACGGTTTCAAACGAGTAATTTAGCGGCCGCCGCTGCGGTTTGAAAAGTGAATTTTTCGCCCATCCGTACCGAAAACCTCATTTACAGGCAATGTTTGACCTCGAAATTGACGAAGATGATTTGGTGTAAAATGCTATCAGATAGCTACTTACAAATATCTCGTGGGGCATTAACCCCAAATGTGCAGCAAACCCCTTCTATTTGCTCTTAAGACGCAATATCTCCTAAAAAATCACATTTTTTGCTTTAAAAAGGGGCTATTTGATGCTAAAAAAGGCTACCAACATATCTGAAACATTACCAAAAATCAGAGACCTTTATATTTAGCACGCTATGAATCAACGGTTTAGTTTTTTTTTAATCTTTAAAACATTTCTTACCACAAATGTGCTGTTATGGCAATGCCGGTTATTATTGCCTGAGATGTGAAACTACTTTGTGACTGTCTGGCAAACCTGAAAGACGGCGGATAGTAAACAGGAAATATTGATTCGCCTGTATTTTCATTTGAAAGAAATCCTGCTATTTTGATAAAGGCCTCTAATGAGGCCCCTATATTTTTGCGGTGAACTTCAATGCCAACTGATGCGAGGGAATAAACATTGGTATTCGCGAAAGAATTTTTCTTACTTTCAAAGCCAATTAAATTATCTTTATATGATGTTTGTATCGGTACATTTACTCCAAAACCCATTGACATATACGGGCGGAAGTTCTTTTTTCCACCCGTTTTCAAACGGTATTCTGCCGTTATGTAATCGGTAATTAACTCTTCATTAGTTTGACCGGAGGGATCAGCTATCAAAAGATTCGTACGTGATACGTGAACTCCGTAACTTGAACTGAGTGATTTGTCTAATTTAGCCCTCAGGACGTGAATTCCAATTTCATAATTTCCCACAAAAGTTGGAAGGGAATTTATTGTTTCGTTTTCATTTGAAAAAGCGGCAGAAAATCTATTTGAGGCAAAATATAATTCGGGTTTTGTTATTTTTGTGTAATACTTATTCTCATTCTTTAGAGCGGCTTTCCTATACTTAGTAATTGCATTTTCTGCTTCTGTAATTTTTGACCTTGCCTGTTTGATAGCACTTTTTTCGTCTAAGTCTCTTGCTATTAACTCAGCAGAAAATAAATATTTAGCACTACTTTTTAAATATCCTTCTTCTCTGTCCCAGTTAATTTTTCTACCGTCAGTTACCAAGCTGATAAAGCTAAGCTGACTTTTTGAGTTTAAAAGTTGGTTTAAGAATTCCGCCCTTCTGTTACATTCTTTTAAGACATTTACTTGTTCATCGGCAAACCTGATTGATGCGGGTTGTTCGCACGCTGTAAAAACCCTTATTTCTTCTAATGTGCTTTCTGCTTGTGAGCAATCTCCTGCTTCTACATGTTTTTGATACACCCTTTTTAATTCTTCAATTATACTTTTTTCTTTTTCTAAATTTATAATGCTTTTTTCAGCAGTTTGAATTGCGGTACTTAACGAAGGCGTAAGACATCCGGCGGCGTATTTTTTAACTATTGTTAAATTGTCTTTTGCATTTACGAGCAAGCATCCATCTAAATTTGCATTTACTTTACTCAGTGTCACGAACTGATCGCTTACTATAGTTTCGCATCCTATCCGATTATTAATGGATGTTAGTAATTCAGTGGACTTCGTTTTTTCACTTTCCGTACGGGCATAAACAGCCGCTTGAAGAGCAGTAGCTCTGCTTTCTTTGATATCTTTACTCTCTTGGTCAAAGTTTTGCTTGGCTGTTTTATACAGAAAATCAAAGTATTCCGCTTGAATGCAATTGCTGAGGTCATTACCAACAAAGCTGATTGCTCTTGATTGAATGATCAAGCTCTCATACCCACCCAACACAAATTCTTTGCGTTGAAGCATGTCACCACTTGATTTTATCGTCCTTATTTCAGTAAGTTCTTGATTTATTCTTTGCAATTGTCCTATTAACGAATCTTTCCGAGAAGTCTCGAAACTGCTTGTAGATGATTTTTGCAGAAAGAAAATGGTGCTTGGAAGGTCATTGCAGTTTTTGGTCAGTTCCAGTAGATTTTCTGATTCTTGTTTGGTTTTATCAATCGGTCTAAGTTGCGATTCAAGAGCCAACCTTTTGAAGCTAATAGCTGTTTCAATCGTTTTTACGATGATTCCGCCGCCTGTTTTGTAGGTTTCCAATTGATCTATTTGTTTCTTTAGGTCAACTGTAGATTTGGAGTTTATTAAATTCTGAATCGCTTCACACCGATTTATCTGGGCAATTCTTGCTTCAGCTTGCCCTTTTACTGCATTTTTTTCTTTGACCCCGCTTACGCTTTCGATTGCCGCTTGATAAGTACTTTTTGCCTTTGAAAATTCTCCGTCTTCCAGTAACGTCTCGGCTAAGTAGTTCTTTTCAAAGCCAAATATAATCCTATCTTTATCGTCAAGTTTAGCGATTCCTTTTTGCCTTTCAAGGGTCACAAGACCGTTTTCAATTTGCTGATCTACGCTGTTTATCCTTATGTAAGGAAACAAAGAGCGGTATTGTTTTAGCTTTTGAATGCCTGAAATGTATCTACCTGCTTTAAAATCATTAATTGCGTCATTCTGTATGTTTCTCCAGACTCGTATGTTTTGAATTTTCTTATCCAATTCGGCCACACTTGCTCCGTTATTTATGGTACGGTAAGATTCATATACAACTAATGCATCGCTGAATTTACCTAACGCTAAGAGCCTGTTTCCTTCTTTTTCTATTTTATAAACGTTTATATTGCTTTGTGCATTTAGCATCAAGCTTAATAATATAAATAGGGCAGTATAAAGTTTTTTCATTTGCAGTTTTTTGGGTTTTTATTGGCTAAAATTGCGGCGTGGGTATAATATTCACTTGCCATATTTAGCATAAATTCAGATTTTATGCTCTGTGCATTCGTACATAAAGAATCTCCTGTGTTATTAAATTTCGCAATTTGATTTTCTACAATTTTTGTAGTTATGTTCGAAGAGGCGGCAATCATTTCCTGAACATTCTTGAAGTATATGTTTGCTTCGCTGTGATTACCGTACTGATATACCAACTTTGTGCCTTTTGATAATTGACCCTCAATTTCTATTTTCATAAGGTCATCGGCAGGTGCACTGGTGTTATCGGCAGGCGTTGAAATTTCAGTACTGGTGGTAGGACTTTTTGGATATTTTGTGAAAATGTAACACGCCACTGAAAGCAATGCGACGAAAAAAATCACCCTTTTAAGAGTGATTATCGGCTTTGGTGGCTCGATAATTACCTCTTCATCATCACCATTGTTTGGTTGTTCGGTGAGTAAAGCATCATTATCTTCCTGTAGAACTTTTGTATCTAAAATGGGTGGTGTGAGTACTTTTTTTGGTTTTTTCTTATCTGGAATTGATCGTGGTTCAATTTGAGCATCGCTACTGTGTTCGCTTTTCCAAGCAGCGTAGTAATACCAGATTTCTTTACCATCATCTGGGCAAATTTGGTCATCTTCTTTCAAAGAGAAATTTGATATGTCTGCAAGCGGTATGTATTTTTTTTTGTTCCCGTCTCTTTGACGTTTTATGTAATAGTTTTCAGTCATGTTTTTGCATTTTTAAAGATCTCCGTTGCTTTGCTCTTGTTCTATGGAGTCAAAAGATTTCCTTTTAGCACGTTGTAAATCCGTAAAGTCTTTGATTTGCTTATCAATGCGGTTTTCGAGGCTACCAAGAAGGCCTGCGTTAATTGCCGAAGCGGTAACCTGACCCTCTATGTTTACTTCTTTAAGGTGTTACCTTAAATTTGGAAATAAGATTTTTAGCATTTGCCGCAGTTGCTTTAGTTTATCCGTAATTTGTGTGGGCGTTAAGTCTTGATCAATACTGTTTTTTTCAATGGCAACCTCTATTTCGTTGCAAGCCATATCTAACCGTTCAAATTCTTCAGAGATGTCTCCGATTTCTCGTGATGTTATTTGGCTTGAATGTTCTTTGTTTTTCCTTTTGCCATAACACGAGATACATAGGAATATTATGATACTGCCAACAAGAAAGTGTAACGGGCTATTTTTGTACATTTGATTATTAATTGAGTGGTTCAATTTCAAAAAGATCAATAACAGCTTATTTTCGCTTTCTTTTTTATGACCCAATTGTTATTCTCGTTTATTTGTGCTTCTCCGTTGTCTATTACTTTTATTTTAGTGGCTTTATTATAAGAAACGCCAGTTACCTCGCAGGCGGGTTCTATAATATCGTTAGGATAGCTAAATGCCTGAATAATTCGGGACGAGTCGGTATCGAGTATTGTAAAGCTTGCTTTTCTTTTACTACTATCAACCGTGAGCACGTATAGTGATTTTTCATTTTGGGTGGCACTTTGTTTTTCATGATTGAAATACCCATCAATTTCAGGTTGTCTGAAAAAGAGTTGAGAAGTAATCTCGGGTGGTAGCGGTAGTGCTTCGGTTTCTTTTGTGACAGGCTCTTCTTTTTTGGGTTGTTCGGGTTCTGC
>JBLHTZ010000105.1:0-4489 GCA_047627915.1 Vicingaceae bacterium
CCATTGTATTTAAAGGTCAAGATTTAGAATTAGCGAAAAAAATGCTAGCCGAACTAGGTTGGATGGATTCAAATGGAAATGGCACTTTGGATAAAATGATTGACGGCCAATTGGTGGAATGTGAATTTCAATACCACTATAACTCCGGAAATGACGAACGAAAAGCAGTAGGTTATTTGCTAAAAAACGAATTGAATAAAATTGGAATTTCACTTCAGGTAAACGAATTAGAATGGCTAACCTACTTGAAAGCTCTTAAGAATAATGAGATTATGCTATTCATGTGTGGTACACTAACACTACCTATTACTCCTGACTTTACAAGCGCACTGCATTCTTCATCTGCTAATGGAGGGAGAAATTATGCGAATTATCAAAATTATGCCCTAGACAGTTTAATTGAGAACATTTTAATGGAACCGAATCAGCAACTAAGAACGGTGATGATTAAAAAAGTTCAAGAGATTGTAGCCAACGATGCTCCTTACATTTATTTATTAGGTACAAAAAATCGTTTTGCTCATTCTAACCGATTAAAGAATGTTCCCGTTTATAGTATCCGTCCCCATTTTTGGGCCGCAGAACTGTATTAAAATATGTTAAGGTATCTCATTAAAAGACTCTTGCTCATTATTCCATCCTTAGGAATTATGAGCTTATTTGTCTTTTACGTTGCGCAGTTTTCTCATCAAGACCTGCTTTTACAAAAAGAAGAAAATAGTTTTCGAGCAGTTCAAAACAATACATTGCAGGAGTGGGAAGCGAGCTATGCTAAAGCAGAACAAATCGGTTTTCACCACCCCTCTTTTTATTTCAGCATTTTCCGTAAGTCAAGTAGTGATACGTTGAACAGAATTCAAGATCAAAATATTCGTCAGAATCTAAAGAATTTGGCCTATCAAATTGGAGACTGGGAAAAAGTAAACCGTTTCTACGCTAGCATAAAAACAACTTTACCCACGCTTACTTCAGAAGACCAGCAAGCGTTGATACAAGACCTAAAGAATTTGAACCTAACAACGCCTGCGTCCGGCATTTTTATTCAATTTCCGAACCTAAGCACTCAATTTAAATCATTGCAAACAACAACCACTGAGTTGAATAATTTTATTCCAATCTTTAAATGGAACGGCTTTAACAACCAATACCACCAATGGCTAAAAAATGTGCTAAAAGGCAGTTTCGGAAAATCGTTGGTAGATGCTAACTCTGTGAACGAAAAGATAAATAATGCTATTTATTGGACCCTACTCCTCAGCATCGTTTCACTATTGATTACCTTCTCCATTGCCATACCTGCTGCCTTTTACAGTAGTTTCAATCCTAACTCGTTGATGAGTAAAACAATGGACAAACTGTTTTTTCTATTCTATGCCATTCCAAACTTTTGGATCGCTACTCTTTTGATTGTATTCTTTGCTTCAGGAGATTATTTAGATTGGTTCCCAACTTATGGGTTAGGTTTTATTCAAGACGATTACAGTACTTCGCAAAAAGTGTGGTTGAGAGTACAACATTTAACCCTTCCCATTATAGCATTAAGTTATGGGTCTATCGCGTTTGTCTACAAACAATTAAAAAACTCAATTCAACAAGAGCTTCAGAAAGATTACATCGTTACCGCAAAAGCAAAAGGACTTTCCATTTCATCTATTAAGTGGGGGCAATTGTTTAAAAATGCCTCTTTTCCCTTAATCACCATGCTGGGAGGAATAATTCCGGCCTTGTTTTCTGGATCCTTCATCATTGAATACATCTTCTCCATTCCTGGAATGGGAAAACTGAGTATTGAATCTATTCTTTCAAGAGACTTTTCTACTATTTACATGCTGCTACTAATTGCTACCTTTTTCTCCATGATTGGATTACTAATCGCCGATTTACTGTATTATTTTGCCGACCCAAGGGTTCAGCTTTCATCTGAAAACAAAGAACGAAAATGAAAAGTTGGAAGAAAAATTGGGCGGTATACTACTTTTTCGTTTGGGCGTGCATTGCTCTTTTGGCTCCAATTCTAGCCAACCAAGTTGAGCCCAACGAAATTATTCAGCCACTTGTGCCTTACTCCCAATCAAGTATTGACTATGAAAATTCAAATTCAGTGTCTCCTTTCAGTTCTCAGCAAATTGAATCAAACTATTACAGGCACTGGCTCGGAACCGATGATCTTGGCAGAGATGTCCTTTCTCAACTGATCCACGGTAGCAGAACGGCATTTATTATTGGTTTTGGGGTGATTCTACTTGCGGGAATTATTGGAATTTTGCTTGGCGGAATTGCCGGTTACTTCGGAGATCACTCATTGATGGTTAGCAAACGGAAACTTTTAACTGCAATCGCTCTTTTTCCGTTCTACATCCTATCTATCACAACAATAATCCCTTGGGATATCAACGCTGTAAGCGCTATTCAAAAACTAATATTATTTGGCTTATTTTCTATGGCTTATCTGTTCGTTCTATTCTTAACAGGAAAAATTAAATCACAACCGAAAGCTAAAATTCAACTTCCTATAGACCTTGTTATAAGTAGAATAATAGAACTTATTGATGCCATTCCATTACTTTTTCTGTTGGTCTGTTTAACTGCTATAATTGAACCTTCCTTTTTTACCACGATTCTTATTATAGCAAGTGTTGCTTGGACCTCTATTGCGAGATATACCAGAGGGGAAATCATTAAAGTAAGAAATGAAAATTATATTCAAAGTGCCAAAGCTCTCGCATTGAACAATTTCCAAATACTTAAAAAACATATATTGCCTAACGCTTTAGGTCCTGTTTTGGTGAGCTTATCCTTTGGCATGGCAGCAGCAATTCTATTGGAAGCTAGTTTATCATTCTTAGGCATGGGAATCTCAGCTGAAGAAGCAAGTTGGGGCAAGCTAATTGCAGCTGCTCGGAACAACTACCAAGCGTGGTGGCTCGCAATTTTCCCAGGCTTAGCTATTTTTATTACGGTTGTTGCCAGTAATAAATTGAGTGAGATATTTCAAAGAAAAATCTAATCAGGATACTCTACCCTTACGTGGTAAATGCTCATCATCTTCCTTTTGAACATTTTCTTTATTTCACTGATGTCTTTAAACGTTATGTCAGCATTGGCAAATTGAAGTTCTCTCACTTGAGAATCAATAATATTGTTCACCAACTTTTCAATTGATTCCCCATCGTATTTGGAAAGACTTCGACTCGCCGCTTCTACAGAGTCGGCCATCATTAAAACAGCAGTTTCCTTTGAGTAAGGCAATGGACCGGGATACCTAAACCGTTCTGAAGCATCTTTTTCATCGGGATTATCTTCCATGTATTGCTTAAAAAAGAAGCGTGTTGTGGTTGTACCGTGGTGTGTTCTAATAAAATCAATAATAATGTCTGGTAATTTGTTCTTCTTCGCCAATTCAATTCCATTGATCACGTGCTCGATAATAATAGCGGCGCTTTCTTCTGGAGCTAACTCACCGTGAGGATTATAATCAGAATTTTGATTTTCAATAAAATAATTCGGCATATTCATTTTGCCTATGTCGTGATACAATGCTCCTGTTCGCATTAAAAGTGCATTTCCACCTATTGCTCGAATCGCCTCCTCTGCCAAATTAGAAACTTGCAAGGAGTGCTGAAAGGTCCCCGGAGCCTTCATATTCAATTGCCGAAGCAAATCGTTATTGGTGTCGGCAAGCTCCATTAAGGTGACATCTGAAACAAAACCAAATACCTTTTCAAAAATATAAATCAATGGATAGGCAAATAAAGTCAGCATGGCACTTCCAAAAAACCATCCTAAAAACATCCAATCGGTTGATTGAAAACTCCCTTCTTGAATGAGCCCAATACTTAAATACACCAAACTGTAAACTGAGAAAACTACCAATGAAGAAATAAACAGTTGAGATCTATTTCTAAGGTTCACAATGCCCAACAAGGTTAACATCCCCGTAATCATTTGAATAATGATAAATTCATATGGATTGGGCGCTACAAAACCAACAATGAGAATGGTTACAAGGAAGGTGAATAAAGCAACTCGAATATCGAAGAACGTTCGAATAATAATCGGCAAAACACAAAAAGGTAACAAGTACAAGTTTATGTTTTCGATACTTAAGAAGATTTTTGCTCCGAAAACAAACAGTACAATTAGAAACAATAGAAATACAATTTTTGTATCACTGTTTATAATTTCTTTTCGAAAGGAATACAAAAATAAGCCCAAAGATAAAATGAGTAATGCCACCAATACAACTTGACCCAATAAAATCAAAATCATATTACTGCTTTCTCCTAATTGAGATTCATACTCCGTTCGAAGGGAGTCCAAAATCTTATACTGCTCTTCAGTAAGCACATCTCCTTTA
The DNA here is from genome assembly GCA_047627915.1 of Vicingaceae bacterium. Lineage (GTDB taxonomy): Bacteria > Bacteroidota > Bacteroidia > Flavobacteriales_E > Vicingaceae > NORP294. The sequence goes on from JBLHTZ010000105.1 coordinate 4,358, forward strand.
CTTGCCACTCGTTCTCCTTTTTGGATCATGCCTATTGTAGGAGAAACACTTTCTAGCTCTTGTTTCAATACAAATTCATTCGTCTCTTGATCGTAAGAAACATTTCTTTTTAAGCAATTTTCCAAAGAGCTG
>JBLHTZ010000106.1:0-4298 GCA_047627915.1 Vicingaceae bacterium
AAGCTGTTTGAGCTGTTCCGTTAGTATTCGCTGTATGAATTAAATTATTGACAAAAACTACCTCTCCATTTGATGCGTCAACATAAATCTCTTGTCTGCTAAGAGGTTCTTGAGCATATACATTAAACTTGTACGTCAAATGCAAGTCGCCGGAATTTAAGTCAATAGATTTGCCAATGTACTTCATTTCCGGTGCAGGATAATAGGTAGCAAAAGGATTGCCTGTTTCAATCTTTAAATGTTTCTCCTCCGCCGGAATTTCCCATTTATATTTTCTTGCTCCAACATATCGCTTTGCTGCAGAAAAAGCAGACTTTTTAGAAATTGAGTTCTGAATATAAGCTGGAATTTGATCTACCAATTTTCCGTTCATAGAATAAATCTCATCATTTTTAATGTGCACAATCCATTCTGCAAATTCAATTGGGACTCCGTTATAAGTTTGCTCATATCTAATATGTGTAAAACCCAATTGATCAACCTCCTGTCCAATTTCTACAAAATCAAATCCTTCCGCTCCTTTCCAGTAATTCTGAAACAGACTTTTTAACTCAGTAAGTACTGGTCGTTTCTCATCGGAAAACTCAATGTAAGTTGGTATTTTGCCAGACTCAAGAGAGAGTCTTTGTTTTACTATTTGATATTTAGAATTTTGCCCAGCAAAAGACAAGTTAGCTACCAACAAGATGGCAGTAAAAATTAAAGAAAATTTCATCTACAGGTTATTTTTAAGAACATAAAGATAACTATAAAGCCTTTATCTTTGTTCATCTACTCGTCTAATGTCACCCTGCTTACGACTAAAAAGACATTACGAAAGCTTTGTCTTTTCTAAAGTTATAATAATTCGACTTACCCTTTAGGACAGTTAATTTCTCAGTATCTCTATAAAAATAATCCAACACTATAGTTTTACCAGATACCAAAGGTTGATCTTTACTGCTCTGAACAATAAAATCTACTTCATCTTTTAGCTCATGGGCAACTTCAGGTTCCGGAAATATCAATATTAATTTATTCCCCACTGAAATAATTTTATTTGCCCCAATTTTTATGGTGTTCCACTTAAATTTCTGAACACCGACAGAGTTCATATGATCCTCTACCATTTTCTCATCGTATTCTCGCCCTCCTTCTAATGAATAGATTTCCGCCCGTCTCCCGCTAACTAGACTCCAAGTAGGGTTTGTAAAAGCATAAAATGTAATTTGATTATTTCGCATCGTTTTATAAGAATCAAGAAGCTCTGTAATTTGCATCCCAACTATAAAGCACAACGCCAATACTAGAGCTCGAAAAGCCTTATAGTACATGAACACGATGAAAGATACCACTGTCCCAGTAACAAAAATTACAGAAAGATTATTTGGCCAAATTCCCTCTGAAATAGCTCCAGGTATTTCAGTAATAAATGCTATCGCTCCATTTAGAAAAGTTAACAAGAGATCTAAAATTTTAGCAAGAAAGAAATCTGTATCAAATAAAAAGAACAATGAGACAACAATTACAGAACCAGATACAATACCAAAAGCCAATGGAATGACGAGCAGATTAGCCACTAGGAAATAGTTTGGAAATTGGTGAAAATAAGTCAGAGTAAAAGGCAAAGTCGCTAATTGAGCAGCAAAAGAAACAACCAACAAACTCCATGTTTTATCAAAAAGCCAATTGGGAAAGTAAAGTATCTTATAAATAACCGGATGAATCAATACAATTCCAATAACGGCAGCATAAGAAAGTTGAAAACCCACTTGAAACAGATTGTTAGGATCTATGAGCAAAAGCAAAAATGCCGAAACAGCAATGGAGTTTAATACATTGGAGTTGCGCTTCAATAATTTCGAGAGTATAACAAAGGAAAACATCCAACCGGCTCGTTGAACTGAGGGAGACCAACCCGCTAAAAAAGCAAATGCCCAGATCACGAAAAGCAAAATACACGTTTGGACAATTCTAAATGCTAAACCTTCAGGCAACTTGCTCAATAAGAAATTGAAGATTAAGAAAACAATTCCTACATGCAAACCAGAAACCGCTAAAATGTGCATTGCTCCCGCCCCTGCGTATTGTTGTTGCAATTCAAAATCAAGATATGATTTATCACCTAATGTTAGCGCGACTAGCACAGCTAGATTCTCACCTTCAATATGAAGCTTCCTGTAAATTTGAATTATGGAAGACCTTGCCTTTTCCGCATAATGAACAAGCGAATTACGCGAATTCACTTTCACAAATCCATCTTCAAAGGTGGTGAGATAGATATTTTTATTTTTCAGAAATCGTCGATAATTGAACTGAGCAGGATTTTGAGGAGCCGTCGTTAGTAGCAACTTTCCTTCTCCAGAAATAATGTCTCCTACTTTAACATCAAAAAGACTGTCTTTATTATAGGCTAGCAGTTTAAAATTGCCATTCTCCCAAACACCATCGTTTTTGAACTTTTGAACTTGAAGCACAATTGATTTAACCTCGCCTTGCTTTCGTTTAATGGATTTAACTTGACCTAGCCAAGAAGTTGTCGTTGGAACAGAGTTTAGCCCTCGTGTTTCTAATTTATTGTAAATAGAATAATAAGAACTCCCCAATAAACAAAAGAGACAAGCAATTATTATTCCAGTAAGGTAATTAGCTTTGAAGCTTCGATTAAAAAAGTGAAGCAACAACAAACACAGCGATAATGCTAAAAAGGATACTAGAACAATCGGGGTTAGCTCAAGTGAATAATATTCACTAATAAAAATTCCAATTCCAAAAGGAATTACTAGCCGTACAAAAGGAAATGAGCTCCAAAAAATCAAAACGCTTAACTCTAGTTACAAAGAACTAAAGTTAAGCGTTTTAAATTAACCTATTAAAAAAATTGAATTGCTAACCTGCTAAAGCAGCCTTCACAAAACCTGCAATAGCTTTACCGTCAGCTTTTCCTGCCAATTTTTGATTTACCATTCCCATCACCTTACCCATATCGGCCATAGAACTAGCCCCTGATTCGGCAACAACCGCATCAACAATTGCCTTCACCTCATCTTCACTCATTTGCTCAGGCAAATAAGCTTCAATAATAGTAACTTGATCCAATTCCGGTTGAGCTAAATCATCTCTACCTTGCTCTGCATAAATAGCAGCAGCATCTTTTCGTTGTTTTACCAACTTCTGCAACATTTTCAACTCTAGCTCATCAGAAGACTCAGCAGCTCCCTTTTCAGTAGCAGCCATTAGTAATGCTGCCTTTATAGCTCGCAGAGACTCTAACTTAACCTTATCTTTGGCTTTCATCGCCTCTTTAAGGTCGCCGTTTATTTTATCTGTTAATGTCATGTTTTATTTTGTATAACCTAATGGACAATTGCCTTACGGATCATGTTCAAAGCAGAACCTGCTCTGTACCATCCAATTTGCTGTGCATTGTATGTGTGATTTAACTTAATTTGATCTTTTGTTCCATCTACATGCACTAGCTCTATAGTCAATTGCTTGTCAGGAGTAAAGTTTTCCAAATCAATAAAATTGAAAGTATCGTCTTCTAACACCTTATCATAATCTGACTCGTTATCGAATGTTAAACCTAACATTCCTTGCTTCTTCAAATTTGTTTCGTGAATTCTTGCAAAAGACTTCACGATAACTGCAACAACACCTAAATGTCTTGGCTCCATAGCAGCGTGCTCTCTTGAAGAACCCTCACCATAGTTGTGATCTCCAACAACTATAGTAGGAACACCAGCAGCTTTATATGCTCTTGCTGTAGTAGGCACGGGTCCTTTCTCTCCTGTCAGTTGATTAACCACTTCATTTGTTGCTTTCCCAAATGCATTCACAGCACCGATTAAGCAATTCTCAGAAATATTATCTAAATGACCTCTGAACTTCAACCATGGACCAGCCATTGAAATGTGGTCAGTAGTACATTTACCAAAAGCCTTAATTAACAACTTCATACCTTCAATATTTTTACCATCCCACTCTGCAAATGGAGTCAACAACTGTAGCCTTTTTGAATCTGGAGCTACATTAATTTCAATTCCACTTCCATCTTCGGCTGGCGCTTGAAATCCATTGTCTCCAACATCAAATCCTTTCTCAGGTAATTCCATACCAGTAGGCTCAGCTAATTTTATTTGCTCACCTTTCTCGTTGGTCAACGTGTCTGTTATTGGATTAAAATCTAGTTTACCACTTATCGCTACTGCAGCGACCATTTCAGGAGACGTTACAAATGCATGTGTATTCGGATTGCCATCTGCTCTCTTCGAAAAGTTTCTGTTAAAAGAATGCACTATAGAGTTTTTTTCTTGCTT
>JBLHTZ010000107.1:0-3869 GCA_047627915.1 Vicingaceae bacterium
AAGTTAGAAATTAATGCAAATATTGGTTTACAAGCTTTTGATCCCAGTTATTTTTTGAAAACGCCAGAATCATTACTGTACAATTTAGCAGGTGATTTAATTGCACCGTTGGTAAACAGGAATGCCATCAAGGCGAACTATTTAAGCTCTAATAACAAACAAATTCAAGCCATTTACAACTACGAACAAACCATTTTAAACGCCTACGTAGAAGTGGTGAACCAACTGTCGAAAATTGAGAATTTGAATAAGAGCTTTGATTTAAAATCACAGCAAGTAGATGCCTTAAACACATCTATTACCATTTCTACCAGTTTGTTTCAGTCTGCCCGTGCTGATTACATGGAAGTACTCTTAACACAAAGAGACGCTTTGGAGGCAAAGATGGAACTTGTGGAAACAAAAAACGACCAATTGAATGCACTTGTTCAAATGTATCAAGCCTTAGGTGGTGGATGGAAATAAGAAGCTAACATGTTGAATTTAAAATTTAAATTCGTCATAAAAAGCACCTTCCTTCAAAGTTCAGTGCAAACAAAACCAGTAAATAATTCTGAAAAAGTAGACTAAAAATATGTTTTCAATTATCGCAATAGTATTTATTTTAGGCTACGTAGCCATTGCTTTAGAGCATACCTTAAAAATTGACAAAGCAGCTTCTGCTCTTTTCACAGCTGTTATTTGCTGGCTGTTATTAGTAGTTGGTAAGACTTCAATTTTTCCCGGCTTAGCAGTAGAAGCCGATCACATTATTGGTGAAAGATTAATGGAGCATTTGGGAGATATTTCGGGAATTCTCTTCTTTCTTTTGGGAGCGATGACCATTGTAGAATTGGTCGATGCGCATGATGGTTTTTCCATCATCACTGATAAAATTACAGCCCAGAAAAAGAGCACCTTGCTCATTATTTTGGCAGTAATTACCTTTTTCATGAGTGCTGCGTTAGACAATTTAACTACTGCAATTGTAATGGCCACTTTGCTGCGGAAACTCATTCATAATAAAAGAGATTTACTCCTCTTTGCGGGTATCATTATTATTGCTGCAAATGCAGGTGGTGCTTGGTCTCCCATTGGCGATGTAACCACCATAATGTTATGGATTGGCGGACAAGTTTCTACCACAAGTATCATTGGACGTTTGTTTTTACCAAGTGTAGTATGTTTAGCGGTACCACTAGCTATTATGGCGTTGCGGTTAAAAGGCAATTTAAAAGCAAACACAGTAAGTAACCATCAGGATAATCAAGAAGTTGACATTCCATTTAGAGAGAGGAAAATTGTATTGGGAATGGGCTTGGGAGCGTTACTTTTTGTTCCAGTTTTTAAAACAGTAACCCACCTACCTCCATTTATGGGTGTACTTCTTGGATTGAGTATTTTGTGGGCGACCACTGAAATAATGCACAAACGAAAAGAAGATGAAACTAAAGTAGCATTGTCCATTTCAAGTGTTCTTAAAAGAGTTGACACCTCAAGTATTCTTTTCTTTTTGGGAATATTGTTGGCTGTTGCAGCGCTGCAAACCTCAGGTATGCTGAACAGTTTTGCTCAATTCTTAGATACGAACATTGCCAATGTATGGATTATTAACATTCTTATTGGGTTCTTATCATCCGTGGTAGATAACGTACCTTTAGTTGCAGGGGCCATAGGAATGTACGATTTAAGCTTATACCCTCAAGATGATCTTTTTTGGGAGCTTCTCGCTTTCTGTGCCGGAACAGGTGGAAGCTCCTTAATTATAGGCTCTGCTGCAGGAGTTGCCATTATGGGTATTCTACGAATTGATTTCATGTGGTATCTAAAGAACATTTCGTTGCTCGCAGTTATCGGTTATTTGTCGGGCGTAGCTGCTTTCTGGCTCATGAATTATTTGGTTTAGTAAGGTTGGATAGAATTAGGAACAGCAGATTTGCAAATTTTGGCATGAGCTTGAACTAAAGTTCAGCTTTAAAAAATTATAGTGGAATAGAGATTGCCTGCGGCCATCTCAGAGTTGGCACCTTGTACCCAAGCTAAAGCTAATTCTCTCGTTGTTCGAATTGAGCTTTTTTATTTTGCATCAGCTTGAACTAAAGTTCAGCTTTCTGCAAAATAAAAAAGCTTAACACTTTCGTGTTAAGCTTTAGTTTGTGGAGCCGGAGAGATTCGAACTCTCGTCCAAACAAGGAATCAAGAAGCTTTCTACAAGTTTATTCTACTATTGGTTTTCGAATATAAACCGGAAGTAAACACCCCATTTATACCTTATCCTATTTAGTTTCGCCAATCCGTCTAGGTTCCAAATTGACTAGCTCAAAATGTCGATTCCTCTTGACCAGGGAATTAGTGAGCGGAACCCCTGAGAGAAATGCTTGTTCGAAACTATTGTCCCGAATTAATTGTAACCTCTATCGAGTGTTACGCTGCAAGCGCGTAATTATTGTCGTCGTTTATAGACTTTTAGTGTTAAGTTTAACGAGCTACTCACTAAATGCTCGACCTGCTTACTTGTTCATTCATCTCGCTGTCGATACCGGTCGGCCCCAAGATATTACAAAGTTAGGCTTTCTATGCATGCCAACTCTGATTGAAGTGCTAAATTTTATTAAAGAAAATGCCTTCCCAACCGAGGTCAAGAAGGCATTCCGATTTATAATTGGTTAATTATAGTAGTGTTGTTGGGCAAACGTATTCCGTTAAGGGAACACCCGTATTTTTAATGGCATCCAACCCGCCTCTCACGTCAACAATGTTATTCCAACCTCGTTGTTTCAAAATAGATGCGGCAATCATGCTACGATACCCTCCTGCACAATGAATCATGAAAGGTTCATCTTTTGAAATTTGTGCTAAACTTTGATTAATTTGATTCAGTGGAATGTTCATCGCATCAACAATATGCTCAGAATCGTATTCACTTTTCTTTCTAAAATCAATCACCTTCATTTTGCCAGTTTTTAGGTTTTTCTCAAACGCTTCAGGAGTTATTCGCTGAACTTCGTCCACCTCTTTTCCTGCTTCTTTCCAGGTTTTAAAACCACCTTTTAAATAACCAATGGTATGATCATATCCCACTCTAGATAATCGTGTCAATGCCTCTTCCTCTTTTCCTTCATCGGTAATCAACAAAATCTCTTGCTTTACGTCAGGAATCATCTCTCCTACCCATTGCGCAAAACTGCCTTCTAATCCAATGTTTACGCTGTTAGGAATAAATCCTTTTGAAAAGTATTCAGCATCTCTAGTGTCCAATACTAAGGCTTGAGTTTCATTGGCTACCAATTCTAATCCTTCTGCTGTAAGCGGTTTACTCGCCCTTTCCATGATTGTGTCTAAACTTTCATAGCCTTGAATGTTCATTAATACATTCTGAGGAAAATATCCCGGAGGTGCTGTTAAGCCATCCAATAATTTCTCAATGAACTCCTCCTTGCTCATGTCTTGCAATGCATAATTTGTTTTCTTTTGATTGCCCAAGGTGTCTGTTGTTTCTTTACTCATGTTTTTACCACAAGCCGAACCTGCACCATGATTCGGATAAACGATTAAATCATCACTCAAGGGTAAAATTTTATTGTGCAAGGAGTCGTACAAATGAGCTGCTAACTTTTCTTCTGTAAGATCTGCAATTACATGCTGGGCCAAGTCAGGTCGTCCCACATCTCCTATAAATAAGGTATCTCCGGTAATAATGCCGTGCTCCTTTCCATTTTCATCGATAAGCAAGTACGTTGTACTTTCCATGGTATGACCTGGAGTGTGAATGACTTTCACTTTGTAGTTTCCTATTTCAAACACTTGACCGTCTTCAGCTACGGTTGCCTCGTAACCTGGTTTTGCCGTTGGACCAAATACAATTTTGGCTCCTGTTTTTTTCTTTAAAT
>JBLHTZ010000108.1:0-3868 GCA_047627915.1 Vicingaceae bacterium
GCGGAAAGATGTAACGGTGTAAAGAGCGTTGCATTTTGCTTTACGAACCCGTTCCACGTCGGGCCGTATACGCGATCGTTCCACGCCGGCCGTACGTACGGTGGTGTGAGGGGCACGCCTCAATGTCGTTTAGTTAAGGGTTATCTATTTGATATTCAGCAAGTTAATTCGTATATTACAGTCGTAAACATAACGAAACTACGATGAAAAAGCATCAAAGAACACATCAAGCTTATCCAAAGTTTGAAAAAAAAATTGACCTCTAAAGAATTTATTATCCGTCACAGAGTCAAACAGACTGACTTTACTAGGGAACGCAGTTTGCCGTTCCACAAAGTTTTTTTTCTGCTCATTAATTTTTTGACCAAATCCCTCCAATCGGAATTGGACAATTTTTTCAAGGTTCTTTTAAACAAGGAAATTCCTGTAAATGAAGTGACCAAGGGGGCTTTTAATTTGGCTCGTAAGAAGCTTAACCATGAAGCTTTCGTGGAACTTGATAAAGATCAAATCGATTATTTCTATAAAACACAAGCTTATAAAACCTGGAACGGTTTCAGGTTGCTGGGAGTAGATGGTTCTACGGCCAGATTACCCTTTAGTGCTGAAATTTTATCAAAATATGGGTTACATGATACTTCTGAAACAGGAGTCCCAATTACCTATGCCCGGTTATCACAAATGTATGATTTGTTGAATAATCTAACAGTAGATGCTAAATTGTCGACCTATGATGACAATGAGCATAACTTGGCCTTGCAGCATGCTGCACTATTTGAGGTTGGTGATTTGGCATTGTATGATAGGAATTATGCTTCTTTTTGGTTGTTTGCTCTGTTAACGAGTAAAAGAACACATTTTTGTGCTAGGCTAAAAACTGGAAGTTGGAAAGTGGCAAAACAGTTGTCAAATAGTGGGAACAAAGAAATAATAACAAAAATATATCCCAGTAAGGCCAGTGCCAAAAAGTGTAAGGAATTAGGACTGTCAACAGCTCCTATCACACTTCGTTTCATCTGTATAGAACTCAGTACTGGGGAAAAAGAAGTTCTTGTTACCAGCTTGGTAGATACTGATCAATATCCTTACGAGGTTTTTTCCGACTTGTACCAGCTTAGATGGCAAGTAGAAGAATCTTATAAGACAATGAAGTCAAGGTTGGAAATCGAAAATTTCAGTGGGAAAAGCTGCCTGTCCATCGTTCAGGATTTCCATGCAAAAATATTTTCTTGCAATCTTACCTCTATTTTAGTCTCTGCCACAGATCAGATAGTGAAACAGGTATGTAAAAAACGAAAAAGGGAATACAAACCAAACTTCACGCAGGCACTTAACCGGATGAAAAACAGCATCGTTTTACTGTTTTGTAGGGAAAAGGAAATAGCAGAAAGTTATTTGGATGAACTGACAGTTCTATTTGTCGCAAATTTGGAACCAGTCCGTACCGATAGACATTATGGAAGAAACTTTAGAAAAAGTAAACGAATATATCCAATGCCATATAAGAACTCTTTCTAAAGAAATCGACAAAACCATATCTAAGCACAACAAAATCGATCATTTTGATTGATATGGGATATCTATATCCTGCATTTTGTCCAAAGTGCTAGAGTATTCAATACTGCTTAAAATTGTTGTGACACGCACTTGATTTAGCCATTTTTTACTGTGAATATTGTGTTGAGTAGTAAAAATTAATACTAAGATTGCTTAACTAAACGACATTGGGGGCACGCCTAGTGAGGCGCACTCGGTTAGTGAAAGCTAGCCGAGCCGTCTACTCGATTAGCTGTTGTTTTTATCTTTTGGTTTGGGAATGTTTATTGTCGGTAATTTTTCTCCCCTTGATTTAGCAATTTGATAATGTGACCAATTTTCTATTTCCTTTTCGCCATAAATAATCATCCGTACTTCAATATCTTCTGTATCCATATCTCCAACATACATTCTTTGGTGAATAGGTATATTTTCATAACTAGCTTTTAGCTTATTCTTATTTTCAATAATTGGATTATTAATATAGGTTTTATGGTTTTTTCTGCAAATTTCAATAGTTGAAGGTTGCCCATTTAGTTTACCAAGTATATCTTTTATTTCAAGTAATTTATCTTCAACACTTGTGACGTAAAGATTATTAGTTACTTTAAAATCACCAAGTCCATAAATAGAGACATTAGAGTTTAGAGGAATCTCTGTTAAAATATCTTTTTGTTCTATATACTTTTCAAATTCTTCAAGAGTTAGGTCGATAGGTGACTCTAATCGAGAAAGTTGTATTGTATGATCGGCAAATGCGTTTACCTTAATTAAAGCATATTCTTTACTTATCCTATAAAATAAGTTTATACTATTTCCATTAATTTTTTCTGGAAAAATATCATTCTCGTCTTTTTTCGAATCCTTATAAATAGTTCCATTTCCACTTTCACCAATTCGAACACCATTGATCGTTTTCTCACTATGTTTATAAATGTTTTCTAATTTAGGATTAAGATTTTTTATCAAGCTTTGTACATATTCAATAAAACTATCTTTATTAAAAATCCAATTTCCATTTTGAATTGTCCAATTACCTAATCCGTGTATTGAAATTTCTTTTTTATCTGGAATGTTAAGAGAAACCCAACCTTTCTGAACGTCTTTTTTAAAATGTTCAAAATCTTCAAAATTCCAGCATTCAACTCTACCATTTTCATAAACATCAATATCTACAAAGAAATAACTACCATTTTGAATTATAGCGGGTATAGAGAAGCCTTCAATTATTTGTTTTCGATAAACCTTAGTTGAAGGTGTAATCGTCTTTTTTTTATTTTTACTAAGAAAATTGAAATTCATAAATGTTCTTCTTTTTTCAATAACAGCTAACGTCCATGTATGAGGCGTGTGCCTACTCTTGGATCGAAGTAGCAAAATAGTGAAATCTGCCGGTGCATCCAAAGTATTAGAAAGCACTGCGCAGAGAAAGATGAAATCTCCTGCGAACTGACATCAGTAGAAACCACAAGACTTTCCTCAGCGGGAGATTCACGGTGATGATTGCACTGAAACTTGCTAGAAGCACTCAAGCACATGCCTTCATACATAATGTTACATGCCGTTTTTCACTTCAATATCGAGATTGTTCGGCTGTACCTTCATTAGGATGTATTCTTGGCTAAGTTCTGGCGTTAAGATGCTAGGTTTATTAGTTGAGTTGCTTAGGAATCTCATGAAGTTGACCAAGTCCTCACTCTGTTCGAAAGCAACAAAGTCCCGAGGGTCAATATCGAAATCAATCTCATCATCAACAAAAAAATAGGAGTTAAAGTGAATGTTGTCCAGTTTGACTTTTAATGTTTTTAAGTTATCAATAGCAAAAATTTCTTCTACTCTTTTTGGAAGTTGAGCTGGTTCAGAATCAACTAGAAATTCTAATCCATAATCGGAGTTCCGCAGACTCTCAAGAACGTTGTTCCAATCTTCAAATGAAGTGTTTGGCACGAAAATATCCCTTAGCGCACCATCTGGAGTCAGAAGTTCAGCTACTATGTTGTGGTTGTACTGCATTTCATGAAGTTCGGCCATATGGCATGTAACGTTTAGTATATAGCAAGTAGGGCAGTAGAAAGCGATAAACTTTCGAATTTACACTGAGCCACATTTTTATATTTTGTTTTTAACTTATTCATTTTAAAAGCCAAATTAAAAATTTGGTGGTGTTGGTAAATAGCACTGAACTTTCGTAAACAACCTAACGCTCTATTTGCTATATACAGTGTGTGTGCCTTGAATGGTGAATATAGCTCATGAATTTGAGTGTTCCAAAGGGTGCAACCGGCGTGGAACGATCCCGTAAGCGCTGGGGTCGTGCGTGGAAGCTAAGCAA
>JBLHTZ010000109.1:0-3769 GCA_047627915.1 Vicingaceae bacterium
TGTATTGTAATAAATTGGATAAATAGTCAGACTCAATGCTTTTCGCATTGTCTAACAATTGTGTGTATTGTAAAAAGTTGATTTCTCCGTTTCTAAATGCCTTTTTAGCATGTAGCCGCGTTTCACTCGCAAGTCTTTTTCCGCTAGATTCATAGTATTTTATTCCTGTCTCGTATTTTCGAATGTCTGATTGAAGTCCGTTGTACCTCGAAGAAAGTTGAACCTTATAGTTGTTACTTTCAGACTGCATGATGGATGCACCTGTTTTAGCCGCTTGAATTTTTGATTTTTGTGTCCCAAACCAAAGAGGAATGGCAACACCTACTTGAAAACCAGAGAAAGAATTTTCGCCATTCCCATTATTGGTTCCGTTAAAAACAGAAGCATTCAGGTCGGGTAACAATTTTTGTCTTTCTAACTTTAACTGTTGGTTTGAAAGTTTTTGAGCATTGGAGTAATAGCTCATTACCGGGTTGTTAGCAGTATCTAACTGTTGCAAGGTGATCCGCTCCATAGCTATGTTTTCAACTCTATAGTCTGTATCTGTTTGCAACCATTGGTTCAGTTTAATGTATGCTTTCTGCACACTTTCATTAATCTGATTCAATTGAATGTTAACTTCCTTTCCTTTTGTTTCAGCAGTTAACTTTTCCAAATAATTCGTTTCGCCTTGTTTGTACTTTTTATCAGCAGCCACAATAAAATTAGCATATAAGCTATCTAAATAGTGGTAGTTCTTTTTCATGCTTTCCCAATACAAAATTTCATAGTACACTTTTGAAACTTCTTTTCTTAAAACCTGCTCGTCAATGTTGTATTGGTCTTTAGTCAATTGAGATTTGGTTTTCATTACCTTTCTTTGAGCACCATATATGGTTGGAAATTGAATGGACTGACTAATTCCCCAAACATCTAATGGGAGGTCGTTAGGAGCAATGTTATTGTTGTCTTTGTTGTAATACAGCTCAGTTTTGTTGATGTCAATTGAAGTTCCAATTAATTGCTTGCTTTGCTCCATGCGCAGTGCAGAAGCTTTTAATCCTTGGTTGTTTGAAACGGCAATGGTGATAGCTTCTTCTAGTGAAATTTTTTGTACTTGACTAAATCCTATTGCAGGTATCAAAAGCAGAAGCAACAAGGTTGTTTTAGCTGTTGAAATTTTCAATTTTGAAAGCTTAATTTTTTGATCAAAAAGAGCATACAGAACAGGTAAAACAATTAGCGTTAGCAAGGTTGCTGAAATTAGACCACCTACCACAACTGTTGCCAGTGGGCGTTGAACTTCGGCACCAGCAGAGGTAGAAATAGCCATTGGTAAAAATCCAAGAGCAGCTGCAGATGCGGTTAGTAATACAGGTCTTAATCTATTTTTGGTACCCATAATAATTCTCTCGTTAATGTTTTCAATTCCTTTTTCTTTCAGTTCCTTAAATTCTTCTATTAGAACAATACCGTTCAACACGGCAATTCCAAACAGCGCAATAAAACCAACACCTGCAGAAATACTGAAAGGCAAGTCTCTTACATATAAAAGGATCACTCCGCCAACGGCAGACATAGGGATAGTGCTGTAAATAATGAGCGCTTCTTTTACCGAGCTAAATGCGAAGTAAAGTAAAACGAAAATCAGAATTAAAGCAATTGGCACTGCAACACTCAAACGCCTTTTAGCTGCCCGTAAGTTTTCAAATTGTCCTCCATATTCTACTGTATATCCGGTTGGTAGTTTCACGTCTCGTTTAATAGCTGCTTGAGCATCGATAACTACAGACTCTAAATCACGATTACGAACATTAACACCAACCACAATTCTTCTTTTGGTATTATCTCTAGAAATTTTTGCAGGGCCTTTGGTATAACTTACAGTAGCAAACTCGGTAATTGGTAACTGATTTCCATTGGGTAATTGAACCGTAGTCGTTTCTATGTCTTCAAGATCTTTGTGATGTTCTTTATCGAAGCGCACCACTAAGTCAAACTGTTTTTCACCCTCAAATACAGTTCCCGCAGGCTTCCCGGCGAAGCCCATGGTAATAATGTTATTCAGCTCTTCCACGTTTAACCCGTATTTAGCAATTTTTTGACGATCGTATTTAACAGACATTTGAGGTAAGCCTGCTACTTTTTCAACCGAAATATCTGCAGCACCTTCAATCTTTTGAATTGCTTTTTCAACTTCAAGCGCTTTTTTGTAAAGTACATCTAAGTCCTCACCAAAAATTTTAATTGCTAAATCAGCTCGTACGCCGGTAATCAATTCATTAAATCGCATTTCAATAGGTTGAGTAAATTCAAAATCTACCCCAGCAATTTCGTTTGTCAGTGCTTCTTTAAATTTATCCGCCAATTCATCTTTGCTTTCTGCCGATACCCATTCTCCTTTTGGAATCAGCTTAATGATTACATCACTTTCTTCCATAGACATGGGGTCTGTTGGAACTTCTGCAGCACCAATACGACTTACCACTTGCTTAACTTCAGGAAATTTCTTTAGAATTTTTTCAATTCTGGTTGTTGCAATGACGGTGTTGCTGAGTGATGTTCCTGTTTTTAAAACCGGTTGAATTACAAAATCGCCTTCATCTAAGGTTGGTACAAATTCACCACCCATTCTAGAAAACAAAAATCCTACTAGAAGTAACAGAGAAAAAGCAGTGGCCAGCACCAGTTTCTTTTTATTTAGTGCCCAAGTAATGGTTGGAACGTACTTCCGTTGCAAAAACGAAATTAGGCGCGTAGAAATGTTTCTTTTTGATGGATCAGTTGGTTTGATAAACAACGATGCCATAACAGGCACGTAGGTGAAGCCTAAAATCATGGTTCCTAGCAAGGCAAAGGAAAAAACCAACGCCATTGGTCGAAACATTTTACCTTCAACACCAACCAAGGAGAGAATAGGAATAAATACGATGATAATAATCAATTGCCCAAATACAGCGGAGTGCATCATTTTACTCGCTCCTCTGAGGGTTACTTTATCAATAAATGATTGTCGTTCAGCTTTAGGAAGTGACAATACGTGACTTCTTTCAGCGGTTATTTTAAAGGCGATAAACTCAACAATAATAACGGCTCCATCAATGATAATTCCAAAGTCAATTGCACCAAGGCTCATGAGGTTGGCATCTACTCCAAAAATGTACATTAAAGAGAGTGCAAAAAGCAGCGACATGGGAATAACTGAGGCTACAACCAATCCTGAACGCAGGTTTCCCAAGAGTAAAACCACCACAAAAATGACAATTAAACACCCGAGTATTAGGTTTTCAGCAATGGTGGACGTTGTTTTTTCGATAAGCTCGCTTCGTTCAAGAAAGGCATTAATACTAATACCAGGAGGTAGGGTAGGAGTGATTTCTGCTACTCGTTCCTTTACCGCATCAATTACAGCTTTTGAGTCAGCATCTTTTAGCATCATTACCTGCCCCAACACTTTTTCACCTTCTCCATTTCCGGTAACGGCTCCAAATCGAGTTGCGTGACCAAAGCCAACAGTTGCAACATCTTTTACAAAAACTGGCAATCCATTTCTTGTTTCAATAACAATGTTTTCAATGTCTTGCAACGACTCAACTAAGCCTTCACTTCTAATGTAGTAGGTTTGATTGGTTTTCTCAATGTAGCCTCCTCCAGCGATGCTATTGTTTTTTTCTAAGGCTGAGAATAACGTAGAAATTGAAATTTCAAGACCTCTTAGTTTCTCAGGGTCAATTGCGACTTCATACTGTTTCAAATAACCGCCCCAAGTATTGACTTCCACAACTCCAGG
>JBLHTZ010000110.1:0-3732 GCA_047627915.1 Vicingaceae bacterium
AAATAAAACTGCTTAAGTCTACTTTTTCTATAGTATCGTCTAGCTCTTTGCCGTTAAGTAACATTCTTCTGAAGTCCCCATCTGTAATAATACCGACTAAAACATCTTGTTCATTTTCAATAAAGGCCGTTCCAAAAGGTTCCTCATTTATAGCTTCTAATAAGCTTCTAAGTTTTACACCAACTCTACACTTCGATTGATTCATTTTCTTTATTTAATTGTTCTAGTGTATTATATGTTTGTTTAATATCATCCATTCCAGAATATACTTCGATGGTTAATACTTTACTTGGACTCCAAATTTCTTTAAGACTTCTGTGCAGATCAGAATCTTCTTTCAAAACATTGTTAGAATCACTGCGCCCATCGTTATCGCTAAAATGGACATAATCAGTCTTTTTGTAAAGAGCAGTAAGTTCCTCATCAAAGTTAAGCGAAAGTGAATTACAACTTACTTTTAGATGTGCAACATCAAGTAAAATCTTCATTTCGTTCGGGAACGTGATTTTTTCTAGATTTTGACTTGATGTAAAAAAGAACGGATCGTTACTATTGAAAGAGTTGTAATTTAAAGTTGAAAGAACATTATTTTCTATATAAAGCTGAACTCTATCGTTATTGAAATCGCTTATTTCTGCTAAGTTTTTTTCAAATTCGGCATATGCTTCTTCTTTATTAAATAAAGTAGCCTTGGAAATTACCTTCCCTACTTCATTCAGTGGTATATTTATTAAAAAGCCGGCATGAAAAGCATATTTGTTGGCACCTAATTCTACCGACCATTCGATTGCTTTCTTAATTACAGCTTTACTTAGTTCGCAAATTTTAGGATCTAACGAAGCTAGATTTATAACAAAAGATTGCTGTGGAGTGGGGAAGTAGTTGTGCAGTAAAAAATTAGCGTCGTATTCTTTTTGTAATGAAACTAAAGTATTCAAGGCACCATTATCAAATTCAGTGCCGCCCGAAAGTTCAATGTTTTTAAAGCCTTCATCACACAAGGTGCGAACAGCTTTCTCTATTTTATTTGTTTTAATACATGAACTTGAGATGTAAATCATATTACTTTTTTTGCTGGAGTTCCAATGTAAGTGCCTGATTCGGGTATATTTTTAGTTACAACAGACCCTGCTCCTATTGTAACATTGTCTGTAATTGTAATGTTTGGTAAAATAACGGCTCCTGCCCCTATGTAGCAATTATCTCCAATCTTAACCCTGCCGCAGATAGATACATTTACAGTAATTGTATTAAAATTACCGATGCAGCTTTCATGTTCAATAACAGAACCGGAATAGATTACATTTTGATCGCCAACCTCACAAGTTGGAGCTAAATAGGTGCCTGCACTTATTTGATTTGAGTTACCAATTAGTGATGTTTCAATTATAGCTTTAGGATGAAACAGATTTGTTAAAAGTATATTGTTTTTATACTTCTTGGCAAAATATAACTTGTCTTGCACATCCCCTTTGCTAATGACCACTTTTAACTCATTTGTTACCTCCGTTAGAGGTTTAACAGGGTAACTAAGAATCGTTTCGTTTTCCGATTTAACAATTTCATCAAAAACTGCAGAAATGTGAATACCGTTCAATTCCAAAAGATGTATTAACGTTCTTGTGTGCCCTCCTGCACCAATAATTGCTACTGAGCTCATATTGTAATGACTTCGTTTCTACTAAATGCTTTTGGCGCTTCTGAACCGAAAACCTTCTTATATTCTATTGGGGATATTCCTTCGCCTCCTGTTCTTTTTGCAACCACATTTTCATCACTGAAGATGTCTCCCATTTTGATTTCTACTTTTGCCACTAAATTTTTTTGTAATGATTTGCGAGTCTTAAGTTCTGATTCTGTCGGTTCTTTTATTGATGACCCTAGAAATTTTTCGATTCTCCTAACTTCTTGAACTAGGCTTTTTAATTCTTCAGGGTCTAAAGAGGCTCGGTGATCCGGACCACTCTCGCCCTTGTTTACTGTAAAGTGCTTTTCAATCATGCAAACCCCCATTGGCAAAGCATAGGGTGCTGCACCAATTCCCATAGAGTGATCTGAATAGCCTGTTAAAACATTAAATTCATTTTGAAACGTTCGAATTACATTTAAGTTAGCTTCTGTATCTTCTATCGGATAGTTTGCCGTGCATTGCATTAAAATAACATCTTTGTTGAAGGATTGAATTTCTTCTAGAGCTGTTCTTATTTCTTCCAGAAACGTCATTCCGGTCGATAAGAATATAGGTTTACCTGTTGCTGCAATTTTGCGCAAAAATGGAAGATTAGTTGTATCTGTTGATGCGACTTTATAAGCTACAACTCCAATTTCCTCAAGTTCAATTAAACTACCTTCATCAAAAGGTGTAATCAAGAAGATTATATTTTTTGATTCGCAATAACCTTTTAGCTCAATGTATTGCTCCTGTTTTAATTCTAATTTCCGTAACATGTCGGTTTGTGACTCTTCTTGTTCGGTAGTTTTGGATTGATACGGTGCTTTTTGTACATTTTCAATGATTAAATCACTTGTTCTAAATGCTTGAAACTTTACTGCATCAACACCTGCCTCTACGGCAATGTCGACTAGTTGTTTAGCAACATTAATATCTCCTCCATGGTTTACACCTGCCTCTCCAATTATAAAAACTCGCTTGTTCGCGCCTATTGTATTGTTTCCAATAGAGATTGTTTTATTAAATTCCATTATAGGTTAGGTGTAAATTCGTTGTTGTCGATTAGTTTTTTCATTTGAATTTCTCCAAATTCCCAATCTAACGGTTCGTCCATTTCTAAAGCTGTATGTTCTGGCATGATATGAAATCCAAACCGTCCTGAAATTCTACTTTTATTTGCTGCAATGTTTCCCACAGAATTTACATAGAAGGCTCCATTTTCTAAGTAATACGTGTCAAAATCCTGCCTTCTTTGTCTTTTATCCAATTCGAATGTTAGAGGTTTTTTTTCTTCAGACCACACCAATCTTTTGAAGGGAACAACAGCTAAAACTGAGTCGATATTTTCTCCATGAAACAGTGAAAGACCTTCTTCAAAGTCTGATTGTTGTGTAAAAGGAGATGTTGCTTGCACCAGAATAAACGTATCATCAGGTGAAAGGTTCTTTGCAGTTATGTATTCTAACATTACTGACTCTGTGGAAGAACCATCTTTTGCATTCAATTCATTGCGATAGTAAATAGAAACTTTGCTGTCAATCTTTGCAATCTTTGCAATTTGCTCTGAATCAGTAGCAACTACGATCTCGTCTATTTCATTTACATGAAGTAGTTCCTTTATATTCCAAAGCAGCAGAGGTTGTCCGTAAAACGACTTAATATTTTTAAGTGGAATTGATTTGCTGCCACCTCGAGCAGGTATAAATGCTATTGTTTTTCCCATTGAATTTAATCTATTCCAAAGGTAAGTTTTTGATGGTATTTATAGAATTAATCAATTAAAAGAAATGTAATTTTCAAAATAAATTTTAAAGTAATATACTTCGATTAAGGTGGAACAGATTGTTTTTATAAATGGGAAGGTAACAAGCGAATTTGTGTCGAAATTCAATGACACAAAGTTGTTTTCATATCAGGAAAACAAGGAGTTAGACGTAGAGGGGTTTTCTTTGCCTCTAGGTCGGAAAGAAAAAATAAGGTTGTCAGTAATTGATGGAATTGTTGAGTTTTATAATAAGTTTGATTCCCTTTTTTTACATTTTCAAAATACTACTGGAATC
>JBLHTZ010000111.1:0-3602 GCA_047627915.1 Vicingaceae bacterium
CTGGTCTATCGCGCTAAATGCCGAAAAGTATGCCTTTCATGCAGGATTTCTAATAAACATTCCATTAAATCAGATTGGAAAAAAAATTGAAAAGGTTCAACTTTTTGATGTAAAAAGTGCGATTGGAGAATTTGAGAAAAATTTAAGTTCAATTGTAGAGTACAACAACGAAAGAGTTCAATTGTATATAGAGAATAATGTACTATCTCAAGCTAACTATCAATCATTCGATAGTGTTGACCCCTTCTTTTTTACATCTAGCGAAAATCTAGGTGAATTTAAAAAGCCGAAAAGTCTCAATATTTTACTTGATGCAGCCCATTTGAAGGTAAGTTGTAACAGTCTTTCTCTTAACTTTGAAAAAGAGTTCAAAAAACTATATGCTCAGACGGATTATTTTCACATTAGCGACAACGACGGGAAAAGCGACTCAAACCAAGGCTTAAAAGAGGATTCTGAATTATTTAACGTTTTAGCGAGAAACTGGAAATCAGATAAGGTTGTAACTATTGAAGTATATTCAGGTATGGATGATATAAAAAACACTCACCGAATTCTAGAAAAATTAAATGACAGAAATGATTAAATCAACGTGTAAAGTCGGCTCGAGCCTTAGAGTTCTTTTAGAAGCAATAAATGAAGTACCATATGGCACCGCTTTTATTGAGGACGACACTAACAAACTTGTTGGAATTGTTACTGACGGAGATTTTAGAAGGTTGCTTTTAAATGGCAAAAGTCTTGAAGATCAAATACAGCAGTCAGATCTAGGCACCTTTGTTTCGGCGTTGAAAGGAGAAAATTTTGAATCGTTATTAAAGAAGACGAACATCAAGATTAACATCGTACCAATAGTAAATGAGAAGGGAGAATTGATCGACTTTTTCGAATACAAACACAAAACAAAATTTACTCCTGTAGCAGAACCAACGCTTGAAAATAGGGAATTAGAATATTTATTGGATGCATTTTCATCGACCTGGATTTCAAGTAGAGGGAAATACATCGATCGATTTGAAGACGAGTTCTCAACCTTTTGTAAGGTAAACCATGGTGTTGCTACTTCCAATGGAACCGTCGCAATACATCTAGCCTTAGTTGCGTTAGGAATTGGTCCCGGTGATGAGGTAATTGTACCAGATTTAACATTTGCTGCAACAATAAATGCAGTACTTTATGCAAATGCGACGCCTGTTATCGTAGATGTTGACCCAATAACGTGGACCATTTCTCCTGAAGAAATCGAAAAAACCATTACCTCAAAAACCAAAGCAATCATTCCGGTTCATGTTTACGGGCAAGCCTGTGAAATGGATAAAATAATGGATATTGCTCAAAAGCATAACCTTAAAGTGATAGAAGATTGCGCTGAAGCTCATGGTGCCGAATTCAAAGGTCAGAGAGTTGGAAGTTTTGGGGATATTTCCACATTCTCCTTTTTTGCCAATAAAATTATTACTACCGGAGAAGGTGGAATGTGTGTAACTAATTCTGATGAATTAGACACTAAAATGAGAAAGTTACGCGATCATGGAATGAGCAAAGAAAAACGATATTGGCATGATGATATTGGTTTCAATTACCGAATGACAAATCTTCAGGCAGCCATAGGATGCGCTCAATTGGAAAAAATTGAATGGATTTTAGATAGAAACGATCAAATTGAAAGAGATTACATCAAGCATTTAGACCACCTTAACTTGTTTAAGTGGCAGAAAACCTACAGACAAAATAGAAAAGTAGTCTGGCTAATGAGCTGCACCACGGAAAAGAGGAAAGAGGTAATGGAAAAACTAGTTGCTAATAATATTGATGTTAGACCCTTCTTTTATTGCTTATCTGAAATGCCAATTTATTCCAAATATTCTTTTTCCAATAAAAACGCACTGAAAATCTCTAAAATAGGACTTAACCTCCCTACTGTTAAAAATGTTGATTATAAAAGAATAGAGAATATTCTTAGAGAAATTTAAATACTGATTGCGACGTTTTAATCGTTAGAACTAAACTCCTCAATTCAGGAATTAAATACCAAATAAAGTCAGCGAACTTTAGCTATACTATCATATTAGTTATCATATTTGTACTTGTTAGCATCTGCAGCTAGATAAGAGATTCTATGTTATTCAATTCACTCGATTTTGCTTTATTCCTCCCAATAGTATTTATTCTATATTGGTTTATTGCAAATAAAAGTTTAACTATCCAAAATGCCTTAATCGTTCTCGCCAGCTACGTTTTTTATGGCTGGTGGGACTGGAGGTTTTTATTTTTGATCTTTTTTAGCAGTATTGTTGACTTTAACATCGGGTTACTTTTAAAAAAAGAAAATACTCTTTGGAAAAGGAAGCTATTCTTATGGATCAGTATTATAGTCAATCTAGGCCTTCTTAGCGTTTTCAAATACTATAACTTTTTTGTAGACAACTTTATCGCTGCTTTTTCGCTCTTTGGATTTAAGATGAGCGCCCAATCATTAAACATTATTTTACCAGTAGGCATCAGTTTTTATTCCTTTCAAACCTTAAGCTATACAATTGATGTGTACAAAAAGAAATTACAAGCTACAGGTGACATAATTTCTTTTTTAGCGTTTGTAAGTTTTTTTCCACAATTAGTTGCAGGTCCAATCGAAAGGGCAACCCAGTTATTGCCCCAGTTTTACAAGAAAAGAAAGTTTGAGTACGACAAAGCTGTTGATGGAATGAGACAGATTCTATGGGGTCTTTTTAAAAAGATAGTAATCGCAGATAATTGTGCCATTTTTGCGAATCAAGTTTTTGATAACTCTACTGACTATGGAGGAAGCACTTTAATCTTAGGCGCACTATTTTTTGCATTTCAAATTTATGGTGACTTTTCTGGGTACTCAGATATTGCTATCGGTACTTCAAGATTGTTCGGATTCGATTTAATGAGAAACTTTGCATTCCCTTATTTCTCTAGAGATATTGCAGAATTTTGGAGACGTTGGCACATTTCACTATCTACCTGGTTTAGGGACTACTTATACATCCCGCTAGGTGGCAGCAGAGGAGGTGCCTACAAAAAAATAAGAAATATTTTTATCATTTTTTTAGTCAGTGGATTCTGGCATGGCGCCAATTGGACCTTTGTCACTTGGGGAGCTTTAAATGCACTTTTTTTCCTTCCCCTTCTATTGTCAAAAAATAATAGAAATCATTTAGATATTGTTGCGAAAGACAAAACCTTACCTACCTTAAGAGAGTTTAGTCAGATAGTTTTGACCTTTGGGTTAGTTGTCTTTGCGTGGATTTTCTTTCGTGCCGAAAATATTAGTCATGCACTTTCTATCGTTAAAGAAATTTTTACATTATCAAGTATTTCGGTTCCTCAAATCTTAACGCCAAAAATAAAGATGGCCTACACTCTACTTCTGTTAGGCCTATTTATTATCGTAGAATGGAAAAACAGAGAAGAACAATTTGGTTTAGCTATTCATAAATTAAATAAACCCCTAAGGTGGTTTTTTTATACGTCAGTATTACTATTAATCATAACCTTTGGGAATTTTGGTAAAAATGAATTTATTTACTTTCAATTTTAAATGAAAAAGTTTTTAATTAACTCTTCTTTTTTTT
>JBLHTZ010000112.1:0-3586 GCA_047627915.1 Vicingaceae bacterium
ACTCCAGGAGCACGTTCTAACAAATGAAAAGCCCCGTTTTTTATTTCAAGAACAGCTAAGTTCGTTACTACTTTTTTCACACAACCAACTCCAGTCAAAGGCAAAGAGCATTTTTTTAACAACTTTGATTCACCTCGCTTATTTGTGTGCATCATTGCTACAATAATATTTTCTGCACTTGCTACTAAATCCATGGCTCCACCCATTCCTTTTACCATTCTTCCAGGAATTTTCCAATTAGCAATATCTCCGTTTTCAGCAACTTCCATGGCTCCCAAAACAGTTAACTGGACGTGTTGTCCTCTTATCATTGCAAAACTTGTAGCAGAGTCAAACAATGATCCTCCATCTAAAATAGTTACTGTTTGTTTACCGGCATTAATTAAGTCAGCATCCTCAGTTCCCTCAACAGGAAAAGGCCCCATCCCTAATAATCCATTTTCTGATTGAAATTCAACATCAATCCCTTTAGGAATATAATTAGCAACTAATGTAGGAATTCCAATACCTAAGTTTACATAGGTTTTGTCCTGTAATTCTTGTGCTATTCTTTGCGCTATTTCTTGTTTCGATAGTGCCATTTTTTATAATTTTGGAGTTACAGTTCTTTGCTCAATTCTTTTTTCATAGCCTATTCCTTGAAAAATTCGTTGCACAAATATTCCGGGAGTATGAATTTGATTAGGGTCTAATTCACCAACCTCCACTAGTTCTTCAACTTCAGCAACAGTAATTTTACCCGCCATTGCCATCAATGGGTTAAAATTACGCGCAGTTCCTTTAAAAATTAAATTTCCTGCGGTATCACCTTTCCATGCTTTCACGAACGCAAATTGAGGGTTAAAAGCATGTTCCAACACGTACATTTTCCCATTAAATTCTCTTGTTTCTTTTCCTTCTGCTACTTCAGTTCCGTAACCTGCTGGTGTGTAAAATGCTGGGATTCCAGCACCTGTTGCTCTACAGCGTTCTGCGAGAGTCCCTTGAGGGATTAAATCAACTTCCAATTCTCCACTTAACATTTGGCGTTCAAACTCATCATTTTCACCAACATATGAAGAAATCATCTTTTTAATTTGACGTTTTTGTAATAATAATCCAAGCCCAAAATCATCAACTCCAGCATTATTAGAAATACACGTTAAATCAGTTACGCCCAATTTCACTAATTGAGTAATACTGTTCTCAGGAATTCCACTTAAACCAAAACCTCCAAGCATGAACTGCATACCGGATTTTACTCCCTCTAACGCTTCTTCTACGTTTTTTACACCTTTATTGATCATCTATCTTTTATTAAAATTCTATATCGTCATCAATATCACCCAAAGGGTTATCCTCGTTCTCTAGGCTTTTTAAACAATCGAGTTCTATAGAAATATCCTTTGGTATTTCAAATTCTTCTTGACTTACATTTAAAGTCTTATCTGCATAACATTTTTTATGATACAATGCCCAAATTGGCAGTGCCATTGCAGCTCCTTGGCCTTTAGTAATTCCTTCGAAATGCGTTGCTCTATCTTCACCTCCAACCCAAACTCCAGTTGCGAGATTTGGTACAATTCCCATAAACCATCCATCAGATTGATTTTGTGTAGTTCCTGTTTTACCGGCAATTGCATTTTTAAAATTATATGGAAATCCTGTAACAACATTATCTGGATTATTTGTCCAATTAGAACGAAGTCTAGCTCCAGAACCAAATTGTGTTACTCCTTCTAATAAATTTAAAATTACATATGCCGTTTCTTCACTCAATACCTCATCAGTTTCAGGAGTAAATTGTTCTAAAATAGTTCCATTCTTATCTTCTATTCGAGTAACCATCATTTGATCAACTCGTAAACCTTTATTAGCAAATGTTGAATAAGCACCAACCATTTCAAACAAACTTAAGTCTACCGAGCCTAGCGCAATTGCAGGAACTTCGGGAATCCAACTTTTTATTCCTGCCGACTGAGCCAAACGGACAACAGTTTTAGGGTTTGCCATATGAATTAATCTTGCTGTAATTACATTTACAGAAGCCGCTAACGCTTGTTTTAAGTTTAAAAAGCCGCCATATTTTTCTGAGGAATTTCTTGGTGTCCAATCTTCAGGCATCCCGTATACATCTTTACCAATGGTATAAGGGGTGTTTGGAAAACTATCACAAGGAGACAGTTTTAATTGATCAATTGCTGCTGCATATACAAAAGGTTTAAATGTAGAGCCTACTTGACGTTTCTGTTGTTTAACTGCATCAAACTGGAAGTGCTTATAATCTATTCCTCCAACCCATGCTTTTACATGTCCAGATTGAGGTTCAATTGACATTAAACCTGCGCGTAAGAAATGCTTATAATATTTTATTGAATCGAAAGGACTCATAATAGTATCAATATCCCCTTTCCAAGAAAACACACTCATTTCGGTTTTCTTTTTAAATGATGCACGTATTTCTTTTTCAGTTCTCCCTGCCCTCTTTGCTCTTTTCCAACGATTTGAGCGCTTCATTGCTTGATCCATCGTGGTTTTTAAGAAATCTTTCTCTAAATCATAAAAGGGGGCTGTTTTATTTCTTTTTTGTTCTTTAAAGAAAATACGCTGTAAATTAGACATATGCTCTTTCATTGCTTCTTCTGCATATTGTTGCATACGAGAATCTAACGTAACAAATATTTTTAATCCATCTCTATGTAGGTTATATTTTCCTCCTTCAGGTTTTGGATGTTCTTTAATCCATTTTTTCATGAAGTTACGCAAGTATTCACGGAAATAAGTTGCATATCCATCACTATGACCTTCTCTATGTAGGTCCAGACCTAAGTCTCTTTTTTGAAGAGAGTCTTTTAATTGAGTGGTAATAAACTCATTTTTCTCCATCTGCTTTAAAACAACATTACGTCTATTTTTTACTCTTTCAGGCCTTCTTATAGGATTGTAAAGTGATGAGTTTTTTAACATCCCAACCAACATTGCTGATTCTTCTTGAGTTAATTCTTTTGGCTCTTTTCCAAAATAAATTCTAGAAGCAGAGCGTATTCCAACGGCTTGATTTAAGAAGTCATATTTATTTAAGTACATCGCTAATATTTCCTGCTTTGTATATTGCC
Source organism: Vicingaceae bacterium (assembly GCA_047627915.1). Lineage (GTDB taxonomy): Bacteria > Bacteroidota > Bacteroidia > Flavobacteriales_E > Vicingaceae > NORP294. Next base: position 3,096 of record JBLHTZ010000112.1, read on the forward strand.
GCTCCAAACGAATAGCAATTACGTACTCTTTTATTTTTTGAAAGATTCTTTCGACACTGTTTTTTGAACCGTCACCAATAAATAAAAGTCTTGAAAGTTGTTGTGTAATTGTACTTCCTCCCCCTTTTTTTCCAAATTTTAAAATGGCTCTTGAAGTTGCTTTGAAATCGATTCCTGAATGCTCATAAAAACGTTCGTCTTCTGTAGCAACTAATGCTTCTACTAGATTTTGCGGAATGTCTTTATATTTTACAGGTGTTCTGTTTTCATACGCATATTTTCCAAGTGTTTTTCCGTCACTAGAAATAACTTCCGTCGCTAAATTATTTTCAGGATTTTCTAAATCTTCAAAAGTAGGCATGACACCTAATGCACCAACTGAAGCTAAGAAAAAAGGCGCGATTACAAGAAAGACTCCGAGAATGACAATCCTCCAAAACCGTTTAATGTATTTACTAAAATCTGATTGTTTTGTAGTTCGTTTACCTGTC
>JBLHTZ010000113.1:0-3309 GCA_047627915.1 Vicingaceae bacterium
ATATCTTCAACTGTACTTAAATGAATTTGTGTACAAACTTAACCGAAGATATTTTGGAGAAAAAATATTTGATAGGCTGGTCATAGCTAATATTACAGGTTATGGCTAATAACGGATATACAAAAAAAATAGTTTAAGGTTATGTTATAAAAGAGTATGCAATACATATTGCTATGCTCACTTTATTCCGGCGGGGCGGTATACTATGTCCGTCTTTTCCAGTGAGACGCCCCTTTACCTACTCGACTAGCTACCGTTTTATATTCCCATTTGATTTTTTATCATAGAAAAGAACTCATCATCCGTCATGTTTTTTCTATTATCAAGCAAGAAGTTTGCGTCATCACCAGCCCTATATCTTAGCTGGTCGCTGTCATCCGTTACGGCTGAATAAATCACATCTGCAACTAAACTCGCAGGAGATGAGGTGTTTTCTGGGTTCTGCCATTGCTTCATTAAAGCGCCAATTATAGGTTGGTATTCTGCAATTTCACCCGCCTGAAAATCAAAAGAACGACCTCCAAAATCTGTGGCAATCATACCCGGTTCCACAAGCTTGACTTTTACACCAATTTCTTTCATTTCATAATGCAATGATTCAGAAATCCCTTCAACTGCAAATTTAGTTCCGTGATAGAGCGAGCCTAAGGCAAAGGTCATTTGCCCGCCAATAGAAGATATGTTGACAATAACGCCATTTTTATATTCTCTAAAGTGCGGTATAATCGCTCTTGTTACATCCATCAAGCCAATAACATTGGTGTTGAATTGTTTAACAATATTTTCTCTTGGAAAAGATTCTAATGGACCATAAGCTCCATAGCCTGCATTGTTAACAAGAGCATCAATTTTACCAAATTTTTGAATACCATTTTGAATAGCGTGGTTGATGGATTCCAAATCCAAAACATCTAATTTTTCTAATTGGATGTTTTCTAATGCTTTTAGTTCGGTATCCTTTTCAGGCGATCTCATTGTGGCAATAACATTCCATCCTTTTTGTTGAAAATGGATTGCTGTAGCTTTTCCTATTCCACTGCTTGCTCCTGTAATTAATATTGTCTTTCCCATCTTACTTATTTAGGTTTAATAAATTATCTATTCCATTAGCCGCATAAAGGCCTTTTGTTGTTTGTTCAAGAACATTGTTATAATTTTCGATTGGTTCTTTTAATCCCGAAAAATCAACAACGGTTCTAAATGGCTTTTCACCAAAATTAGTTTCTACCAAATCAGCTACTGCATCTGCTATGGCTTGAGGTCTTTGGTTTGGAATTGATTCTAAATAACCAACATAGCCATTTAAAGAAGCGTCTGGTGCATATACCATTTCTCCATACCCCTCATTTCTTGTATCATCACTAGGTCGTAACATAACTCCCATAAATGCAGTTGGCATTCCGCCAGGTTCTACAATACAAGACTCTATTCCAAATCCTGAAAGTTCGGCACGGTATCCTTCTGCTAATGCTTCTAAAGCGTATTTTGAAGCAGAATAAGCCGCTAAAAAAGGTGTTGTTACACGACCAATGCAGCTTGAAGTATGAATAATTGTGCCTTTATTTTGTTGTCTAAAATGTGGCAAAACGGCTCTTAATAATCGTTGTACACCAAATACATTTACATCAAAGACTTTTTGAATATCTTCTGCTGTAAACGTTTCAAGGATTCCGTTTGCACCTATTCCAGCATTGTTAAAAACAGTATCAATGCCATCCATAATTTCTATGGCTGATTGTACTCCAGCAGTAACGCTTTCTTCATTGGTTACATCCATTTCCACCAGTTGAACTCCTTTAGATTTCAATTCATTGGCTATGATTTCATTTTTGCCTTCAATCGAGCGCATGGTCCCTACAACTTGGTGTCCATTTTCCACTAACTTAAGACAAGTCAAACGACCAAAAGCACCACTTGCGCCTGTAACTAAAATTTTATGTTTCATATTTTTGATATTAAATTATTGATGAAACAAATATCAGGTGAATAACACGATAGAATTAACACGAAAAGAGGAAGGTTAAACACAAATCGTAGAAATAAGAAAGGAAACGTAAAGTTTCCAAAAATCTTAATTTAACTGTCTGTATTCTTGCGGTGTTTTACCTGTTTTCTGTTTAAATAAACGCCCAAAATAATGCGGGTAATTGAATCCAAGTGTATACGCAATGCCACTAATTGAATCAGCCGAACTTAGTAACAGATTTTTAGCTTTTTCGACTAAAAAGTCATTAATGTGGTCTTTAGCAGAACGTCCTGTTTCTTTGGCGAGTAAATCACTTAAATAACTGGGCGAGAGATTACATTTATCAGCTAGATACTGAATGGTAGGTTGCCCTTTATCTATTAAAGCATTTTCCTTATAATAGTCTTTTAATAAAATTTCAACCTTAGCAACGGTATCGAGATTGCTTGCAGAACGTGTGTTGAATTGCCTTTCATAGAAACGAACACTATAATTGAGTAACAATTCAATATTCGAAACCAAAACTTGTTGACTGTGATTGTCAATTCGTTCTTTTATTTCATGCTTTATGAGTTCTACAATTTGGGTAAGTACATTTTGTTCTTGATCAGAAAGGTGAAGTGCTTCATTTACCTCATAATTAAAAAAGTTAAAAAAGTTAATTTTTTCACCAAGAGTTGTCTTTCTAATCAGGTCAGGATGAAAATAAAGCATCCAACCTTTCACTTGATTTAGTTCTTGTGGTTTCTTTACTGTTATTATCTGATCTGGAGCAGTAAAAATCAATACGCCATCATCAAAATCGTAGTGGTTTCTTCCATAATCGATACCACAGCTAGCATCTTTTAGAGCAATACAAAATAATTCAGAGGAAAACCTCATTCCAACAGTTTCTTCTCCATAGGCTAGTTTTTCGGTGTCAATAACTGTAATTAACGGATGCGTTGGTTTTTCCAATCCCATTCCTGATAGAAGATCGTTAATTGATTTAGAATGAATTATATTTTCGTCCACATTATTTCTTTTGACAAAGCTAGAAACTGCATTTCAATTCCGTAAACACAAATCCCTGATTGGCTAACACGATTTGGGTTTAATGGTAGCTAAGCGTAGTGCGGAGGTAAGGAAACGTTGAGTTTCCGTCTGTGCATGACGCTAAATCTTTTTGTTTTGTTTTTTCTTTTCCTGTCTAAAGCAAAATCCTAAAGATTTTGCGGACATCATAAAAATACACAAACCTTTCGATTAAGCTCGAAGCCCGTATTGTTTATAGGTATTGTGTGTGCCCAGCATGGGCATCTTTTATTTATCTAAAGATAAATATTTCATTTAGAGGGTGCAAG
>JBLHTZ010000114.1:0-3204 GCA_047627915.1 Vicingaceae bacterium
ATTCCAATCCCTGTTAAATTACCCCAAAACATTCCCATTAAAATAAGGTAAGTAGCATTGTAAAGAAATATTTTACGTATGCTATTATTTCGAGCTCCAATTGCTTTAAGAATCCCAATCATACTAGTCCGTTCTAGTATTAAAATTAGCAAGGCAGAAATCATATCAATGCCGCAAACTAAAACAAGTAAACTTATAATTATAACAACATTTATGTCTTGGAGTTCAAGCCAGTTGAAAATGTCAGGACGAGCATCTTTAATCGATATTGAACTTAAATCGTAATCAATAACTTCATACACTTCTTCATCCAATCGCTCGACTTCTTCAATATCGTCAACTAGTATTTCAAACCCACCAATCTGATGATCTTCCCATCCGTTTATTTTTTGGATTTGTTGGATATCTCCAAGAATCATCTGCTCATCCATTTCGCCCAAGCCAGTATTGTAGATTCCACAAATGGTAAACTTTCTTGTTCTAGGAGGCTGTTGTACAAAGTAGGCAAGTACATCGTCACCAACTTTTAGTTTTAATTTATTGGCAATGGTTGAAGAAACTAATATTTCAATTGATTTTTTATTGGAGTCTAATTTTGGAATTTTTCCTTCTACAATGTATTGCTCAAAAAAAGTCCATTTGTAGTCCACTCCAACACCTTTCATTACAACGCCATAATTGTTTTCTTTGAATTGCAGTATGGCAGCTTTATTCGCGAATGTTTGAATGTGATTAATTCCTGGAATGTTCAGGAGTTTTGGTATAAACTCTCGATTTTTAGAGATAGCTTTGTTTTCTAGTAAACCTCTAGAATCGTATGTTGAGATTTGAATGTGCGCCCCGAAACCAGAGACTTTTTTTTCAATTTCTGCTTGAAAACCTTGTACAATAGATAAGGAAAGAGTCATCATGGCTATGCCCAAAGCAATGGCTACGATGGAAATTCGTATTATTGGTTTAGAAAAGGAGTTTTTTTCTCCTTTAATGATTTTTTTTGCAAAGAATAGTTCGAAATTCAATGAATGGAAGAGCTTATTATGAGAAACAAAAATAGGAAAATGAATAGCCAAGTGATGACCAAAAAGTGGAGCATATTTTTTATTGTATTTCAAGTTGCCTTTGCATGTTCTTCAGCCCCGCCAAAACAGACTTTAGCTCATGTAGAACCTGTAGTTCAAGAACCGAGCGTTGTTGTTGGAAATGAACGTTTAGAGGATTACTTGTCGTTAATTACGGATAAACAAGTTGGTTTCATAGGAAATCATACGTCAATGATAGGTAAAAAGCACCTTGTAGACAGCTTGTTGAACCTTGGGGTTAACGTAGTAAAAGTTTTCAGTCCAGAACACGGTTTCAGGGGCACCGCTGATGCTGGAGAAAAGGTGAATAATGAAATTGATGCAAAAACGGGACTGTCCATTATCTCTCTTTACGGTGACAATAAAAAACCTTCTGTAGAACAATTGAAAGGTGTAGAGGCTTTGGTTTTTGATATTCAGGATGTTGGAGTGAGATTTTATACTTACATTTCTACCTTGCACTATGTAATGGAAGCTGCTGCAGAGCAAAATATTAAATTAATTGTGTTAGATCGTCCAAACCCGAATGGGCATTATATTGATGGTCCAATTCTAGAAGAAAAGTATAAGTCATTTGTTGGATTGCATCCAGTTCCAGTTGTGCATGGAATGACGATTGGAGAATATGCTCAAATGATTAATGGAGAAAGTTGGCTAAAAAATGGAGTTTCTTGTGACTTGACCGTGATTGAATGTAAGAATTATACGCATCAAAAAGAATATCCAGTTAGCGTTCCGCCTTCTCCCAACTTACCAAACATGAACGCAATTTATTTGTATCCTTCTTTGTGTTTTTTCGAAGGAACACCGGTAAGCATAGGTAGAGGCACAGATGCTCCATTCCAGCAGTTAGGACACCCTTCATTTACTAAATTTCAATATTCATTTACTCCAAAACCAACTGTAGGTGCTAAACAACCTAAATTAGATGGTAAAGAGTGCTTTGGAGTAGACTTGAGCAACCAAGAAAAAGTAGATTCAAGAAATTGGAGGAAATTGGATCTTACTTATTTGATAGAATGCTACAACATGTATCCAAACAAAGCAGAATATTTTACAAACTTTTTTAATTTATTGGCTGGTAATTCGAGTTTGAAGAATGCCATAAAGTCCGGACAATCCGCCACAGAAGTAAGAGAATCTTGGAAGGACGGATTAGAGGAATATCAATTGATGAGGAAGAAGTATTTACTTTATCAATAGGCCTCTATTCTTCTTGATTTAATTTACCACTTCCATTAATTTTAGAAGAAATTTCTTTTACATTTCCTTTATAGTAAACGTCTCCACTGCCATTTATTTTAACATCTAAAGCATAAGATACAGTCACTTTAACATCTCCACTTCCGTTAATTTCAATCTCACTTTCATCACTTAAAAGGTCATATGCCTTTACGTCTCCACTACCATTAATTTCTATGTCGTGCAGTTTTGTTTCTCCCCTCAGTTGAGCGTCTCCTGAACCTGATATTTCCGTGTTTAGTTCTTTTACTCGAAGATCTAAATCCACTAAACCTGAACCTGAAATTTCAATTGACAATTCATCTGTCTCAATTTCACCATCACTAAAAATTTCACCTGAGCCATCAATAGAAATTTCGCGTATGTTATTTGACTCAATGTAAATTTTAACCTTTTCATCTGTCTTTATGCATTTTAAAAAGTCAATTTGCCAATTGTTTCCGTCTATATCGGTTGATAATAAGTCGATAATGTTCTGAGGTGCACTGATGGTTACTTTTTGGCTGTCACCTTGTTTTAGATATACCAGAATACTCTCATCTAATTCAATCCCTTCGAAGTCGTCAATATTTACTACTTTTTCTACTATAGGCCCTTCACCTTCTATGCAACTTTCAAAAAATGAACAGGACGAAATACTTAATAAAATAACTGTTACTGGTATTAAGAGAATATTTTTCATGGTGTTTTTGGTTATTTGGTAGAAGCTAAAATTAATTCGATTTTTTGGATTTGCTCTACTGTAAACATTTCGCATCGATGCATAAAATCAATAATTTGATTTTTCAATGTCGGGGGAATGGTTTCGGAGTTCAGATTTATCATATTTCTCAATATGAACTCTTTATCGTCTTCCATGTCATCACTAAAGCCCAAGTAACTT